>JAAYUE010000026.1 GCA_012517905.1 Clostridiales bacterium | reverse complement strand
ATACAACACGGTGCTGACGCTTCACACCGGCGACATCGTCAACAATCCGTATCAGGACTATCAGTGGCAAAACAGCGTTGCGGCATTTGCCCGTCTGCCGGCCGGCATGCGCATCCTCACCGCGCAGGGAAACCACGACCAGCTGCGCAAAGAGGACCCGCACACGCCCTATCTGGACAACCGGCCGGATACGGAGTTTGATCCGCGGCACGCATTCGACCCGCAGGGGTATGTGTACTACACGACGTTTACCGAGGGCGGGGTGCCGTTTCTGGTGTTTTCCGTATCCTATGGGCGGGAGATCGACGCGGCGGACTGGATCAACCGGGTCTGCGCGCAATACTCCGACCATTACGGCGTGCTCTGTCTGCATAACTACATCGATACGGCGGGGTATACGTCCGTCGGCAGGCGGCTGGTGGAGAAAACGGTCCGACAGTCGCCAAACATACGGCTGGTGGTCTGCGGGCACGCGCATGGCTCGGTCTATAAACCCGAAACGACGGACGACGATGGCGACGGCGTGCCGGACCGAACGGTGCAGCAGATGATGTTCAATGTGCAGGACGACCCGATCGACGGAAGGGGATTTCTGCGAATTCTTCGATTTAACCCGACGGCGGACACCATCGAAGTGATTACCTATTCGCCTTGCCTGGACAAATTCGGCTATGAAGACCGCTATGGCGACGGGTTCGGCGGGCACAAACTGCTGGAAGACGCGGGTCTGCGCGATTTTCTGACGACCGGCGCGCCGCAGAGCAACTGAACAGACCTTTTCGGCATTCAACCGTGAATCACCTGACAGGAGGAAACGAAACATGAGCCCTGACAACAGGCCGGGCGGACGGTCCAGAAGAACCGTATCCGGCGGAGGGAATGTCTATCGCCGCGGGAGCGGACTTGGCGGCGGCAGCGTCGGCGGCGGTCCGCGCGGCTCGTCCGGCGGCTCGTTTGGCGGCGGATCGGGCGGAAACAGAGGCGTCGGGGGCGGCGGCCTGCTGGCGGTGCTGCTGGCGCTGCTCATCGGCGGCGCGAGCAATAACGGCGGCAGCAACAAACGCGGGTGTCTTGGGCGCATCCTCGTGCTCGTACTGATCGTCGGCGGCGTGGTCCTGCTGCTCAATATGTGCTCGGGCAACACGTCCGGCAGCTTTCTGAACGATCTGCTCGGCAGCTATACGACGACGGACAGCACGCTCACAAGTACGGATACGACGACGGACGGCGGCTCTTCCTCCGGCTCGGTGTCGGATGCGCTGGGATCGCTGCTCGGCTCCTATGGCAGCACGACGGGGCAGATCTCGTCCGTCTCGAGTTCGGACGAGGTCTACAGGGCGCACGAGCCGGACCGCGCCGTGGACAATGCGGCGCGGGAGAAATACGCCGACGCCGCGTCCGCCGAAACGGTCACCGTGATGATCTATATGTGTGGAACGGACCTTGAAAGCAAGAGCGGCATGGCGACGGCGGACCTGCAGGAGATGGTAAGCGCGACGCTGAGCGACAACGTGCGCGTCATCGTGGAGACCGGCGGTGCCTCGCGCTGGCAGAACCAGGTTGTCAAGAGCGGCACGAACGAGCGCTTCCGCGTCAAACAGGGCGGCCTTGAGACGCTGGACGCAAACGTCGGAAAGCGGTCCATGGTCGATCCGAACACGCTCGCGGACTTTATTCAGTTTGGCCGCAAGAATTATCCGGCGGACCGGTATATGCTCATCCTCTGGGATCATGGCGGCGGTTCGCTGACGGCGTACGGCTATGACGAGCTGTATCCGGGCGACAGCATGAGCCTCGACGAGATCGACGCGGCGCTGAAAAGCGGCGGGGTGAAATTCGACATCATCGGCTTCGACGCGTGCCTGATGGCGACGCTGGAGACCGCGCTCGTCGCCGAACAATACGCCGACTATCTGGTCGCTTCCGAGGCGGTGGAGCCCGGCACGGGCTGGTATTACACCAACTGGCTCTCCAGCCTTTCGGCCGATCCCTCGATGGACTCGCTGGATTTAGGCAAGCAGATCATCGACGACTATGTCAGGATGAGCGGCGAAAGCAGCCAGACGACGCTCTCTTTGACCGACCTGTCGGAGCTCGGCGGAACGGTGCCGGCGGCGTTCAACACGTTCGCATCGTCCACCGGCGAGCTGATCTCCGGCGGCGGGTACGACGAGGTTGCAAACGCCAGAAGCGGATCGCGGGATTTCTCCACGAGCAGCAAGATCAACCAGATCGATCTCATCCATTTTGCGGAGAATCTCAACACGACGGAATCCGACGCGCTGGCGGCGACGCTGCGCGGCGCGGTGAAATACAACCGGAACTCCACAAACATTTCGCATGCGAACGGGCTCTCGATCTATTTTCCGTATCAGTCGATGAGCAAGGTCAGCGCCGCGATCAAGACCTATAACGCCATCGGCATGGACAAGAGCTATTCCGACTGCATCAAGAGCTTTGCCTCCGTCTCCGCGGGCGGACAGGTCGCAAGCGGATCGAGCGAGAACCCGCTCGGCACGCTGCTTGGCGACAACACGGGCAGCCTGCTCGGCACGCTGCTCGGCGGCTCGGCAAGCGCGGGCGACACCGCGAGCGGCTCGACGGATACCGTCACCCAACTGCTTGAGCTCTTCCTTGCAAACCGCAGCGTGGTGACGGGGGACAAGGATTCGAGCTGGGTGGACGAGTCGCTGGTGCGCGCCTCCGTCGGCGACTATCAGGCGAACAACGCGGGCTTTGCGAACCTCATGATCACCTATAAAGGCGAAACGCCGACGCTGGTGCTCACGGAGGACCAGTGGAGCCGCGTGGTCACGCTCGAACAGAATGTGTACGTCGACGACGGCAGCGGGTATATCGACCTCGGTCTCGACAACGTTGCGGACTACGACGAGGACAACGACCTCATCCTGGCGTATGACGGCACGTGGCTCTCGCTCAACGGGCAGATCGTCGCCTACTACCTCGTGAGCGAGGATCAGGTGGACGAAAGCTACACCATCCTCGGGCGCGTGCCCGCCATGCTCAACGGCGAGCGCGTCAACATCATCCTCGAGTTTACGAACGACAACCCTTACGGCATGGTGCTCGGCGCGCAGTACGACTATGCAGCGGCGTCGACCGAAGCCGTCATGAAGGGGCTTGTCGAAATCGCGGCCGGAGATCAGATCGATTTCCTTTGCGACTATTACAACTACGACGGAACGTTTGACGACGCCTACTACCTCGGCGAGCAGATGATTGCCACGGGGGACTGGACGATCGGCAACGCGCCGCTCGGGGACGTGAACTGGCAGATGTGCTATCGCCTGACGGATGTCTACGGCGGGCAGTATTGGACGCCGACGGTGACGAACTACTAAACTGGAAAACAGATCGACAACGGCGCGCCGGAGCACTCCGGCGCGCCGTTGTTTGCTGCTTTTGGACGCAAAGTGCGAATCTGGTTGACAATAAACCGTCTGGACGGTATAGTAAAAAGCATGAAAAAAGAAACGTTGTCCGAACAGACGAAAAATGCGATACTCGACGCGGCAAACCGTGTTCTCCTGATACACGGGGCGGAGTATTTCACGCTGGAAGCGGTCGCGGCGGAAGCAAATGTGAGCAAAGGCGGGCTATTGTATCACTTCGCCTCAAAAAACAAGCTGATT
>JAAYUE010000025.1 GCA_012517905.1 Clostridiales bacterium | reverse complement strand
TCGGCTATCGCAGTTTCCGAAATTTCCGTACTCGCATCCTCTGCATGACCAATGGTTAAGGGAGCTGTTCGCTCCCGCTCACAGCTCCCTTTGTTTCTCTTAGTCTACTGCTCACCCCAACTATTGACGGAGAGCCTTTTTATCGTGTAAATTTCATTACTTTCGTTTTGCGATTGCCCGCTGGATCGCTTTGACGATCTCCACGAGCGGGATGATGAGAAACGCCAGAACAAGCGCGGTTATGTACTCATACAGGCTGATGTGCTCAAAGCTGAACGCCACCTGTAAAAACGGCACATACAGCACGACCAGCGTGAGCACGAGCGAAAGGATCGCCGCGCCCCAGAGATACAGATTCTGGCAATGCATTTTGAAGATGCTCTGGCGCTGGGAGCGCATGTTGAAGCTATGGAAGATCTCCGCCATGCTCAGCGTCAGAAACGCCATGGTCGTGCCGTCCGTGCTGTTGGCGATCGCCCAGGCGCCGTTTTGAATCCGCTCGCCGATGAAGAACGCCGCCATGGTGAGCACCGTGACGAGGAACCCCTGATATGCGACGTCGAACCCCACACCGCCGGCGAAGACGCCGTCCTTGGGATCGCGCGGGGGACGCTGCATGAGGTTTTGCTCGCAGGCTTCGGTGCCCAGCGCGAGGGCGGGCAGCGAGTCCGTGATCAGGTTGATCCAGAGCAGATGCACGGGCTTGAGGATGATAAAGCCGAGCATGGTGGCAAAGAAGATGCTCAGCACTTCGCTCATGTTGGAGGAGAGTAAAAACTGGATCGACTTGCGGATGTTGTCGTAGATGCGGCGGCCTTCCTTCACCGCACCGACGATGGTTGCGAAGTTGTCGTCCGCCAGCACCATATCCGCCACGTTCTTGGTCACATCCGTGCCGGTAATCCCCATGCCCACGCCGATGTCCGCGCTCTTGATGCTCGGCGCGTCGTTCACGCCGTCGCCCGTCATGGCGGTGATGTAGCCGTTTTTGCGCCATGCGTTGACGATGCGTACCTTGTGCTCGGGCTGCACGCGCGCGTAAACGCTGTAATTGCCGACCGTCCGTTCAAACGTTTCGTCGTCGATCTCGTCGAGCTGCGCGCCGGTGATCGCCTCGGATGGGTCGGAGATGATGCCGAGCGTGAGCGCGATGGCGGCGGCGGTGTCCCGATGGTCGCCCGTGATCATGATCGGACGGATGCCGGCCGTGCGGCACTGTTCGATTGCGCCGATCACCTCGGGCCGCACGGGGTCGATCATGCCGACAAGGCCGATGAACACGAGCTCCTGTTCCAGCGCGGCGGGGGAGTTATCCGCCGGCTGCTCGCCGTAGCGGCGCATGGCCGCGCAGAGCACGCGGAGCGCCTTGCCCGCCATGGCCCTGTTTGCGGCGAGGATTTCCGCGCGCAAATCGTCCGTCAGCGGCTGGGCTTTGCCGTTTTCCCAGCAGGAGACGCACTTTTTGAGCACCTCGTCCGGCGCGCCCTTGGTATACTGGACAAACCCGTTTTCTGTCTTATGAACGGTGGACATCATCTTGCGCATGCTGTCGAAGGGCGCCTCGTCCACGCGCGGTTCGGCTTCCTTCAGCGCGGGTTTCAGGAGGTTTTTCGACGTGGCGAAGTTGACCAGCGCACACTCCGTCGGCTCGCCGACGGCGTTGCCGCTTTCATCCGGCTCCGCGTCGCTGCAGAGCGACATGGCCTTTGCCAGTAAAAGCACGTCGTCTGCGTAGTCCTCCACGACGGTCATCTTGTTCTGCGTGAGCGTTCCCGTCTTGTCCGAGCAGATGATCTGCGCGCAGCCAAGCGTTTCGACCGCGGTGAGCCGCCGGATGATGGCGTTTCGCCTGCTCATGTTGGTCACGCCGATGGAGAGCACGATGGTGACCACCGCCGCGAGCCCTTCGGGGATGGCGGCGACAGCCAGGCTGACGGCAATGAGGAACGAATCCAGAATGTACCGTTCGCCCGTGCCGCGGAAGCGCAGGATGTTGACGGCGAAGATCACCGCGCAGATGACAAGCACCAGCCATGTGAGAATCCTGGAAAGCTGGGAGAGCTTGATCTGCAGCGGCGTCTGTCCGTCCTCGGCCTTTGACAGCGCGTCGGCGATCTTACCCATCTCGGTCTGCATGCCGGTTGCGGTGATGACCGCCTTGCCGCGGCCGTAGACGACGGTGCTGCCCATGTAGACCATGTTGACGCGGTCGCCCAGCGGGATGTCCTTCGCGCCGTCGAGCGAAAGGGCCGCAATCTCCTTGTGCACGGGAACGCTTTCGCCTGTGAGCGCCGCCTCCTCGATCTGCATGCTCGCGCTCTCGAGGATGCGCCCGTCCGCCGGCACCGCGTCGCCCGCCTCGAGCAACACGACGTCGCCCACGACGAGCTCCTCCGTTTTTACGCGGGCAATCTGGCCGTCCCGCAGCACGCGGCAGGTGGAGGCGGCCATCTTTTGAAGCGCCTCGATCGCCTTTTCGGCCTTGCTCTCCTGCACCACGCCGAGCACCGCGTTGATGATGACGACGGAGAGGATGATGATGACGTCCGCAAAGCTCTCGCCTTCGATGGCGGCGGTGATGCCCGAGACGAGCGCAGCGGCCAGCAGAATGAGGATCATGGGGTCCTTCATCTGCTGGAAGAAGCGCACGATCATGGGCGTCTTTTTCGCCTCGGCGAGCTTGTTCGGCCCGTTGTCGCAGAGGCGTTTCTGCGCCTCCGTCTGGGTCAGGCCCTCCGCGGCGGAGGATACCGACCGGAGCGCCGCTTCGGAATCGAGTAAATACTGCTGCATGAATACCGTGTCCTTTCCTGCTTCACCGCTGGAACCCTGCCCGCGGCGGGATTGTTTGCCGGAATATAAAAAACTCATGTACGGCAAACACAGTGTCGTACATGAGTCTCGTCATTTCATCCAAGCCAGACGCGCCGCGCGTCGTGCTACCATGTTGACTTGGAACGCGGGCGAACCGCCGCGCCAACTACTCCCTCACGCGGATTACGCAACTATTATAGTCGGATTTTGCCCGGATTGCAACTGCGGCGCGGCGGCGTGGAATCGGGCCGCATGAAACAGCAGATTGTTTGTATCGCGCGCGCGGCTATGGTATACTGTCAAAAACAATTCGGCGGGCAAAGCCGGCCGAAATTCGCGGCGGATCGCCGACGGGGATATGGAGGACGGAATATGGAGAATCAGTCGAAGAAGGTCTTCAACATCGGCACTCGTTCGTTCATCGCCGCGCTGATCATACTCTTTATCCTGATGATGCTGACCTATGCGCTGACGTTTCTGCTGCCCGCGGGTGAATATCAGCGCACGGTCACGGACGGTACGGAGTCCATCGTTGCCGGAACGTATCAACAGGTGCAGGGGGGACTTCCGTTCTGGAAATGGCTGCTGTCTCCGTTTCTCGCGCTCGGTTCGAGCGGGTCGGGAACGGTCATCGCCATCCTTGCGTTTCTGCTCGTCATCGGCGGCGCGTTCAACGCCCTGGACGAATGCGGCGTGCTGTCGTATATGTTTAACCGCGTTTACCGCATGTTTGAAACGCAGAGATACCGCCTGCTGCCGCTCGTCGCGCTGTTTTTCATGAGCCTCGGCGCGTTTGTTGGCTCGTTTGAGGAGTGCGTTCCGCTTGTTCCAATCGCGGTTGCGCTGGCCTATTCGCTCGGGTGGGATGCGCTTGTCGGCCTCGGCATGAGCCTGCTCGCGGTCGGGTTCGGCTTCAGCACCGGCGTGGTCAATCCGTTCACGGTCGGCGTGGCGCAGGAGCTGGTGGGACTGCCGATGTTCTCCGGCATCTGGATGCGGCTCGTCACCTTTGCGCTGATCTACGGCCTGCTGCTCGCGTTTTTAATTCCGTATGCAAAGCGCGTCGAGCGCGACCCGAAGCGCTCCGCGATCTACGACCCCGCAATGATCGAACGCTGGGCTTCTCTTCGCATGGACTATGTTCATGAGCGGCGGAAGGACCGCGCGCTGATGTGGTTTGCGATTATCCTCGGCGCGGGCATCGTGCTGATCCTCTGCTCCAGCTTCGTGCCGCTGCTGCAGGACATCATCATGCCGCTCATCGCGCTGATCTTTCTGCTCGCGGGCACGATCTCCTCGCTCGTTTCGGGCATGGGGCTGAAATGCTATCTCAAGTCGTTCAGCAAGGGCATGCTCAACATCCTGCCTGCCGTGCTCTTGATTTTAATGGCAAACTCCATTCGATACACCATGGTGGAGTCGAAAATTCTCGACACCATCCTGTATCAGACCGTGCGGCTGACGCAGAACGCAAGCAGCGGCGCAGTCGTGCTGCTCATTTACGCGCTCGCGCTGGTGATGGAGCTCTTCATCTCCAGCGGATCGGCAAAGGCATTTCTGCTGATGCCGCTCATCGCGCCGATTGCGGATCTGTCCGGCATCTCGCGCCAGATTTCCGTGCTGGCGTACGCGTTTGGGGATGGGTTTTCCAATGTGTTTTATCCGACGAATCCGGTGCTTTTGATCTCGCTCGGCATCGTGGGCATCGGCTACGGCAAGTGGTTCAAGTGGAGCGCAAAGATACAGCTGGCGGTTCTCGCGCTCACCTGCGGGCTACTGCTTTTTGCAAACGCCGTCGGGTATTAAGTATCGAGTATTCAACGACAGAATTCGGGATTTGGGATCACACAGGGTAAGGGGAAGAACGATCGGTCATGAACCAACTCGGGACACAGGAACAAGAGCCGGCGCAGCTGCTGCCGGCCGGTACGATGCTGCATCGGCGCTATGTCGTGGACGGCTTGCTTGGATGCGGCGCATACGGCGTCACCTATTACGGACACGATGAAAAGACGGGTACGCCGCTCGCGATGAAGGAATACTTTCCGCAGGCGATCGCCGCGCGGGCGGACGAGGGGCTGACCCTCTCGCCGAAGAACAAGGCGAGCGGTTCGCTGTTCTTTCTCGGCAGCGAGATGTTTTACCGCCAGCACCTCGCGCTGACGGACGCAAAGGGCAGCGAAAGCGTCGTTACGGTATACGACGCGTTTTTCGAAAACGGCACGTCCTACGCCGCCATGGAGCGGCTCGAAGGCGTGACGCTGGAGCAGTACCTCAAGCTGCGGCGGCGCAGGCTGTTTCCGGACGAGAGCATGTACATCGCCGCGTCGATGGCGGATGCGCTGCTCGTCGTGCATAGCCTCAACACGCTGCATTACGACATCAGCGCGCGCTCCATCGTTCTCTGCACGGACGGCTCGGTCAAGCTCGCTGAATTCGGCGCGGCGAAGGCGGGCCTACGGGCGCGGCGCGAGCTGGACGACGCGGAGCCCTGGCTCGATCTGGCCGCCGTCGCGCGGACGCTTTACGAGGCGATGACGGGACAGGCGGCGGACGAAGACGATCTGCGGCCGCATGGAAACGTTCCGCCGGAGCTCTTCGACCTCTTCCGGCAGATGCTGGCTGCGGACGGGCGGCGCGTCTCGTCCGTGTTCGAGTATCGCCATGCGCTGGCCTGCGTCGAGCTCGGCGCAATCTGTCCGGACGTGACGGTGCAGGATGTGCAGGCCGCTTTGCAGTACACAAAAAACAACGCTGCCCGGAACCGTCCGCAAAACGACGCGGAGAGCGAGCAGCCGAAGCAGCCCACCCAGCGGCGCTCGGTGCTGGACCGCGCGCTGGACGCGATGGAGAGCGCCGTGACGAGCGCGCCGCCGAAGACGGCGCAGCAGGCGAAGCGGGAGCAAAACGTCAAGCGAAGGATCGGGCTGGTGTACGCGGGGATCGTAGCGGGCACGCTGATCCTTGCGCTGATTGTCAGAGAGCTGATTCGCTGAAACAAACGGGCGCTCCGCCCAATGGCGGGGCGCCCGTTTACTTTATGCAGGCGTCAGGCCTGTTTTGCATGTTGTCCGAGCTTGCCGAAGAAGCGGAAGGTCAGCGGCCAGAGCGCGCCGCCGATGACGACCATCAGAAAATAACGCACGGCGTGCGCGGCGTTGTGCCCGCCGAAGACGGCGAGCAGCGGCTCTTTGAGCAGCAGCCGCACCGCGATGACGACGGCAAGCCCCAGCGCAACCTTCAAAACCTGCGCCCACCAGACGGCCTTTTCGGAAAAGCGGATGTATGCTTGCTCGATCCAGAGCACGAGCGCCAGGCCGAACGCGGCGCCGACCATCTTATAGGCGGATTCGTTGCACTCCAGAGAGAACTGCTCAATCGCGCCCGCGGGCATCGGGACGAGCTCGATGAATAGAACGATGGCGACGGCGGCGGCAAGCAGTACGCCTACGAGCGGGCCGAACCAGCCGGGCTTATCCCATGCGCGCTGAAAGAGCGGATAACCGACCAGCACGAGCAGCAGCGCGACGCCGAGCGAAACGAGCACATCCGCAGGGGTATGCACGCCGAGATACATCCGCGAAAAGCCCACGAGCAGCGTAACGGCGACGCAGACGATGCGAATCCAGAGTTCCTTCCGCGCCCGGGCGACGCCGAGAAACAGCCCCGCCGAATTCTGCGTATGCCCGCTGGGAAACGAATATCCCGTCGCCTGCGCGCGGGCGCTTTCTACGATGGTAAAGTTTTTGTCGAGCACCCACGGGCGCGGAACGAGAAAGACCAGCTTGAGAAACGAATTGACGATGTTGCCGAAGAAGCACACATAGAGCAGAAAATAGCCGGTTTTTTTGTTGATGCACCAGAAAAACGTCATGGCGACGATCATGAACACGGTCTCTTCGCCAAAGAGCGTAAAAAACTGGAAGACCGTGTTGAAAAACGGGGTGCGCAGACCTTCCAGCAGCCGCAGAAATTCCATAAATCTACCTCCCGATCCGTTCTGGTTTTATCATACATGATTTCTTTGCAATGAAAAAGAGATGAAACAAGCAAAAAAACGGCGCCTCTTACCGAAGCGCCCGGAAGAACTGCGTCAGCAGGGATTTGCATTCGTTTTCGAGTATGCCGCCCCAGACGGTCACGCTGTGCAGAAAGCATTTGTCTGTAAGGTCCATCTTCGATCCGCAGCAGCCCGCCGTCTCGTCGAACGCGCCGAAGACGAGCTGGCCGAGCTTGGCGTTGACGCAGGCGCCCGCGCACATGGCGCAGGGTTCCAGCGTGACGAAGAGCGTGCAGTCGCCAAGGCGCGGGCCGAGCTTCGCCATGCCTTCGCGCAGGCAGAGAAGCTCCGCGTGCGCCGTCGCGTCGCCGGTTTGTTCAACGCGGTTGTGCGCGCGGGCGACGACCTCGCCGCGATGCACCAGCACCGCGCCGACGGGTACTTCGCCCGCGTCGGACGCAAGCTTTGCTTCCTCAAGCGCAAGGCGCATACAGGATTCGAATTCACCGCGGCCGGTCGTCATCGCTTCAGCACCTCGTCCGTGTCGAAATCGTCGTACTGAACGCGCATGAGCGTCAGTCCCTGCGGCGGCGCGGTCGCGCCCGCGTCTGCGCGGACTCCGCTGTTCAGCGCGCAGGCAATGGCATCCTGCGGCAGACGGCCGCTGCCGATCTCCAGCATGGTGCCGACCAGAATGCGCACCATGTTGTAGAGAAAGCCGTTCGCGCTGACGTCATAATACAGGTATTTTCCGTCTGCCGTCCATTCGGATCGGGTGACGGTGCGCACCGTGCGCTCCATGGCCGTGCCCGCGCTCATAAACGCGCAAAAGTCGTGTTCCCCAAGCGCATCCGCCGCCGCGCGCCGCATTTTTTCGAAATCGAGCGGCGTGTGTATATGCAGCGCGGTGTTTCGGGTGAATACGTCCGCGTGCAGCCCGGTCTGCACCGTGTAGCGATAGGTCTTATTCTTGGCGGAGAAACGGGCGTGAAACCCCTCCGGCGCCTCTTCACTGTAAAGCACGCGGATGTCGCGCGGTAAGCGCATGTTCATGGCGATTGCAAACTTGTCCGCGGGCATGCGCGCGGTCGTGTCAAAGTGCGCAACCTGCGCCTTTGCGTGCACGCCGCTGTCCGTCCGCCCCGAACCGTGCAGCCGGATCGCTTCGCCCGTGACGTCGAACGCCGCCTCGTTGAGCCGCTGCTGGACGGACACGCCGTTTTGCTGCAGTTGCCAGCCGACGTAATCGGTTCCGTCGTATTGGACGACGAGGCGGATGCGGCGGCTCATAGCGGCAGTTTCTCCCAAACGACGATGCCCGCGAGCACGAGCAACAGCAGCAGCGTCGCGGTCAGGTCGCGCCAGTGAAAATGCAGCTCACGCATGCGCGTTCTGCCCTCGCCGCCATGGTAACAGCGGCTCTCCATGGCCATCGCCAGCTCGTCCGCGCGGCGAAACGCGGAGACGAACAGCGGCACGAGCACGGGAATCATGCTCTTGGCGCGCTGAAAGATGTTGCCGCTTTCAAAGTCTGCCCCGCGCGCCATCTGCGCCTTCTGGATGCGGTCGGTCTCTTCCATCAGCGTCGGAATAAAGCGCAGCGCGATGGTCATCATCATGGCCAGCTCGTGCGCGGGGAAGTGCAGCTTCCTCAGCGGGGACATGAGCTTCTCCAGCCCGTCGGTCAGCGCGATGGGGGAGGTGGTCAGCGTCAGGATGGACGTGCCCGCGACGAGCAGAATGAGCCGCAGCGTCATGAACGCCGCCTGTAAAAGCGCCTCCTGCGTGAGGCGGATGAACTTCCACTGAAACAGTATCGTATCGCCGGTCGTGGCGAAGAGGTTGATCACAAACATGAACGCCAGCAGCCAGCGCATGGGCTTGAGCGAAGAGAAGAAATAGGAAGCAGGCACGTGCGCAAACGCGAACATGACCACGAGCAGCACGACCGGCAGCAGAAACACGGTCAGAGACTTAACCACAAACACGATGGCGATATACACGACCATCAGCAGGATCTTCGTGCGCGGGTCGAGGCGGTGCACGGCGCTGTCCCCCGGCAGAAACTGGCCGAGCGTGATGTTAGCGTTCATGCCGCCACCTCCCGACGAGCTCTTTTGTGAGTTCGTCCATGCGAAAATAATCGTGTTCTATGGGGACGCCGCGCTTGCGCAGCGCGCGCACGAGCTGCGTCGCCTGCGGCAGATTCAGACCCATTTCGATCAGTTCCGCGCCGCGGGAAAACACCTCTTCCGGCGAGCCGACGAGGTACAGCGAGCCTTTGTCGAGCACGGCGATGCGGTCTGCATACATCGCAACGTCGTCCATGGAGTGCGACACCATGACGATGCCCGTGCCGAAATCACGGCGCAGCGACTCGATGAGCGCGAGAATTTCGCGCCGCCCGCGCGGGTCAAGGCAGGCCATGGGCTCGTCCAGCACAAGGTATTTCGGACGCATGGCGAGGATGCCCGCCAGCGCCGCGCGCCGCTTTTCGCCGCCGGAAAGCTCGAACGGCGACTTTTCCGCGAACTCCGCCGGGTCGAGCCCGACGAGGCAGAGCGCTTCGGACACGCGCGTGGCGGCCTCGGCGTCGTCCAGCCCCATGTTTTTGGGGCCGAAAGCGACGTCCCGTTCGACGGTCTCCTCAAACAGCTGGTATTCGGGATATTGAAACACCATACCCACGAGCGAACGAATCTGCTTGCGCAGCTTTTTTTCGCGCGTGTCCAGCCCGTCGACATGTACGCTGCCGCTTGTCGGCAGCAGCAGCCCGTTGAAATGCTGGATCAGCGTGCTCTTGCCCGAGCCGGTGTGCCCGATGACGCCCAGAAACTCTCCGTCCGAAACGGTCAGGGTGATGTCGGAAAGCGCGGGATATGCCAGCGCGCTGCCGGGCAGGTAGGTATGGCTGAGTTGTTCGATGACGATTGGCATTGTGTAATCCTTTGATGTTCGAAATTCGAAATCAGGCGGTCAGCGCGCGGCTGATCTCGTCCGCGAGCGCGTCGCAGGTCATGGCGTCCTGCGAAACGGGGAGTCCCGCAGCGAGCAGGTCGTCCCTAAGCTTGACAAATGCGGGTGCGTCCAGACGGCTCTCTTCGAGCAGCGCGCGCTCGTTGAACACTTCCCTTGGCGTGCCTTCCATGACGAGCCGGCTGTCATGGAGGACGAACACGCGGTCCGCGCCGAGGGCTTCCTCCATAAACTGCGTGATCATCACGACGGTCATGCCGCGCTCGCGGTTGAGCTTGAGCACGGTGGAGAGCACCTCTTCTCGCCCGCGCGGATCGAGCATGGCGGTCGCCTCATCCAGCACGAGCACCTCGGGCTGCATGGCCAGCAATCCCGCGATGGCGACGCGCTGCTTTTGCCCGCCGGAGAGCGCATGGCTCGCCTTTTCGGCGTAGTCGCGCATCTCCACCTCGCCGAGCGCCGCGTCCACGCGCGCGCGGATTTCGGCGGGCGGCACGCCGAGGTTTTCCGGGCCAAAGCCCACATCCTCCTCGACGATGGTGGTTACGAGCTGGTTGTCCGGGTTTTGAAATACCATGCCTACGCGGCGGCGAATCTCCAGCAGATTGGCTTCCGCCGAGGTGTCCATGCCGTCCACGGTCACGGTCCCCTCCGCCGGCAGCAGCAGCGCGTTGAAGAGCTTGCAGAGCGTGCTCTTGCCGGAGCCGTTGTGGCCGACGACGGCGACGACCTCGCCTTTTTTGATGGAGAGGCTGATGTTTTTCAGCGCGGTCTTTTCCGAGCCTGCATATTGAAACCCGACGTTGACGAGCTTGATGATGGCTTCCGAGGGCATGCGGTCCGCTCCTTTACCGAAGGATTGCCGCGCGGATGCGTTCTTGTGGAGCGCCTGTGCGGTGTGGTAAAATAATGTTCCGAACCGGCGGCGGATTCCGCGCGGATTCGGACAAAAGGGCAATTCAGTATAGCAAATACCGCCGCATCTTACAAGGTTTTTGCGCGTTTGACGGCGGATGCGCGGGCGAAAAAGACAAGGAGCGAACCACATGAAAACACTGCTGAAAAACGCAAGGTGCGTCGTCACCTGCGATGATGCCGACCGTGTGCTGCGCGGCGCGGACGTGCTGATGGAAGACGGCGTGATCTCGAAGATCGGCGATCTCGGCGGACTTGCCACGGACGAAGTCATAGACGCGAGCCGCCTGATCCTCTATCCGGGGCTGATCAACACGCACCATCACCTGTATCAGTATTTTACGAGAAACCTTCGCCATGTGCAAAATCTCGAGCTCTTCGACTGGCTCACCGCGCTGTACGACATCTGGGCGTATCTGAATGCGGACACCGTGCGCCTCAGCTCGCTCAGCGGTATGGGCGAGCTCATGAAATATGGCTGCACGACCTGCTTTGACCACCACTATGTATTTCCGCAGGGCGCGGGGGACCTGCTTGGCGCGCAGTTTGCGGCGGCGGAGGCGCTCGGCATCCGTATGGTCAGTTCCCGCGGGAGCATGAGCCTTTCGCGCAAGGACGGAGGACTGCCGCCGGACTCGGTGGTGCAGAGCGTGGACGAAATTCTGCACGACAGCCGCGAGGCCATCGAGCGCTATCACGACGCGTCCGATTATTCCATGCGCCAGGTGGTGCTTGCGCCCTGCTCGCCGTTTTCGGTCACGGGCGATCTCATGAAGCAGAGCGCGGCGCTGGCGAGGAGCTACGGCGTGAAGCTGCACACGCACCTTTGCGAAACAAAGGACGAAGAGCGCTTTACCGAAACGACACGCGGCATGCGGCCGCTTGCCTATATGGAGAGCGTGGACTTTGTCGGCAGCGATGTGTTTTATGCGCACGGGATCTACTTCAACGACGAAGAACTGCAATTTCTGGCGGACACGGGCACGGGCGTTGCGCACTGCCCCTGCTCCAACATGAAGCTCAGCTCCGGCGTGGCGCGCATTCCGGATATGCTTCGCCTCGGCGTGCCGGTCGGCCTTGCGGTGGATGGCAGCGCGAGCAACGACGCCTCAAACCTTATGGAAGAGATGCGCGCGGCGTATCTGATGCACCGCCTGCGCTACGGCGCGGACGCGCCGGGCGGATACGAGTTGCTCAAGCTCGCGACGCGCGGCAGCGCGCGGCTGCTTGGGCGGGAAAAGCTCGGACAGATTGCCGAGGGCTGCGCGGCGGACCTGTTCGCCATCCGCTACGACCGGCTGGAGATGACCGGCGCCGAGCGGGACGAGATGAATCTGTTCGGTACGGTCGGCTACCATCTGCCCGCGGACGCGGTCTGGGTCGGTGGCAGGCAGACCGTCAAGGACGGCGCGCTGCTCACGATCGATGAGGAACGGACCGCCTTTGAGAGCAGGGCGGAGGTAGAGCGTCTGCTGACGGCGGGCATGGCGAACTGAGGGAGGGACAAACAAGTTGGAGCAACTGCAAAAAACGAAACAGCTGACGGTGCGCGACCTGGCGCGCGGCGCGATCATCGCCGCGGTCTACGCGCTGCTGACCATATTCCTCGCCCCGATCTCCTCGGGGCTGATCCAGTGCCGCGTGGCGGAGGCGATGTGCGTGTTGCCGTATTTCACCTTTTCGGCCGTGCCGGGGCTGTTCGTCGGCTGCGCGCTTGCCAACCTGCTCACGGGCGCGCCTGCCTACGACGTGCTCTTCGGCAGTTTGGCTACGCTGATTGCCGCGTACCTTACGTTTCTCATGCGCAAGCGGGCGCCGAAGTATCTTGCGCCGTTGCCGTCCGTGGTCGTCAATGCGCTTGTGGTCGGCGCGCTGCTGGTGTATGTCTACGACGTTGGGGTCGGCTTCTGGGTCGCGGCGGGGTATGTCGCCGTCGGTCAGGCGATCGCCTGCTTCGTGCTCGGGCTGCCGCTGATGAAGCTGCTGGAGCGCTTTCGGGGGAAGCTGTTCGACGCGGAAAGCTGACGCAATGTGGCGAACATGCGCTGCGATGGGCGGAAGACGGGTTCTTCCGTCTTTTTCTTCTGAAACCGGACTTAAAATCTGCGTAAAGAATCGGGCGAGCGTTGAAACGTGCAGGGAATCCTGCAATTCAATTTCGCAAAACCGGTAAAAAACTTGAAAAATGCATGAAATTCCTGCATTTAATTCGATTCTGGCGTACCGGTTTGATTGACAGTACATATCTGAAAAGATATAATATGGGTTGGTAATCATAGGGGTCATCCCGATTCCATACACATCACTTAGGAGGCATCCATCAAATGGCAAAAACCATGACAATCGACGGGAATACCGCCGCGTCGCACGTTGCGTATGCATTTTCGGACGTAGCTGCGATTTACCCGATCACGCCGTCTTCCCCCATGGCGGAGGTAGCGGACGATTGGTCGGCCAACGGAAGAACCAATCTCTTTGGCCAGCAGGTCCGCGTTGCGGAAATGCAGAGCGAAGGCGGCGCCGCCGGTGCCGTGCACGGCTCGCTCAAGGCGGGCGCGCTGACGACGACGTTTACGGCGTCCCAGGGTCTGCTGCTCATGATCACGAACATGTACAAGATCTCCGGCGAACTGCTGCCCGGCGTGTTCCACGTCAGCGCCCGCGCGCTCGCCGCGCACTCGCTCTCGATCTTCGGTGACCATTCGGACGTGATGAGCTGCCGCCAGACCGGTTTTGCCATGCTCGCCTCCGCTTCCGTGCAGGAAGTCATGGACCTTGCGCTCGTCGCGCACCTCTCCGCCATCAAGAGCAGCGTGCCGTTTTTACATTTCTTCGACGGGTTCCGCACCTCCCACGAAGTGCAGAAGATCGAAGCCATCGACTATGAAGACATGGGCAAGCTTCTCGACTACGAAGCGGTCAAAAAATTCCGCGCCCGCGCGCTGAACCCTGAGCATCCGCATCAGGGCGGCACGGCGCAGAACCCGGACCTTTACTTCCAGGGCCGCGAAGCAGGCAACAAATATTACGAAGCGGTGCCCGGCATCGTCGAGCACTACATGGGCGAGGTTTCCAAGCTCACCGGACGCAAATACAACCTCTTCGACTATGTCGGCGCGCCGGATGCGGAGGACGTCATCGTCATCATGGGCAGCGGCGCGGACGCCGCGGAAGAAGCCGTCGAATACCTCAACAAGCAGGGCGCGAAGCTCGGCGTGCTGAAAGTCCGCCTCTATCGCCCGTTTGTCGCGCCGAAGTTTGTCGACGCGCTGCCCAAGAGCGTCAAGCGCCTCGCGGTGCTCGACCGCACGAAGGAGCCCGGCTCCCTCGGCGAGCCGCTCTATCAAGATGTGCTCAATGCGCTGGTCGAAACGGGTCACAAGGACATCGAAGTCTTCGGCGGACGCTACGGCCTCGGCAGCAAGGAATTTACGCCGTCCATGGTGGACGCGGTGTTTGCAAACCTCGAAGAGAAGCAGCCGAAAAACCACTTTACCGTCGGCATTATCGACGACGTGACCAACACGTCGCTTGCCATCCGCCGTCAGGTCAACGCCGCGCCGGAAGGCACCATCGCGTGCAAGTTCTTTGGCCTCGGCTCCGACGGCACGGTCGGCGCGAACAAAAACTCCATCAAGATTATCGGCGACCATACGTCGCTGTATGCGCAGGGCTATTTTGCCTACGACTCCAAGAAATCCGGCGGTCTGACCGTTTCGCATCTGCGCTTCGGCAAAAAGCCGATTCAGAGCCCGTATCTGATCGACCACGCGGACTTCGTCGCCTGCCATAACCCGTCCTACGTGACGCGTTACGCCGTTGCCGACGGCATCCGCGAAGGCGGCGTGTTCCTGCTCAACAGCCCCTGGACGCTCGAGGAGATGGAGTGCGAACTGCCGGCATCCCTGAAGCAGACCATCGCGAAGAAAAAGCTGAAGTTCTATAACATCGACGCCATCAAGCTCGCCCGCGAAGTCGGCATGGGCGGTCGTATCAACACGATCATGCAGAGCGCGTTCTTCAAGCTCGCAAACGTGATCCCCGTTGACGAAGCGATCAACTACATGAAGGCCGCCGCCAAGAAGTCCTACGGCAAGAAGGGCGACGACGTCGTCAGAATGAACTGGGAGGCCATCGACCTTGGCGTCAACGCCATCGAGGAAGTCAAGTATCCCGAATCCTGGGCGACCGCCACGGACGGCGCCGCCGCTGTCAAGACGACGGACGATCCGTATTTTACGGACTTCATCGGGCCGGCGCTGGCACAGGAAGGCGATAAACTGCCCGTCTCCAAGTTCAGCCCGGACGGAACGGTTCCGACCGGCACCACCAAATATGAAAAACGCGGCATCGCGGTGGACGTTCCGCGCTGGATCATGGAAAACTGTATCCAGTGCAACCAGTGCGCGCTGGCCTGCCCGCATGCAGTCATCCGTCCGGCGCTCGTCACCGCCGAAGAAAAGGCCGCCGCACCTGCCGGTTTCGAGACCAAGAAGGCGCAGGGCAAGGGCTTTGAGGAATACGAATTCCGCATTCAGGTCAGCCCCTGGGACTGCACCGGCTGCGGCAACTGCATCGACGTTTGCCCCGCCAAGGTCAAGGCGCTGGAATTCCGCCCGCTGGCCGACGCGGTCGAAAAAGAAGAAGCAAACTGGAATTACTTCGCGTCCCTGCCGGATAAGGATCTCGATCTGAACACCGCGACAGTCAAGGGCAGCCAGTTCAAAAAGCCGCTCTTCGAGTTCAGCGGCGCGTGCGCGGGCTGCGGCGAGACGCCGTATGTCAAGCTCATCACGCAGCTCTTCGGCGATCGCATGGTCGTTGCAAACGCGACGGGCTGCTCCTCCATCTACGGCGGCAGCGCGCCGACCTGCCCCTATACGGTCAACGACAAGGGCCGCGGTCCGGCATGGTCGAACTCCCTGTTTGAAGACAACGCCGAGTTCGGTTTCGGCATGGTGCTCGCCAATACGCAGCGCCGCAAACGCGTTGTGGACGTCGTCACCAAGCTCATCGCCGCGGAATACACCACCGACGAGCTCCGCGCGGCCGCGCAGGAGTGGCTGGACAATAAGGACGACGCAAAAGCGTCCCGCACCGCTGCCGATCGGCTGATCGCCGCGGCGAAGGACGGCGTCGATCTCTCCGGCACGGAGTGGGAAGCCGAGTGGCAGAAAAAAGGCAAGGTCTGCGGCTGCGAAGCCTGCTCTCTTGCGACCGAGCTTCTCGAGAGCGCCGATCTGCTGGTCAAGCAGTCCGTCTGGGTCATCGGCGTCGACGGCTGGGCATATGACATCGGCTACGGTGGACTCGACCACGTGCTCGCCATGGACGAGGACATCAACGTGCTCGTGCTCGATACGGAGCTGTATTCCAACACGGGCGGCCAGGCCAGCAAAGCGACGCCGACCGGTTCCATCGCGAAGTTTGCCGCCGCAGGCAAGCGCACCAAGAAGAAGGACCTCGGCCTGATGGCGATGAGCTACGGCTATGTCTATGTCGCCAAGGTGGCTATGGGCGCTAACCCGAACCAGCTCATGAAGGCCGTCAACGAAGCGGAAGCCTACAAGGGCCCGAGCCTCATCATCGCGTATGCGCCCTGCATCAATCACGGCATCAACATGGGCCACTCGCAGGTGGAGGAGAAGAAGGCCGTGGAGGCCGGTTACTGGCCGCTGTATCGGTACAATCCCGATCTCGCGCAGGAAGGCAAAAATCCTTTCACGCTGGACAGCAAGGACCCGACCGGTTCGTTCAAGGACTTCATCACCAGCGAAGTGCGCTATGCCTCGCTGCAGAAGACTTTCCCGGCGGTTGCGGATCAGCTCTTCGACCGCGCGGAAAAGGAAGCCATGGAGAAGATCGAGTATTACAAGAAGCTCAGTTCCATGGAATAAAGGAAGAATCAAACAACGCAAAAGAGATCCGCGAATTTGTCCGCGGATCTCTTTGTGTTTATGCATCAAAAAAACAAAATTTGAAAAAACACAGTTTTGTCACGCTGATTTGAGCGTAGTTTGAAGTTCGGCTGCTATGATCTTTCTGAACACAGAAAGAAAAGGGTATCGTCATGGAACAGCTCGCAAAGGAAACCGTCGCAATCTGGGGAGACTCGCTTGCCAAGGGCGTCGTCTGGAACAGCGCGCGGCAGCGCCACGGATATTCAAAGACGACCGCGGCCGATGTTGCGGCGGAAATTCTCGGCATCCGGATCGTCAACCGTTCCAGATTCGGCTGCACCGCGCCGGAGGGCATGCAACTGCTGGAGCGGGACGTGGCGGACGGCATCGCCTGCGACGCGGCGCTCATCGAATTCGGCGGCAACGACTGCAACTTCAACTGGGCGGAGATTTCCGACCGCCCGGAAGAGGCGCATCTGCCCGCGACGCCCCCGGAACAATATCTGGCTTCGATGCGAAACATGGTGCGGCGGCTGTGCCAAAAGGGGATTCGGCCCGTGCTGATGACGCTTCCGCCCATCGATGCGGAGCGATATTTCCGCTTTCTTGTCGGCGACAAGCTCAATGAAAAAAACATCCTTCGCTGGCTGGGGGACGTGCACCACATCTACCGCTATCAGGAGATGTATTCGCTGCTGGTCGAAAAGGTTGCGCGGGAGTTCCAAATCCGCCTGCTGGATCTTCGCCAGCGGTGTCTGGCGAAAAACGGGTTCCTGAAGGAGATGATCTGCGAGGACGGGCTGCATCTGACGGAGGAAGGACAGGTGTTCGTCGGCGAACAGATCGCCGATCTGGTTCTTCGGGAAGAGGAAAGAGACGCGGTATAACAAAAGCTCCCGAACACTTGGGAGCTTTTTTATGCGGATCGGTTCAGGGCTCGGCGACGATGCATTCGACGTTTTTCGCCTTCATCTCCGCGGCGACGTCCGAAGGCAGCGGCGTGTCGCAGATCAACAGGTCGATGTCGGCCGGCGTGGCAAACGTAAACGGCAGCGAGCGGCCGAGTTTGGATGCGTCCATCAGCATGGCTACCTTCGCAGCCTTGGCGATGACCGCGCGCTTGAGCATGCTCTCGCTCTGCGAACCGCTCGTAAAGCCCGTTCGGAGCGAAAACCCCGAGGGGGCCATGAGCGCAAGGTCGATGTTGATGCTTGAGATAAACGCTTCCGCCTGCGCGCCGGAGCAGGAGAGCGTGTTTTCGCTGATCTGCCCGCCGGTGAGCAGTACGTCGCAGGTATGTCGCTGGGAGAGCTCGATGGCGATGTTCGCGCCGCTGGTCACGATGGTGTAGCGGTCGTTGCCGATGTGGTTTGCGACGGTCATGAGCGTGCTGCCCGCGTCGAGATATACCGCATGTCCGGGTTGGATGAGCTGGAGCGCGGCCTTTGCAATCGCGATCTTCTGCCGCGTGTTTTCGCGCGCGCGCTTGCTGTATACGCCCTCGATCTGCAGCGCGGCGGTCTGCATGGAGATCACCCCGCCGTGTACGCGGCGGATATAGCCCTGCTCCTCCAGCTGCTTGAGGTCGCGCCAGATGGTCATGGAAGAGTAGCCTTCATAGAGAGACTGTAGTTCCGAAACGCTGACCTCTCCGCGCGACTGGACATAATCGCGAACTTTCGCAATCCGTTCATTCATCATACGAGCGCATCCTCCATATAACAGAATTATAACACCGATGTTATGATTGAACAAGGAATCTTTTTATTGTTTTCGATTATAACATAAAACCCCGCCGTTAGACGGGGTTTTGCATGCGACGAACCGCTATCGATTGAGCCGATCCAGAACTTCCTGCAGCTTCGGCATGGCGGGAATCCCGCCGCGCCGCTCGACGCAGAGAGAGGCGGTCGCGTTTCCGAAGCGCGCATAATCCACCGCGTCGTCGATGGTCACTTCTCTGAGCGCTTTGCCGGAGGCAAGAAAACGATATAAAAACCCGCCGAAGAAGGAATCTCCCGCGCCGGTGGTGTCCACGGCCGCGGCCTTGAACCCCGGTACGAGCCTGCTTTCGCTTCCGACGCGGACATAAGCGCCTTCGGAACCGAGCGTAACGGCCGCAATTCGGACGCCCTGGTCGAGCAGCGTGTCGGCGGCCTTGCCGGGGTCGGTTTCGCCCGTGAGCAGCGGAAGTTCCTCGTCGGACACCTTCATGATATCCGCCGTGGCGATGAGCGAGCGCATAAAGCGAATCGCCTCGTCCTTTCCACTCCAGAGGGACGCGCGGTAGTTCGGGTCATAGGAGATCACCGCGCCGGCGGCTTTTGCGATATCGATGGCCTCATAGGTTGCCGATCGGGCGGGTTCCTGCGTAAGCGAAAGCGAGCCGGTGTGAAACACGCGCGTGTGCTTCAGCATGTCGCGGTCCAGTTCGTCGGGGCGAAGCTGCGTATCCGCGCCCGGCTTTCGTGCGAACGAAAACTCACGCTCGCCGTTGGGTTTGAGCGCGACGAACGCAAGCGTTGTAAACACGTCCTCCGCCTCGATCAGCGCGTGCATGTCTACGCCGGCGCCAAGCATCGCCTGCTTTAGAAACGCGCCGTGCATGTCGCGGCCGACCTTGCCGATGAACCCCGTCTTTGCGCCGCACTGCGAGGCGGCGCAGAGCAGGTTGGTCACCGCGCCGCCGGCGTTTTGCTCAAACAGGCGCATGCCGGCGGGGGAAATGCCGCTCTCGGTAAAGTCGATGAGCAGTTCGCCGAGGGACACGATATCGTACATAAAATCTCCTTTATGAAAGCCTCGTGATTTGGGAAGCTGTGCTGCCGAGGCTGTGTGCGCCATGTGATGAATTAAACCGATTTTAACATAATGCGTGAAGATTGGCGACAGAATCGTGCGCCGGCCGCCTCAATATTCGTCCGCGCAATAGCAGGTCTGCTGCGAAAAGGCGCTTTGAAACGGCAGATATCCGCAGAGAAACTGCATGAGGCGGCCGACGGAAAGCGTATCTGTCGGCGTTTCTTCCGTGCGGACACCCGCGCCGTCGAATACGCCGTTGTTCCAGGGCATCATGCCGTCGAGCACTGCAAGGCGAAACGCGGCGGGGTCGCCGCAGAGCGCGCGCAGCAGATACGCTACGTCCACCGGAATCATCACGCCCCAGGGCAGCGGTTCGCCGGGCAGGCCCGCGTCCGGCGGGAGCTTGACGACGGAACCGGAGGGCAGGCGGGATACAAGCGCCTCGTATGCGGGGCACGAGAGCGCGAGCGCTTCCTCGCAGTAAAGCGAACCGTCGTCCTCCTGAGAAGCAAACAGATACCCGTCCGGAATGCCGCCCGTGCGGTGCAGCAAAAAGCGCGCGCCGTCGCAGGTGAGGTCCCGGACGCGCTTTTCCATGTCGCCGAGGGAGCGGATCACGCAACCACTGTACGGCTTCGTCGCTTGCGCGTAGATTTTGAGCAGCGTGCCTGCGTCCGGCAGCGCATCCCAGGTTATGGGGCGCTCTGGCGGCTGCGTCCGCGTGTGAAACAGCGCGTCGCAGCAGGGAAACTCGCCGACGGCGCGATAGATCGAAAAGTGCGACGGCTTGTGAAACGCCAGCGGGATGTTTCTGCGCCTGCACTCGGAAAAGATCGCAAAAAGGACCTGCTTCATCAGTCCGCGGCCTTCGTAGCCGGGCAGCGTTGCCACGCCGGAGATCATCATGGCGGGGAAGACGGCATTTCGCACGCGCAGCTGCATGATCGCGCCGTGCGCAATGCTCACGATTCGCCCGTCCTGCTCCGCACAGAACGAGGTTTCAGGCGCAAACCGTTCGGTAAAAAACCAGTCGATAAAGGAAAGGGAGTCGTGAAACCGCAACTCCCAGATGTCCCTTGCCTGCCGATTGTCCGCCGCCGTGAGCGGCCGAATCGTAAGCATCGCTGTTCAGATGATGTATTTTTCGTTCTTTTCGGGGATGGCCGCGAGCTCCGCGCGCTTTTCATCGAAACCGGGCTTGCCGAGCAGCGCGTAGGTCGCCTTTTTGCCCTCCTCCACGCCGGGCTGATCGAAAGCGTTGATGTTGAGCAGCTCGCCCGCAAACGCCGTCGCCATCTCGAAGAGGAAGAGCAGTTCGCCGACCGTGAACGCGTTGACTTCGGGCAGCAGGATCGTGTGGTTGAGGTGGCCGCTCTTGCTGACGGCGTATTCCGTCGCCTTGAATTCGGCGGCGATGAGCTCGTTTTGCGTGTGGCCGCAGAGGAAGGAAACGTCGGGTACTTCGAAGTATCCGTCGCTGATCATCGTCTCGCAGCGGTATTGTCCGACCGCGAGGAAAGTAAGCACCTTGTCGAAGGGGCCTTCCGTATAGAGCTGCACCTGCGAGTGCTGGTCGGTTACGCCAAGGCTCTTGACCGGCGTCTGGCCCGCGTTGACGGTGCTGCCGTTCCAGTCGACTTTTTTGCCAAGGGATTCCGCCCAGAGCTGGGCGTACCAGTCCGCCATGTAGCGAAGCGAATCCGCATACGGCATCATGACGCTGATGTTGCAGCCGCGCTTGATAGAGGCAATCTGCAGCGCCGCGAGCATGTAAGCCGGGTTTTTCCAGACGTCCCGCTGGCCGTCGCACACCGCGTCCATAAACGCCGCGCCCGCGAGCAGCTCGCGGATGTCGATGCCGCAGACCGCCGCGGCGAGCAGGCCGACGGGGCAGAGCTCGGAAAAGCGGCCGCCGACGCCCTCGGGGATATAGTATGTTTTGAGGTGCTCGGCTTTGGCGATTTTGATCAGATTGCCCTTGCTCTCGTCCGTGGTGGCGATCAGGTGCGTGCTGATATCCGCGCCGAGCTTTTCATGCAGCAGGGACGCGACGATGAGCAGCTGGCTCATGGTTTCGGACGTGCCGCCGGACTTGCTGACCACATTGAAGCAGGTCTTCTCCACGTCGATGACGTCCAGCAGCGCCGCCATGCGCTCGGGATCGATGTTGTCCTCGACAAACAGGCGCGGGCCGCCGCGTTTTTCGCGCGGCAGATCGTTGTAGTGCAGGTGGTTGAGCGCCTGCTGCACGGCGATGGGGCCGAGCGCGCTGCCGCCGATGCCGAGCACGACGAAGTCGTCGAACGTTTCGCGGATGTTCGCCGCGTCTTCGAGGATGGACTTGACGATCTCGTCCTGATTATAGGGCAGTTCGCGCCAGCGCATGATCGGACGCTTTGCGCGCATGCTTGCCACGGCCGCGTCGAGCTGCGCCTGCATGCCCTCCAGCTCGCGCCGGTAGAGTCCGCGGTTGCCGAGCTGATCGGACATCATGTTGTTAAAGTCCAGCTTCAGCCGCATGGACTGGCGCCATGATTCGTCCAGATATCGTTCCATCATAAGTGATTGCCTCCCGTTGGTTTCAGAGTAATATCTTAACTGTCTTATTTTTAACTGTCTTGTTTGCTGTTTTCAGTCGGGGCAGCCCGCGCCCAGCCGGGAGCGCGCCGCGGCAGCCTGCATGCTTGCCAGGCTTTCATACAGCTTTGGAATCTCCCGATACATGTCGCTGTACACCTCGACAAACGCGGGGCCCAAATACCCCTTATCGCTCAACAGATCGAACATCTTTGTAAAATCATAGCTGCCAAAGCCGGGCATCTCATAGCGCACGCTGCCGGACGGCAGCTGCGCCGCGTCGCAGAGATGCACGTTGACGATGTTTTCGCCGACGGCGCGGACGTAGTCCATGGGGTCGAAGCCGCTGCGGACCGCCTGCTTGACGTCGAGCGTGTGCTTGATCATGCCGCCGGTGGCGTCGGCAAGGCGCAGGCCGAATTCCGGTGCGTTAAAGAGGCACCAGCTGACGTTTTCGAGCGTGAGCTGAATGCCATATTCCGCCGCGAGCGCGGTCAGGTCGACGAGAATCGGCGCGATGCGCGTCAGTTCGATGTTTTTCACGCCGCCGAAGAGCCGCGCCGGACCATGCATGACATAGCAGACGGCGCCGACGCGCCGTCCCGCCGCAAGCACGCGCCGAAAGAGGCGGAGCGCATCCCCGCGCTGGCGCGGATGTACGGAAAAGAGCTGGGGCTCGAACTGCATGCTCATCGGATGCACGCTGAACACACGAACGCCGGCCTGCTCCAGCCGCGCGGCGAGCTGTTCGACAAAATCCGGCTCATATTCCGAATAGGTGTTGAGAAACAGTTCGCAGAGGCGCACGCCGTGCGCGCCGATGTCGAGAACCGTGTCCTCAATCTGCATCTTATTGAAATAGCTCGCCGTCGAAAGCCCGATCTCCATACAATAACCTCACCGCATATTGTACCACGGCGGCGGAGATTGCGCCAGAAAAAACGGCGGACGCGTCACGCGGCTGCTGTAGATTTGGCCACAATCCGGTGGTATAATCGGCGCATGACGACAAACAAGGACGCAATCAAACAGTCGGCCGGATGGAAGAGCATCCTGCTTCGCCTGCTCGCCGCGGCGGGGCTGGCGCTGCTCGGGCTGGGCTGGCCGCGTCTGCTTTCCGGCAGGAGCGCGTGGATCGAGGCGCATTACAGCGAAACGATCTATCAATCGATTCGCCGCGCGATTTCGGCGGCGACCAGCCTCGTGCCGTTTTCGATTGCGGAGTTTCTGCTTTACGGGCTGACGCTTGGCGCGGCGGCGATATTGATCGTCCGCATCGTACAGCTGCTGATGCGGCGCATTCCGTTTCGGCGGCTGATCTGGTCCGTCACGTCTCTGCTGCTCGCGGCAGGGGTGATTCTGAACCTCTTCTACATCACGTGGGGGTTCAACTATTTCCGCGCGCCGCTCTCGGAGCGGATGGGGCTCGAAATCGCGGCGCGCCCGGTCGACGAACTGGAGATGTTTGTGAGGAACACGGCGTCCGAGGCGCGCGCGCTGCGCGAAACGCTGTCCGAGGACGGCGAGGGCGTTTTTGCGCCGAAAGAGAGCACGGCGGAACTGTTCGACAAGCTTCCCGAGGCCTACGCCGCGCTGAGCACGGTCTTTCCCGTATTCCAGCCCGACCCGACGCGCGCCAAACAAATTTTCTGGTCGCGCGGGCTCTCCTGGCAGGGGATATCCGGCGTCTATATCGGGCTCACGGCGGAGCCGAACGTGAACACAGACCAGCCGCCGCTGCTGCTGTATCAGGCGGCGGCGCACGAAATGGCGCACCAGACGGGCATTGCAAGCGAAAACGAAGCGGAGTTTACGGCGTATCTGGCCTGCCGGTACTCGGACGATCCGAACATCCGGTATTCTGGGCTGATCTATGCGCTCATCGTCTCCGGCAACGCGCTCTTCGACGCGGACAGCGAACGCTATCTTCTGGCGACGGAAACGTACGGGGACGCGATTTGGCGCGATTTATCCGCCTATAACGCGTACTGGGACGCGTTCGACGGCGAGGTGCGCGAGAGCGCGGACCGCCGAAACGACGCGTATCTCAAACACAACTCCCAGCCGAGCGGGATCAGGAGCTACGGCGAATCGGTCGATCTTCTGCTCGCGTTCGCCGCGAAATACGGCATATAGGCGCACGAACCATTCTGCGCGAATCCGGCATAAATCGAAAACGCGAACAAATCCTAACAAAAAGTTAGAAAGCATAAATATATTTCATATTTTTGGCCGTTTTGGGTTTACAAACAGGGCCTGATGTTGTATGCTGTAACGGAAAAAGGCAGTTCTATCTAATATTTTTTTAGGAGTGAAATACATGATCGACCTGACAAAAAACAAAGAAGGCCTTCAGCACAGCATCGACAGGGCGCGCGAGAAAGGCATCATCATCCCAAAGATTTCGCAGATGCGTAACCCCGATCTGATCCCGCAGAAGATCAAGGATAAGCTGGCGGATGTCGGACTCTGGGACGTTAACCCCCTGAACCTCTTCCGCATCACCTGGCGCAACGAAGCGAAGGAATCCGGCGGCAAGTTTGGCGACGTAAACTTCATCGAGGTTCCATCCGAACTCACCGGCGTCAAGGCGCGCATCATCATGCTCATCGGCAAGTGGTTCCCGACTGGCTGCCACAAGGTCGGCGCATCGTTCGGCTGCCTCGTGCCGCGGCTGGTCACGGGTCAGTTTGATCCGACGTTCCACAAGGCCGTCTGGCCGAGCACCGGCAACTACTGCCGCGGCGGCGCGTATAATTCCGCACTGCTGGCCTGTGAATCCGTTGCGATTCTGCCGGCCGAGATGAGCAAAGAGCGCTTCGAGTGGCTCAAGACCGTCGCGGGCGAAATCATCGCCACGCCCGGCTGCGAGAGCAACGTAAAAGAGATCTTCGACAAAACCTGGGAACTGAAGAAGACCCGCAAGGACGTTATGATCTTCAACCAGTTTGAAGAGATGGGCAACTGCGTCTGGCACTATCAGGTGACCGGCAAAGCTATCGAAGACGCGTATGAATCCATCCGCCGTGAGGGCGACCGCTTTGCGGGCGCGGCCTTCACGAGCGGCAGCGCGGGCACCATGTCCGCGGGCGACTACCTCAAGGAAGTCTATCCCAAGAGCAAGCTCGCCGTCGGCGAAGCGCTCCAGTGCCCGACGCTGCTCAACAACGGCTTCGGCGGACACCGCATCGAAGGCATCGGCGACAAGCACGTGCCGTGGATTCACAATGTGAAGAACACCGACATGGTCATCGACATCGACGATGAAGACAGCCAGAAGCTGCTGCGCCTGTTCAACGATCCGGAAGGACAGAAGTACCTCGTCGAGGTCGTCGGCGTTCCGGCGGACTTCGTGGCGAAGCTGCCGCTGCTCGGCATTTCGGGCATTGCGAACCTGCTCTGCTGCATCAAGATGGCGAAGTATTACGAGCTGACCGAGCACGACGTGCTCGCGACGGTCGCGACGGATTCCTCCGTCATGTACACGAGCCGCATTCAGGAACTCGAAGAGGCGGACGGCGCTTACAGCAACGCCATGGCAGCGGCGGACTACGCGGAGCACCTGCATGGCATCCGCACGGACGTCATGGAAGAGCTCACCTACGAGACGCGCAAGCGCATCCATAACCTCAAGTACTACACCTGGGTCGAACAGCAGGGAAAAACCTACGAAGAGATCAACGAGCAGTGGTATGACGACAGCTACTGGACCGACATGCACGCGCAGGCGGAGCAGATCGACGCGCTCATCGACGAATTCAACGAAGCGACGGGCCTGCTGAAAAACCTGTAACCCAAAGCAAACACCACAAAGCCCCGCCTGATGGCGGGGCTTTTGCGCGAAAAGAATTATTGCAGCGCGTCATCGTTTTCCAGCGAAAAGGTCACGCTCCAGTATCCGTCCACGCGATTTGATGCGTGGTAGAAATCTCCAAACAGCGAATACGAAGACAGATCATCCGGCTGGATATCGAATGCATATTCGACATAATCCGCCCGTCTTGTCGCATCAGCGTTTGCGCCATATCCGCCGCGGTAGAGCGGATCGCCCGGAACGATATGGCCGCTCTCATCTTGAAGATACAAGAACGCGTGGTCGTCATATAGATGTCGGCCGAGTGTGCAGAGTTGAATGTGAAGTTTTCCGTTCACATAGCCGATCCCTGTGACATCAAATCCATCGTATGGCGAAAACAGCGTTCTGCCGGGCACCATGACGATTTCATCATATGGATCGGACAATTCTGTTTCTACCTTGTCTGAAATTGCGCTCCAGTCGACTTCGATTGGAACGGCAACCGCTTTTTTCGCGCCGCTGAGCAACGTGGTTAGTGAAAACGTCAGTTTTTTGCCCGTAATGCTGGTTACGCCGGGCTGCATGCTCTCGATGGTGATCAAAAATGTCGCCGTTTTTGTTTCGGGATCATAACCGATTTGCTCGCAGTGGCCGGCGTTATCGAAATCGACATTGATCTCGTAGCTGTCATACAGGTCGATAGAATCGTCAATTCGCTCGGCAATCAAATCGCGTATGGTAATCAAAACAGATGCGGATGCGCCGTCGATAGAGATGCCTTCAAGACTGACTTCAATCCCCTGATCGATCGAGCTTTTCCGAATGGGCTTGAAGAACTGTGCCGCTTTGGGCGAAACCAGATACAGCAGCTCGTATGCGCCGGAAACCCCATCGGCAAGCGCAGGTGTTACAACGAGAAAGCACACCACAAGCACGGCTAGAATTGCGCCGATGCGCGCCGCGCCGGAGAAGCGGGACTTGCTCACAAAGGAAACGCCTGCTCCCGCAGCAACCGCTTTGCGGATGTTTTGACGGTGCGTATGAGTATATCGAAAATTTGGACGTATCACGTTAATTCACCTCCCAACTGTGCCTTCAGTTGCTGCTTTGTGCGAAACAGGCGGTTTTCCACCTGCCTGATTGACAGATTCAGCGCAAGTGCAATGTCTTTCGGTTTTTGCCGGTAATAGTAGCGTCGCAGGAGGATCTCTTTATCGGGTTCGATAAGCGCATTGATGGCTGTGAGCAATTCGCGCTGCAGAACTGCATCCATCGTTTGATCGAAGACACCCGCGCCGCAGACGGCGAGCTGCTCATCCAGACCGATTTCGTTTCGTCGTACGTTTTTACGGTAATAGTCGATCGCTTTGCTCCTTGTGACGACGCAGAGCCAGGATTTAATACTTCCGCGCGTTAGCCGGATGTCATTGCTGTGATTCCAGAGTTGAATAAACGCATCCGAAACGCATTCCTCCATATCCTCCGGTGTGCCGATGTTGCGAAGGATTGACCGTGTGATGCTCCACAGCAAGCGTGAGTAAGCCTGCATTGCTGCATCAAGTGCTGCGGAATCCTTTTCCCTAAGTCCGCGCAACATTTGTTTTTCTGTCAAATGTAAATCACCTCGCTTGCTATTCAACAGGTTAACTATAAAATAATACGAGGAAAACTGCAAAATTACTCATTAAGAAATTTTCATTCAGTAAACACCACAAAGCCCCGCCTGATGGCGGGGCTTTTGCGTGATAGGTCGTTGGGACAGGCGTTTAAGGAGTCGGCGTTGCATTCGCCGCAACCGGCTGGAACGGCGTCTTGACCACAAGCGTAAAATCCATGTCCGTTACGTCGATATCGGTGCTGATCTCGCGGATATCCACGAGGTTTGGAGCGATCAGACCGATCTCTTCTCTTTGGCCGACCAGATGGAAG
>JAAYUE010000005.1 GCA_012517905.1 Clostridiales bacterium | reverse complement strand
TCGTCCGCCTTGGTATAGACGTTTCTTGCGTTTTCGGCGATTTTTCTGGAAAACCAGCCCTTGAGCTCCTCATAGTTCTCCGCCGCCAGCACGGTCTGGAGATAGTCGTCCCGGTCGAGAAAGTGATATTTGATGCCGCCGCCCTCGTGAAACACGCTGTATTCCGCGCGCATGACGAACTCCAGCACCTTGAGGCGGATGGCCATGTCATGCTTGGGATACTGCTCCACCATCCACTGGAAAAACAGCTCCGCGTCCGCCGCCGCGGCCTGCGCGTCGCCCTTGAGGATCATTTCTTCCAGATGTTTCTCCCGCTCGACGGGGTAGCCGGTTTCGTAGTCCGAAACGATCGGCAGGTCGTTGAAGTGCGACACGATGCCCTTGCAGTGCTTGACGGACTTGACCGCCTGAGAATAGCTCTCGCAGAGGCGGTTCATCGGCACGGTGGAGCCAATGCCGAGCTTGCACTCCACGCCGGTCTTATCCTCCACGCGGTGCGCCAGCGCGCGCCCCTGCTCGATGAGCAGCAGGCGCTCGTAATATTCGTTTTCCGGCTCGTCGGCGGGCCGCACGACGATGACGCGGTTTGCCATGGCGGGGCCGACCACGCAGACGAACGACTCCTTGATGAGTCCGCGAATGGAGGCGTATACCTCGCTGGCCTTGATGTCCAGATCGAGAATATCCCCGCCAAGCATCTTGGTCAGCTCCAGCACCATGACGGTGGCAAACGAGGACTCGATGCCCAGCATGTCAAACAGCCGCTGATAGGCCGCCTGGTCGTCGCTCTGCATGAGCAGCATGTAGACAAAGCTGCTCTCGAGCACGGGCAGCATGTTTTCCATACGCTCGCGCGTTTTCAGCACGGCGGTGCGCGCCTTTCGCTCCGCGTCCACCTTGTTCATGGCGCGGCGGACCACGTCCGCAAACACCATGCGGTTGACGGGCTTGGTCAAAAACTCGAATACCGAAAGGCGGATGGCCTCCTTGGCATACTCAAATTTATCGTACGCGGTGAGCACGATAAACAGGATGCCCGGCGAGGTTGCCTGAATCGCCTGAATGGCCTCCATGCCGTTGATGCCGGGCATGCGGATGTCCATGACCGCGATGTCTGGGCGAAAGCGCTCGGCAAGCTGGACCGCGTCGTAGCCGGTCTTCGCCGTCTCGACGACGCACTGTCCGGGAAAGGTTTTTTCGAGGATGAACGTCAGCGCGTCGAGTTCGATGCCCTCGTCGTCCGCCAGCAGAATTTTGTACATGAATGCTCTCCGATGATAGAATTGATGATGCGCGCCGCGCGCGGGGCTATGCGCCGTGCTCGCTGCGCTTGGGGATGATGATGGTGACGGCGGTGCCGCGCCCGGGGCCGTCGCTTGCGATTTCGAATACGTCGTGGATGCCGAAATAGATGCGCAGCCGCTCGATGACGTTTTTCAGGCCGGTTCCGCGGTGCTGCTGGCCGTCCATTTCGATGGCCGCCGGCTGGCCGACGAGCACGGCTTCGATCTCCTTTCGGGTCATGCCTTTGCCGTTGTCGGCGATGGTGACGAGGATGCGATCCTCCTCTTCGAGCGCGCTCAGCTCGATGCGCTTTCCCCACTTGACGTCCCGAAGCCCGTGATTGATCGCGTTTTCAACGATGGGCTGCAGGATGACGCCGGGCAGAGTGATGCGCTCCACGAGCCCTTCGATGCGCTTGACGTATTGGATTTCGCCGGAGAAGCGCACGTTGATGATGTGCAGATACGTCTCCACCTGGCTGATCTCGTCCGCAAGGCTCGACGTCTGGCCCGTATGCTTGACGCTGTATCGAAAGAAGTCCGCGAGGTTTTCGATGAAGAGCGTGGTCTTTTCCGCGCCCTCCATCATGGCCAGCTGCGCGCCGGCGTTGAGCGTGTTGTAGAGAAAGTGCGGGTTGATCTGGGACTGCAGGAAGATCAGCTGGCTCTCTTTCAGGCTGTTTTCCATGCGAAGCTGCGTTTCCTTCAGCCGGCTTTCCTCCGCCATGCGCGTCTTGATCTGGTCGACGTGCTCCTGCAGGCTGTCCGTCATCTGGTTGAACGCATCCGCCAGCACGCCGACCTCGTCCCGCGACTCCACGGTGATGAAGTCGATGTCGAAGTCGCCTTTGCCGACCTGCTCGGCCTGCCGCGCGAGCTTCGTGAGGGGCTTGGTGATGGTGCTGGAAAGCAGCATCAGCACAAACATATTGCCCGTGATGGCGACAAAGAGGATGACCGTGCTGAAGGTCTGCATGTATTTCAGCGACGAGCGCAGCGTGTTATAGCTCTCTGCGTTGGTCTTGAAGCGCGCGTTGTTGAGCTCGTTGATGTAGGTGTCGAGGTAGCCGTAGAGCTTGCTCGCGTCCTCGTAGATGGAGCGGTAGAGCTCCACGTCCCGTCCGCGCTTGGCGGCGACGGCTGCGGCGGTGAGCTTGAGGTATTCGCCGGAGATGTTTCGGATGTTTTTCTCGGTGAGCTTGAGCTCGTTGTCCGTCGGCTGGTCGTTCAGGCTCGTGATCTGCTCGCTGTAGGACTGCTCGCTGAGGTAATAGTCGTTCAGCGCGGCGGTGCTCTTCGTGTTGAGATAGCGAAACATGTTTTCCTGCACGTCGTCCAGCGCGCCCATGAGCTGGTTGAGGCTGACGTTGCTGGCGTACACTTTGTCGATGGTGCCGACGACGCTGTTGATGCTGATGTGCATATAGATGTTGACGAAGGCGACCATGAACATGGTGAACGCGAACACGAGCACGAGCTTCGTGCGCAGCGGCAGATCGATGAACGTTCGATGTACGCGGGAGAGAAATTTCATTCGCCCGCCTCCGTTCCCGCGATCAGCGTTCGGTATTCGCCGACATTTCCCGCGGTGACCAGCGTGAGTCCGACGGGCGTGAAGTCGCTCGTGCGGCCCAGCTCGAGGTATTCCATCAGCGCGTCCACGCTCGAAGCGCCGACGCGGGCCGCGTCCACGGCGACGGTCGCCTGGATGACGCGCTTTTCCACGGCGGTGAGGATTTCGTCCGAGTCGTAATAGCCGAGGATCTGGATCTGGCCGACCTTGTTGTGGTCCACCACCGCCTGATAGGCGCAGACGGTGTTCGTCGCGTTCAGACAGATGAGGATATCCGGCCCATAGGTTTTGCCGAGTTGCGGCGGCGTGGCCGCGTCCGCTATCAGCGCGGGCTGGGTGACGACGAGCTCGCGGATGGCTTCCTCGGCGGAAAAGACGTTGCTGTTGTCGATGTTGACCACGTCCAGCGTAGCGCTGGTGCCTTCGAGGCTTTCCTTAATGCTTGAGTAGACGATGTTTTGCGCGTTTTCCGAAACGTCGCTGCCAAAGAGCAGGACGACGTGGTATTCGCCCGCGACCGGGGACATCGCGGCGCGCACCTGCTGGCCGTAGAGCTGGCCGAGGTCGTAGCTGTTGTAGCCGACGAACCCCTGCCGGCCGCTGCCGGTGGCGTCCGACATGACCGTGATGACGGGGATGCCGCTTTCGATGGCGCTTGCGATCAGTTCCTTGACCTCGTCCGAGCCGTCGGGCTGGATCAGGATGCCGTCCACCTTGGCGGAGATGGCCATCTGCAGGAGCGTGGCGAGCGGATACTGCTCGGTCAGCGAGTTGCCGATCCATTCGACATAGGCGTCTTTCTTGCCGCCCTCGTCCTTTGCCGCAAGCCAGACGTTTTTCCAGAACGGGTCGGAGTGGGATTCCGTCACCATGGCGATATGGTGGGCGTAAAACTGCGTTCCGCCCGTGTCGAGCTTAAACGTGCGGTCGATCAGCGCGCGGTAAATGAACACGCTCGCGAGCGTGACGACCGCCATGATGATGACGGCGAGGATGGAAAGATTCGCCTTGTAAACGTTGGATCGCTTTTGCCGCATACAATCATCGTCCTAAACCGGATGGAGGCGTCGAAAGAGAATGCGCCGGGCCGCCTTGACCGGCGGCGGGAGGAAGTTAAAAAAATGATAGCACAATCCCGCACGGATTTCCACAAAGCGATCGCAATCGCGTCGGATTGACCGCCTTTTCGTGTGGATTGACGGATTTTATACTTTTTTGTGTCGGTATTTTGTGGTATTCTCAAGAAAATCGACTCAACTTGGAGAACCGTATGAGAAAAGAAGACCGGGAGGTCAAAACGCCGCAGGGCATCGCCGATATTCTCGATCGCTGCGACACCGTCCGAATCGGCATCTGCGACACGGACGCGCCGTATGTCGTGCCCGTATCATTCGGGTTTGAGCGGCGGGACGGAGCGATCGCCGTCTATTTCCACGGCGCGCAGGAGGGGCGAAAGGCCGCCCTGCTCGACAAGCTGCCGCGCGTGTGCGTGGAGGCGGACCTCTGCCACGGATTTGTCGAAAACGGGCGCGGCGGATATACCTGCGACTATGAAAGCGTAATCGGATACGGCCGCGTCGAGCTGCTCGAAGCGCAGGAGGCGGAGAAGGGCATCCGGCTGCTGCTGGAGCACTGCGGCGTCCGCGCGCAGGCGTGCCCCGAAAACGTGATGGACATCACGAATGTGTACCGCATCGTCCTCGACGAAGTGACGGGCAAGCACAGAAACCTCTGCAATCCGAACGCATAATGCGGCGGAAAGTTTTTGAAAGGCGGGATTCCTATGTTGCTGGTGTTGCCGACCGTTGCGGTCGTCATCGTCTATCTGCTCGCGGCGCTGCTACCCGCGCTGTTTTTGATGCGCTATATCTACCGCAAGGACACTGTGGAAAAAGAGCCGAAGGGGATGCTCACGGGGTTGGTGTTCCTCGGCGTGGCGGCGGCGCTCGTCGCCGTAGCGGTCGAGTCCGTCGGCAAGAATCTGCTGCTGCGCTTTATGGGGGAGGACGACCCTGCGTTTGTGATCGTCATGGCGTTTCTCGTCGTTGCGGTCGTGGAGGAAGGAGCGAAATTCCTCTTCATGCTCTGGCGCACCTGGCGTGATCCCAACTTCAACTATCGCTTCGACGGCATCGTCTACGCGGTGTTCGTCTCGCTGGGGTTCGCCGCGTTTGAAAACATCAGCTATGTCATGGGCTACGGGCTGACCACGGCGATCTTTCGCGCGCTGCTCGCCATCCCCGCGCATATGGGATTTGCGGTGTTCATGGGATATTTCTACTCGCGCGCAAAGCTGTGTTCGGACGTTGGAAACGCGCGCTGGCGGCGGCTCAACCTCTTGGCGGGATATCTCGTCGCGGTGCTGCTGCACGGGTTCTACGACGCCTGCGCGCTGATGGGCACCGTGCTCTCCACGCTGTTTTTCGTGGCGTTCGTCATTGTCATGTACATCGTGGTCATCCGGCTTGTGAAAAAGGAGTCCAGAACCGACCAGCCGGTGTGAGGAAACTGCTGAATCGACCGCCGCTTTTGCGGCGGTTTTTTTGTTGCAAAAGGGCGGTTGCCACGCAAAAACAAGATTGCGCGCAATATAATCAGCACTCTTGAGAGATGAGTGCTAAATTTCACAATTCCATTACAACCTGTCTGTTTTTTTGTAAAGATTATTGTGTAAGATACAGTTGTTCCGAAAGGAAAGGCTTTAAACCCATAGTCAACAACCCCGGCGCCGGGGATCGGCGCAACAAGAATCATCATATTTTCCAAAGGAGGAGAATGGATATGTTCGAATTAGTACCTTATGGCAGAAAGCGCAACCTGACGTTCTACAATCCCTTTGACGAACTCGAAGAGATGCAGCGCCGCTTCTTTGGAGAGAGCGCAGTCCGCGACTTCAAGACCGACATCCGCGACAACGGCGAGAACTATATGCTCGAGGCCGAATTGCCCGGGTTTAAGAAGGAAGACATCGCCGTCAACATCGAAGGCTACACGCTGACCATCCGCGCCGAGCGCTCCGAGAACACCGAGGAGAAGGACGGCAAGGGCAATTTCGTCAAGCGCGAGCGCTGCTACGGCAGCTTCTCCCGCAGCTTCGACATGACCGGCATCCGCACCGAAGACGTTTCGGCCGCGTATGAGGACGGCATCCTGAAGCTGACTTTGCCCAAGCAGCAGGAGACGCTTCCCGCTTCCCGCAAGCTGGAGATCGCGTAATAACACCATTGTTGGGGGTACCCCACCGAAACAGAATCGGGTCGCCGGAAACGGCGGCCCAATTCTGTTTCTGCGGCAAGAGAAGGATGTTATTCTTAAAATATCAGGAATAAAGGTGAAAAATAATATATTTGATAATTATTCTTGACAAAACCAAATATATTGAGTAAAATCAAATTGTAAAAAACGAAAGGAGATTACGACAATGCGTTTCTATGATATAACCGTCAAGGGAAGAGCGGGCGAAGACGTTTCGCTTGCGGATTTCAAAGGAAAGGTGCTCCTCGTCGTCAACACCGCCACAGGCTGCGGATTTACACCCCAGTATGAAGGCCTGCAGAAGCTCTACGACGCATATAAGGACAAGGGGTTTGAAATTCTGGATTTCCCCTGCAACCAGTTTGGCAATCAGGCGCCCGGAACGATCGAAGAGATCCAGAGCTTTTGCACGCTGAACTATGGCACGACTTTCCCGCGGTTTGCCAAGATCGACGTCAACGGCAGAAACGCCAGCGCGCTTTATAAGTTTCTCAAGAGCGAGAAAAAAGGCATCACCGGCGCGGCCATCAAATGGAACTTTACCAAGTTTCTCATCGATCGCGAAGGCAATGTAGTTAAGCGCTTTGCGCCTGCCGATACGCCCGAAAACATCGAAAAGGACATCGTCGCGCTGCTGTGACGGCGGGCGAACGATCCGGCAACACCAGACCTCGGTCGAACCACGAAAGGGAGCGATTGAAATGAACAAAGAAACCAAACCATCCTTCGCGCCCTGCGTTGGAACGGGAGACGGCGCGTATGACGCGCTGCTGCTGCAAAATCAGCTTTGTTTTCCGCTCTATGCGGTGTCCAAGGAGGTTGTGCGGCTCTATAAGCCGTTTCTCGACGAGATCGGGCTGACCTATACGCAGTACATCGCCATGATGGTGCTCTGGGAAAAGCGATCTCTGACCGTGAAGGAACTCGGCGAACATCTTTATCTCGACAGCGGAACGCTGACGCCTCTGCTGAAAAAGATGGAGGCGCAGAAGCTCGTTTCCCGCCAGCGCAACGCGGCGGACGAACGCAGCGTGATCGTTTCGGTTACGGACGCGGGCGAGGCGCTCAGGGCGCGCGCCGCGAAGATACCGGAGCAGATCGGCAGATGCCTGCCGCTGACAAAGGAAGAAGCCTCCACACTCTACGACCTGTTGTATAAAGTGCTGCACGCGATACAGTGATCCTCTGATCTACGCGTGATTGGAATAAAAGCGGCCGTCCCCTCTGAGGGGGCGGTCGCTTTGTAATGGTCGCAGATCGTTTCAAATGACGACGTCCAGCGTATACTTTCCGCCGTGATAATAGGCGTCCGACATGGCAAACGGCCTGTGCGTCTTGTCATAATCCACATTTCGAATGCGCAGCGCGACGCCCCGCTTCGTGCCGAACAGCGTTTCGGCGTCCTCGCCGCTGACGGTAACGGCGTTGACTCGCTGCTTGGCATAGCCGTTTGTCAGATCCAGACCGAATTCGCGGTGCAGCACGTCGAAAAGCGACGCCGCCTCAAAGTCGAACTCCGGCAGGCGCGGAAAGCGCCTGAGCGAGAGCCAGACGCGCTCCACGGCGATCGGCTCGTCGTCCGCCAGCCGGATGCGCTTGAGGCAGAAGAGCGGTTCGTCGGCGTCGAGCTCCAGACCTTTTTGTACCTCCCGATCCCCCATGCAAGGGCCGGCCATGAGCACTTTGCTGGAAGGATGCACGCTGAGGGAGAGCATGTTGCTGGTGAACCCCTGCTTTTGATACGTTTTGTCGAGTTCCATATGGGAAACGAAGGTGCCTTTGCCCTGTATGCGAAAGAGCTTTCCTTCGTTGACCAGCGCGTCGATGGCGCGGCGTACGGTCATGCGCGTGGTGTCAAACTGCCTGCAGAGTTCGGGTTCGGACGGTATCGCTTTGCCATGCACATACATGCCGCTTTCGATGCCGGCATTGATGTGGTCGATGATCTGCCGAAAGATCGGCGGCGCTTTGGAGTTCAACCCGTTCACCTCCTGGAAACAGACTTCCTGTCTATACAAGATAATTACATTATATAACTGTTGTTGAAAAAAGCAAGAAAAAGCCGGAAACGGGCTTTTTCCTGCATGAATTTAAGTGTTTTTTAAGTCTCCGGCCGAACATGCGCCATTGAAATTAACTGTGTCGTTACGAAACCAGACAACAAATTCGAGAAAAACGATGAAATATTACGGTTGCGGATTTCACAGTTGACTTTCCTATTCCAATAGTTCGCCGAAATATTACAGTTGCGGATTTCGCAGTTGACGTGCTTATTCCAATAGTTCGCCGTCCGTGGCGATGGTGATCACCTGCCAGGGGATCATCTTGCCGCTCTCCTTCAGCGCGCGCTGCACCGCCTGCTCGAGGTCGCCACAGCAGGGGACCTCCATGCGCACGACGTCGATGCTGCGGATGTCGTTGCTGCGCAGAATGTCGGCGAGCTTTTCCGAATAGTCCGTCATGTCCAGCTTCGGACAGCCGATGAGCGTCACGCGATTTTTCATGAAGCGTTCGTGAAAATCCGCGCGCGCATAGGCCGTGCAGTCCGCGGCGACAAGCAGCTTCGCACGGTTAAAATACGGCGCGTTGACGGGCGCGAGCTTGATCTGCACCGGCCACTGGTTCAGGCAGGACGGCGCCCCGCTCTCCGGACGCGGGCGGGCGCTTTGCTCCTGCCCGGCGCACGACGCGCGCTCGATGGAGCGGCTGCGCGTGCCGGGACAGCCAAGGTGCCGAATGGGCGCGTTCCGCGTTTGTTCCAGTGTCGTTGCCTGCTTTGCCTTGACCGCGGCTTCGTCGTATGCGGCGGCTTCGCGCTCCACAAACGTGATTGCGCCGGTCGGACAGGCGGGCAGACAGTCGCCAAGCCCGTCGCAGTAATCGTCCCGCAGGAGCCGGGCCTTGCCGTCCACCATGGCGATTGCGCCCTCGTGGCATGCACTTGCGCATGCGCCGCAACCGTTGCAGAGGGCGTCGTCTATCTGAATGATTTTACGCAGCATATGAAAAATTCCTTTCCGTTTTCCGTCTTTCCGGTCGGCGGTCAAAGGCCGTATTGCATCTTGACGGTTTACACGCAGTATACTATGCTAATCAAAACGGATCGGTTGGAAATACAACGAAACAGCCGAACGATTTGCGGTATAATCACATCGGAAAGGGATGATTGCCATGAGCGCAGCGGGGAATTCGCAGGTATCCTACGCGTTTTTGAAAAAAACATCGCTTTTTCGCGGCACGACGGAGGCGGAACTGCCGACGTTGATCGGCTGCATCGCGCCGAGCTACCGCGAGTTTGCGAAAAACGAGATGATCCTGCGGCAGGGAGAGGACATCACCGCGGTCGGCATGGTGATCTCCGGCAGGGCGCAGATCATCGAGGAAGACTTCTGGGGCAACCGCAACATCATCGCGGACGCGTGGCCGGGGGACCTCTTCGGCGAGTCGTACGCCTTTTTGCCGGGCGAACTGCTGCGCGTGAGCGTGGTCGCCGCCGAGCCGAGCCTCGTGATGATGATCGACGCGCGGCACATGCTGGAGATCTGCTCGAGCGCGTGCCGCTTTCATACGCGACTGGTGCAAAACCTGCTCGCCGAGTCGGCGAAAAAAAACCTTGCGCTCACGAGAAAGCTCTCCCACATGAGCAAGCGCACCACGCGCGAAAAGCTGCTTTCCTATCTCTCGGGGCAGTCTCTCGCGGCGGGCAGCGACGTATTCGAGATTCCGTTTAACCGCCAGCAGCTGGCGGATTACCTCTGCGTGGATCGCAGCGCCATGAGCAACGAGCTCTGTAAGATGCGGGACGAAGGCTTGCTGAGCTTCGAGCGGAGCAGCTTTCACCTGAAAAGCGAAATCGAGCTATAAACGCGACAGGAATTAACGTAAAAACAAGTCTCCCGTTTTTTGCGGGAGACTTGTTCGATTTGCGCGCTAGATGACGTAGAGGAAGATCGCAAGAAACTGGAGCACGCTGCCCGCCAGCACAAACAGATGGAACAGCGCGTGGAACCAGCGGCGCTTTGAGCCGAGACCGTACAGGATTGCGCCGAGCGTATAGGCGAACCCGCCGGAGAGCAGCAGCCAGAACCCCGCGCCGGAGAGCGCGCGGACGGCATACGGCGCGACGAAGACGATCGCCCAACCCATGAAGAGGTAGCAGAACATCGAAAATACGCGATACTGACGCAGGTCGATGGCCGTGAGGGTGACCGCAAGCGCGGTGAGCGCCCACTCCGCGCCGAACACCGCCCATGCGACGGCGGGATAGAGCGGCCGCATGGCCATGAGCAGAATCGGCGTATACGTACCCGCGATCATGAAATAGATCGAGCAGTGGTCGAGCACCTGCAAAACCTTTTTGCCAAGAGACGGTTTCAGGCCGTGATACACGCTCGAAAGGCAGTACAGCACGATCATGGTGATGCCGTAGACGATGGACGAAGCGATCGCCCAGGCGCTGCCGCCGAGCGAGGACTTGACGACGCACAGAAGCAGCGCGACAAACGCAAACACGCCGCCGGCGATGTGGGAAACCATATGAAAGATCTCTTCGCCGCGCGTGTACCCCGGCAGATGGCGTTCGATCAGGGGAATTCTCATGTATCCTCCGCTTGGAAAATGAAATAAGGCGGTGCTCGTTCAGGCGACGCCGCCGCGCATGGCCGCGAGCTCCTCGTCCTTGCCGAAGAGCGCGCAGGCGCCGTCGTGATGCCCTTTGAGCAGGTCGCTTGCGCGAAGCTGGGTAAAGAGCGGGGAGTCGAGCGCTTCGAGCAGCGAAACCTGCTTGAGGTTTACGTCCGAAACCGGCGAAAACGGGCAGGGCTCCGCGCCGCCCGTGGGGTTGATGTGGAAAAATCCGCGTCCCGCCGCGAGGCACCCGCCGGAGAACTGCTCGTCCCCGGGAAAGGAAACGTAGACCATGCCGTCCTGCACGCGGCGCAGCTCGTCGAGCCGGTCGGCCAGACGCGCCCGCTCGGCGTCGCCGGGCGCAAGCGCCTCGGTGCCCGGGTCGGCGGGGACGTAATCGACATAAAACGCGACCTTCGCGCCGAACGCGCGCAGGGTGTCCAGAAACGCGTCGCCCGTGACGACGTCGATGTTTTCGGTGGTCAGCGTGACGGAAACGCCGAAGAGGATGCCCTGTTGATGCATGCGTTCCAGATTGGCGGCAAGTTTTGCATAGGTGCCGCTTCCGCGTCGCGCGTCGGTCAGCCGCTCGTCGCCCTCGATGCTGACGATGGGCACGAGGTTCCGGTGCTCGTCCAGCAGGGCGAGCATGCCGTCGCTGAGCAGCGTGCCGTTGGTAAACACCGGAAAGAGGATATCCCGCCGGGCCGCCGCGCGCTCCAGCACGCCGCGCCGCAGCATCGGCTCCCCGCCCGCGAGCAGGATGAACGAAACGCCGGCCTGCGCCGCCTGCGAAAAGATGCGGGCCCATTCTTCGTCCGTCAGCAGCGCATCGCCGGCGCCGTCGTCGCAGAGGTTGTTGGCGCGCGCATAGCAGCCCGCGCAGTGCAGGTTGCAGCGGTTTGTGATGCTTGCGATTAAAAAAGACGGGATGTGCCTTCCCGATTCGGCATGCGCCTGCCGCGCGGCGGCCGCCCGCTTGGCGGCGAGCGCGTAGGAGAGCAGAAACGCCGTCTCCTTCGGGTTCTTCAGGCTGGCGGCGAGCGCGTCCCTGACGATGCTCTCCACGCCCTCGGTCAGATATCGATCCAGATCAAATCCGGTATCCAAGCTGTATTCCTCCGTTTCCGGTGTATGAAGCAAATCACACACGCTGCTATCCTATCAGATACCGTTTCAAAAAACAATCAACTGCAGGTTTGATTTTTGTAAATTATAGCGAAACCACAGGTTGAGCGCCATAGGGAAACAAAGACTCGAAAAACTCAAAAAACAGGCGTCGCCGCAGGGTTTTATTCGCATATCTATTGACGCGCAATGCGAAACATGATACGTTAAATCTGTACTAAAATCCAATTTATATTCAACCATTCAAATCACAACGATATGGCGTCGGTCCGTCCCGCCATCAGAATGAAAAGCAGAGCAGGCAGAACGACAGGAGGAAACGAAATGAGCGAACGGAAGCGTACGAAGACCCAGCGGGCTATTTTGCACGCGGCAAAGGTGCTCTATGAAAAACACGGCGTCGGCAACGTGCCCTTTGACGACATCGCGATTCAGGCGGGCGTTTGCCGCACGACGGTGTTCAACCATTTTGCTGACGCGGGGGAGCTGCAGCAGGCGCTTGCGGTTGCGGAGATCGGCGAGCTGATCGAGTTTGGCGAGCAGTCCGAACTCAAGGGCCTCGCGCTGATTCACGCGCTGCTGGAGAAACTCATCGACGACACGGCGAACTATCCGCGCGTGGTGGCGCGGCTCACCAACGCGACGGTCCTCGGCGGCGAGAGCGGCAGAATCGGAGAGATCGAGCGGCTCATCGCGCGGCAGTATGAAATGGAATACGCCCCGTTTCCGACGGACGCCGCGGTGTCGGCGCAGATGCTCGCGCAGATGACGGTCGGGCTCTATTACGGCCAGGTCAACCATCTGCTCGCCTACGGGCTGCCCTTTGACAAGGAGCAGATGCAAAAGGACATGAGAACCATGCTGGACTACCTGCTGCGCGGCAGGCAGGCGGGCGGTCAGACGAAATAAAACAGGATACCGCCGGGCGTCCTCCCCCCGATATCCGGAAAGCGATCGATCGATGGAACACTGCGGAATCAGCCGCTGGGACGATCCCGGCGCGATCAACGAACAACTGAAAAAACTCACGAGCGAACCCATCCACGAGGTTTCGGAAGAATACTACCAATCCGGCGTGCTGCGCTATTTCGACGAACGATGCGCCCGCTCGAAGCAGATCTACGACGAGGCGAAAGCGTACATCCCCGGCGGCGTGCAGCACAATCTCGCGTTCAATAAACCCTTTCCCATCTGCGTGGCCAAGGCCGAGGGGGCCTATCTGACCGACGCGGACGGCAACCGCTACATCGACTTTTTACAGGCGGGCGGGCCGACCATCCTCGGCAGCAACAACGAGACCGTGCGAAAGGCCGCGATGGAGCTCATCGAAACCTGCGGCCCGGTGACGGGGCTGCTGCACGAGGCGGAGCTGCTGATTGCAAAAGAGATCCACCGGCACATGCCCGCGGTCGAGATGTTCCGCATGCTCGGCAGCGGCACGGAGGCGGTGATGGCGAGCCTTCGCATCGCGCGCATCGCGACGGGGAAGAAGCGCGTCGTCAAAATCGGCGGCGCGTACCACGGCTGGTCCGATCAGATGGTGTACGGGCTGAAAATTCCCGGCAGCCGCGCGCTGCTGGAATCCCACGGGATTCCGCGCGCGTGCTATTCGCTGACCGACGAGGTGCGCCCGAACGATCTGGACATGCTCGAAGCCATGCTGCGCCTCAACCGCCTCAAAGGCGGCACGGCGGCGGTCATCGTGGAGCCCGTCGGACCCGAGAGCGGCACGCGTCCCGTGGCGAAGGACTACAACGCCGGCGTGCGCGCGCTCTGCGACAGATACGGCGCGCTGATGATCTTCGACGAGGTGGTGACGGGGTTCCGCGTCGCGCTCTCCGGTGCGCAGGGCTATTTTGGCGTCGTGCCGGATCTGACGATCTTCGGCAAGATCGTCGCGGGCGGATATCCCGCGGCGGGCGGCGTCGGCGGCAAGCAGGAATACGCTTCGCTCATGGCGGCGGGGGTTGCGACCGGCAAACACCGCGCCTATGTCGGCGGCACGCTTGCGGCGAATCCGCTCTCGTCGATTGCGGGATACACGGCCATCCGCGAAATCGAGCGCACGAATGCCTGCGAAATTGCGGGCAGGCAGGGCGACAAGCTCGCGGACGGGCTGAAGGCGTTGATTGCAAAATACGGCCTGCCGTTCGTGGCGTATAATCAGGGCTCCATCGTGCATCTCGAGTGCACGGGCGCGATGAGTTACGACTACTCGAGCATGAGCTTTGTCAAGTCCGCGCTGGGCCTGCTGAAAAACAAAGAGATGATGACGCGGCGCAAGGACTCCATGGAGCGCATGGGCGCGGCGTACATGGCAAACGGCATCGTCACCCTCGCCGGCAGCCGGCTCTATACGTCGCTTGCGGATACGGACGAGGTGATTGCCGACGCGCTGACCCGCTTTGAAACGGTGTTTTCCAAAGTGGTGAACACGGGAATGCGCTGAACCAGGCGTTCAGGCGGGGTTCGCGCGGGTTGCGAACGCGGACAAACGCCGAAACAAAGCAGCAATGGACAGACACCGACGGGAGGCAGCCAGATGGAACGCTATATTCTCGCCCATGATATCGGCACCAGCTCCGATAAGGCGGTGCTCGTCCGCTTCGACGGAACGATCCGCGCGACGGCGAGCGAGCCATATCCGACGTATTATCCAAACCCCGCCTGGGTGGAGCAGCACCCCGCCGACTACTGGAAGGCCGTCTGCGAAACGAGCCGCCGCGTGCTGACGGACAACGATATCTCGCCCGAAAGCGTTGCGGCGATCGTCTTCTCCACGCAGGCGCAGGGCGTGATCCCCGTCTCCGAAAGCGGCGAGGTGCTCTACCCGAACATCACCTGGGTCGACGGGCGCGCGGAAAAGCAGGCGCAGGGCATCATGAAAAAAATCGGCGGCAAGCGGCTCTTTACGCTGCTGGCCGGCACGCCGATCATGGGCAAGGACTGCATCGCAAAGATCATCTGGCTCAAGGAAGAACGGCCGGAGGTCTATCGAAACGCGTTTCGTATCCTCGACGTGAACGGATATCTGAAATTCCGCTGCACGGGCAAGATGGTTACGGAGCTCTCCGGCGCGTCCGGCTACGGTTTCGACCTTCGAAAAAAGACCTGGATGAGTGTGCTGCCGCTGGCGGGCATCGACATGAAGAAGCTGCCGCCGCTGGTGAAAAGCACGGACCTAATCGCTCCCCTGTCAAAACAGGCCGCGCGGGAGACGGGCCTGCTCGAGGGTACGCCGGTATTCGGCGGCTGCGACGACGTGCAGGCCGCGGCGGTCGGCGCGGGGCAGCAGTCCGACGGGGACGTGCATGTTTACCTCGGCACCTCGGCCTGGGTTGCGGCGGCGACAAAGACGAAGGACAGCTTTCGGCACGGCGCGGCGGCGATTCAGAGCGCGGACCCCGGGATGAACCTCATCGCAGGCATTACGGAGAGCGCGGGCGCGAACATCGAATGGATTCGCGACCAGTTTTTCCGCCACGAGAAAGAGAAATACGGAACCGGCGTGTTCGACTTTATGGACGGCGTGATTGCAAGCGTGCCGCCGGGCAGCGACGGGCTGATCTGCACGCCGTGGATGCTGGGCGAGCGCTGTCCCGTTTCGAGCACGACCACGCGCGCCACGCTCTTCAACATCACCATGGTGCACACGCGCGAGCATCTCATGCGCGCGGTCTACGAAGGCATCGCCTACAACATCCGCTGGATTTTGCAGAATTTTTCGAGCGATTACGGCATCGACTGCGCCGATATCCGCATCATCGGCGGCGGCGCGCTGGACCGGGGCTGGATGCAGATTCTCTCGGACGTGACGGGGCGCAGGATCAGCGTGGTGGACAACCCGCGCAACGCGGGCGCGGTCGGGGCGGCGGTCGTCGCGCTCATCGGCCTCGGCGAGCTGCCGGATTTTGCGGCGGCGAAGCAGTTTGTCCGCGTGAGCGAGACGTTTGTCCCAAGCGCGGAGAATCAGGCGGTGTACGACGGGCTGTTTATGCAGTATCAAAAGCTCTATCGCTCGCTCTCCGGCCTGTACGCCGAGGCGAACGGTAAACGCTTTACCGAAACAGTGCAGTGAGGACGGGAAACAGATGACGAAGACCGAGGCCGCGAAGGCTTTTCTGGAACTGGCCGCGCAACTGCGGCATGAGGGCCTGCTCGCAAAAGAGAGCGGCCCGGTCAAGGCCGCCCTGCGGCTGGAGGACGGCGCGGCGGTCGTCGCCGAGCTGGACGGCGCGGATATCACGATACAGGAGCTCGGCGCCGCGCCGGAGGGCGAGCCGTTTCTTCGCGCGTTTTTGATCAAACCCGAGGCGAAGGCGCTGCTGCTGCTGCGCGGAACGTATGCGCCGCGGATTGCGGACGCGATGCGCGCGCTGCGGGCGGAGCTGGACGACATGGCGCAGATCGTCGGCCTGACCGCGCGGGTTGCCCGCGCGCTGGAGCCGCGCGAACTGGCGCGCTGCCTGCGCGGCAGAAACAGCTGCTTTGTCAGAGAACACGGCATGCTGATTACCGGCCGCTCGCTCACGGAGGCGCTCACGGGCGCCATCCTGCTGGAAAAGGCGGCGATGACGCACATTCTTGCGCAAAAGATCGGCGGGGCGAAACGCGTGCCGCTGTTTTCGGCGGCGCTGATGCACCTGATCTATCAGAAAAAATATTCGAAGATCAACCTCGGCGCGGAATCCGCGCGGGAGCAGACAGCGCAGGCAGGAGAAGCTGAAGGCGGGCCCGTGAGAACGGAACGGGAGCAAACGCTGCGCGAGCAGATCGTCGCCTGTGGCAGGCGCCTGGTGGAAGAAGGATTGGTGCAGGGCACTTGGGGCAACCTCGCCGTGCGGCTGGACGACGCGTACATGCTCTGCACGCCGAGCGGGCTGGACTATCGCTATCTCACGCCGGACGACGTCGTGAAGGTGGAGCTTGCCACGCTATCCTATGGCGCGCAGCGCAAGCCGACGAGCGAAAAGCGGCTGCATCGCGATCTCTTCACCGCGCGGAATGATGTCGGCGCGGCGATCCATACCCACGCGAAGCTTTGCGGCGTGTTCGCCGCCGCGCGAAAGAGCATCTCCGGAGGAACGGACGCGGCGCTGCGCTGCGCGGGACACGCGCTTCCTTCGACCGGGAAGCTTTCTCGGGTCGCGATTCAAGCGCTGGGCGAGCGAAGCGGCTGCCTTCTGATGAACCACGGCGTGCTCTGCTGCGGCGCGGATTTGGAGAGCGCCTGCCAGACCTGCAGAGCGGCGGAAGAAGCCGCGAGGGGGCAGTTGGGGTTGTAAATAAGGATTCGGGCACAAAAAAACGGCGAAGCGTATGCTCCGCCGTTTTTTTGTTGCGCTAATCGATTACGCCCCGAGCCGGCTCAGGCGCGCGAGCACATAGAGCAGGACGCTGTTCCAGTAGACGGCGACCTCGTTGGTGGAATAGCTCTCCACCGAGTCGATATACCGCTCTGCCGCCGGTTTTCCGGAAAGCAGCGTCTTTGCCGTGAGATCGTGCAGATACTGATCCGGTCCGCCGACGAGCATGCCGGGCATCGCCGCGCCCGCCGCGGCGGAGGGGCGATGGTGCGGGTGCTGCGGCGAGCGCCCGCCAAAGCCGGTGACATAACAGATGCCGGACGGGTTGCCGCCGAGGATATAGTTCAGGTGTGCGCGCGCTGCAGCGACGTACCGCTCGGTATCCTGCGCGTCGTTGGCGAGCAGCAGCGTCATGGCGTTGTTGAGCAGATACATATTGCTGCCCCAGAGAAATTCGTCGATCGAGATACCGTAAGGGCTTTGCTCCGTGCGCTCGCTGAGGCGTTCTGCCGTCGCAAGCAGGTCGGCGCGGATGCGTCCGACGAGGATATCGTCCTCGCAGGCGCGCCCGCCGAAGAGAAGCATGGCGTTGCCGTAACCGCCGACGTCCGCCCAGCCGAGATCCGCCGATCGCCCGTTTCGATAGAGCGCGGAGGCGTCGGAGAGATAGTACGATTGCCCCGTCGCCTGATACAGCGCGCAGGCGGCGAAATAGCGCTCGTCCGCATCCGATTCGTCGCCGTATTCGCCCGTGACCACGCCGGACGGGTTGTGGAAGGGCAGCGGTTTTGCGTGCTTCAAAAACTCATAGGCGTTGACGGACGCGCGCAGGCATTTTTTGGCAAACGCGCGGTCGATGGACTCATAGAGCGGGTATGCCATCGCCATGACGGCGGAAAAATCGCCCGTCGCCGCTGTGGAAACAGGAAAGACGAACAACTCCGCCCGCTCCTGCTGCGGGGCGACCATGTCCGGAAAATACGCGCAGGTGACCTTGTGGTACACGCCGCCGTCGTCGCGCTGCATTCGAAGCAGCCACTCGAGCTCAAAGCGCGCCTCGTCCAGCACGTCCGCAACGCCGTTTCCGCTCTCGGGAATCCCCCAGTCATCGCCGAACGCTTCCGGCGCAGCCCGAAACGCCAGAAGCAGATCGGCGATGGCTTTGCAGGCTGGCACAACATACCTTCCGTAGTCGCCGGCGTCATGCCAGCCACCGGACACATGGAGGAATGTGTCCGAATGGAAGACACGGGCGGGCGCGGTATGGCATGCCGGGTGGGAAAACTCTCCCGCATGGGCGCTTTCGAGCGCAATGCCGCAGCGCTGCAGAAAAAACATGCGTCCCACAGGTTTGATCAGCGATTGGATCATGGGATTGCTCTCTGCGTCGTCATGCGGCAGTCTCCTGTTTTTGTCGACGGAAAAGAAGATTGGCGAAATCTCCTGTTTTGTGATGCTTTCCATAGGTACGCCTCCTGACGCGATGTGTCCGCCTGCGCCGATTTGTCGTGGGTAAGACCGGCGCGAACGGATCAGTCGTTGATGTCTTTGACCGTATCGCCCTTGAGCAGCTGTCCGGAGATCATGATCTGCTGGGGCAGGCAAGTCTTCGGCTGCTCGATGGCTTCGACGAGCCTCGCGGCGGCTTCGCGTCCCATCGCTTCCGCGTCCTGCCGATAGGTGGTCAGGCGGGGGCGGAGCACCTGCGAGAGCAGGATGCCGTCGTATCCCGCCACGCTCATATCGTTCGGGATGGAGATTCCGTGCCGCTCGAGCTCGTTCATGCCGCCAATAAAGGAAAAGTCGTCCGGATAGAGGATGCAGGTCGGCCGGTCCGGCAGGGCGAGCAGCTCGCGCGTCGCAATGCCGCTGGACTTCGGGTCGTGGTAGATCGCGGGCCGGACATATCCTTCCGGAACGCGGATGCCGAGGCTTGCACAGGTCTTGTGAAAGCTGATGAGCCGCTTTTGCGTGACCGACGTATCCTCGCCGTGGATGAAGGCGATGCGCCGATGTCCCATCTCATACACGTAATGCACCAGCGCGGACGGGCCGCCAATGTTGTCCGAAAGCACCGACGTGCGGTTGTCGTAGACGAAATCCAGCGTGACGGTCGGAATTTCGCTGGCGATGAGCCGGATGACCGCCGGGTCGGAAAAGTCCACGGAGGCGATGACGACGCCGTCGCAATTGCGGTATTTCGTGTGTTCGTAGTAGTCCATCGAAAACTCGCCGATGTCCTTGCTGATAAACGTAATGTCGTAGCCGCGCCGCTCCGCCTCCACCTTCAGGCTGTCCAGGATGGACGAAAAATATTCGTGCTTGAGGCCGGAGCCGGTTTTGTCGACGAAGAGCACGCCGATGTTGTGCGAACGTCCGAGCTTGAGCGTGCGCGCCGTCGCATTGGGCAGATAGCCCATCTCCTTGGCGACACGGCGAATCTGCGCGATGGTCTCCGCGCCGATGTCGGTGTGGCCGTTCAGCGCCTTGCTCACCGTCGCGCGGGAGACGCCGCAGCGTTCGGAAATATCCTTGATCGTAACCATATTTACCGCCTATGACTCATAAAAGATTTCGCAGACCGCGCCGCAAACAAAAAAAACAACAGATTGCCGTCGATACGTGGTGAAAAACCGGGAAAAAGAATAAGTAAAATTCAAACGGGCTTAAACGATTTCGTTACCTGATTATACTCGTGAAAAAACTATCTGTCAAGATGGTTCGGACGGGAAAAACAGGACCCGAATTGTAAACTTTACGGATGAAAATCGCTCGATTGCGCGAAAAGACTTCGTCGCCCGCCGCTGCGCCGGCGATGAACTGGATAGGAAGCCACGGAAAGCAGATCATTAACTTAATCGATTAAGGATGCAAATAGCCGTCATCCATCGGTCGACTGCGGCAATAGCGAGGGCCAACCGCAGATACACCGTTCGGAGGAAACAAGCCGCCGGCGGGCGATTTTTCACCAGGCAATTTAAAATGGTGCAGCGTGAGGAAATTCAATAATTTGTTGCAAAACAGGGGATTCAGGCGCTTGCGGGCATGTTCACGCTGAATATTGTATGATACAATCATAGAAAGAATGACTTTCGCCTGTTTCGCGCGGTGATCGCGCGAACGGGACGTTGTGACTGCGGGGGAGAATCGCATGGATTGGAGTAAACTACGCATCGCGTGGACGAACGACGCGCCGGTCTATCTGCAACTGTCGAACTATTTTTCGGCCCTGATTTCCTCGGGCGAGCTGCGCGAAGGCGACGCGCTGCCGACGGAGACGTCGCTTTGCAAGCTGCTAGGCATCAGCCGCTCGACCGTCCGCCAGGCGTTTCAGATGCTTGAGGACGAAGGCGTCATCGTCCGCAAAAAGCGGGTCGGTACGCGCGTATGCAAGCCGAAACTCAAGCGCAGCATCAACAACCTCTACAACTTCACGACCGAAATGTATGCGCTGGGCCTTGCGCCGAGCTCGAGGGTGATCTCGTTCAGCACCGTGCGCCCGCCGGCAAGGATTGCCGAGGCGCTCAACCTCTCCGCGGGGGAGACGACGTTTCGCATCGAGCGTCTGCGTCTTGGCGACGGAGAGCCGCTTCTGCTCGAAACGGCGTATATTCCAACGCGTATCTGCCCGACGCTGACACGCGAGCAACTCAACGATTCGCTCTATGCGACCATCCGCGAATGCTCCGGCTCCTCCCCGCAGGAGGCCGTGGAGATCTACGAGGCGGTCACGCTGAGCAAGCGCGACGCGGAGCTCATGCACCTGCGCGCGGGTGAGCCGGGATTCCGTATTCAGCGCATCTCGAAAAACACGGCCGGAGAAATCTTCGAATACTGCGTGGAGCTCGCGCGCGGGGACCGGAACAAATTCCAGATCGTGCTTAAAAACTCGGGCATCCAATATTCCCGCGTCCTGTAACGGCCGCCGTCATTTTGCGCGGTCGCCGCGCGCAGCGGCGCCCAGCGGATCATAGAGAGAAATCTTTTAAAAAACGCTGGCATTTTCATAATGCTGAGCGTATAATCATAAAAGCCGGTACACCATCGGCTTCGGACACACTGGTGATCTGCAGATCGATTTTGCACGGATCACCTCGCAAAAACGGGCGGCCGCGCCCGTGAACGAACCAACGCGACCCTGAATCGAATATAGAAAAAAACGCCGCAGGACAGTAGTCAGCGGCTATTGGTGTTTTTGGAACATCGGATAAAAGATCGATTTTGGGCGATTATGTACCTAAAAATGGCATACATAATACGATAATCTCCGGTAAAAGCCTGTCGTTTCACAATAATGACACAAGTTTTTTACTTGTTTTTTATGTTATGGAAGAATAGTCACAATAAAAAGCCGAATAATGGTTGATTTTTTGCAAAACAGAACGTATAATGACAGCGAAGAAAAAGAAAGGAGGAACAGGAACATGATGAAAATCAACGTTACGAATCTGAAGCGTTTCTTCGAAATCGTCAACACCTGCGAGGGTTCGGTCAAACTGATCGTTTCCGAACGCGAGCCGGAAGAACTCAGAGGCAACAGCTTTGTTCAGAACCTGCTGCTCGAGACGCAAAACGGCGTTACCAAGCTTTCTGTCGAAACCAGTTCCGCACGGGACACGATCCGGCTGATCCGGTTCATGATGGAAGACGGCAAAAGCCTCGACGAAACCACGGGCTCTTCGCGCATCTACGCGGCGTAACCAATTACCAGCAGAACGGTTCGTTCCTGAGGCGGAGAGGCCATCCACTGAAGGACGAATCCCGGGTCGGGGCTGAAACAACAACCGAATAGAGAACAGCGAAGAGGCTTACAAAGGCGTAAGCTTCTTTTTTTGCTGTTTTTTTTATGGGAAAAGACAGCTTGGGGCGAAGAGGCTTACAGGAAGATATTGGTTTTTGTTATCTTTTTTGTGAAAAAGAGAACTTCGGGGCGAAGAGGCTTACAAAGGTATAAGCTTCTTTTTTGGCTGTTTTTTTATTATGAAAAGACAGCTTGGGGCGAAGAGGCTTACAGGAAGCTATTGGTTTTTGTTATTTTTTTTGTGAAAAGGAGAACTTCGAGGCGAAGAAGCTTGCAAAGGTATAAGCTTCTTTTTTCGCTGTCTTTTTTTATTATGAAAAGACAGCTTGGGGCGAAGAGGCTTACAGGAAGATATTGGTTTTTGTTTTCTTTTTTGTGAAAAGGAGAACTTCGAGGCGAAGAAACTCGCAAAGGTATAAGCTTCTTTTTTTGCTATTTCATGTGAAAAGATAGTTAATACTCTATTTCTTTTGGATTGTTTATAGGAATTGCCGCAAGGCGAGTATAAAGAAAAGCGCCGGAGACCGGCGCAGGATACACAGTAAATATCAGAAAATTATCCGCCGATCTGTACGTTGAGCCCGGCGCGCGTCAGCGCGGCGGCAAAGGCGGAAACGTCACCGTCGTGAAGCTGTTTTGTTCCGTCGTAGGCATAGTCGAGATTCAGTCGGCGGTACTTGCTCTCGCCGAGCTGGTGAAAGGGGAGCAGCTGCACATCCTTTGCGCCAAGCGCCGTCAGCGTCTTTGCAAACCCTTCAAAATTTGCCTCGCTGTCATTGTAGCCGGGAATCACGGGAATGCGGACGACGACGGGCGTCTTCCCCTTGAGCGCGGCTGCGATGTTGCGAAGGATCAGCTCGTTTCCGACGCCGGTGCCTTCGCGGTGCTTCGTGTCGTCGTAATGCTTGAGGTCGATATAGGCGAAATCCACAGCAGCCAGCACGCGGGCGAATACGTCCTCCGAAACGCAGGCGGCGGTTTCGACGGCGACATGGACGCCCTCGCGATGCAGCGCCTGCGTCAGCTCCAGCACAAACTCCGGATGCAGCAGGGCTTCTCCGCCCGTGAGCGTGACGCCGCCGCCGCTTTCGTCGTAAAACGGCTTGTCCTTGAGCAATTCCTCTACGAGTTCATCCACCGTGTACGCTTTGGCCGACTCGCCGGGCAGCGGCTCCATCGGCTGGCTCTCGGGGTTGGCGCACCACTTGCAGCGCAGATTGCAACCCTGAAAAAACACGTCCGTGCGGATGCCCGCGCCGTCGTGAATGGAGAATTTCTGAAGATTGAATACCAACGCTTTTTGCATGTGCCTATCCTCGATTCGCATCATATTTTACGCCGAAACGATCAAAAAGTAAAGAGAACGCTTTCGAAAGAAAGTAAATATACTTGCGAAATAAAAGAGGTGCATTGACAAGCCGTGCGTCCGCTTCTACAATTGGGGGAGAATCCATCTGGCAGCGCGAGCAAAGAAACGGTGCCTGGAACGACATCCCGGTTATCAACGATCATCGAAATGGAGAAGACGGTATGGATAAGCCTTTGCGCATTGGCGTCATCGGAACGAGTTTTGTGAGCGACTGGATCTGCGAAGCGGCGCGGACGAGCGACAATTGCGAAATCGCCGCCGTGTTTTCGCGCGACGAAGCGCGCGGCAAAGCGTATGCCGAGGCGCAGTGCATCGGCTGCTGCTATTGTGAGGAGGATGCGTTCCTGTCCAGTCCGGAAATCGACGCGGTGTATATCGCCAGCCCGAACATTGCGCATTACCGCCAGACGCTCGCCGCGCTGGCGCACGGCAAGCATGTGTTCTGCGAAAAGCCGCTGGCGATCAACGCCGCGCAGGCGGAGTGCATGATGCATACGGCGTGCGAAAAAGGACTGGTGCTGCTTGAGGCGATCCGCCCCGTGCACGACCCGTTTTTGCAGGTTCTGAAGGATAATCTTCCCAAGGTCGGGCGCATCCGCCGCGCGACGTTCGAGTTTTGCCAGTATTCCTCCCGCTATGATCGCTTCAAGGCAGGCGAACGGCCGAACGTATTCGAAGCCGCGCTCGGCAACGCCGCGCTGATGGATCTTGCGGTGTATTGCCTGCATACGTGCGTGGCGCTCTTCGGTGTGCCGCGTAAACTGACCGCCGGCGCGAGTTTCCTGTCCAACGGGACCGAGGCCGCAGGCACGATGCTGCTTGACTACGGCGATCAGCAGACGACAATCGCCTACTCCAAGGTGACGAACTCCGTCTCTCCCAGCATGATCCAGGGGGAGGAAGGATCGCTCGTGTTCGACACGCTGAACCAGCCAAGCTATGTGCGTATGCTCTACCGCGACGGGCGGACGGAGGAGCTGTTTACGCCTGTGAAAAACAACATGGTGCACGAGCTCAACGTGTTCTCGCGCATGATCGAAGCGGACGCGTCCACCGCGGAGTATGAAGAACAGAGCCTTCGGGTCATGCGCCTGCTGGACGAGGCGCGGCGGCAGATCGGCATCGATTTCGGGGACGGGGAGAAACGGTAATTGCCTGGCATATCAAAAGCGGCGCCCGATCGGGCGCCGCTTTTTCGCATGAAATTCTTATGAGATTCTTACTCGTAATCCGCAAACAGAACCGCCGTTGGAGAGTTGCAGGGTGTGCGCTCCAGCTCGGTGAGCTGCCCGTTGAGCGGGTTGATGCCGTAGAGAATCAGCTCGTTGGAGTCCTGTAATCCGCAAAGCAGGAATCCGCCGTCCGGCGTGATGTTGAAATCCCGCGGGGTTCTGCCGTCCGTTTTCATGATGGAAAGCGGCGTGAGCGTGCCGTCCTGATGGACGCGGTAGCTTGCGATGCTGTCGTAGCCGCGGTTGCTGGCGTAGAGAAATTCGCCGCAGGGATGCAGCTTGATGCAGGCGGAGGTGGTGTCCGCCACACAATCGTTTGGCAGCGTGGGCAGCGACTGCAGAAATTTCGCCGTGCCGCTGTCGCCGTCGTAGGCGTATACGCGAACGGTATTGCTCAGCTCGGTGACGAGATAGAGGAATTTTCCGCTCTCGTCAAACACGAACTGCCTCGGGCCGTCGCCCGGGTCGCTTGGAATGGCGGGCGCGGCGTTCGGAACCACGCAGCCGGTGCTCCAGTCGACGCCGTAAACGGCGATTTCGTCCCTGCCCAAATCGACGACGAGCACATGCCTGCCCGCTGGATCGGACATGACTTGATGCACGTGCGGACTTGCCTGCCGCGTCGGGTTCGGGCCGCTGCCGTAGTGCTGAATGAAGCAGGAGGCGGTTGCAAGACTGCCGTCCGGCAAGATCGGCAGCACGGAAAAGCTGCCGCCGGTGAAGTTGGCGGCCAGGAGGTACCGCCCGTCCCCGCCGATGCTGACGCAGCAGGCGTCCGCGCCGCCGGTCATGCGGCGGTTGAGGAAGGTCAGCTTGCCCGAGTCGGGGTCGACCGCATACGCCGAGACGGCGGCGGAGGGCTCTTCGTGATATTCCTTGAGTTCGTTAACGGTGTAGAGGAACTTCTGATCCGCGCTCAGCGCAAGATAGGTCGGGTTGGGCTTGCCGGCCGCGGACAGGCGGGCGAGATGTCCCGCCGCATCCATGCGGTAGACGGTGACGCCTTCCCCGTTGCCGGGTACGGTCTCGCCCGAGCCGAGCACGAGGGGTTGCGAATAACTGCCGACGAATACCAAGCGGTTTTTCATACTGATCTGTCTCCTGTCTGAAAAGTTGATGGAGCCGACGCGCTAACGCGCCGCAAGGATTTGCTCGATGGCCCAGATTGCGCCGTCGCTGTCGTTATGCGGGGCGACGAGGCTCGCGCTGCCGCGCACGGTTTCGTTTGCGTTTTCCATGGCGATGGAAAGTCCGGCCGCCCGAAACATGGCGACGTCCGCGTCGCCGTCGCCGACGGCGGCGGTCTCCTCCGGCGAAACGCCGAGATAGCCGCAAAGCGCAAGCAGCCCGCTGCCTTTTTCCACGCCGCGCTGGTTGACCTCGAGCCCGTTGTGGATCGACAGCACGAGGTCGACCGGATAGCGCCGGCAGAACGTCTCGAGCTTCGGCAAATCGGCAAGGTCCTCGAAGGAGATATAGAGCTTTTCGACGTCGCTCTTTCGCGCGTCGAGCAGATCACCCACGCTTTCGACCGGCACGCGGCCGGCCGCGAGCGAGGGGTGATGCAAAAACTCCGCCGTATACCGCCCGCTGTGTTCCCAGCAGTCCCGGCCGACATACGACACGCCGTCGGCATAGACTTCGGTCATGACGGAATACTTGCGCGCTTCGCGCTCCACGGCACGGGCGATGGCAAGCGGCAGATGCCGCTGGTAAAACGCGTTGTTCGCTTCGGCGTCCAGCGCGGTCGCGCCGTTGCTGACCACAAAATAACGCAGCCACGGCAGCGCTTTGCGAAAATGGGTCAGTTCGCCCATGCTGCGCCCCGTGACGATGGCGGCGGTAACGCCGGCGTCCTCGAGGGACTGCACCGCGCGTATCACGGCGGGGGAAAGCGTCAGATCGCTGCGCACGAGCGTGCCGTCCACGTCCAGCGCGGCCAGTTTGATCTTCGCCATGCCGTCAGTCCTTCGCCGCGGGATATTCGTTGCAGAGCAGCCGGTAGGCGGGCTCGTCCTCTTCGATGGTGGAAAAGCGGCCGAGCGGCTTGAGGAAGCGGTTGTCGTGCACGTCGTCGTTGCACATGCTCACCTCGCCCAGCAGCACGGGGCCGGTGCCGGCCTCCACATTGAAGTCATGATACAGGTACGGCTGAATCGAGATGCTCTCGCCGGGCGCGAGGCGGATCTGCGTGCCTGCGGGCACGGCGAACACGCGCCCGTCGCAGTGCAGCGTCACATCCGTGTCCGCAAGCTGTTCGTCCGGCGTGGCGTTATACACCGTGATGAGCACGTTGCCGCCGCCGCGGTTGATGATGTCCTCCATCTTGCTCCAGTGGAAGTGCATCGGCGAATACTGTCCCTCGTCGATATACAGAAGCTTTTCGGCATAGGGCTTGGGATAGACGTCCCGCCGGTCGAAGTTGCCGTTTCGGATGGTGATGAGCGAAAAGCCCATCTTCGCAAAATCGCCCCCGCCGTAGTCGGTCACGTCCCAGCCGAGCATATTGTCGCGGATTTCGTCGTATTCATGGTCCTTGCCCTGCCAGTCTTCCGGCGCCCAGCCGCAGAACGGCGGCAGCGCGAAGCCCTGCGCTTTTGCAAACGCCTCCATGCGGCGGATGGCCTGATTGATTTCGGATCGTTTCATAATGGGAAATTGTCCTCCTTGCGAGATCGGATCGCCGTGTTGCCGGCGCAATAAAACGGATTGGACGGGTCGCCGCATACGGGTTCGCCCGTGCGCTAACATCATAGCGCATCCCGCCTGAATTTGCAATCACAGTCGGAATACTTACATATGAAAGTATTTTAATTATAAAAGCAAGGATATTGATTGACAATGCAGGGGCATCGGGCTATACTTAGCATGGAAATCGGGATGGAACCATATCGTTCACGAAAGAGGATTTTTGTAATATGGGAAGCGGCTATGTCATCGGAATCGACGCGGGCGGCACAAAAGTTGCCTACGGTCTGTTTAACCCCGCGGGAGAGCGCGTGGACCGCGCGCAGCATCCGACGGACGTCTGCGCCACGGGGGAGTCGTTTTCGGACACGCTGGTGGAAAACATCCTTGCAATTCTGGAACGAAACGACATGAAGGACACGGATCTCGACGGAATCGGCATCTGCATGCCGTCGTTTATCCTCTTTGACGAGGGATATGTGCTCATGACCTCGGCCATGCCGGGCATCAAGCAGTTTCCCATGCGGAACTATCTGGAAAAGCGCCTCAACACGCGCATCGTTCTGGACAACGACAGCAACGCCGCGGCGCTCGCCGAATACCGGCGCGGCGCGGGCAGGGGGAGCAAACACCTCGTCTACATCACGGCGGGGACGGGCCTCGGCAGCGGTATCGTGATCGACGGAAAGCTCTTTCGCGGCAGCTACGGCTGGGCGGGTGAGTGCGGGCATATGCTCGCCACGCCGGACGAAGGGCTCATGTGCGGCTGCGAAAACCGTGGGTGCTTCATGTCCTACGCCTCCGGTCGCAGCATCAGCGCGCGCGTGCGCGGGCAGATGACCTACTGCGCGACCACGATTCTTACGCCGGAGACGGCGGACGGCGAGCACGTGCTCGCGGCATACCACAAAGGCGACGCGCTCGCCATCGAAATGATCGAAACCACCGCGCATTACCTCGGCGTCTGCGCGTTCAATATCTACCAGATGCTCAACATCAACCGCTTTGTCTTCGGCGGCGGGCTGACCAACTTCGGAGACGTGCTGTTTGACCGTGTGAAGGCGGAGTTTGACAGATACAACCACATTCCGCTGCCGGTGGAGTTTCGCATTGCGGAGCTTGGCGGCGATACCGGCCTCATCGGCGCGGCGGAGTTCGTGCGCGAGGCATAAAATCTTATTCGGAAGAGTATCGAAACTCAGGAGAGAAAATATATGGAAGCATTGAAGACTGAAAAAGAATATGGAAATCCCAGAGAGTACTTCGGCGAACTGAGCGCGCGCACCGCACGCATCCGCGCGCGTCTGCTGGACACGCAGCCGACCGTGGACACCGAGCGCGCCCTGCTCACCACCGAGAGCTATCGCGCACACGAGCAGGACCAGGTGGTGCTGCGCCGCGCATATATGCTGGACAACGTGCTGCGCAACATGAGCATCTACATCGATCCGGACGCGCTGCTCGTCGGCAATCAGGCGTCGAGCGACCGCAGCGCGCCGATCTTTCCCGAATATGCGATGGATTGGGTGATCAACGAGCTGGACGCGTTCGACAAGCGCGACGGCGACCGATTCACCATCACCGAAACAAACAAGCAGATCCTGCGCGACATCTATCCTTATTGGAAGGGGCGCACCCTTCAGGACAAAGGCTATGCCGCGTTTCCGGAGCGCGCGCGGCTGTTTTACGACCTCGGCATCATCAAGACCGAGGGGAACATCACCTCGGGTGACGCGCACATCGCCGTGGATTATGGCCGCGTGCTGCGAGAGGGACTCGCAGGATACCGCGCCCGCGTGATCGAGCAGCAGAACAGCCTCGAACTCGCGGACTTTGAAGACCTCAAAAAGAGCTATTTTTACCGCGCGATCCTCATCGTGCTGGACGCGGTGGAGGCGTTTGCGCTTCGCTACGCCGCGCTGGCCGAGGAGCAGGCGAAGTCCGCCGCGCCCGAGCGCGCAGCGGAACTGCTGGAGATTGCGCGCATCTGCCGCAAGGTGCCCATGCGGCCCGCGGACACCTTCCACGAGGCGCTGCAGAGCGTCTGGCTCATGCACGTCGTCCTCCAGATCGAGAGCAACGGGCACTCGCTTTCCTACGGACGCATGGACCAGTATGTCTACCCCTACTACAAAAAGAGCCGTGCGGCGGGCATGAGCGAGCAGCAGGCAGGGGAATTGCTGGAAAACCTCTGGCTTCGTACGTTCACGGTCAATAAGATTCGCAGCTGGTCGCACACGCGCTTTTCGGCGGGCAGTCCGCTGTATCAAAACGTGACCGTCGGCGGGCAGACCGTGGACGGAAAAGACGCGGTGAACGAGCTGAGCTACCAGATTCTGCGCTCGGTCGCGCGCTGTCACCTGCCGCAGCCGAACCTCACCGTCCGCTATCACAAAGGGCTGAGCGACGAATTCATGCAGGAGTGCATTCAGGTGATCCGCTGCGGGTTCGGCATGCCGGCCTTCAACAGCGACGAGATCATCATTCCTTCGTTTCTGAATATCGGCGTCAAAAAAGAGGACGCGTATAACTACAGCGCCATCGGCTGCGTCGAGGTCGCCGTCCCCGGCAAGTGGGGCTATCGCTGCACGGGCATGAGCTTCCTCAACTTTCCCAAGACGCTGATGATCGCGCTCAACGACGGCGTGGACATCGACAGTGGCAAGCGCGTATTCGAGGGCACGGGACATTTCCTCGGCATGGAACGCTTCGACGACGTGATGCATGCCTGGGACGTGTTTGTTCGCGAGTTCTGCCGTCAGGCGGTCATCCTCGATTCCAGCGCGGATATGGTGCTGGAGCAGGAGGTGCCGGATATCCTCTGCTCGGCGCTGACCGATGACTGCATCGTGCGCGGCAAGCACCTTAAGGAAGGCGGCGCGGTCTACGACTTCATCAGCGACCTGCAGGTCGGCATCGCAAACCTCGGCGATTCGCTCGCGGCGATCAAAAAGTGCGTCTACGAGGACAGGAGCGTCACGCGCGAGGAGCTCTGGAACGCGCTGCTGTCCGACTTTGCGGGGGAGCGTGGGGAAGAGATTCGAAAGCTGCTGCTCGCCGCGCCGAAATACGGCAACGACGACGATTATGTGGACAGCCTCGTCGTGGAGGGATACGACAGCTACATCGACGAACTGAAAAAGTATAAAAACACCCGCTACGGGCGCGGTCCGATCGGCGGCCGCTACTATGCGGGCACGAGTTCCATCTCCGCCAACGTGCCGCAGGGCGCGGGTACCTGCGCGACGCCGGACGGGCGGCACAAGGGCGATCCGCTCGCCGAGGGCTGCTCGCCTACGCACGCGGCGGATGTAAACGGGCCGACCAGCGTATTTAAGAGCGTCAGCAAGCTCCCTACGGACAAGATCACGGGCGGCGTGCTGCTCAACCAGAAAGTATCCCCGAGCATGCTCGAAAACCCGCGCGACCGGCAAAAGCTGCTGTTGCTCCTTCGCACGTTTTTCAATGCGCTCAAAGGGTTCCATGTGCAGTACAACGTGGTCTCGCGCGAGACGCTGCTGGACGCGCAGGTGCATCCGGAGAATCACAAGGACCTGATCGTTCGCGTGGCGGGATATTCGGCGTTCTTCAACGTGCTCTCCAGGCAGACGCAGGACGATATCATCGCCCGCACGGAGCAGGTTCTGTAATCTGTAATTGGGGGCGTTCCCAATTGCAGGAGAGAAATCATCGCCCGTGCGGAGCGGCTTTTGTAAACAAAACGGCCCCGTACGTTGCTTTTACCTTGGAAAGCACTTCGTAACCTGCTATAATCATGGAGCGGACGGGTTTCAAACGATCGAAATTCGACCGCAATATGAAATTGAATTGTGGGTATTTTGAAATGAATCAGCGCTGCCTTACCATACTCGACATGCTCAACCGCGAAGAGACGCTCGACGTCAACGACCTGGCCGGGCGGCTTTCCGTTTCGGCGGTCACCGTGCGCAAAGACCTCGCCGTCCTCGAAAACAAGGGGCTGCTGCATCGACAGCACGGCTGCGCCATGCGCGTCTCTCCAAACGACATTGGTTACCGGATGACCTTCGACTACGAGGTCAAGCGGCGCATCGCCCGGCGCGCCGCGGATATGGTGCAGAGCGGCGAGGCGGTCATGATCGAGTCCGGCTCCACCTGCGCCATGCTGGCCGAAGAGCTCGTCCGCAACAAGCGCGACGTGACCATCATTACGAATTCCGCGTTCATCGCGGGCTATGTGCGCTCCATTGCGGGCGCGCGCGTGGTGCTGCTCGGCGGCACCTACGATCCCGATGCGCAGGTGATGAGCGGGCCGCTCGTCGGCAAATGCGCCGAGGAGTTCTACGTGGACAAATTCTTCATCGGCACGGACGGATACGACCCGAGCCAGGGCTTTTCCAATGTGGATATGCTGCGCGCCGAGGCCGTACGCGCCATGGCGACGCGGGCGGATAAACGCATCATCCTCACGGACGTGTCAAAATTCAACAAACGCGGCGTGGTGCAGCTCATGCCCGCGCGGCAGGTGACGCACGTGATCACCGACGCAATCCCCGATAACTGCCGCGCCTCGCTCGAGGAAAGCGGCGTGGAGATCGTCCTCACCTAGTCTGAAAAAAAGGAGCGGAGCGGATTGGACTTCTTTGCCAGCGGATACGAAAACTTCTGTGCGGCGGTCGACCGGTCGGAGACGCCCGTGCTCTTTTGCGAGCGCTTTGACGAGCGCAGCAGCATCTGGAATTTCAAGGAACACACGCACGACTGCGTCGAGCTGATCTACTTTCTCTATGGCAACGCGCGCGTGATTGCGGGGGACACGAGCGTGCAGGCGTCGTTTTACGACATGATCGTGTATCCGAAGGGAAAGCCGCACACCGAAATTCTGCAATACGACCACCATCAGGAGATCATTTGTCTCTGGGTGGACATCCCTGGGCTGGAACTCGAGGACATCATGCGCATTCAGGACAAGGACGCGCGCTTCAAGTGGCTGCTCGAAAACCTGCTGACGGAGTATAAGAGCAAGAACCCGAGCAAGCTGCTGATGGACCATTATGTCAAGAGCATCGTGCTGTTGATCGGCCGCTGCTGCTTCGACAAGAGCACCGAAAGCGACATGGTCAGCCGCGTGGTGCTGTATATGCAGGACCATCTGACCGAGAGCATCAGCGTGCAACAGCTGGCGGATATGGTATACGTCAGCAAATCGTATCTCAGCCGCGCGTTTAAGCAGAAGACGGGCGTGACGCTCATGGAATATCTCAACACGCTTCGCATGGAGGCGGCGAAAACCATGCTGGCCGCCTCGGGCATGAACACCGAGGAGATCGCCTATCAGACCGGCTACCGCTCAACCAAGTTTTTCTATCGTGCGTTTCGTACCTATACGGGCATGTCTACGCGTGAATACCGTAAACAAGAGGCCGCCAGCAAGGCGGTGGGTTCATAATAGTATACCTTTTGGACACGCAAAACGGTTTCAGGACCGTTTTTTTTGTGGTAGCATTTTTATAGAAACAAGCAGATTAGTTCTATTCACATTGGATTCTCTTACATTCGAAACCAACCCTGAGGAAACAACCAAACATGAAACCGAAAATCGATCAGCTGCCGCTGAGCATTCGTGTTCAAAAACTGAAGGAAACCATGTTTGCCGAGGAACGGTTTATGTCGATCGAACAGGCAAAGATTGTCACCGACGTATACCGCGACAACCCCGGTTTGCCGAGAAATATGCTGCGCGCGCTTGCGCTCAAGGAAGCGCTCGGGCGCATTGAAATCCGCATCACGCAAGGCGAGCGCATCGTCGGCAACCGCACCACGGGCGTGCGCGCCGGCGTGATCTTCCCCGAATCCGGCTTAAGCTGGGTGGACCGCGAAATCGAGACGCTGCCGACGCGGCCGCAGGACCCGTTTCAGGTGCGGCAGGAAGACGTCGCGGCATTCAAAAACGAGATATTCCCGTTCTGGAAGGATAAAACGCTCGAAGACATCCTGGACGAGCGCATCGGGCCCGAAATGCGCGCCATCGGCAAGGTCGCCAAGATCAACCAGACCGACCATGCGCAGGGGCATATCTGCCCGGACACCGAGCGCTGGCTGCAATCCGGCCCGAAGGGGCTGATCGACGTCGCCAAAGCGGACCGCGAGCGACATCCCGACAACGCGGGCTTTTACGACGGGCTGATCCTCGCGCTGGAAGGCGCGCAGATATTCATGCGCCGCTATGCCGCGCTCGCGCAGGAGATGGCGGAGACCTCCGTGCAAAAAGAGGAGCTGCTCGAGATCGCGCGCGTCTGCGACGCGCTTGCCGAGCGCGCGCCGCAGAGTTTTCGCGAGGCGGTGCAGGCAAGCTGGTTTCTCTACGTCATTCTGCAGATGGAGAGCAACGCTTCCTCATTCTCGCCCGGGCGTATGGATCAATATCTCTATCCGTTTTACGAAAAGGACATCGCGTCCGGCGCGCTGTCGAACGAACAGGCGCTGGAGCTCGTGGAATGCCTCTTCCTCAAATTCAATCAGATCGTCTATCTGAGAAGCTCGAGCAGCGCGAAGTATTTCGCCGGATTCCCGATTGGGTTCAACGTCGCCATCGGCGGACAGAACGAGGTGGGCGAACCGGCGGAAAACGAGCTGACGTTTCTCTTCCTCCGCGCGCAGGAGCATCTGCTTCTGCCGCAGCCGAACCTTTCGGCGCGCGTATTCTCCCATTCGAGCGAGCATTTTCTCACGCGCTGCGCCGAAGTCGTCGGCAAGGGTAGCGGCATGCCGCAGTTTTTCAACGACGAGGCGGTCATTCCTGCGCTCAAGAGCAAGGGCATCTCAGATGAGGACGCGAAAAACTATGCCATCGTCGGCTGCGTGGAGCTCACTACCATGGGCAACAATCTTGGCTGGAGCGACGCGGCGATGTTCAACCTCGTCAAAGCGCTCGAGCTCGCGCTCAACGACGGCGTCTGTACGCTGAGCGGAAAACAGATGGGCGCGCACACCGGCACGATCGAGGACTTCGAAACCTATGAGGACGTGCTCCGGGCGCTCGACACACAGGTGGACTTCTTCTTTGAGCGAATGATCCGCTGCTGCGAGGTCGTGGAAAAGGCGCATGCGGAGCTGCTGCCCTCGCCGTTCCTTTCCAGCGTGATCGACGACTGCATGGGCACGGGGATCGACGTGACCGCGGGCGGCGCGCACTACAACCTCTCCGGTATTCAGGCGATCCAGTGCGCAAACGTTGCGGACAGCCTCGCCGCGCTCAAGACGCTGGTGTACGACGAAAAGCTCGTGGACCGCAGGGAATTGCATGCGGCGCTCGTGAATAACTTTGAAAATGCCGAACTGCTGCGCCTTCGCCTGCTGAACAAGGCGCCGAAATACGGCAACGACGTCGACTGGGTGGACGCCATCGCCTTCGACTGGGCGAAAGCGTTTGCCGAGCGGCTGAGCAGATATACCAACGTGCGCGGCGGCCCATACCAGATGGGGCTCTACACCGTCTCCGCGCATGTGCCGATGGGACAAAACGTCGGCGCGACGCCGGACGGACGCCTCGCAAAGGAACCGCTGGCCGACGGCGGCATGTCGCCCGTCTATGGACGGGACAGCCACGGACCGACGGCAGTGCTCAAGAGCGTTGCGCGCGTCAAGAGCGAATACGGCAGCAACGGCACGCTGCTGAACATGAAATTTCTGCCGAGCCTGTTTAAAACGGAGATCGGCGTGGCGAAGTTCGTCCGGCTGCTGCGCGCGTTTATCGAGCTGAAGATCATCCATGTGCAGTTCAACGTGGTCAACCGCGCGGACCTGCTCGCGGCGCAGGAACGGCCGGAGCTGTATCGAAGCCTCACCATCCGCGTGGCCGGATACACGGCTTACTTTACGGAGCTGGCGCCGGATCTGCAGCGCGAGATCATCGAGCGCACGGAATATGCGGACATATGATCACGGCGAACGTATTTGACATCAAGCGGTTTTCGATTAACGACGGGGACGGCATCCGCACGACGATCTTCATCAAAACCTGTCCGCTTCGCTGCAAGTGGTGTCAAAACCCCGAGGGGTTGATTCCCGAAATCCGCCTCTGGTACGCAAAGAACCTCTGCGTCGCCTGCAAGAGCTGCATCGCCGCCTGCGAGTTCGGCGCGCTCGACTGGGACGCGCTCGGCGTAAGAATCGACCACGATGCCTGCACGCGCTGCGGCGCATGCGTCACCGCCTGCCCGACCGGAGCGATCCGCTTTGACGCGCGGCAGATGAGCGTGGAGGAGACGCTGCTCGAGATCGAGAAGGACCGCCCGTTTTACGGGACGGACGGCGGGGTGACCCTCTCCGGCGGAGAGTGCATGGCAAGCCCCGCGTTTTCCCTGGCGGTGCTCCGCGAGTGCCGCGCGCGGGGCATCAACGCGCAGATCGAGACGAGCCTGTATGCAAGGCCGGAAGTCGCGGACGCGTTCTGCGAGGCGACGGACCGGATCATTACGGACATCAAGCTCATCGACCCGGCGCGCCACAGGGCGGCGACCGGCGTGGACAACGCCCCGATTCTGGAAAACATTCGGCGCCTTGCGAAAAAGGGCGCAGCCCTGCTCATCCGCGTGCCTCTGATTCCGGGATTTACGGACGACGGGGAAAACATCGACGGCATTGCAAAGTTTGTCGCCTCACTTGGGCGCAGGGATATCCCGGTGGAACTGCTCAACTTCAACCCCATGTGCAGGGAGAAATACGAGTCCCTGCGGCAGGAATACCCCTTTGACCCCGATCAGCGCGAGATACCGGAGGATACCGTGCGCGCGCTGAAGGAGATATTGACGGGCTATGGCCTGACGGCACTATAAGGACGGATGGAAGAACGCTGATGATGCAAGAGTTTCTGACAAGGGCCGAACGCGGCGAAAACGTCTATATCTGCGATGTTCGAAAGGCGTTTTCCGGCGCGAAAAGCAGGATCGTCTGCGAGCTGACACCCGTGATCGGAGACGGCAGGCGCTGGGAGCTCTGCATTCCTTCGGCGGAGGGAGACGCGGAACGCGCGTTTGTGCGGGAATACTTCTACGCAAGCCTGTACAACATCATCTCCGCATACGGCGGCCTCGGCATGAAGCTCGCCGTCGATCCGGAGGACGCGGCCGCGAGGGAACTTTGTCTTTCGCTGGACGACGTGTTTCAGGTGCATGTTCCTAAGAACCGGCGCAGCGGCTACGGCAAATGCCTCAATGTGACGGACCGCATCAACGCGGCGATGGGCAAAGCGCCGTTTTCGTTCGAAATGGCTCAGGCGTCGTCGCCCGAAGAGCCGGCGCAGGCGCAGCGGCATTCCGACGCGCTATCCGCCTGCCGACTGGCCGTGAACAAAGCGCGGCATGCGACGCTCTGCGGCATCGACATCGGCGGTACGGATATCAAGGTGGTCGGCATTCAAAGCGGTCGCATAGCCGCGGTGAAAGAGTACGACTGGAACCCCGCGGAGATGACGAAGGCGGAGCAGCTCATCGAGCCGATTCTGCTCATGGCGCGGGTGGTGCGCGCGGCCATGTCCCTGCCGGACACGCCGGAGGCGAAGACGCTGAAGGAGCAGATGCTCAAAAAAGGCGTTTCCGACGAGGCGATGAGAAGCGCGGCGGACACCTGCCGGGCCGTCTACGGAGAGGCGCCGCTGCTCGACGGCATCGGCGTGTGTTTTCCGGACGTGGTGATCGACGACATGATCGTCGGCGGCGAAACCTATAAGACGCGCGGCATTCGCAACGCCTCGGACGATTACGAGAAAGAGTTTTCCAGGCTTTGCTCGCTCAAGCAGCTGCTGCTGCGGCAGTGCCGTCCGGAGGGCAAGGTGCACATGGCAAACGACGGCTCGCTTGCGGCCTACACGGCCGCCGTGGAGCTGGCGCATTCCCCCGAGGCTGCGGGCGTGGAAACCGGCGTGTTCGCGCATACACTCGGCACGGAGCTTGGCACGGGCTGGCTGGACGAGACGGGAGAGATTCCGCAGATTCCGCTCGAGGTCTACAACTGTGTGATCGACCTTGGCAACCGTCCCGCGCGGGCGTATCACGAGCTGGACGCGCGCAGCGTGAACAACTTCAACACCAGCCTGCCGGGGACATTGCAGAAGTATTGCAGCCAGAGCGGCGCCTATCGCCTCGCGCTGCGCATCTTTGAAGAGCAAGCGCCGAAGCGCTATGCGGAACTGTTTGAACAAGGGTTTCTCGAGCACAGGGATGGCGGCGTGTATGTCTGCCGGACGCCCGAGGATATGCGAAAGCCCCTGCTCGAGCACCTGATGCGTCTCGCCGCCGAGGGAGATCCGGCCGCGGAGGAGATTTTTCGCGAGATCGGCGCGTTCCTCTCGGTCACGTTTGAAGAGACGGAGTGGCTTCTGGCGCCAAAAAGCCGCACGCGCGTGCTCTTCGGGCGATTTGTCAAGCACAAGCGCTGCTTTGAGCTCATGCAGGAGGGCGCAAACGCACGCCGGCCCGTCCGGTTCGTGGCGGGGGACGGAAACCTTGCGTTTACGCCGATGATGCTCGACCTCAAGAGCGACCCCGTCCACACGGTCGCGCAGTTTGGGCAGGCGGTCGGCGCGGCGTATTTCGCGGCCTCCCAACTCTAGACGAAGCGTCGCCTCATTTTTTAAGAATCACGGAGGGGAAACCAAATGAAAGAACAGAATTATCTGGACAGCCTCGTCGGCGTATTCGGGCATCCCGCGGCGGAGAACCCCGGCGTCGTCATCCAGGAGGCAGCGTTCAAGGCGCTCGGCCTGAACCTCTGGCGGTTTCTGACCATAGACGTGGACCCCGATCGGCTCGAGGACGCGATCAGGGGGCTCAAAGCCTTTAAGATGCGCGGCATCAACTGCACCATTCCGCACAAGATCAATGTGATTCAATATCTCGACGAGCTTTCCGAAAGCGCGCGCCTCATCGGCGCGGTGAACACCATCGTCAACACGGACGGCAGGCTTTTCGGCGAAAACACGGACGGCAAGGGCTTCATGGAGTCCCTGCAGCAAAACGGCGTGGACCCGAGGGGCAAAAAGGTCGTCATCCTCGGCGCGGGCGGCGCGGCGCGCGCGGTCAGCGTGGAGCTCTCCCTCGCGGGCGCCGGCAGCATCACCATCGTCAACCGCCCCGAAGACGCGGCGCTGGCCAAGAGCCTGATGGAACTGCTCGGCAGGATCATCCAGAACAACACGTTCGTTACGTGGGACCATACCTACGCGGTGCCTGCGGACACGGATATCCTTGTCAACGCAACGCCCATCGGCCTGTATCCGAACGTGGACGCGATTCCGAATATCGATCTCGACACGATCCTGCCGTCCATGTTTGTGCAGGATGTGATTCCGAATCCCGCCGTCACGCCGTTTCTGCGCGCGGCGCAGGCGCGCGGCGCGCGGTGGAACACCGGCACGGGCATGCTGATCAACCAGGCGGCGATCAACATCGAACTCTGGACGGGGCTCAAGCCCGACAAAGAGGTCATGCTCAAGGCGCTGCAGGAGGCGCTGAGCTAAGACGCGGCACCCGCTGCGTTCTACCTATTATATATGCGTGGCGGCTTCCCCGCGTAAACGGCGCGGCTGAAACACGGAATAAGCGGTCGGCGCACCGCAAAAGCAAACCATGCGCCGGTCGTTTATAATAAAAAGGAGGAAAAAACAGAATGACCAAAAAGATTCTCGTACTGCTCCTGGCTCTCATGATGGTTGTCGGTGTGTTTGCGTGCAAACCCGCTGCGACGACGGACACCGCTGCCGCTTCGGACGAAGCGAAGACCTACAAAGCCGCGTTTATCACGCAGGCGCTCTCCAATGAATCGCAGGCCTATGCATGGAAACAGTTCCAGCAATACTGCGGCGAGTACGGCTTCACGATGGACGTTTTTGAAGGACAGAACGACGTTCAGAACGAGGCGAAGGCCGTCAGCACCTGCATCGCGCAGGGCTACGATGCCATCTTCATCAACCCGAGCGACATCAACGCGATCGTCCCGAGCCTGATGGAAGCCAAAGAAGCGGGCGTCATCGTTGGCATGTTCTCCTCGGACCTCCCCGCAGAATCGCAGCAGTACCGCGATTTCTTCTGCGGCGTTGACGACACCATGGCCGGCCAGACCGCCGGGCAGGCGTTTGTCGATCACTTCCCGGATGGCGCGACCGTCGTTGAAGTCGGCGGCCAGGCTGGCCACGACGCGCAGATCAAGCGTCATGACGGCTTCGTGCAGGCCATCGAAGGCAGCAAGATCACGCTGCTCGACTCTCAGAACTGCTCCGGTTGGGTCACCGCCGACGCCATGGCCATCATGGAAGACTTCATCGTGAAGTACGGCGATCAGATCCAGGGCGTGTTCTGCCACTGGGACAACGGCGCGACGGGCGTCATCGAAGCCCTCAAGAACGCCAACATGACCGGTGTCTACCTCGTAGCAGTCGACGGCTGCCGCGCCGGTTATGACCAGGTCAAGGCCGGCACGCAGAGCGTCTGCATCGGCCAGAGCTTCACGAACATGGCTATCCAGAGCCTCAAGTGCGCGCAGGCGATGCTGACCGGCGGCTCCTATGAAGCGATCAACTTCATCCCGCTCGATGTCGTGACCAAGGACAACGTGGATACCCTCCCGTATCCGGAATGGTAAGCTCGAACCGCAACTGAAACAGGCGGGCCAGCCCGGCTTCTTCGGGAGCCGGGCGGCCCTCCGCTCTTACTTAGGGACAAGGAAGCCGCCAGAAGCCGCGCATTTTCGGTGGATTGCGAAAAGCGAGCGGCGACACAGGCGCAGAAACATTTGAAAGGGGAAAAGACGGGTGGAAAAGAAGGATTCGGGAATCATCCTTTCCATTAGAGACGTTAGCAAATCGTTCCCCGGCGTCAAGGCGCTGGACAATGTCTCGATCGAGATCGAGCGGGGCATCGTCCACGGGATCGTGGGAGAAAACGGCGCCGGAAAATCGACGCTCATGAAGATCCTCTCCGGCGTCTACACAAAGGACACCGGCAAGGTCATGTTTGACGGCGAGACGATCGAACACACGACGCCGATCGAGTCGCTCAACCGGGGACTGAGTATCATCTATCAGGAATTCAACCTGGTGAACACCATGAGCGTCGGCGAGAATATCTTTCTCGGGCGCTTCAAGGAAATGAACGGCATGCGCGGCACGCACGCCGAGGCGAGGAAGCTCCTCGACAGCATCGGCTGCGATATCGACACGCGCACGCTGGTCGGCGACCTGAGCGCGGCGGAAAAGCAGATGTTGGAGATCACCAAGGCGCTTTCCTTCAACAGCAAGCTCATCATCATGGACGAGCCGAGCAGCTCGCTCACCAGCGACGAGCTCAAGCAGCTCTTCGCCATCATCGGCGATCTGAAGGCGCGCGGCGTGTCCATCATCTACATCAGCCACAAACTGGACGAAATTTTCGAGCTTTGCGACATCGTGACCGTCATGCGAGACGGGCACGTGATCGACACAAAGCCGGTCGGCGAGCTGACCCGGGCGGAGATGATCACCAAGATGGTCGGCCGCTCGATTGAACACGAATACCCCGAGCGGCCCCGCTGCGTCGGCGACACGCTCATGGAGGTTCGCTCGATCAATACCCACAAACTTCACGACATCTCCTTCGAGCTGAAAAAAGGCGAAATCCTCGGCTTCGTCGGGCTGGTCGGCGCGGGGCGCACGGAGATCGTGCGCGCCATCTGCGGCGCGGATAAGGTGAAAGGCCACCATGTCCTTGTAGAGGGCAAGCCGGCCAGAATCAAAAAGCCGGCGGACGCAAAGAAGATCGGCATCGGGCTTTTGCCGGAGGATCGGAAACTGCAGGGGCTCGTGCTCCGCTTCTCCGTTCAGAGCAACATCGTCATGGCGAGCCTGGACAAGATGACGAGGTTCGGCTTTGTCAACTCCTCCCGCGAAAAAGAGATTGCCGAGCGGCAGATATCGAACCTTGGCATCAAGACGCCGTCCGCACAGACGACCGTGCTGAGCCTCTCCGGCGGCAACCAGCAGAAATGCGTGGTCGGCCGCTGGCTCGAGATCAATCCGCAGATACTGATCATGGATGAACCGACGCGCGGCATCGACGTCGGCGCCAAATACGAAATCTATGTGCTCATGAAACAGGTCGTGGAAAACGGCGGTTCAATCATCATGATCTCCTCCGAACTTCCGGAGGTGTTGAATATGAGCAATCGCGTTCTGACCATCTGCGAAGGCCGCATCACGGGGGAATTCAACCCCGAAGAAGTGTCCGCGCAGACGATCATGGACAGCGCGATCGGTTGACGGGAGGGAACGATATGACAAAACGGTTTGATTTGAAAAAGTTCTTTCTGAACTATCTGGTCCTCGTCGCAATCGTGCTGCTCGTCATCATCACGATCATCGTGGAGCCGAAGTTTCTGACGGGCGAAAACCTGACGAACATCATGCGCCAGTTCGGCCCGCTGAGCTTCGTTTCGCTCGGCATGACGTTCGTCATCATCGGCGGGTTCATCGACCTCTCGGTCGGCGGGCTGATCTCGCTGGTGGCGGTCGTCACGGTGTCGCTCATCGACCCGCTCGGGCAGGTGAACGCGTTGATTGTCGGCGTTGCGCTCGGCGCATTTCTGGGCTTTCTCAACAGCGTCGTGCTGATTTCGGCGGGCGCGCTGACGCAGGCCGAGGCGCTGTTTATCACCTACGGCATGAGCGCGGTCTACAGCGCCATCGCGCTGATCTATACCGACGGCGCGACGCAGCACATGAGCTGGCTGAAATCGTCCCTGAGCGTGTTCGACGCCATCGGCTCCGGCACGGTCGGCATCCTGTCGGTTTCGTTCATCATCTTCCTCGTTTCGCTCGCGGCGCTGTGGATTTTCCACAACAAGACGTACAGCGGCCGCGCCATCAGCTACACCGGCGGAAACAAGGTTGCCGCGGAGCTGTCCGGCATTCCGATCAAGCGCAGCGTGGTGCTGATCTATACGATCTGCGGGCTCATGTCCGCGGTCGGCGCGATCGTGCTCTTCTCGCGCATCACGACGGCCGCGCCGATCATCGGCAAAAACTATGAGACAAACGCAATCCTGTCCGTGGTCGTCGGTGGTACGACGCTCAAGGGCGGCAAGGGCAGCGTGCTCAGGACGGTTCTCGGCGTGCTTTTGATCACGCTGATGTCAAACTGCATGAATCTGCTCGGCGTCTCCGCCTATCTGCAGGTTGTGCTCAAGGGCGCTATTCTGGTGGTCGCCATCTGGCTCGACAACCGGAAAGAGCAGTAGGGAGGTAACGGTATGCAAACATCGATCGCAGCATTTGGCAAACGGACTTTGCGTGCTCTTACCAAGCAGAAGGCGGTCATCGCAATCCTCGCGATGCTGATCCTCATGCTGTTTTTCAAGACGAATTTCTACACGTCCTACAATCTGCTGAGCATCCTCAAGGACGCGGCGGTCAACGAGATCATCGCCTTTGGCGTCACGCTGACGGTCATCGCCGCGGGGTGCGACCTTTCGGTCGGCGGCGTGATGTGCCTCTCCGGCATCGTGTCCATCCAGCTGATGAACGGCGGCATGAATATGTGGCTCGCGATTCTGGTCGCGGTGCTGGTCGGCGCGCTGGTCGGCTTTATCAACGGATTTCTCGTTGTGCAGCAGAAGACGGAGGCGTTCATCATCACGCTCGGCATGGGTATGCTCATCAAGGGCGTCAACCAGCAGCTCACGGACGCGCACCCGGTTTCTTGCACCAACATGGAGTTCATGAAGATCGCCAACGGCAAGATCGGCGGCGTGGTTCCTAACCTCGCGATCTACATGATCGTCATCGGGCTTCTGACCTATGCGCTGCTTCGATACACGAGCTATGGCCGAAACCTCTACGCCCTCGGCGGCGACTACGACGTTGCCAAATACTCCGGCATCAACGTCATCGCCACGAAGTGGACCGCGTTTATCCTCAGCGGCGCGCTGGCGGCGGTCGCTGGCGTGCTGCTCAGCAGTAAGCTCAACACCGGCTCGAGCATCTATGGCGACGACACCGCGCTGATGGTCAACTGCGGCGTCGTGGTCGGCGGAACGAGCTTCGCCGGCGGCGTCGGCGGCATCATGCAGAGCTTCGTCGGCCTGATGGTGCTGCAGCTGCTGACCAACTGCATGAACATGCTCGGCATCGCGCCGTATCTGCAGCAGGTCTGCCAGGGCGTCGTCATCGTCGCCATCATCTGGCTCGACTGTTTCGGCAGAAAGCGCAAGCGCGAAGACGTCTGACGCGCCTGCGCGGCCCATACACCCGCATCGATTCCCACCATGCAGCAAGGCCGTCGGTCATCCCGGCGGCCTTGCTGCAGAACAAAAGCAGATTCGGAAAATATAAAATGACAGGGAACGTACGCGTGGCGAAAGCTATGGTATACTCAGGGGCAGAGGGCAAAAATACGGGAGGCGAAGTGCCATGATCTACTACTTTTCCGGCACCGGAAACTCCGAATGGGTCGCCGGAGAACTCGCGCGGCTGACGGGCGACGAAGCGCACGCCATCGCGCCGTTGGCCGATAAGGCCGGCGGGATCGCGATAGCCGCCCCGGCGCGCGTCGGCATTGTGTTTCCTGTTTATGCATGGGGCGCGCCGGCGATCGTGGAGCGCTTCTGCCGCTCGATTACGATTGCCGACGGCGCATACGCGTATGTCGTGTGCACCTGCGGGGACGAGGCGGGGCGGGCCGTAAAGCGGCTGCAAAAGATGGTTCCCTATCAAAGCGCATGGTCGATCGCCATGCCGAATAACTATATCGTCGGCTTCGAGGTGGATGATCCGGCGCTCGAGCGGCGGAAAATCGCCGCCGCGCGTGGCAGACTTGCGACGATTGCGGACGCGATCCTTGCAGACGCGCGCTGCTACGACGTGCAGGAAGGCGTTGCGGCATGGCTGAAAACCGCGCTCGCTCGTCCTGCGTTCAACGCCTTTGCGCGGCGCACAAGGCCGTTTTTTGCAACGGATGACTGCAATCGCTGCGGTCTCTGCGCGCGGGTCTGCCCGATTCGGGCGATCGAGCTGGAAAATGGCAGACCGCGCTGGGTAAAGCGGCACTGTACGCAGTGCCTCGGGTGCATCAACCGCTGCCCGACCAGGGCGATTCAATACGGCGCGGGCACGAAGAAGCGCGGACGGTATTTTTTTGGAAAGTCGGATTGACCGCGATCGGGACGAATTCACGCCTGGCCTGAAATAGCGGGCCAGAAGTGTAACCTGTGCGCGCAATCCCGTATCATATGCGACAGTTTATCGGGAAAAGCGGTGATTTTGCAGCGCTTCGGCGCCGATTTGCATGGCGTTTTTTAACCGTCAGCGCGCGTTACATACCGGTCCGGGTGGACGCTGTTTTTCTTGCACTTGCATATCACAAGGGCTATAATGAATGAAGATAGCATAAACTTGCAGTCGCTGCACGCCTGTGGCAGATTTCACGATGGGACAGGAGAAAAGAATGGACGGACAATACGGCACCGCGAACGACTGGCAATCCCTGATTTCCAAGCTCAACGGCGTGTACGCCGCACACGTAGTGTTTTCAGAACTCCAGGAGCCGACAGAGATTCACGTACTGGCGAGCAACCGCAGAAACGTCAAATCGATCGTTCGGGATGTGCAGTCCGCCGTCTCCGCGCGCTATGGAATTGACATAGACTATCACATCATCAGCGTTGCGCAGGTGGCGTCCAGCATCGTTTCCGGAATCTGTTTCCGCCTTGCGTATTCCGGAATCAGCATGCGCTCCTCCGATAAGGAAGTGGAAGTCTCCGTTGCGCTGGCGCGCGAGGACGAACGATTCACCGGCACGGCCGTCGGCAGCGCGATTCCGTTTTCCCGCATGCGCTGTATCGCGCAGGCGACGCTGGATGCGGTGAAGGCCTGCACGGGCGGGTCGTCGTTTTTTGAACTGGCGAGCGTGGAGCTCATCCATTCAAACGGCCGGGCGATCGTGGTGTCCCAGGTATACTGCCTGCCGGAGAATACGCCGCTGATCGGCTGCGTTTACGCCGACCCGGATCACGATGCGGCGGTTGCGCAGAGCGTGCTGGACGCGATCAACCGAAAGCTGGAGATCTATTCGCAGGAGGCCTGAAACGCCCGGCGGATTTGGAAGATACAGATCAATCATTGTGTTTTTTGAAAAGTTAACAGGTCCGGCAATAGCGTAGCGGATATAGCCTGTTCGATTAGCGGAGAACAGAGACCGACAGAAGGAGGCTATATCCAAATGAAGAAGATCCTCATGGCGCTTGCATCTCTGGCTGCGTTGGTTCTGTCCAGCGGCGCGTTTTTCTTTGTCAGATAAGACTGGTTAAACGAAAGAGCATACTCATCGTGAGTTTCCGGCCGGACCTGTTAATGTTTTTACCGCATAGCGTGGTATGCACGGGGACGTAGAGGAATGAAGAAGCAAAAACTGTACATGTTGTTTGTCGGTCTGTTCGGCATCGCGGTGTTTGGCATCAGTCTTTATCAAACATTCGCGCTTTTTACAGACCCGCAAACACTCTTCGACAACATCCTCTATTGCGTAATCGTGCTGGTGGTAATGCTCCTTTGCCATATGCTGCCGATCTATATCACGGCGGATAAGACGATGGAGATCAGCTTTGTCCCTGTGCTTGCCTGCGTGGTGACAAAGGGCGTGGAGCTGGCGGTCGTGCTCTTTGCGCTGTCCACGATGCTTGCCTTCCTGCAGGACTCCAAAACGCGGAAATACTATTCTCCCTGGGTGCGGGCGCCGCTGAAAGAGCTTTTTAACGTCGCCAATGTGCTGATTGCCGTTCGTCTTGGCGGCGCGGTCTACAGCCTCATCGCGCCGGCGGGCGGCAACTCCGTGTTTACCTGGAACGTGGTTCTCGGCGCGGTGGCGTTTTCGTTCATTGCAATCTTTGGCAATCTTGTCTTCTTCATTCTCTATTTCCAACTCAGCGACCAGGGGCGCTTTTTTGCGTTGCTGCGCGACAACATCGGCGGCATTCTGCCGAATATCCTGGCGACGATTCCGCTCGGCCTCGTGATCGGCTATATCCTCATGCAGAGCAACGCTTATCTTTGGATGACGCTCTTCATGGCGCCGCTGATGCTGGCCCGCTATTCGTTTAAGGTGTATCTCGACAGCCACACCATACTCCTTCGCACGATTGCCTCCCTTGTCGAGGCGATTGAAGCGAAGGATCCGTATACGCACGGCCACTCCCAGCGCGTCGCTTACCTCAGCAGCGAAATCTGCAAGGCGATGGGCTGTTCGCGCTCGTTTACCGATCAGGTCATGATGGCGGCGCTGCTGCACGACACGGGGAAGATCGGCGTGGAGGACGCGGTGCTCCGCAAGCCCGGCCCGCTGACAAAAGAGGAGTATGACATCATCAAACAGCACCCGGTCGTCGGCAGGAGAATCATCGAGAGCATCAACCTTTCTCCGGTGGTCAACGACGCCGTGCTCTATCATCACCGCCGCTATGACGGAACCGGATATCCGCAGGAGGGACCGGACGAACTTCCGCTTTCGGCGGCGATTCTGGCCGTTGCGGACACATACGACGCGATCATCACCGACCGCCCGTATCGCGCGGGGCTGACCAAGGCGCGCGCGAGGGAAATCCTCGAGGAGGTAGCGGGAACGCAGCTGGACCCGAAGGTCGTCAAGGCGTTTCTCGCGATCGAACCGAGGCTGCGTCCCGAAGACGCGGAGAAACTGCTGCTTTACACGATATGATGATGCTCGCTTTTGCCGCGCTTGGGTTGCTGTTGGGACTGCTGAGCGGCGGGTCCCTGCGCGGGCTCGCGCGTTATCCGCTGGCAGGCCTGTGGCTGCCGCTCTGCGCGTTGCTGGTCAAGTCCGGCGCAGCCTGGCTCCTTGCGCCGCAAACCGGTGCGGCCGTCGTGTGCCTGATTCAATATTCGCTGCTCTTTGTGTTTTTGTTTCTCAACCGCAGGCGGCCGCTCTGGCCGCTTTTTGTGTTTGCCGGTTCGCTCTGCAATCTGCTCGTTATCGTGCTCAACGGCGGATGCATGCCGGTCTCCGCTTCGCTGCTCGGCGGGGCGGGGGAGCGCCTGACGCAGTTGGCAGAGGGGCGGATCTATGCGTATTGCCTGATGGATGAAACGACGCGCCTGCCGTTTCTCGGGGATGTGATCCGCATCGGCCCCGCCGGCGTACCCATTGGGTTTGCGAGCGTCGGCGACGTAGCGCTCTGCATCGGCGCGGCGATGCTGATCTTTATGATGACCCGGGCAAAAGAAGCACCCGTCGAAGAGAAAACCAAAAATACCATATAGGGTAACAGGTCTTTTCGCGCGCATTTCTGCGAATTCGTGCACAACACAACTGGGCAAATGACGTATCGGCTCCGCATTTGACAAGCGATGGGGCGGAGGCGCGCCCTTGCAACGCCGACCGATACTACCACGTATGGTATGCTCCTGGATCCCCGCATGTTCGAAAAAACAATGTCGAAACATGCGCCTGACATTGCAGAAAATCGCCCGAATCCACGCGGAATTGCGCGGTAACCCTACAGAACGATTCAATTGTGTCATTTTTGATATCTCCATAAATATTTCCCGAATCATATTGTTTTTACGCCCGATTTGTGTAAATATATAAATTACGCCCGCCGATTTCGGGCGGCGCTTTCTACTGATCTATATTTACGCAGAACTGGACGCTATGACGTAAGGGAAAAGGAATTGTCGAACACGCGAACAAAAGAGGCGGGTGTTGCGCAGAAACAGGCCCGTACCGCCTACAATGCAAGCAAACTGCGTGCGGCGCAGCGGAATATCCACATTCTGGCGGGGATTGCCAGCGTGGTCAATTTCTTGTTTTTGGTTTGCGATCTTTCCTACATTACCGGACAGAAAGAGCGGATTGCCGTAGCCATTGCGCGCTACGGTTTTTCGATATTGCTCGTTTTGATGATCCGCGTGCTCCAGCGCTCGGGCAACTTCGCTTCTTTTGCGACGATCGTCACCCTGCTGGAAGCGGCGTCGATTTTGATCTATCTGGTCGTATTCTGGCTGTATGATTCGCCGCATTTCATGATTCAGTCCATGGGACTGATCGCGCTGATCCTCGTCATATTCATCGTGCCCAACCGCAGCGGTAATATGCTGATTCTTTCAATCAGCGCGGCCATTGCGTTTTTTGCCCTGTCGTTTTTCTGCGTGCAGGAGCGCTCGATGAACGAGATGCTGGCCTCCGCCGCATATGCGGCGCTGACCATCGTGCTCTGCTCGGTTACGGTGTTTGGCAACGATAGAGCGTCCTATCAGGATTTCGTTACGAAGGCGCGGCTTGAGCAGGCCAGTTCGACGGATTTTCTGACCAATGCGGCGACGCGCGCGCGCCTCGAGGAGGAAGCGCGGCGCTGGATGAGCTTCTGCCGCCGGCAGGGGCTGCCGCTCTGCCTGGTATTTGTGGACGTGGACAACCTCAAGCGCATCAACGACGATTTCGGCCACGCGATGGGCGACATCGTGCTGAAAAGCCTGGCGGAGCTTATGCAAAGGCAGCTTCGAAACTCGGACACTATTGCGCGCTGGGGCGGGGACGAGTTTGTGCTGCTGCTGCCGAACGTGTCGCTGAAAAACGCCGTTCTGTTGCTGGATCGCGTGAAGCACGCGATTGAGCAGATCGATTTTCAAAACGGGTGCGTGGTCTCCTGCAGCTACGGCGTGGTGGAGATGGGCGCCGAGAGCACCTATCAGCAGATGCTGGGCGATGCGGACAAGCTGATGTATCGCTCGAAGAAAAACGGAAAAGGCAACATCAGCTATCAGGATACGGCTGAATCCGGCGAAGCGGCGGAGAATTTTTGACCGGTTGCGCTATCATGTAATTTTTTATCGTTACATCTATGGTTTCGAAATAAACGCCAGAGATACCATGACACCACAAATAGACCGGGCGGATGCGGATTGGCACTATACCTTGTAACAATTTGTCGGAATTTGAATAATCATTCGAATATTGAAAACACAAAACCGAAGAAAATATTGCATATCAAAAAAGCAGCGCCGACCATTCACAACATGGCGGCGTAATTTTTATTTGAAAATTAGAAGAAAATTCACAAAAATCCCTTTACATCTGGATATTTCTAGCTTTATACTGAAAAAAGATGAACGCGCGGCGCAACGCATATGTAACAGGTTTTTCTAATTTTTATGTAGACGACGCAGTTCATTACTCAATTTTTCAAACGATGTTTTGCGTTTTCAATTCGGGGAAACGACAAATCGTTTGTTTTTTGCATCTGGTTTTGGGGTGAATCTGCGTTTTTCGGGGCATTGTAAGTTGTTTGAAGACAGGGATACTGCACGTAACAAACTTACAATGTAACAACGGTTGAGATATCCTGCCGGGTTCGGCGGATAAAATCGAGTATTGAGGTAACATTGGGAACGGAGGCTGCGGGTATGAATTCTGCCGGGGTCGAGTCGGTCAGACGAATCGGAAAGAGAGCCTTTCGCATTGCGCTCTGCGTGATGCTGGTGCTTCAGACGCTTTGGATTCCAAACACGGCGATGGCGGCGACCGCGTTTTATTTCCGCGGTTACGGCAACGAAAACGTCACGTCCAACACGTTCCAGTACGCGACCATCGGCGCAAACGTGAGCGGGACGACGGTGACCATGCAGGAGTCGGCGGAAGAGGGCACGGCAGTTGGCCTCATCACGTTGGACGAGGAAGATCACGACATTTCGACTTCCATCGATCTTGGCGGGCTCGAGATCAGCTTTTCAACGCTTACAACCGTCGATCCGGAGGGTACGGGCGGATCGGAAAACGACATCCCGTCCGTGGACATCAGTTTTTGCAGCACATCCGACACCGGCAGCGAGATTTCATCCGTTCATCTTGAAAAGCCGGACAGCACCGTTTCCGGCGACGTGACGCTTTCCTCCGGCGCGCATATCCCCAGCGGCACGCGCGCGGTCTTCATCTATTTAAACGGCACGAACACGACCGGCGATAACTCGGTCGTGTTTTCCAATACGAGCTTCATCATTCGGGATGCCGCCGCGCCGAGCTGCGACGTCGACTATAACCAGAATTGGACGAAAGAGAACATCACCGTTACCATAAGCGCCGCGGACGGCGACAGCGGGCTGGAGGGCATCTACTTCAACGACGAAAAGGTTGCGCAGACTTCTCCATATACCTTTGTCGTGACGGAGAATAACACGAGTTTTACCGCCTACAGCATGGACTATGCCGGCAAGCAGTCCGAAGTGCGGAACGTGACCATCGGCAACATCGACAAAACGACGCCGAGCGCGCCCGCCGAAGTGCCGCTGAGCAGCAGCGCCTGGAGCAATACGGACGTCTATGTGCTCATGCCGGCCCTTGGCGAAAGCAGCGGCGCGCCCGAACGCTATGTCTACCAGACCGGTTCGTCCGGCTGGGCGGATCTGCCGGACGGGTTTGCCATCGAAGCCAACGGCTACACCACCATTCGCGTTGCGGTGGAGGACGCCGCCGGAAATCGCTCCTCCTACGCGGAGGCGACGGCGCGCGTCGACAAGCTTGCGCCCGTCATCGGCGAGCCGACGAAGAGCGTCGGCAGCGGCAGCGTGTGCGTGGATGTGTCCATAACCGACGCGGGGCAGAGCGGCATCGATCAGTTCCTTTATGCCGAAGGGGAACTGACCGCGGACTACTTTACCACGGGTGGTAATGCAATTTCAGGCAACAGCTTTACGGTTGACGTCGGCGGAACGTATACGATCTATGCGTCCGACCATGCTGGCAACACCGCGCTCAGGACCGTTACGCTCAGCACGGCGCCGTCCCTCGGCAGCATTGCGGATATCACCATGGACGAGGACGAGACGCGCAATGTTCCGCTGACGGTGTCGGACGCGGAGAGTGGCCTGGAGGAATTGACCATATCCGTCTCTTCGACGGACGACGCGCTGCTGCAGACGATCACGGTCAACCAGTCGTCCGAGGCGGCCAGCCTGGACATCACGCCCGCGCCGAACCAGTTCGGCGGGCCCGTGACCGTGACGGTCGAGGTGGAAGATCCCACCGGCGAAACCTCGAGCAGACAATTCAGCGTCACCGTAAGCTCGGTGAACGATCCGCCGGTGGCGCAGGACGACGCGGACGTTACGCTGAGCGAGGACGGCGTCGTCGAGATCGACGTGCTCGCCAACGACGCTGACACGGCGGATGGCGACACGCTGACCATCACGGACGCCGGAACCCCGGCGCACGGCGCGACGCTGATCGTGCTCGGCAAGATCCGCTATACCCCGGATGCGGATTTTGCGGGAACGGACAGCTTTACCTATGAAATCTCCGACGGCAACGGCGGCACGGATACCGCGACGGTTACCGTTAGCGTTGCCAATGTCAACGACGCGCCGAACGCAGCCGACGACACGGCCGCGACGCAGGAGGACTTTACCGTGACCATTCCCGTGCTCGACAACGACACGGATGTGGACACGGACTATGACCCGTCGGAGCGGATCCATGTCGTCTCCAGCTCGGCGGGTGCGCACGGCACGACGGAGGTCACCGAGGACGGCGTTCTCTATACGCCCGCGACGAACTTCAACGGCACGGACAGCTTTACCTATATCATCAGCGACGAAGCTGGCCTGACCAGCGAGGCGAGCGTGACGGTCACGGTCGCTCCGCAGGCGGACGACCCGTGGTTCAGCGGACTCTCTACCGAATATACCATCGACGAGGACGCGAAGGGATACGAGATCGCGTTTGAAATCTACGACGTGGAGACCCCGGAGGACAGCCTCATGCTGCAGGCGGCCTCCCTTGACACCGATATTCTGGAGCAGAGCGGAATCGAAATCACCGGCCTTGGCGACGGCGAGGCGGACGTCAGCCTGCTGCTCTCGCCGGCGGCGAACCAAAACGGCGACGTCGACATCACGCTCACGCTGGGCGACGGGTTTACCACCGTGGAGCGGACGATCACGATCCACGTGCTCAATGTCAACGACGCGCCGCGCGTGACGAACGACACCATCGAGTACACCGAAGACACGCCGTATGTCGATATCCTGATTGCGACCCTGCTTGCCAACGACAGCGACATCGAAGGCGATTCGATCTTCTTTGACGGCATCGTAACGGAAACCAGCGTCGGCGCGATCGAGCAGATCAACGACACGACGCTGCGCTATACGCCCGCCGCGAATTACGACGGGACGGACAGCTTTACCTTTACGGTCAGCGACGGCTCGGCCAGCGCGGTTTCCACCTGCACGCTGAAGGCGATCGGCGTTAACGACGCGCCGACCATTTCAGTGGAAAACCCGACATACGCCGCCGACGAGGACACGCTTGCGGTGATTCCGTTTCTTGTGGACGACTATGAAAGCAGCCCCGCCGATCTCTCCGTGATCGCGGCGACTTCGGACGACAGCATTGTTACCACGGATGGTATAACAATTATCAACAACGGCGACGGCACGGGCGAGGTCCGCATCCAGCCGCAAAGCGACGCCAACGGCAGCGTGACGATCACCCTGACCGTCAGCGACGGCGAAGCGCAGGCGCAGGATGAGGTTACGTTTACCGTCGATCCGGTGCAGGACGCGCCTGTTGCAACCGACGACAAGATCTATGTGCGCTACACCGGCAGCCGCACATTCGGCGTGCTGATCAACGACCACGATGTGGACGGCGACTCGCTCTCCGTCTCCTCATTTGCGGAGGAACTGCCCGGCACGCTGACCTTTGACGAAGAGACGCAGCAGTTCACCTACCGGCCGGCGATCGGTGAAAACGGCACGAGCACGTTTACCTATGTCATGACCGACGGCACCGACACCGCCAGCGCCACCGTGACGCTCTATGTCGCCACCGTGACGCACGACCCGGTCATCTCGGCCATCAACAGCCAGTATGTCAACGAGGACTCTACCATAAGTGGTATTTCCTTCAACGTCTCGGATGAAGACGTCGGGGACACGGCGGCCGTCAGCGTCAGCTCCGGCAACACGTCGCTGCTGCCGAACGACGAGACGCATATTCAAATCACCAGCCTCGGCGACGGGAACTATTCGCTCTCGCTCACACCGGCGGCGGATCAGTCCGGCACGGTGATTGTCACCGTGACCGCGACGGACAGCACCGAGCGCACGGCCAGCACGACGTTTGCGCTTCGCGTGCTCCCGCAGAACGACGCGCCGACGGCACTCGACGACACGTATACGATGGACGAAGACGGGTCCCTTGCGCTGACCTTGCTGGCGAACGACACCGATCCCGACGGCGATACCATCTGGCTATCCTCCGTTTCGACGCCGTCGCACGGGTATATCCTGCCCAGCGGAAGCGGCTATGTCTATTATCCCTATGACAACTGGAACGGCACGGAGACGCTGACCTACCGCGTCTCGGACGGACACGCAAGCGCGCAGGCGAGCGTGTCGATCACGGTCAATCCCGTCAACGACGATCCGGTGGCATGGCCCGACTACTGCGAACTGCCGGACGAAGCAGGCCAGCATGCGACCATTAACGTGCTCGCCAACGACTATGATCCGGACGGCGACACCGTTCGTACCGTCGAGATCATGAGCGCGCCGCGGCACGGCAGCGCCGTGATCGAAACCGACGGCAGGATCACCTATACGCGCGCCGAGGTCTCCGGCGAGAGCAACGGGGCGGATTCGTTTACCTATCGCATCATCGACCGCGAGACGGACGGCGACGACACGCGCTCGGACGTCACGACGGTATATATCGGAGAAGAGTTCATCAGCTCTCTGTATACCTACGGACGCACGGTCACCTGCTATGAGGATGCGGCGGCGTTCGACTTCGACATCTCCGTGAGCAACCCCAACAACGTAGAGTATACGCTGACGGTCAACGACACGACGTCGCTCGGTACGTTTGACGTTGTGGACAACAATACCGTCACCTTCACGCCCGCGCCGGACCAGAACGGCTATGCGAACATCACCTACACCGTGGAACAGGTCGGCGGCGGCGAACAGGACACGGGCACCATCTGGCTGCACGTCTACCCGGTCAACGACCTTCCGGTGATCGACAGCGCGCCGACCTCGGTTACGGTGGACGAAGATGCGAGCGAAGGGGTCACTTTTGACGTCACCTTCCATGATCCCGACTGCGCCACGGGCGATCTCTACTTCTATGCCTATACCCAGAACGCGGAAACCGCGGCGCCGATTCCGTTCCAGTCCTGGTATACCGTGTCCCGCACGGAAACCGGCGCAAGCGTGACCCTGCACACGGCGGAAAACGTCAACGGCACGGGGGAGATCGTCGTCGGCGTGAGCGACGGCATGTCGTATGACGAGCGGACGATCGATCTGACCGTGACGCCCGTGGACGACGCGCCGGTGGTGAACGCCGTATCGAAAACCATCTACGAAGATTCCTGCGTTTGCTTCGCCTCGCCCGGATCGGACAGCGAAGCGGACGGCGACAGCACCGTTGAAAGCATTGCGCCGGACGACGCGCCGCAGCACGGCACGGCGAGCATCCGCGTAAACCACACCATTTCCTACGTACCCGAGAAGGATTTCTTTGGCACGGACGTGTTCTATGTCACGATCACCGACCAGACGGAGGCCGCGCTGTATAGCCGCGCGATGGTGACCATCATCGTCGAACCCATCAACGACCAGCCGGAGATCACCAGCCTGGATTACTATCAGGCGACGCTGAAGGACACGGCGAAAAACGTCCCGATGACCGTCGTCGACGTGGACAACGATCTGAGCGACAGCGAGCACTATACGCTGACCTCGAGCGACCAGTCGATCGTGAAGGATGGAAATATCAGCATTTCGCAGGTGTCCGGCGATGAGATGCAAATCCATATCGTGCCGGAAGAAAACGCTTACGGCACCGTAAAGATCGACGTCAGCGTGAGCGATGGCGAACTGAGCGCGGAGGGCGCGTTTGAACTCAACGTGATTCCGGTCAACGATATTCCGATCGCGGCGGACGACGCGGCGAGCGTGGACGAGGTCGTCTCCACCGGTGCGGAATCGACCCCGCCGGTGACCAGAAAGACGATCGACCTTTTGGACAACGACTCCGATGTGGAGGACGGAAAGCCGAAGATCGTCCTGATTACGGACGTTGAAAACGGCACCGTCATGAACATCGGCGGCGGCAGCGTGCTCGTCAGCGCGGAAGGCGACTATAACGGCGATGTGACATTCACCTACACCGTTATGGACCGCGCGGGCGCAACGGCCAGCGCGAACGTGGTCCTCACCGTCAACCCCGTCAACGATCCGCCGCGCGCCAAGGACGATGCGATCACCATCGACGAGGATGCGACGCCCGAAATCAGCGTACTGGCAAACGACACCGATCCCGAGGGCGACACGCTCACCATCGACAGCGTATCCACGCCTGCCCACGGTACGGCGGACATCAGCGGCACAAAGGTCCTCTATACACCAGACGAAGACTATTACGGGTCGGATTCGTTCACCTATACGGTGTCCGACGGCAACGGCGGCACGGCGAACGCGACGGTGCGCATCACGATCCGACCCGTCAACGACGCGCCGACGATCGCCAAGCACAGCTCCAACCCGGGCGACTGGACGATGGACGAGGACACGACAAAGGCGTTCCATTTCGTCGTTGCGGACGCTGAGAGCGCGGTGAGCGCGCTCATCATCCGGATCACTTCGCTGGACGAGTCGCTCGTGAAGACCTCGCAGATCGCGCTGACGACGGACGCGGCGGGCTATAAGACCATCACGGTCACGCCGGAGCGCAATGCGCACGGCACGGTCCCTGTGCGCTTCCAGGTCAGCGACGGGCTGCTCACGACGACGGCGACCTATGACATTGAGATCGTCAGCGTCAACGACGCACCGGTCGTTACGGTGCCGCGGCAGACGGTCAAGGAGGATACGCTGCTTTCGGCAAGCGCCTTTGCCACGGACGCGGACGGAGACGACGTGACCTTCTTCAACATGACCGATCCCGCGCACGGCGCGGTGACCGTCTATGAGGACGGTACGTTTGACTACATGCCGGCCAGCGATAACAACGGCGAAGATTCGTTCGTCATCGCAGCCGACGACGGGCAGACTGAAAACAACATCGGCACGGCTACGGTGTTCATCACCGTCAAGCCGGACGGCGACCCGCCGGTGGCGGCGGACGACGCCGTCACTATAGACGAAGACACGCCGACCTTGATCCTGGTGCTGGAAAACGACCATGACGAGGACGCCGTCTACGGCGATAAAATCTCGATTTTGAGCATTACGTCGCCCGCGCATGGCACGGCGGTCAAATCGGACGGCGGCATTCTCTATACGCCCGCGGAAAACTATAACGGAAGCGACACCTTCCAATACACCATTTCGGACCGCGACGGAAAACTCGACACCGCGCAGGTGAGCGTCACCATCGACCCTGTCAACGACGCGCCGAGCGGCGGCGACGACACGGCGAGCGTGCTCGAAGACCACGCTGTCACGATCGACGCCGCGGCAAACGACGACATCGACGAAACGACGAATCCCGACCTTGAGGATGTGACCATCACCGAGGTGGACGAGCCCGCGCACGGCACCGCCGTAATCGACGACGGCGACAAGACCATCACCTACACGCCGGACGCGAACTGGTTCAGCCCTGCCGACGAACCGGAGGTGTTCTATTACACCGCGGAGGACAGCAGCGGCGAGACGGCGCGCTTTGCCATCAGCGTTACCGTTACGTCCGTCAACGACCTGCCGGTGATCACGCCGGACGATCTGCCGAATCTCACGACGGCCGAAGACACGGCCACCTCCGCCATCTCCTTTACGGTGAGCGATGTGGAGACCGCGGCCGGTTCGCTTCGCGTGAACGTGACGCACAACAACAGCGCGCTGCTGCCGACGGTGACGGTAACGCCGGATGGAACGGGCGCCTGCACGTTTACCGTAACGCCCAAAGACAACAAGGTCGGCACGGCGACGTTTACCGTGACGGTGACGGATGGCGACGGCGGTACGGATACGGATACGTTTACGCTGACGGTCACGGCGGTCAACGACCTGCCGAGTGCGCAGAACGACGCGTTTTCGGTCCTGGAGACAAGCTATCGCGACTATAACGTGCTCGGCAACGACGACGTGGATATTCTCGACGGCAACGGCGGGGACACGCTGACGTTGCTCTCCATCGGACAGACGCAGCACGGCACGGCGACGATTGTGAACAACGAGCTGCATTATGCGCCAAACGCGAACCTGAGCGATACGGAAGAGTACACCGATACGTTTACCTACACGATGCGGGATGCCTCCGGCGCGCAGTCTACGGCGACGGTGGTCGTCACGGTGATGCCGGTCAACGACGCGCCGACGATTTCGGCGATTGACGACGTGACGGACATCGAGGAAGACGCGGCGGACGGCACGGGCGAAATCGTATTTACCGTGACGGACGAAGAAGACAGCGACGACATGCTCGAGATCACGGTTTCGAGCGACAACACGACGCTCTTCCCGCTTTCGAACATCTTCGTGACCAACCCGGAGGATGACCCGACGGGGTCCGAGCGGACCGTGAAAGCCGTTCCCGCAGCCGACCAGTTCGGCACGGGCAGCATCACGCTGACGGTGGAGGATTCGGAGGGGCTCACCGCGAGCAGCACCTTTACGGTGACGGTCCTTTCCGAAAACGACGTGCCGGACAACGGCAACAAATCGTATACGGTCGTGGAGGATGTGGAAAAGCAGCTTGACGTGCTGGCCGATATCGACGCGGACTATGCCACCACGCCGGATTATATCGAAATCACCGGCATCGTGTCCGGCCCGAGCCACGGCACGGCGCGCATCGCGACGGACAAAAAGTCGATCTATTATCTGACCGCGCAGGACAGCAACGAGCCGGATTCGTTCCAGTATCGGATTCACGACTCGTATGGCGACGCGGACTACACGTTTACCGTTTCCATCACGGTGACGCCGGTCAACGACGCGCCCGTGATCACCTATCTTGGCGATCCGGTCTACACGATTTTTGAAGGCACTTCGGTGAGTGACATTCCGTTCACCGTGACGGATGTGGACAACGTGACCTACGCCGGCGGGGAAGACCCCGTCGAAGTGACGCTGTCCGCCAAGAGCAGCAATACCATACTGCTCAGAAACGGCATCCACATCGACACGCTGACCGGTAACGACCGCAACATCGACCTGACGCCGTATCTTAAATGGAACGGCACGACGACGGTGACCATCACCGCGGCCGACCTGGACGGACTCAAGAGCACGGCAAGCTTTGTGCTGATCGTCAACAACATCAACGATACGCCCGTGGCGGAAGACGATACCGCCACGATTCCGGAAGACCAGACGACCGCCGTCCATGTGCTGGCAAACGACACGGACGCCGATCTGTTGACGAACCCGGAGACGGAATCCATCAGGATTAAAACGGTTACGAGCGAAGATCCGAACGCGACCATCGAGCTTGCGGCCGATCATCTGAGCGTGCTGGTCACGCCGGACGCGAACTACAACGGTCCCGTGAGCTTTACCTATTCGATCGAGGATGCGGCGGGCGCGGAAAGCAACACGGCGACAGCAAGCATCACGGTTTCGCAGGTGAACGACGCGCCGGAGGTGACCGACGATACGGCGACGACGGCGGAGGACACCGCAAAAGACATCTACGTGCTGGGCAACGACAGCGACGTCGACATGAACGGACTGTTCAACGAGCATCCGGAAGACGAGTCGATCAGCGTGACCATCGGCGACAGCGGCCTGCTTACGCCGAGCCACGGGTCGATCGAGACGGACGGCACGAAGATCACCTATACGCCATACGAGGACTACAACGGCACGGACGCCTTCGAATACAACTGCTACGACGGGGACGTGAAGGTGACCGCCACGGTC
>JAAYUE010000024.1 GCA_012517905.1 Clostridiales bacterium | reverse complement strand
GGGGAAAAGAAGACTGGAAGGCAATGGACGCGCGGCAGACCGGACGCCTCGTCGCGCAGACGCTGATACGGTCACTGGATAACGACTGAGCTCTTTTCGCTTCTATTTAATAAACGATATTTCATTTGAGGGGGATTTCTCCCGCTCGTTTTTGATTCCGCGTCGATAAAAACTCAAACCGCGGAGTATATGAATGCCTATTCTAAAATCTTTCCAACGGAACGGAGCAATAACGCCGCAATTTTCTCCGGCGCTTCCCGCACGTCTTTATTGATCCAGGTCTTTATCATGAAAAAGCCGCCGTTTACGACGAACTGATACATATAGTCGACCTCATCGCTCTGATATCCGCCGACGAGCTGGTCGCCAAGCAGCCGCTGAATGTTCGGCAGTTTCAGCAAGCGTTCTGCAAACCGGGAATCGATGGTGTTGTTGATCAGCAGCCTGCACAGAGTAAGGTTTTCATCCATAAAGGCGAGGATCTGCGTCAGCTGCCGAACATCGTCCGCAGTCTGGTTTTCCTTGCCGCTCAGCCAGACTTCGATCTGCGCAAGAACGACGTTCTCGATGTCGATCAGCAGATCATACGGACTTCCATAATACTTATAAAACGTGGTACGGTTGATCTGCGCCTGATCGCAGATCTCCCGGACAGAGATTTTATGGATGTTCTTTTCCGCCAAAAGATCGATCAGACTCTCCCGAAGCAACTGTTTCGTCAGCCGAACGCGTTGATTTTCTTTCATGTTATCCCCCGACAGATTCCTGCGCTTTGTTCTGATGTCAACAGATCGAGACGATCTGTCTCTTTCCCGCCTGTATCAAGATCAACAGTTGGTTGCTATATAAACAGACTGTAATTATACTGGCACTGCAAGAAAAAATCAATACCATTGGAGAAGTCTCATGAATCTGAAGGACAAGGTCGTCGTCGTTACGGGCGCCGGAAACGGCGTTGGCAGGGAACTTGCGATACAGCTGCTGGCGCATGGCGCAAAGGTCGCCTGCGTCGATATCAATTCAAGCGCGCTGGCGGAAACACTGCGGCTTGCAGGCGCGTATGAAGCACGCGCGTTCGGTTTCATCGCAGATATCACGGACAGGGCCGCGGTAGAATCGCTGCCGCATCAAATCGTCGAGCAGTTCGGCGCGGTGGATGCGCTGGTCAACAACGCCGGCATCATCCATCCGTTTTTACACGTGGAAGAGATCGATTACGCAACCGTCGAAAGAGTGATGCGCGTCAATTTTCAGGGCGCGCTGAATATGACAAAGACGTTTTTGCCCTGCCTTCGCAGGCAGACGGACGCATACATCGTGAATCTGTCGAGCGCCGGCGCGCTGTCCCCGATGCCCGGGGAAACCATATACGGCGCGTCGAAGGCGGCGGTCCGTTTGCTGACGGAGGGATTGCAGCACGAACTGCGCAAGTCCGGCGTTCGGGTGATGGCCGTCTTTCCGGGCGGAATCAATACGAATATCATTCAGAATTCGGATGTGACGGTCGCTTCGTCGGTGAATCAGCTGCGCGAGCAGCTGGCCTTCCTGTTGCTCACGCCGCAGAAGGTCGCAAAGAAAATCATATGCGGGATGGAGAAGAATCATACCCGGCTCGTGCTCGGCATCGACGCCGTCGCAATGGACGTCCTTGGCCGCATCAGCCCGCGCCTCGCGCCGCGCATGCTTTACCGGATCATCGACAGGATTCTCGCCCCGCATGTCCAGTCAAACAAAACCCTGCCGGAAACGTGATATCCCAACGGCAGGTCGAACCGAATCAACCGGCGCGTTCCGCCGCCATGCGTATCCATAAAATACCCATCAAAACAATCGTGGCATTCGGAGCCCTGCATCTCGGTGCGGGGTTCTTTTTATGGTATACTGTTGATTACAAGGTGACCCACAAATCCCACACAATTTCGGCGGAATGCGCCGCAGTTCTTTTTCACTACAGTTCGGAGGCTTATATGGAACAATATGACGTCCTCATCGTCGGCGCGGCGACCGCGGGCAGCTATTTTGCGCGCAAGCTCGCCGAAGCGGGACACAGCGTGCTCGTCATCGACAAGCTGTCCCGCGACACCCTCGGCCGCCGGCTCGACATCTTCCATGTGGCAAAGAGCGACTTCGCCCGCTTTCACCTGCCTCTGCCGGAGCAGAACGACGACTTCGCCTTCGAGTTTTCCAGAGGACAGACGCTCTCCGCATTCAATCGCTATCCGAAGAAGACGCAGAACACGGTCGTCGGCATGCACATGCCCCGCTATATCGCGCGGCTGAACGCCTGGGCGCGCGAAGCCGGCGCGGCGTTTCGCCACAACGCGGCGTTCATCGATTTTCTCTATGAAGACGGGCGCATCGCGGGCGCGGTCTATGAGCAGGACGGCCAACTGCGCGAGGTAAAGGCGAAGCTCGTCGCCGACTGCTCGGGCATCCCGTCCGTTGCACGGCGGAAACTGCCGGACAGCTACGGCGTGGAAAACTTTGAAATCGACGATACGGAAAAATTCTACGTGACGCTGCGCTACGTCGTCTATCACGATCCGAAGGATTACGTCTCCGGCACGCGCGGCTGGACCTATTACAAAACCTGGGAGGCGCCGGAAGGCAGCGCGGACAGCGCAATCCTCGGCGTAGGCGCCAACTTCTCCTACGACGAGGGCGAGAAGGTCTTCGCCGCGTTTGAAAAGGCGGTGAAGCTGCCGCGCTATACGCTCAAGCGCATCGAACGCGGCACAACGCCCTACCGCCGGCCGCCGTACTCGTTTGTGGCGGACGGGTTTCTCGCCTCCGGCGACGCGGCGTGCCTGACCAAGCCCTCCGCGGGCGAGGGCGTGACCGCGAGCATGGTGCAGCTCGAAATCGCGGCGGACGTGGTCGGCCGCCTGCTGGACGAGGGCGGGTACCTCACCCGCGCGCGCCTCTGGCCGGTCAACAAACGCTATGTCGAGGCGCAGGGCAAGGCGTTCGCCGGACAGCTTGCGACGCTGATCGGCGCCATGTCCACCAGCGCAAAAGAGAACGATTTCTTCTTTCAGAACGACGTGATCTTCAGCGAAAAGACTTTCGCCGCGCTTGGCAACGGCGAACCGCTGACGTTTTCGGCGGGCGAGATGGCCTCCATGGCGCTCAAAATGTTCCGCGGCGTGCTCTCGCGGCAGTTACGGATCTCCACCATCCGCTCGCTGCTGAGTGGCATGAAAAACGGCGGGCGCGCCGAGGCGCTCTATGCGGAATACCCCGCGGACGAGGCGGGCTACGACGCATGGGTCAGGCGCGCTGATGCATTCTGGAAGAGCTGCGGCAGCATGGCGGAGAATGCGATAGAGTAATATTATCGTTTTTATGTGGTGTTCTTAGCATCGCATCTCAACGTTTCGCACAATGATTCAAACTTCCAATAGATTTCAAAACTGGCGATTTATTACATCGTCAGTTTTCTTATATTCAAGGGTTCGTTGTTTGCATGCTGACTGTGCGTAAAATTATAAGAAATCTTCACGAACGAAATTATTATCATTTTTTTATGACTTGCGAAATTATGATATTCACATAATTTTTTTCAGAAAAACTATATTCAATATGGTTTTACGCAAACAGAAGCCAATCGGGTTTCTGCAGAATTGATGGATATAGCCAATGCGCGCATTGGGGTAAAAAATCGCGAATTGCCTTTTATAAGCGATATGCAGCGTAATCTGTTCTTATCCCAGCTCGACAAAAAAGAACAGGAACTGCTAGGATCGGTAGATGGACAAAAAGATGATAGTTATGATAAGCTCGTCAAGGATGATCAACAAGTTGATTCCACTCCGTCAGTAAAAGCCCCTGCATTCAGAGTCGTTGAAAAGGTTGATCGCGATAGTGGATTCGATAGAATTGCAAAAGATATTCTTAAGTTTTATTTGGATGGATACATCATCAATCCTATCAATGATATCGTATCAAGTGCGGAAATCATAAGTAATATTATTGACAGGGGAACTGTCAGCATCGGTGTCTCCGGAAATGCTTCCCTATTCGCCGCCGGGGGACTAAATGGCAATATAGGATTGGTTATGGACACCGACGGTGATGTCGGATTGGTAAAAACATATGGTGGATTTGGCGGCATCCCTACTCTTTCAATCGTTGGATTTGCTTCAATTTCAAATGCACCGGTGGTTCAATCGGAGAGGGCCACTGTGCTGGTGGGGAAATTTGTGCTTTTAAGGACCAATCTGATAAGTTGAAAATCGCTGTCAATTTGCTCGGAAGAGCAGGTTTGCCTGCTTTACCCATTGAAGGACATGCAGGCGTGCAAATACAATGGAGATAGAATCCCTTTTCAATCTGTATGATGAATGGACGAACTTTTTGGAGAAATACCGCGCATGGTAGATAACAGAAAAACACGAATTGGCTTTTTATATAAGTTGTTGCCTTTGGGTATCTTGAGTGCCTTTGCTCTCATCGTGCTCATTCCGCTATACGCCAGCGGGAATATACATTTGTTTCCCCATACCTTTGCCGTGGACAATCAGCAAAGACTTTATCTGCTTTTCGAAAGCGGGGTCTATGTATGCGCGGACGATCAATCCATACGTGTTTTGCCGCGGAGCGATCACAAGGGAAAAGAACAGCTTTACATCAGTGAAGATAACCAGATGACTTTTTTACATGGTATGGGCAAGTCGGTATATGATCTCGATCGCAGCGCACCCGAGCAGGGAGACTTGTTCCTGATAGGCGAAACTGCCATCACCGACGAGTCGATCTTTGAACGTTCCTATGGCTTTACCGAGATGGATGAACAAAACGGAGCAATCTACACCTATCGGCAAGGTTTGTTCACCTATTCGATCCTGCGGGAAAAAGACGGCGAATCGAGTTTGTTCTACAGGATGCCGCATATAGATATGCTTTGGGATCTGATCCTGGACGCGTATATCCTTGCAATGATTGCGGGAATCCTTACCGTTTTATACCAGTACTCAAAAGGGCATCACGCCGAACTGGTCAGGCGTGCAGAAGAAAAAAGCACACACCCCCGCTCGAACAGGTAAGTCTTCGCTCTTTCATTCCATACACTCCCCCTTCTTCAGGGGAGTTTTTTCTTGCGCAAAAACCGGTTGCATTCGCAATATTTTATGTTATAATTTAATCATTCGTTAAATAATTAATTTATACTTCTTTTCTCAACACACTGTTACTATCAAAAAAGGAAACCGAATATGCGAAACAAGCTGGACGAACAGGTCATCCTCGACGCGGCGCTCAAGGTATTTTCCCGTTACGGCTACAAAAAATCCACGCTGGAGGACATCGCGGGCGAGCTGGGCATGACGAACACCGCCATGTACGCCTACGCCGCGAGCAAGCGCGACCTCTACGAACGCACCGTGCGCTATGTCATGAAACGCTGGCAGTCCGGCGTGGAACAGGCGGTAAGCGAAAAGACGACCGCAATGGACAGGATGACCGCGCTGTGCGAAAGCGCGCTGTATTACCTTGCCAGGGATACGGAATTCTGCGCGCTGCTGCGCAGCGACCCGTCGATCTTTCCGATGTTTCCGACCGTCGATCCCTACGAGGAGATCAACCGCGACTCCGTGCGCATGATCGAACGCGTGCTGGCCTATGGGCGCGAGACGGGCGAGTTCCGCGCCGTGGACGAGACGGCGGTTGCAGAGGTGCTCTTCTCCATCTATAAAAACTTTATCATCCACACCTACGTCAACAGCGAGGAAGACTACACAAGCCGCTATCTGCCCATCACGATGGAGCTCATTTTAAACGGCATCAAACAATCATAACCCGCGTCCATCCGCCGTTTGCCCTGACCGCGGCAAATCATCCTCATCAAATCGGCACATCGGGAGACCCTGCCTCTCCCTGCTAAACAATCAAATCTGAAAGGAGCATATCTGTACACATGGTCAAATATCTATCAGAAGAATGGCGCGCCGAGGTGGAAAAGCGCCTGCGCGAGCAGCTCACCCCGGAGAAGATGAACAACCTTACCTCCTCCTTGAACAACGTCTACGCCAACTGCCCGGACGGCAAGAGCCACTATTTCTTTGTCGGCTTTGCAGAGGGAAAAGTGGACAGCGTACAGGTAGGAGAAGGCGACGGCCCCAAGGCGGAGTTTGCCATCTCCGGCGACTACGACGTATTTGCCAAGATCAGCCGCGCGGAGCTCGGCTCGCAGCGCGCGCTGATGGGCGGCCTGCTCAAGCTCAAGGGCAACATGGTCAAGGCGCTCAAGCTCGCCTCGCTGAGCGACCGGCTCAACAAGATCATCGCCACGATCGAAACCGAGTATTGAGGAGGAATGCGCCATGTTTGATCACACCAGCCCGTATTACATCGACTTTCCCGGCCGCATCAAGGCCATTCAGGCAAAGATGGCGGAAGAAAAAATCGACCTCTATCTCGGCTCGCGCCTGCGCACGCTGAGCTGGACGACGGACGCGTTCTTCCCCTGGCGCAGCTTTATCGTGATTCCCGCGGACGGATTGCCGACGGCGTTCACCTTCGTCATCGACGCGGCGCGCGCGGCGGACGAGAGCTGGCTGGACGAGGACCACGTGCTCGGCTTTGCGCCCATGGGCGGTCAGGACCAGATCACGCAGATCTCCGATCTCATCAAGGAATATCTGCCGAACGGCGGGCACGTCGGCGTGGAAGCCGGCATGAGCAACTATCTGCCGGAAGGGTACCTCACTTATTACGAATACAAGGCGTTCGAAGCCGCGCTGCCGGACTGCACGCTCGTCAACGCGCACCCGATCGTGGACCGTCTGCAGATGATCAAGGATATCGGCACGATCAACCGCTTTCGCGAGGCGTCCCGCATCGTGGACATCGGGCATGAGGCCGTGCTGGCCGCCATTCAAAACGGCGGCTGGAAAGGCATGACCGAGACGGAGATCGCGGGCCTTGCGGGTTACGCCATGCGCAAGGCGGGCAGCACGTTTGAGTGGTCCTTCACCGGCGGAAACGAGATCGCCGCGGGATATCGCACGGGCCTTGCGGGCGGCGCATGCACCCCCGCCACCACAAAGAAGATTGAAGCGGGCGAGCCGCTGATGGTGGACATCCACGCGCTCTTTGCGCTCGCCTGCGGCGATCACAGCCACAACTACCTGATCGTCCCCGCGAGCGATCGCCAGCTCTGGCATGCGAACAACTTTGTGGACATGGTGGCACTCACGCTCAAGACCTACCGCGCGGGCGTGTCCCCCGCGTCGCTCGCCGCCGAAATGATGGACTTCGCCGAGTCGCGCGGATTTGCGGACTTCATGGTGCCCGGCTTTGAGCACGGCATCGGCATGCTCGGCGACGAATGGCGCATCGGCCGCCACGACGGCCCCTTCCCCTACTGGACGGACCCGGATCACGAGTATGTTGAAAACGAGGTGCTCATCTGCGCCATGCAGTACGCCTGCCCGGACGAGAACATCGGCTTCCGGTACGAAAACCCGATCCTCATTCAAAAAGACGGCTGCGAGTATATGAGCAAGTTCCCGCTCGCGATCGAAGTGATCGAGTAAAGATTCAAAACCGCATTACAGGCAAACAGCGCGGTTTCGGCCGCGCTGTTTTTTGTTGGAAGGGCATCATGCCAGACGAATATGCCAGATTTACTGCAATTCGGCCCGGTATTCGGATGTGTTTCTAACATGCGACGAGGGCGGACCGAGCGGATGTTTTGTCGGTTTCAGGAGCAAAACCGCGGCAAATAGCAGCGCTATTTTAAGGGTTTGGCGACACAAAACCGGCGAAAAGGGCGCCGGATCTGTCCCGCCGTGCTTTTAGAAACACACCCTAGTTTTCGATTCCGTATTCGCCCATTACGGATCGTCTCCACTGCATCTCATAGACTTGATCTTCCGGTTGAAAGGCGATCGAATCGTTTTTCAGAACTGTTGTCTCGAATACGAACGTTCCTTTGAATGTTCTTTCCCCGTTTTGATCAAGGTCATACACATCCCATGTGAAATTCAAGCGAAATGTCTCCGGCATGTCGAAAAAGCTCTCCGGCGCGGCAAGCGTGAAATCATACCAGCAAAACCGGTTTGCGTTCAGGCCATAGGTATCGATCCACTCGTCGATATCCGTTTGAAACGGAGCGGGCGTCGACGGATCGAGCATTCGGTCATAGGTGTCCCTCGGCGGAGGCTGCAGCGCGACGCCGTCGATCGATACCGCGGGATCCATCTCCCATGGCATCACTTCGCAATCGATCACCGGAATAAATGCGTGGAGCAGGATCGTCTTGCTTTCGGGAAAGAATTGCATCCGTTCCAACACCACCGTCATATCTCCGATCGTCTGTGCTTGATGGATGATATAGTCCCGCGAATCGTTGCGCCCGTCGGATGCGAGCGATTTCTGTTTTGTAATCCAGCTCTCTTTTTCCGCATCGTCCCGCGGCAGCGTTACCGCGCCGGTGACCCTGTTGACGTAAAATATCAGATCGAGCGGGCGAATCGATGAATCCACCACCACGCTTTTGGTGGTGTCGCTGTAATACTCGTGCCTCTGCGTCACATAGACCAATATGTCTTCCGGCATATCCTGCGCGTGCCGGTAAAACGGGATCCTGAGCAAAGAGGTGGTCGACCTGCTCGGATATTCCCCCGCCTCGTTCGGCTGTTGGGAGGTATCCAGATCCCAGCTCTGATCCATTGTTTCGGGGCTCATCATGTAACCGTCAAGGTAGAATCGTAGCCAGGTTCGCCGGGTACTTTCCGGTTCCGGCCAAAGCAGATTTCGCGTCGTGCCAATCAGCAATCCGTCTTCCAGCACCGCAACGTCCGTCAGCGTTGTGTCGTCCTGTGTCAACCCGATCGGAACCGCCGCTTCCGGCAGCTGCCCGAGCAAATCCAGTCTGGTTTCGTTTGTCGCCTGATGAAATTCCCGATAGCGTGTAATGGCGTTCTGCCGGATGGCTTCCGCCTGTTCGGCGGGATATCGATAGGCAAAATCAATCGAAAACGAACCGATCGTTCCCGTGCGCACGCCCGCCGCGTCGCAGGCGTAGAGCGTGCCGGAGAAAACCATCTGCGAATCCTGCGTAATGGGAACGGGATTTTGACGAAGCAGAAAGCTCGACGTCCATGAAGTGTCCTCCGTCGCCGCGTTCCAGCCGGTCGTAGGCTGTTTGATTCCGTTGTAGTCCGGCTTTGCATAGGGCTGGAATGCCTGCCCGTCGATGGTCAAAACAAAATCCCGCGCATCGATACCGATTTCGCAAAACGTGTCATACTGCGTGAGGCGATCCCGCGCCGCTTGATCGTCTTTCAGCCACTCCGGCTCGAAACTCGTGATGAAGCCGACGCTGTCGCTTTGCAAGGAAAAATAGAACAGATACTCCGCGCCGTCCTCATATTGATCCACATCGACCGCCACCAGTTGAACGGTCACGTCTCCAACGGTCGCGCCGCCGGAGAGCTGCGCGGTCAGGGTGGTCGCCCGCACATCGGCGTCCGCATATGCTTCCGCCTCCCGCTGCAGTGTGTCCTCCGGAATCTCGATCTTCGCCGCCGCGTCCTGTTTTGCCAGCTGCACGCTGCTCCAGTAGACGGCGTAGGCGGCGCAAGCCGAAAGCAGCAGTAAAACGGCGGCAATCGCGATGATCAACGCTCTGCGTTTTGCGGACATCCCGCAGGAATTTACCTGCCGGGACACGCGGTCTGCGTGCGGTTCGTTTTGTGCCAGCATCATGCCGATCATGCGGCGCTTAAAGTCCGCGGATGCATGTACGCCGGCAAACGCGGCTTTATACGGTTCCATAGTCGTCTCCTTTCAGCAGCGGTTTGAGTTTTTTGCGCGCGCGGGACAGACGGGATGTAATCGTTCCCGTTTGCTCGTGAAGCAGGGCGGCGATCTCTTTTACCGAACAATCTTCAAAGTAGTATAAATAAACGACATAGCGGTCCCGCTCCGGCAGACGCCATACGGCCTCGAGCACGCCGCTCGCCTCCCGTTCCGGCGCAGATGCATCGCGTTCGTCCAGCAGAACGCTGGTTCGGCGGCTGGCGGATTTGTTGTAGTCGAGGCAAAGATTGATCGCCGTGCGGATGAGCCACGCGCGCTCGTGTTCGGCCGACTTCAGCCGCGGACGGTTCGTCATGAGCCGCAGGTAGACGGCCTGTACAATGTCCTCGGCCTCCGCCATGCTCCGCACCCGGTTGAGCGCGATTCTCAGCAGCGTATCGGAGTATGTTTCGACGATTCGGACAATGTGCTGTTGATCGAGATACCCGTTTTCTTCCATTGCCGCCTCCTTTCGCCAAGAATACGAATCAACTGACCAAAATGCTGCATACATTGAAAAAAGTGTTTTACAAAAATGGGCGCACAGCCTTTCGACTGTGCGCTGTTTGCGTTGTATTGAAATTTTATTGTTCCGTCGGGATGGGATTCCCATCCTCGTCGATCGGCACAAACACCTCCGCGCCATTGTGGCACACGGGGCAGATATAGTCCGGCGGCAGTTCCTCGCCCTCGTAGATATAGCCGCAGACCGTGCAGAGCCAACGCTTTTTCTTCGACGGTTCGGCTTTCTGCACCGGCTCCGGTTTCTGCTCCGGTTGAGGCTTTGGTTCCGCCTCGGGTTTCTGTTCCGGTTCGGGCTTTTTGTCCTCGGCAATGGAGTCGAGCGGCACGAACACCTCCGCACCGTGCTTGCACACGGGGCAGATGTAGTCCGGCGGCAGCACTTCGCCCTCGTAGATATAGCCGCAGACCGTGCAAAGCCAGCCCTTTTTCTTCTGCGCCTCGGCGCTGGGTTTCGGCTTGATGTTCCGGCGATAATATTCGTAGGTCACGGAGGGTTCTTTGGAGAGCTTGCGCGCCTCCGTGAGATCGGCGAGAAACAACGTGTGCGTCCCGCAGTCCAGCGTGTCGATCACCTTGCCGCTGAGCAGCGCGTTGACCCCCTCGGTCACGTAGGTCACGCCGTTGACGCTGCGCGCATAAGCGGTGAAGTCCGCAAATTTGTCCGTTTCCCGTCCGCTCTGGATGCCAAAGCGCTGATAGAGATCGAACGTAGAGCTCTCGGTGAGAATCGAGAGGTTGAAGATGCCGGTCTTGAGCAGCATGTCGTGCGTGAGGTTGCTCTTGTTGACCGTAAACGTCACCCGAAGCGGCGTGCTCGTCGCCTGTATGACCGTGTTGATGATGCAGCCGTTGTCCTTTTCCCCGTCCTTTGCGGTGAGCACAAACAGGCCGTAGCTGATGGCAAAGAGCGTGGCGTTGTCGATGTCGCCCGTGGGGACGTCCGCGTTCTTCGGCAGCGTCATCGTGTCCGCGATGGCCTTTGCCAGCGCGTCGATCTCGCTCATCTGCTCTTCCTTCAGCGAAGAGCGCAGGCTCACCGTCTGCTCCAGCACGACCATGTCCTTGAGCGGTTCAAGCGTTTCGCGCATGAGTTTTCCGCTCACCGGCGCCCAGGAACCGTTTTCGATGAACGCGAGCGTGCGGTTTTGAATGTTGTGCAGCGCAAGGTCGTGGATGAGGTCCTCCATCGTGATGAACACGCCCGCGTTATAGGTGGTTGCGGCAAAGACGAGGTGGCTGTATCGAAACGCCGCCGCGACGATCTCGGACATCGGCACCACGGACACGTCGAACACCTCCACCTTCACGCCCAGCTCGCGCAGGCGGCTGGCGAGGATTTCCGCGGCGTTCTCCGTATTGCCGTAGATGGAGGCGTAGGCGAGCATGACGCCCGTCTCCTCGGGCTCATAGCTGCTCCAGCGATGGTATTTGTCGATATACGCGGCAAAATCCCGGCGGTGCACCGGCCCGTGCAGCGGGCAGATGGTCTTGATGTCGAACTTTGCGATTTTTTTGAGTGCGGACTGCACCTGCGGGCCGTATTTGCCGATGATGTTGGCATAATAGCGCCGCGCCTCGCCCACGAGCGTATGGTAAAAGTCCAGCTCGTCGGCAAACAGCGCGCCGTTGAGCGCGTTGAAGGTGCCGAACGCATCCGCCGAAAAGAGCACCTTGTCGGTCTTGTCGTAGGTGAACATGACCTCCGGCCAATGCACCATGGGCGCCATGATGAACTGAAACTCGTGTTTCCCCGTCGAGAGCGTGTCGTTTTCCTTGACGACGATCGCCCGGTCCGTCACGTCCTCCGCAAAAAACTGCTGGATCATCTCGCTGGTCTTCTTCGTGCAGACGATCTTCGTGTCCGTGTAGCGGCACAGTAGGTCCATCAGCGTGGCCGAGTGGTCCGGCTCCATGTGGTGCACGACCACATAATCCAGCTTGCGGCCGCCCAGCACATGCGCCACGTTTTCAAAAAACACCTTGCCGACGGCTCTGTCCACCGTATCGAAGAGGATGGTCTTCTCGTCCAGTATCAGATAGGAGTTGTAGGATACGCCGTCCGGAATGGAATAGACGCCCTCAAACATGGCGAGGCGCCGGTCGTTTCCGCCAACCCAGTGGATATCTTCGTTTACTTTGCGCGTGCAATACATGCTATGTCGCCCCTTTCGTGTGCCTTTCTATCGTAACCTTGCGTTTGTTCGCTTCCATGTTGCCGGACGCGCCGCGGACCTGCTCCGGTCTCCGGCCGTCCCCTCACTGCGCCAGATACGCCGCGAATCCGTCGCTCTGCCGCTCGGTGCCGTCCTGCAGCACCCAGAGCGCCTCCACGCCGGGAAGAGCGCCCACCAGGGAAAGCCCTTCCTCAATCGGCATGCAGAACAGCCCCGTCGTCAGCGCGTCCGCGAGGGCGGACTCTTCGGCGATCACCGTCACGGAATCGTACCGTGTCGAAGGCATCAGCGTTTCCGGATCGACGATGTGATGATAGCGCTTGCCGTCCACGGTGTAGTACCGCTCATAGGTGCCGCTCGTCACCACGCTCTGTCCGCTCACCTGCGTGACGCAGAGATTCCCGTCGGAATAAGGATCGCGCACGGCGACCTTCCAGCCCGAGCCGTCCGGCCGGACGCCGATGGAACAGACGTTGCCGCCGACGCTGAGGAGCATGGCGCTCACGCCCTCCGCCTTCATCGCCTCGACAGCCTTCTCGACGGCGTAGCCTTTCGCCACGGCGCCGACGTCGAGCCGCGTCTCCGGATCGGACAGATACAGCGTGCCCGCCGCGCGGTCGATCACCACGGCGTCGATGTCCGTGTGTTCGCCCGCCGCCTGCAGCGCTTCCATCGGGGGCAGCACGGCGTGGTCGGGATCGTCCAGCCCTGCGTCGCGGTAGCTCTGCCAGATGGCGAGCACGCCGCCCATGGCGACATTCATCCTGCCGCCCGTGAGCGCATCCATCTCTTTGGCATACTCGACCAGATCGAGTATCCTTTCGTCCACCTTCACGGGCGCGACGCCCGCGTTTTCGTTCACGGTATAGAGGTTATTGACCCCCTCGTAGGCATGATAGATGTCGTAAAGGCGGTGATACTCCACGAGCAGCGCGTGCAGCTCGTCCATGCGCGCGTTGGCGCGCTGCTCGTCCGTGTCATAGAGGATCACCGTGGTCACGGTGTCGAATACGTCCAGAAACACCTGGTCGTAGCGCTTCGGCGCGGCGTTTGCCGCGCAGCCGCCAAAGAGCAGCGCCTGAGCCAGCATCAGCGCGCTCAGCGCAAGGAATTTGAGCTTTGTCAATCGCTTGTCCGTTTCGTTCTCCCGTTTGGCGCGGACGCCGCGCGCAGCATATCGTTTTTGCCTGTAGGCATTATTCCATGTTTTTGTGCGTTTCGCAAGTCTCCGCCCGCTTTTTCGCGCCGTCTTCCGCGGCGGGCGGCTTTCCGCTTCCCGCGCCGTGCACCGCCCTGGGGTTCAGGCCCTTGAAGGTATAGCGCGCGATGAGGCCCGTCAGCGTACCGGTCACGACCGCGGCCACGAGCAGCACGGGCAGGTATGCAAGGATGGCGCGCGTGCCCACGATAAAGCAGGCGATCGCCATCTGCGCAAGGTTGTGCGCCACCGCGCCGAGCACGCTTACGCCAACGACGCTTACGCCTCTGAGCCTCCGCGCAAAGATCATGACGACGAGGCTCAGCACGCCGCCGGCGAAGCTATAGAGCATGACGGCCGGGCCGCCGAAGAGCAGGCCGCCGATGCCCACCTTGAGAAACATCAGCAAAATCGCGCTCGGCACGTCCAGCAAATACAGCGCATAGAGCAGCACCGTGTTGGCAAGCCCGAGCTTGACGCCCGGAATGCCCGTGACCGGCAGCAGATATTCCACATAGCCGAGCACGAGCGCCACGGCGGCGAGCAGGCCGAGTGTGGCGACGGCGGACGCGCCCCAGCGCCGGTTCACGGCTCTTCTCCCGCGCCCGTCACCTCGATCGCCACGCCGTTTGGCAGGCAGATGATCCAGTTGTCGAGCAGGAGTTCGTCCGTGTCGTGCGGGTCGATGACGCCGTGGTGCACGCAGATTTGGTTTTTGCAGCTGGAGGATTCCATTCGCACGCCGCTTTCGTCGATCACGACGACGTTGACTTTTCCGTCGCCCTGATCGATCGTGATGGTCTGATAGTCGTCCGCGCCGACCTTGGCGTAGACTTCTCCCTGAACGTAGACGGTGACCGTCGCGCCGGAGGGATTCGGCGTGATCAGGCGCGCGGCGAAAAACACAATCAGCGCGAGCAGCAGCGCGCCTCCGACGATAAACCAGTCCTGTTTCTTCACGCCGCACCTTCCTTTTCGCCGTCACACTCGATCAACGGTATTGTATCATGTTTTGCGGCAAGCCTGCCAGAGCCGAATTGGCGCATGCCCCCGCGCGTTCCGCAGGCCGCGTGTAATAAACTCGCTGACAAACGGCGGTTTTCTGATAAAATAGGAAGAGAAATCAACACAGGAGGTGTCGATATGAAAATACTCATGATCGGCGGAACGGGTTTATTGGGCAGCCAGGCCGCGCGCGAGCTGATTTCGCGCGGACACAGCGTGCATTCCATCGCGCTGCCGCCGCTTCCCGAAGGCGCGCTCCTGCCACCGGAAATGACGCTGACGCTGAAAAACAGCAACGATATGAGCGACGAGGAGCTCCGGGAGCAATTTGCGGGCGTGGACGGCTTCGTCTTCGCCGCAGGCGTGGACGAACGCATCGAGGGCCCCGCGCCCATCTACGACTTCTTCAAAAAGTACAACATCACGCCGCTGGAGCGCCTGCTGCGCCTTGCAAAGGCGAGCGGTGTGAAGCACGCGGTCATCGCGGGGTCCTATTTTTCCTACTTCGCCAAAAAATGGCCGCAGCTGTAGCTGACAAAGTGGCATCCCTATATCCGCAGCCGCATCGATCAGGAAACCATGGCGCTCTCGTTTGCGGACGAAACGTTCGACGTGTCCGTGCTCGAACTGCCGTATATCTTCGGCACGCAGAAGGGCAGAAAGCCCGTCTGGGTGTTCCTCGTCGAAATGCTGCAAGGTATGAAGGGCGCAATCCTCTACCCGCGCGGCGGGACCACCATGGTCACCGTGCGTCAGGTCGGTCAGGCGTTCGCAGGCGCGCTGGAGCGCGGGCGCGGTGGCAACGCCTACCCCATCGGCTGGTTTAACCTCAACTGGAAAGAGATGATCGCCATCATGAACCGATACATGGGCGTGCCAGACAAGAAGATCGTCACGATTCCGGATTTTCTGTTTGCCATGAGCGCGAAACAGATTGAAAAACAGCATCGCTCCAAAGGTACCGAGGGCGGGCTCATGATGACGAAATTCGTCAAGATGCAGACGAGAACCCTCTTTATCGACAAAGAGGAGGCCTGCCTGCCGCTCGGCGTGACCGACGACGACATCGACGCCGCCATCGGCGAGTCCGTGCTGCTGAGCATGGAAGTGCTGGACAAAAAGGCGAACGTCATCGACATGAAGGGCGAGTGAGCTAAGCCCGTCTGGAAACCAGTTGATTCACAAACAAAGGGAGCCGCGCAAATGCGCGGCTCCCTTTGTTTGCGTTGCGATTTGTTTTACACATTGAATCGGAACAGCGTCACGTCCCCGTCCTGCATGACGTAGTCCTTGCCCTCGCTGCGCACGAGACCCTTCTCCTTGCAGGCGGCCATGGAGCCGAGCTCCGCCAGCGTTGCAAACGGAACGATCTCCGCGCGGATGAAGCCCTTTTCAAAGTCGGTGTGGATCTTGCCCGCCGCCTGCGGCGCCTTCGTGCCGCGCAGAATCGTCCAGGCGCGGACTTCCTTCGGCCCCGCCGTAAGATAGCTGATCAGCCCCAGCAGGCGATAGCAGGCCTTGACAAGCTGGTCGAGGCCGGATTCCTTGATGCCCAGCTCGGCCAGAAACGCGCCCTTTTCCGCCGGGTCCAGCTCGGCAATCTCCTCCTCGAGCTTGCAGCAGATGGTCAGCGCCTCCGCCTTTTCGGCTTTGGCAATTTCATACAGCACCCTGACGTGCGCGCTCGGCTCGGCGCCGATTTCGCCCTCGCTCACGTTTGCGACATAGATCACGGGCTTGCTGGTCAGCAGGAAAAATCCGCGAAGCGTCTCCGCTTCCTCTTCGGAGAGGTCGAGGCTGCGCGCGGGTTTGCCGCCCTCAAGCGCCTGCTGGATGCGCTCGAGCAGTTCGATTTCCGCAAGCACCTTTTTATCGCCGGTCTTTTGCAGCTTTCTCGCGCGGTCGAGCCGTTTTTCCACCGTCTCCATGTCCGCAAAGATCAGTTCGAGCGAGATGGTCTCCACGTCCCGCGCGGGGTCCACGCCACCGTCCACATGAACCACGTTTTCGTCCTCAAAGCAGCGGACGACGTGCACCACCGCATCCACCTCGCGGATATGCGAGAGGAACTTGTTGCCGAGGCCCTCGCCCCGGCTCGCGCCGCGCACGAGGCCCGCGATGTCCACAAACTCGATGGTGGTGGGCGTGTATTTTTCGGGGTTGTACATCTTCGCCAGCACATCCAGCCGCTCGTCCGGCACGGCGACCACGCCGACGTTGGGTTCGATCGTGCAGAACGGGTAGTTCGCAGCCTGCGCGCCCGCCTGCGTGATGGCGTTAAAGAGCGTGCTCTTGCCGACGTTCGGCAGGCCGATCACTCCAAGTTTCATAAAAGGGTACCTCCTTTACTTTTCTTAAAAGAAAAGTAAAACAAAAGAATTTTCGTGATCATTTCTTTGTTTCTTTCTTTGTAAAGAAAGAAAGTTATAATTTGCTTCTGCCGAAATTGAGTCTTCTCAGGGATTCTTCCCGACCGAGCAGCGCGGCGATCTCGATCGCGCCGCCGGGCGTAACCATCTTGCCCGCAAGCGCAATCCGTACCGGCCAGAGCAGCGTTCCGTTCTTCATGCCGCGCGCTTCCGCCATGCCGAGCAGCGTCTCGTGAAGAGCTGTTTCCGTCCATTCCGGCAGCGCGGTCAGCGCGGGAATCACGAAATCCAGCACCCCGGCGGAGACGACGGCGTCCGTCTTGCTCTTTTTGTTGGTAAAAAGCTCCGCGTCGTAGTCCGGCAAAGCGGTCAAGAAATCCACCACCTCCGGAATCTGCGTGAAAATCTCCGTGCGCGGCTGGAGGATGCGGCAGAGGATGTCCCTGTTCATACCGGCCACGCCCGCCTGCTCATAATACGGCAAGGCATGACGCGTGAATTCCTCCGGCGAGAGCCTGCGCACATACTCCGCATTCATCCAGGTGAGCTTGTTCACGTCGAAAATCGCGGGCGATTTGGCCATACCCGTTACGTCGAACGCTTCTTTCAGCTCGTCCAGCGTGAAAAACTCGCGCTCGTCGCCGGGATTCCAGCCCAGCAGCGCCACGTAGTTGACGATCGCTTCCTTGAGATATCCTTTTTTCAGGTAATCTTCATAATACGCGTCGCCGTCGCGCTTGCTGAGCTTGTGGCTCGCGTCGCGCATGATGGGCGTCATGTGGATGTAGACCGGCTTCTCCCAGCCAAACGCCTCGTAGAGCAGATTGTATTTCGGCGTGCTGGCGAGATATTCGTTGCCGCGCATCACGTGGGTGATCGCCATGGTGTGGTCGTCGATCACGTTGGCAAAGTTATAGGTCGGCATCCCGTCCGCCTTGATGAGCACCATGTCGTCCAGCTCCGCGCAGTCCACGGCGATATGGCCGTAGATCACGTCGTCAAACGACGCCTCTCCGCTACGCGGAATGTTCTGGCGGATCACGTGCGGTTCGCCCGCCGCAATGCGTTTTTGCACCTCTTCCGGCGAAAGATGAAGGCAGTGTTTGTCGTATTTCCAGACCTCGCCCTTTGCAGAGGACGCCTCGCGCCGCGCGTCGAGCTCCTCGTTCGTGCAGAAGCAATAGTACGCCTTGCCCGCTTTCACGAGCTGCTCGGCGTAGGGTTTGTACATCGCTTTTCGCTCGCTCTGCACATACGGGCCGTAGCCGCCGCCGACGTCCGGGCCCTCGTCCCAGAGCATGCCGATGTCGCGGAGCGTGTTGTAGATCACGTCCACCGCGCCCTCGACATAGCGGCTCTGGTCGGTGTCCTCGATGCGGAGGATGAACTTGCCGTCGTGCCTTTTGGCGTAGAGATAGGTATACAGCGCGCTGCGCAGGTTGCCGAGGTGCATATAGCCCGTCGGCGACGGGGCAAACCGGGTTCGAACCATAAGATTTTCTCCAAACTTTACTTTTCTTAAAAGAAAAGTAAACAAAAGAATTGATTGGTAATTATGCTTTGTAGCTGTCTTTCAGGCCGACCGTGCGGTTGAAGACGGGCGCGCCGGGCTTGCCGTCGACGTCGGCGCAGAAGTATCCTTCGCGCATGAACTGATACCGCTCGCCTGCCGAAACACCGTCCAGCGCGGGTTCGACGAATCCGTGCAGCGTCACAAGCGAATCCGGATTCAGCCTGTCAATGAAGTCTTTCTCGACCGCGGTTTCCTCGTCCTCTTCCTCCTGCTCGGCGCTCTCGCTCTTCATGAGCGTGTCGTAGAGGCGGAGCTCCGCCGCGACCGCGTCGTCCGCATTGACCCAGTGCAGCGTGCCCTTGACCTTGCGCGCTTCCTCGCCGCTGTGGCTGGTCGGGTCGTAGGTGCAGTGTATCTTTGTGATCGTGCCGTCGTCTTTGGCTTCCCAGCCGACGCACTTGATGATATACGCGCTCTTGAGGCGGACTTCGCCGTCCGGCTTGAGGCGGAAGAACTTGCTCGGCGGCACCTCCGCAAAGTCGTCCCGCTCGATATAGACGCGCTTGCCGAGCTTCACCTTGCGCGCACCCAGTTCGGGATGGTTCGGGTGGTTTTCCAGCTCGATCTGTTCAACGCGGCCTTCGTCCCAGTTGTCGATTTCCACAAGCACGGGATCGAGCACCGCCATGCGGCGCGCCGCCGTTTCGTTGAGGTCCTCGCGCACGCAGTGTTCGAGCATGGCGACATCCACGACGGAATCCGCCTTGGCGACGCCGACGCGCTCGAGAAAGTCGCGAATCGCGACCGCGGTGTAGCCGCGCCGCCGCATGCCGCAGAGCGTGGGCATGCGCGGGTCGTCCCAGCCGGAGACGAACCCTTCCTCCACGAGGCGGCGAAGATAGCGCTTACTCATGATGGTGTCCGTCATGTTCAGCCGCGCAAACTCGATCTGGCGCGGCTTGGGATCGAATTCGCACTGGTCGATGACCCAGTTGTACAGCGGGCGGTGCGCCTCGTATTCCAGCGAGCAGAGCGAGTGCGTCACGCCCTCGATCGCGTCCTGAATCGGATGCGCAAAGTCGTACATCGGATAGATGCACCACTTGTCCCCCGTCTGATGATGGCGCACGTGCTTGATGCGGTACAGCGCGGGATCACGCATGTTGATATTCGGCGAGGCCATGTCGATCTTGGCGCGGAGGGTCTTGGTTCCGTCCGCAAACTCGCCCGCGCGCATGCGCGTGAACAGATCGAGGCTTTCTTCGGCCGGGCGGTCGCGGTACGGGCTGTTTTTGCCCGGCTGCGTCAGCGTGCCGCGATAGGCGCGCATCTCGTCCTTTGTCAGTTCGTCGACATAGGCGACGCCCTTTTGAATGAGCTTGACCGCAAGGTCGTAGCACTGGTCGAAATAGGAAGAGCCGAACAAAATCTGGTTCCACCGGAACCCGAGCCAGAGGATATCCGCCTGGATCGCGTCGACATACTCCACGTCCTCCTTGGACGGGTTGGTGTCGTCATAGCGCAGGTTGCAGACGCCGCCGTACCGCTCAGCCATGCCGAAGTCGATGGCGAGCGCTTTCGCGTGGCCGATGTGCAGATACCCGTTCGGTTCGGGCGGAAACCGGGTCTGCACGCGCGGTCCGTTCGCGCGCATGTCCTCTTCGATGAACTCCTCGATGAAGTTTTTCGGGCGTTTTGCCTCTTCCATTGCCGTTTGCCTCCAAATTTACTTCATACATTATCGTGTACCCGCCCCGAAATGTCAATTCGAGGGAGAAGAACGAATTCTACTTTTCTTTTCTGAAAAGAAACAAGAACACCTGATTCTTCTTTTCTGAAAAGAAGCAATTCGTTTTTCTTTTCTTAAAAAGAAAAGAAACAAAAGAATTTCTTACTTCTTCTTTGCCAGCTGCGTCAGTCTCGCAAAATTATTATCCTTTGGGTGCTTCACGCAATGCAGAAACAGTTTCTTCTTCAGATCGCCAAGTTCTTTCCCTTCCGGCAGGCCGGAAGCGGCCATGAGTTCCTCGCCCGTGATCTTCAGTTCGTTCTGACCAAACGGCGTGCCGTCCTGAAGCATCGTTTCATAGAGCGCGCGCCAATCCTTCGCCACATAATCCGTGTCGTATCCGCAGCCGCGGATATCCGCCTCCCGCAGCAAAATCTGCTCCAGCGTGCGCTCCCGCCCCCAGGCCGCAAAGCGAACGCGGAGGGTGTCCTGTTTTGCCTGATGCTGGATGTCGTACATATGCCCGCCGACGAGCGCGCTCACCTCGTTGACCATGCGGTTTGAAAACCGCAGCTCGCTCAGCACGCGTTTGGCAATCCGCTCGCCATATTTGTCGTGGTCGTACTGCACGCCCGTTTCGCGCTTGCAGTCCGGCTTGCCGACGTCGTGCAGCAGCGCCGCAAGGCGCAGCTTCTCCGTCGCGGGCGCAGCGGCGCAGACCTGAAAGCTGTGCTCCAGCACGTCGTAGCGGTGATGGTCCGGCCGCTGCGCCATGCCGCGCGCGAGGCTGAACTCCGGCACAAGCACGCCCCAGACATCCAGTTCGTCCAGCAGGCGCAGCCCGCGTAACGGCGAGCGCAGTTCGTCCCGTCCCAGCGAAGGATAGCGCGCGTCGGTCAGCAAAATCTTGACGAATTCCTCCCGCCTGCGCTCGGCGGCGATGTCCTTTAATTTCGGCGCGTTTCGCTTCGCCGCGGCCCATGTGTTTTCATCGATCGAAAACCCCAGCTCGCAGGCAAAGCGGACCAGCCGCAGCACCCGCAGCGCGTCCGAGCGAAGGATGTCGTCCGGCTCCGCGCTCGTGGTGCGGATGATTCGCCGCTCCAGATCGGGGATGCCGTCCGTGGGGTCGATCACCTCGCCGGTCGCAAGATTTGCGTACAGCGCGTTGACGGAGAAATCCCGTCGCCAGGCGTCGTCCGTCAGGTTATCGCCGAACGCGACCATGCTCGGGCGATGTTCGCCGCCGTCGGCATATGCCTCCCGCCGGAAGGTCGTGTGCTCGACGATCAGGCCGTTTAAGTGCAGCTCGACCGTGCCCATCTCCGCCGCTTTTTCGATCACGCGGACGCCGTATTTCGGCATAATCTCCAGAACCTCGGCCGGCGTGAGACGCGAGCACACGTCGATATCCGACGGCGGCAGGTGTAACAGCGCGTTTCGCACCAGCCCGCCGACGGCGTATCCTTTGAGATTCTCTTGTTCGAACGCCTCCGTAAGCGGAAGCAGCTCGACAGGAATTTTGATGTTCATCGCGTTTAAATAAAAACTCCTTTGATCTACATGTTATTGTACATCAAAGGAGAATTCTTTTGCTTCTTTTCTTAATAAGAAAAGAAGGTTAACCCTTGCTTAATTCCTCGTGGATGGCTTTCGCGGCGGTTTTGCCCGCGCCCATCGCGAGAATGACCGTTGCGGCGCCGGTCACCGTGTCGCCGCCGGCGTAGACATGCTCGCGGCTGGTCTTGCCCGTGCATTCGTCCACGATGATGCCGCCCCACTTTTCGGTCGCGAGACCGGGCGTCGTGTTCTTGATCACGGGGTTGGGACTGGTGCCGATGGCGATCACGACGGTGTCCACGTCGATCGTGTGCTCGCTGCCCGCCTTGACGATCGGGCGCCTGCGTCCGCTCGCGTCGGGCTCGCCAAGCTCCATCTCCACGCAGGTCATGGCCTTGACATAGCCGTTTTCGTCCCCGAGGATCTCGGTCGGGTTGGTCAGCATCTTGAAGATGATGCCTTCCTCCTTTGCGTGGTGTACCTCTTCCACACGGGCGGGCATCTCTTTTTCGCCGCGCCGGTAGATGACATAGACGTTTTCCGCACCCATGCGCTTTGCGCTCCTCGCCGCGTCCATGGCTACATTGCCGCCGCCGACGACCGCCGCGTTTTTGCCGACCAGCACGGGCGTATCCGCTTCGGGGAAGGTGTATGCTTTCATCAGGTTGATGCGCGTTAAAAACTCGTTTGCCGAATACACGCCGTTGAGGTTCTCGCCGGGGATTCCCTGAAAGCGCGGAAGCCCCGCGCCGCTGCCGATGAACACCGCGCTGAAACCCTCTTCCTCAAGCAGCTCGTCGAGCGTGATGCTGCGGCCGACGACCATGTTGGTCTCGATCTTCACGCCCATGTCCTCGAGGATGCGAATCTCGTCCCGCACCAACTTCTTGGGCAGCCGAAACTCGGGGATGCCGTAGACCAACACGCCACCGGGTGTATGGAGCGCCTCGAAGATCGTCACCCCGTAGCCGAGCTTACGAAGGTCTCCCGCGCAGGTCAGCCCCGCGGGACCGCCGCCGACGATGGCGACCTTCTTGCCGTTGTCCGGCAGGGGTTTCGGGGTCTCCATGCCGTGCGCCATGGCGTAGTCCGCCACGAAGCGCTCCAGCCGGCCGATGCCGACGGGTTCGCCCTTGATGCCGCGCACGCAGCGTTCCTCACACTGCGTCTCCTGTGGGCAGACGCGGCCGCACACGGCGGGCAGCGCGTTGGTGACGCGGATGGCATCGTTGGCTTCCATATGTTTTCCCTGTATCACGAGTTGGATAAACTCCGGAATGTGCACGTTGACGGGGCATCCGGCGACGCACGGCTGCGTTTTGCAGTTGAGGCAGCGGGTCGCCTCGTCGATGGCCATTGCTTCGTCGTAACCCAGGGACACCTCTTCGAAGTTACAGTTGCGGATATTCGGATCCTGCTCGCGCGCGGGCAGCTTCGTCATTCTCATATTCGGCATGTCAGTTCCCTCCCCGCTTGGTCTGCAAGTCCACATCCAGCAGGTTGCAGGCCTTGCGCTCCATGCTCACGGCCTCCTCCTTGCGGTACATCCTGCCGCGGGCGATGGCCTCGTCCCAGTCCACCTCAAATCCATCGAAGTCCGGCCCGTCCACGCAGCCAAACTTCGTCTCGCCGCCGACGGTGACGCGGCAGCTGCCGCACATGCCCGTGCCGTCCACCATGATCGGGTTCATGGAGATGACGGTCGGTATATTGCGGGGTTTCGTCAGGTTGACGACCGCGCGCATCATCACCAGCGGGCCGATGGCGATCACATGATCGTATTCTTTGCCCGCGTTGAGCTGTTCTTCCAGCGCGGTGGTGACGAATCCCTTGTGTCCGTTGCTGCCGTCGTCCGTCATCACATACAGATTCGTGCTCGCGGCCTTGAGCTCGTCGACCAGAATCATGAGATCGGTGTTGCGGAAGCCCACGATCACGTCCACCTCAGCGCCCATATCGTGCAGGGCCTTCGCCTGCGGATACGCGATGGCGACGCCCAAGCCGCCGCCGATGACCGCAACCTTCTTTATGCCGTCGAGATGGCTCGCCGTGCCGAGTGGCCCGACAAAATCGATAAACGCGTCGCCTTCGTTCAGACAGTCCATGCGGCGCGTGGTGTACCCCACCTTCTGGTAGATGATGGTCACCGTGCCGCGCGCAGGGTCCGTCCCCGCGACGGTCAGCGGAATGCGCTCGCCGTTTTCGTCCACGCGCAGGATGACGAACTGTCCCGGCTTCGCTTTTTTCGCGATATACGGGGCTTCTACCTCCATGAGCGTGACCGTTTCATGCAGCGCCCGCTTCGTTACGATTCGGTACATAGGGTCTCCTTTCCGATTCCAACACAAGAATAGACTTGCCTATTATACTGCGTTTATCTCCAAAATGGAACAATCGATCTTGATTTATCGATATTAATTTTTATCCGTGTTCTGCGCAATCGTTCAGTTTGGAAATCATTTTTGCGGCACGGCGGCCGCCTCCGTAAAAAAAGAGTCGGCATCCCGCCGGTCGATCAGGCATATTTTACCATGACCGGCGCGGCAATCTCAATCTCAAATCGAAAAAACGCCGCTGCTTTGCGGCGTTTTTTCGTCGGTTTTACATATTTTTCTTACTCCCAGTCGATCAGACCAAGGCTGTCGAGATAGCGCTCGCTGTAGTCCATGTAGTCCTCGACGAGGCGGAGCATGTAGGTTTTGAAGTCCGGAAACTGCGCGGTCATCTTCTCGTACATGTAATCGTAGGCCGCGTCGTCGTCGTACACCTCGCCCTCGTCCGCGCCCGTCTGCTTCATAAACGCGGCGTCGTGCGCCATCACCGCGCTTACCATCTTCTCCAGCTGCGCGTCGTCCGCCACCTCGGCAAAGTCGCCCTGCTCGCGGAAGCAGCCTAAAATATACGCCTTTGCTTCTGCTTCGCTGTACTCTTTGGTCTCCATAAAAAGACGCTCCTTTTACTTGATGTTTGGTCGGTTTTTATTTCATCCACTTTATCTCATCTTTATTTCAGCAGCTCGTCCAGCTCGTCGACATACTGCCGGAACACCTCGAGCGAGGCGAGGATGCTCTCTTTTTTCGTGAGGTCCACGCCCGCCGCCTTGAGCTCTTCGATCGGATAATCGCTGCCGCCGCTCTTGAGGAAGTCCGTATAGCGCTCCACCGCGCCGCCGTGCAGGATATCGTCCGCAAGCTTCACCGCGGAGCAGAGGCCCGTGGCGTACTGGTAGACGTAGAAAGCGTTGTAGAAATGCGGGACGCGCATCCATTCGAGCGCGATGTTGTCGTCCACATGCGCGCCGTCGTAATACAGCTCGTTGAGCGCGCGGTACATGGCCGAGAGGCTCTCCACCGTGAGCGGTTCGCCGCTCTGCGCCATGCGGTGTGCCTTGAGCTCAAACTCAGCGAACATCGTCTGCCGGAAGCATGTTGTGCGGAACGACTCCAGAAACTGCGTGATGTAATACGCGCGCTTCGTGCGGTCTTGTTCGTTTGCCAGCAGGTAGTGCGTCATCAGCGTCTCGTTCACCGTAGACGCAACCTCCGCCGCGAGAATGCGGTAATGCGAGGTTTCAAACGGCTGCGCGGTATCGGAGTAGTGCGAGTGCATCGCGTGGCCGAGCTCGTGGCCGAGCGTAAACGCATCGTCCATCTTGCCCTGATAGTTGAGCAGCACATATGGGTGCGTGCCGTAGATGCCGGCGCAGAACGCGCCGCTGGTCTTGCCCGGCGTTTCGTAGACGTCGATCCACCCCTGCGTATACGCCTCGTCCAGCAGCTTGCCGTATTCCTCGCCGAGGGGCTTGAGCGCCGTTTTGACCAGCGCCTTTGCGTCCTCGTAAGGCATGTCGATGTCGCCGCCTTCCGTGATGGGCACATAGAGATCGTACATCTCAAGCCGCTCCACGCCGAGCACGCGTTTACGGATGCCAAGATATTTTTTGAGCACCGGCAGCATTTCGTGCACGGCCTCGATGAGCTGCTCGTACACCGCGACCGGCACGCCGTTGAGATACAGCGCGGCCTCGAGCGCGCCGTCGAAGCGGTGCGTCCGCGCGCGGAACACGTCCGACTTGACGGAGGTGGAATAGGTCGCGTTGAGGGTGTTTTTCACGCCGAAATAGGCTTTGTAAAACGTCTCGTAAGCGTCTTTTCTCACGCGGCGGTCCGGGTTGACGAGAAACATATTATAGCTGCCGTGCGTGAGCTTGACTTCCTTGCCGGTCTCGTCGGTCACCGTACCGTAGTCAAGGTCCACATCCGTGAGCATCGTGAAGATATTGTCCGCGCCGGCGAGCGGCTCCTCCGCCATGGCGAGCAGGCGCTCCTCCTCGGTGGAGAGCGTATGCGCGCGGCGGCGGTCCACATCCGCAATGCGGAAACGGAAGCGGGCAAACCGCTCCCCGGTGGCCCAGCCGAGCAGCGTCTCTTCGGGGATGGTCAGCATCTCCGGCTCGAGAAACGATCCGGCCGCCTGCGCGGAAACGTAGAGCTGGATGGCGCGGTCGGTCATGCCCTGATAGTGCGCGCTGCCGTTGTCCTCGTCCTTATGCAGATGCGCATAGGAGTAGACATGATCGATGAGCTGCTCGATGCGGCTCTCGTCGCAGAGCGCGGCGTAGAGCGAGTCCGCGCCAGTGGAAAGCTTGCCCGCATGTTCCGGAAAAGCGCGCACGAGCGCCTGCGCGGCAGCGTAGTCCGCCTCCCAGAGATCTTCGGAAGCGTAGATGTCGTTGAGGTTCCATTTCAGAGAAGCGTCGATCTGATCTCTTGTTTTCATACCCGTTTGTCCCTTTCGTTTTTCGCTTGTGTTTCGAACGCCCCGCGCGCTGTAATACCAGCGCGATACCCCGGGGCAGCCGCAGGATGCCGCGGCATACACCGCCGTGTCGAAGGCCGCAAGCAGCAGCCTCAGCGGCGGAACCAGCAGCGCCGTTAAAAATGCCGCAATGGAGCACCATACCAACGTATGCCCATTCGCCAGACGCATGGAGAGCGCCAGAACGCCGGCGGAAAGCAGCATGAGCGCAAACAGCGTGATCAGCCCGACCAGCGACGAAACGCCGCGTACGCGGCGATGCAGCCGCAGCCCGCGGCGCAGCGCCAGGACGCCCGAAACACGCTCGCGCGCGGCGGCCGCCAGCGCCAGCGCGGTCGAATGTCGGCTCTGCCAGAACAGCACGACGGCGAGCGACCAGACGGCGGGAATGCCCCAGCTCTGCGCCGAAAAACGGCCGGCCATCCAGCGCGAGGCCGCCCATGCGCCCAGCGCGAGCAAGGCGCCCATGCAGAGGCGCACGAGCAGGACCCACCAGTAAACCCCCTTGAGCCGCAAAAATGCGCGCGTCGCCGCTTCGCCCGCAACCACGCCGCGCCGCGGCGGGCCGAAGCAGGAAAGCGCGTAATCCTCATATGCCGCGGTGACCGCGCGCGGCAGCAGATAGGCAAACACCAGCCCCGCGAGAACGACCGCGCCGATTCCGCCGAAAAAGAGAATCACGTCCGCCCGATACCCGCCGCGGACGCTGCCGAGCAGCGCCGGCTCGGCATACGCCGCCGCGAGGAAGATGCCCGCCGTGGTCAGCACGAGCAGCGCAAGGCCGCCGCGCAGATAAAACGCGCGCAATTGCCCGGGCAGGCGTAACACAAACAACCGCCAGCCGGAGCGAACCGCCTCCCGCTCGGCGTCGTATGACCCGCCGCGCGCGTCTGCACAACTATTTTTCCGTGTAAAAACCATCGTCTGGATCAGTATATCACAAGGGTAACCGCAAAGCGACAAATGCCGGAATATCCTCCGCCGCACGTCGCGTTTTCCGCGACCGCTCCCGCCGCCGGGGCTTGACAATGCGCGCGGATGGGATATACTATAGATACAAACATATGTTCGTATTCTCGTTTGCCGCGCCGCTTTTCCGCACGCGCGGCGGAAAGGACGCGCCGATGGGCCGCCGGATTCTCCATGCGGATTTCAACGGCTTCTACGCCTCGGTGGCGTGCTTTCTCGACCCCTCGCTCAGGCCGCATCCCGTGGCGGTGGCGGGCAATCCCGAAGCGCGGCACGGCATCATACTCGCCAAAAACGAGCTGGCGAAAGCGTTCGGCGTCAAGACCGGCGAGGCCATCTGGCAGGCAAAACAGAAGTGCCCGCTGCTCGTGACGGTGAAGCCGGACTTTGCGATGTATCAGAAATTCTCCGCAATGGGGCGGGAGATCTACGGCGAGTATTCCGACCGGGTGGAGGCCTTCGGCCTCGACGAAAGCTGGATCGACGTTTCCTCCGCCACCACGGGCATGCGGGACGCGGCGCGGCTTGCGGACGTAATTCGAACCCGCATCAAAAACGAGCTCGGCATCACGATCTCCGTCGGCGTCGCGGACAACAAAGTGTTTGCCAAGCTCGGCTCGGACATCAAAAAGCCGGACGCGGTCACGCTCGTCTCGCCGGACAACTACCAAAGCGTCGCCTGGCCGCTGGCCGCGCGGGAGCTGCTGTACGTCGGGCGCGCGACGGAGGCGAAGCTGCTCAAGTACGGCATCGCCACCATCGGCGACCTCGCCAACACGCCGGAATCGTTTCTGCGCGCGCAGTTCGGCAAGTGCGGCAGCATGCTGCACGCGTTTGCCAACGGGCTGGACGCCGCGCCGGTGCTGCACACCGTCGACCAGCAGCCGGTCAAATCCGTCGGAAACGGGCTGACCACCCCGCGGGATCTCGTGAACGACGAGGACGTATACCTCACCATCTCCATGCTCGCCGAGAGCGTCGCCGCGCGGTTGCGCGAGCACGGCATGCGCGCAAAGACCGCGCACCTCGGCGTGCGGGATACGGGGCTGGTTTCGTTCATCCGCCAGACGCGGCTGGACCGCCCGACGAACATCACCATCGAGATTTCGCGCGCCTGCATGCGGCTGTTTCACGAAAACTACAGCTGGCAGACGCCCATCCGCTCGCTGAGCGTATCCTGCTCGGACCTGATCGGTCCGGACAATCCCGAGCAGCTTTCGCTTTTCGACGACGAAGCCCCGCGCCGCCGGGCGGAAGCCGCCGAAGTCGCCGTGGACGACATCCGCAGGCGCTTTGGCTACCGCGCCATCGGGCGCGCGCTGTTTCTCAAGGACCGCAGCATCGGCCTGCTCTCGCCAAAGGACGATCATACAGTCCACCCGGTGGGATATCTGCAAAACGCCACGATGGACAGTGTGATCGGCAGGCGCTGATCAAAAAAATGTTTCGTTCGTGCCGCCGGCGGCGCGCCGGCGCGCACGGCAGGACTGTAAGGAGTGATCAAATATGAAAATCTACGTCGCGGTGGAGCTGCTCACCGACGAAGCGGGCGTTATGCACCCAAAATGCGTGCTCTGGGAGGACGGGCGAAAATTCGACATTACGTCCATTTCGGACGTACGGCGCGCGGCGAGCCTCAAGGCCGGCGGCTGCGGCATGCGCTATACCTGCCGCATCGGGCGCAAGGACACCTATCTTTATTATGAGGACCCGAAATGGTTTGTGGACGCATGAATCGAATATTGGAGCGGCTGGAACTGTTTCTTTATCTCGCGAAAAATAAACGCGTTTTTCAAACGAAGCGTCGAATGAAACAAGTCATGTAAGTTCTTTTGCTTTTTTCAAAAAAGAAGGTTAAGAAAGGAACTCCGTCATTTCGGAAAGCGACGAAATATCCCAGGGTTCCTTTGGCTCCGCTCCGCGACAAACGTGGAACGCCGTAAATCCCAGCGCACGCGCGCCGTCCGCCTCCGCGTCGTAATCGTCCACATACAGGCTCTCCTGCGCGGTCACACCGAGTTCGTCCAGCGCGGTCTGATAGATCAGCGGCTCGGGTTTCATGACGCCGACCTGGTCGGAACAGACGAAGGACTGAAAGTATCGATCCAGCCCGACCGCCTCAAGCGTGAGACGGAGCGAAGGAAACGTGTCGCTGATGACGCCCATGCGATAGCCGCGCGCAGAGAACCAATCCAGCACGGGAACCGTTTCAGGATAGACGACGATGCCCTTGAGCCAGTATGCGTCGAAGAGCGCGTCCGCGCGGGCGGAAAGCTGCTCCCGCACGCCCTGCGAACGCAGCAGCTCTGCAAAATAGGCGCGCCAGAACGCAATTTCGTTTTCCACGGTCAGCAGACGACGATCGCCCAGCAGCCGGTCGAACAAATCCGCTGGTACATCGAGCGGCTTGCCGGACCAACGCTCGATCATCTCCGCGCGGGTTTTTTGCACGGCGGGATCGCGATGGATCAGCGTATTGTCGCGGTCGAAAAACGCCGCGGTATAGAGTTTTGCTTTTTCTTTTTTCAATTTCATGATGCCTGAATCACCATTTTTATCCGATTCACAATTTACCACCAGAAGTTCTTTTGCCTGCTTTCCGTTCAAAAGAAGCAGCTCAAGAAAAGAAGCTACCGTATTCGCAGCCCTTTCGGGATGTGGTTTTTCAGCACGCCGTCCACCGCCTTGCCCCAGCCGACGGGATGCCCGAGCGCCGTCGCCACACACCAGTTAGAATATTCCAATGGGCAGGCAACGGCTTCGCCCGCGAGAAAGCGCGTCAGCGAATCGCCTTCCAGCGACACGGTGCGGCGAAGCGCCTGTGCCGGATATGCCATCGCCAGCGCATGGTTCGGCGTGAAGCGTCCGTTTTTCAATTCCCCCGCCAGCACGCCCGCGCGGAGGATATGCAGCCCTTTCAGGTCCCGCGGCAGCAGTTCCGGCGGAATCAGCGCCCGTCCGTCCGGCAGCAGCATGGCGCGGGGCGGTTCCTGCACGAACGTCTCCCGCCAGAACCCCTCGAACGCGGAGATGCGCGCCCCCTCCGGCGCTGCAAGCGCGGCGGAATCGTCCGCCGCGCCGTCGGCGCGGTTCAGAACCGCCATAAACTGTCCCTCGCCGGGAAAACTCTGCGGATACAGCCGCCGGGATTCGGCCAGCGTAAAATCGGGATGCGCAAGCAAAAACGATTCGATCGAGCCTTCGTTTTCCTCGCGCGAAAAGGTGCAGGTGGAGTAGACGAGCCGCCCGCCGCCTTTGAGCAGCAGCGCCGCGCTCTCGAGAATCTGCGCCTGCCGCGCGGCGCAGGCAAGCACATGCTCCTCCGACCATTCGCGGACTGCGGTTTCGTCCTTTCGGAACATCCCTTCGCCCGAACAGGGCGCGTCCGCCAGAACCACGTCGAAACACGCGCCGAGCTGCGCGGCCAGCGCGTCGGGACGCATACTGGTCACCAGCGCGTTTCTCACGCCGAGCCGCTCGAGATTGCCCGCCAGCGCTTCCGCGCGCGAGCGCACGATTTCGTTGGCGACGAGCAGCCCCGTGTTTTGCATCATGGCGGCAAGCTGCGTGGTCTTTCCGCCCGGCGCGGCGCACAGGTCCAGCACGGCAATCCCCGCCCGCGCGCCGGTCAGCGTCGCGGGCACCTGCGCGGCGGGTTCCTGCACATAACACAAGCCCGCGGCGTGCAGCGGATGCCTGCCGATGGCGACGTCGTCCTCAAAAAAGAAGCTCTCCGGCAGCACGCCCGTGGGAAAAAGCGAAAAATCCGCCAACGCGGAAAACACCTCCGGCGTACTCTTGAGCGTGTTGACGCGCAGGGCGCGCTTCGGCTGCTCGTCCATGGCGCGAAGGTACGCGGCAAATTCCGCTTCGCCCAGCTCTGCGCGCATTCGCGCCAGATACGCCTCCGGCAGACTTGTCATCCAGCGTGCTCCTTTCTAAAATACTGCAGTTTTATTTTAACACACCGTCTGATCAATAACAGCGGCTCCCTCTCGGGAGCCGCGTCTGTATCCATATCAAATTAGACCCCGTGTTCTCCGGAGATCGCATTGATGTCGTACGGCGTCTCCTGATACACAAAGTAATTCAGCCAATTTGAAAACAGCAGCGACCCATGCGCCCGCCAGGTGATCATCGGCTGGAGCGTATCGTCGTTGTTCGGGTAATAGTTCTTCGGCATGTCGATGGGTTTGCCCGCGGCAAGGTCGCGGCGGTATTCCAGCTCCAGCGTCTTTGCGTCGTATTCGCTGTGCCCCGTGACAAACACGCGCCGTCCGTCGTGCGAGGCGGCGAGATACAGCCCCGCCTCCTGCGAAGTTGCGAGGATGTCGAGATCGCGAATCTTCGCCGCGTCCGAAACATAGATCGTGGTGTGCCGCGAGTGCGGAGCCATAAACTGCTCGTCGAAGCCGCGCACGAGCTTATGCGAGCGGTCGAGCACCACATGCGGGAAGATGCCGAACATCTTTCTCCCGAGCGGATGCTTCTCCACGCCGTAGAAATGATACAGCGCCGCCTGCGCCGCCCAGCAGATATACAGCGTGGAAAACACGTTGCGGTCCGCCCAATCCATCAGGCGCACGAGCTCGTCCCAATAGTGCACGTCCTGAAAGTCGAGGTTTTCCACCGGCGCGCCGGTGATCACGAGCCCGTCGTAGTGCTCGTCCTTTACCTCGTCAAACGTGCGATAAAACGAGTCCAGATAATCCTGCGACGTGTTCTGGCTCTGGTATGTGCCGGTGCGCAGCAGCGTCACCTCCACCTGCAGCGGCGAATTGGCCAGAAGGCGCAGCAGCTGCGTCTCGGTGGTCTGCTTGGTGGGCATGAGGTTGAGAATTGCAATGCGCAGCGGGCGGATGTCCTGCATCGCCGCGCGGTGCTGCGTCATGACGAAGATATTCTCCTGCGCGAGCGAATCGCCCGCGGGCAGCCCGTCCGGAATCTTGATCGGCATATGATAAAATCCTGCTTTCGTTCGAATTCTTTGTGTTTTGCGCGCGAAAAACCACCGCGCGGATGGATCGCGGCGTTGCGATGCGGTCTCAGGGTTTCGCGGAGGGATGAATCCGGACGAACGAATGACGAACACGCCGTTTCGGGCGTAAAAAACCGCCGTCCGGCTTTCCCCGCCCGCATCCTGTTGCAAGCATCGGGTCAGCCGCCGGCGCCCTGGTATCGGTTTATGATGGTTCGCACGCTGCAAAAAGCGAATTGTCCCGGCAGGCGGGCGCAACTGCCCTGCCAGACTTGCGGGACGGTCTATTTACTGGAAAACAGCCGCCGCATCCGCTCGCTCCGCGTGCCCGGGCATTCGCATGGCAAGCAGATATTCGGCATATGCGGCATGGGCGGAACCGGCGTGCGCGCCGACAAGACCCGCGCGCGTATTGCGCAGGCCGTCGCGGCGGATATTCTGTTTTCGGTTCGCCTGATGCATGACGCCTGGTCCTTTGTTTCGTGTTTCGACTGATTTTTATTATCCTATCAAAGATGCCGCGCTTTTTCAAGCGTTTACGGGTTTTTCCATATTCTTCCGCACCCATGCAAGCAGCTCTTCATACTTCATCTGCCCGGATGCGACGGCCAGCCCGACACGGACTACTTCTTCGTTCGTCGGACGCACCTTCAAACCGTTGGCTTCGAGAAACGTCAGCATGATATACATGCCGATTCGCTTGTTTCCGTCCACAAACGCATGATTGGAAATCAGCGCAAATCCAAGGCGAGCCGCTTTCTCCTCCTTGGTCGGATACAGGTCCTGTCCGTCGAAGGTCGCATATACGCTCTCCAGCGCGGAATCCAGCAGCCCGACATCCCGCACGCCAGAATCGCCGCCGGTTTCCTGCGCCATCAACTGGTGCAGTAAAAGAACCTTATCCGGCGAGAATCTGATCATTTGGCCAGTTCCTCAAACGCAGACCGATAACGCCGCAAAATCCGCGCGGCGGCTACGTCGATCTTCTCATCGTCAGACAACGCGAATTCCGGCTCCCGCTCGAGATCGATCAGCCGATATTTGGGTCGATTGTTGCGAAAGATGACCGCCTCGCCGTGCCGGTCGGCAATGCGCGCAACACGAGAGAAGTTCTGGTTTGCCTCCGTCATGGAGGTAATGGTTTCGCTGTTGATTGTCATTTTGATCTCCTCCAACGTCAGTATAAATAAAATATAGGATAAAATCAACCTATTTTGTTTCGATAGCAAACTATCAAGGATCCTATCTCCCTTGGCAGAGTTAACAGCGCGTTTCGTCCGAGTTTTCATTTGCTTTGCATTCTGCCGCCGCGGGAAGATTGACAGCGCGCGGCGCAAAGCGTATGATATATGCGTATTAGTACGAATAATACACTTCTGCGGTTCGACAGGCCACTTCGCATGCGCCGCAGGGGACGACCGTTTGAAAAACGGCACAGGGGAGGAACGATGCAGGAAAACACGCTGATCGACGTGCGAAACGTCAAGAAGATCTACCGCGTGGGCACCGTCGGCATACAGGCGCTGCGCGGGGCCGACCTACAGATCGCATCCGGCGACATCTGCTCGGTCATCGGACGAAGCGGCTCGGGCAAGTCCACGCTGCTCAACGTGCTGGCGGGGCTGGAAAAGGTGACCTCCGGCGAAATCGTCATCTCGGGCAAGCACCTCGAGCGCATGACGCAGGCCGAGCTGATCGTATTTCGCCAGCTGCACATCGGCTTCATCTTCCAGTCCTTCAATCTCATGCCCTATTACACCGCGCTGGAAAACGTCGCGCTCCCGCTCTCGTTTCGCGGCGTGCCGCAGATCGCGCGGCTCCGGCAGGCAAAGCGCATGCTCGAGCTCGTCGGCCTCGAAACGCACATGAAACACAAGCCCGGGGAGCTCTCCGGCGGCCAGCAGCAGCGCGTCGGCATCGCGCGCGCGCTCGTGACCAATCCCCAGATCGTATTTGCCGACGAACCGACGGGCAACCTCGACTCCAACACGTCGGACGAGGTCATGCGCGTGATCATCGACATCCTGCGCGAGCAGAAGAAGACGCTGGTCATGGTCACGCACGATTCGCACATCGCCTCCTTTGGCGACAAAGTCATTCACCTGCTCGACGGCAGGATTACGGACGTCGCGCTCAACGAGCCGGCGCCGAAAGAACTCACCACGCAAAACGAACCGAACGTTCGGGAAACTGAGGTAAATTTGGATGCGTAACACGAAAAAAATCCGGCTCTTTGCTATCGTTCTGGCGCTCGCGCTCACGCTGACGGCGATTCCGCTGTATTCGGCGCTGGCGGACGACGCCGGCCACATCGTCCTGTTTTCGGACGTGACGGACGACACCGAAAAATCCTATCTGCAAACGGTATCCGGCGCGCCCGGGGACAAGATCACCGTGTATATCCCGATTTTGAACCAGAACCTCGAGAACGCCACGGACATCAGCTGCAGCCTGCCCGTTTCGGCCGACACGAGCGTCTTTCCGTTTTCGGCAGGCGAAACGGACACGGAGCTCACCGCTTCCCGCCTGAAAAAGTGGGATGCGGAGAACGAAGAGCTGATCTCCTGGGACGGCAATCTCGCCGTGGGCGAGCGCGCCTATTTCAAGATGGACGCGACGCTGCTCTCTTCTCTGACGCCGGGGAATTACTACCTTCCCTTTGTCATCACCTACAGCGACGGCTCCAATACGCTGACGGATACGGTGAGCGTCTATATCTACGTTCGTGAAAAAACCGCCGCCTCTTCCGGCAGCAGCGGCGGTTCGAGCTATAAAAGCAAGCCCAAGGTTATCCTCGAGGCATATAATTTCAGCGAGGACGCCATCTACGCCGGCGATACCGTCGCGCTGCGTCTCGTGGTCGCCAACACCTCCACCCGCGAGGCGATCACCAACCTGCAGCTCGACTTTTCCAACGACGCGGGCGTCATCCTGCCCGCGCCGGGCGGCAGCAACAGCGTATTCATCGGCACGATCGACAAAGGCGACGCCTACGTTCTCACCGTCAATCTTCAGATTGCGCCAGATGCGGAGGCAAAGTCCCAGCTGCTGAACGTCAAGTTCTCCTATGAGGGCACGAAGAACCGGCAGGACTTTGAGGAAACCGCCTCCGTCAGCGTGCCGGTGCTGCAAAAGACGCGCGTACGCATCAACGATCCCGTGATCTACGACGATCCCTGGATCGGCAGCACGGTGTCCATCGGCGTCACGCTCTACAACCTCGGCAAATCCACGCTGTACAACTGCATGGTGGATATCGTCGGCGAGGGGCTCACGCTCGAAGAAACCTATTTCGGCGGCAATATCTCCTCGGGCGGCACGATGCGCGCGGACCTGAGCGTCACCCCGAACGTTGGCGGCGAGCTGGACGCGAAGGTGCGCGTCACCTATGAGGACGTCAACGGCAATCCCACCGAGGAACTGCTGCCGCTGAACATGTTTGTCAATCAGGACGCCCCGATGTCCGTCGCCTCCCCCGGCAACGGCGGCATGGAACTTCCGGGCGACAAGCCGGCCAGCGCCAACATCGGCTGGATCTTCTGGGCGCTCGGCGGCGTGGCGGTCGTGGCGGGGCTCGTCGTGCTCGGCATCCGCGTCAAGAAGAACCGCGAGCGCGCGCTCGAAGATCTGTAACCACCCGGCGCCAGCGCGCGCAACTGGAGGAACAATGCGTATCAGCGATATCCTGTCCACGGCGTTTCTGAACCTGTGGCGGCGAAAAATGCGGGCATTTCTGACCGTGCTCGGCATGGTGATCGGCGTGGCGTCCATCGTCGTGATGGTGTCCCTCGGCATCGGCATCCGGCAGGCGACCGTCGAAAGCTTCGCCGGAACGGGCAGCCTGACCACCATCCGCGTCAGCTCGTGGTCCTACGTTTCCAGCGGAAACGGCGGCGGTTCCTCGCGCCAGAAGGAGCTGAACAAGAAAGCGATTTCCGAGTTCAAGCGCATCTCCGGCGTGGAGGCCGTCATGCCGCTTGTCGAAACCTACGGCATGATCAAGAGCGGCAACTACGCGACCGACGCGTCCATCCTCGGCGTGACCAAAGAGCAGGCGGAGCAGTTCGGCATCACACTTTCGCAGGGCACGATGCCCGGTTCCGGCGGATCGACCACCTACGAGATCGCCCTCGGCGCCTGGACGCTGCAGAATTTCTACGACCCGGACACCTACCGCCAGGCGATCGATAAAAACGGCAATCCGAAAGTGACGACCGACTCGCGCATGCAGCTGACCTTCGACTACCGCAACATCTATCGGCAGGCGCTGATCGCCATGGATAACGACGACAGCGGCGAGGAACAGACGCCCCTCGGTTCGTTTTACAAGCTCCGCGTCACGGGCATCATGGACCAGGACAACAACGATTTTTCCTACTACTGCATCATGGACGCGACGCAGCTGGAAAAGCTTGCCAAGGCAAACAAGGATTTCACCAACTTTGAGTCCGGCAGCTACAACACCGTGCTCGTCAAGGTTTCCAACATCGAGGACGTCAAGCCCGTCAAGACCGCCATCACGGAGATGGGCTACGGCACCTACAGCCTGCAGGATGCGGTGGAGATGGCCGAGGAGAGCACGAAAAACGTGCAATACCTGCTCGGCGCCATCGGCGGGGTCGCGCTGCTCGTCGCCGCCATCGGCATCATGAATACCATGATGATGAGCATCTTCGAACGCACGAAAGAGATCGGCATTATCAAGGTGCTTGGCTGCCGCATGGACAACATCGCGGGGCTGTTCCTCGCGGAGTCGGCCTATATCGGCTTCTTCGGCGGCGCGCTGGGGCTTGGCCTGAGCTTCGGCATCTCGGTGCTGCTTAATCAATTGCTGGCGAGCTCCGGTCTTCGCAGCATCATTCCCGCATATCTGGCGTTCGGCGCGGTGGGCTTTTCCATCATCGTCGCGCTCGCGGCGGGCATGTATCCGGCCATCCGCGCGATGAAGCTCTCCCCGCTCGCGGCGATTCGCAACGAGTAGCGTTCGCCGACTGCGAAACAACATAAAAAACCGGCGCCGTTTGAAAAACGGCGCCGGTTTTTTGTTGAGTTTATTGCCGATTCCCGGCAGGACCGGGCCGCGTCACGCCCCGTAGTTTGCCAGAATCTCAAACACGCGCTTTTTGAACGTCTCGCGGTCCACCTTTGTCACAATGTAGGCGTTGTGCTCCATCTGCTTGTCGCTGTAGAGGTCGGTCACCGTCTTGCCACGGGTGAGCCTGCCCTTCGTCTCCACGCGAATGCCGACATGGTCGGTCTGAAAATACGAGTCGTCGTCGGCATACAGCACCGTCACGGGGTCGTGGAAGCACACGCCGGGCAGCTTGAACCCGCGGTAGACCTTCAGGATTCCCTGCATCACGTCCCGCGCGAATACGGCCTGCTTCGTGCCGAGCGCGGCGAGTTCGTCGAGCTCCTCCGCCGTCAGATACGCGGGCATCGTCACATCCAACCCGCACAGATAGACCGGCGCGCCGCAGGTGAGCACCATGTCCGCCGCCTCGGGGTCGGCGTAGATGTTGAACTCCGCGCTGGGCGTGGCGTTTCCGCCGACCGCCGCGCCGCCCATGATCACGATGCGCCTGAGCAGCCCCGGCAGCTCTTTGTATTTCGCAATCGCGAGCGCAAGGTTGGTCAGCGGACCGATCGCGATGACGACCAGCTCGCCCTTGTACTTCTTTGCGTATTTGTAGATGGCGTCCCAGGCGGGCGTCTTCTCCGGCTGCCGCCGCGGCAGCGGCAGGTCGAGGTCGCCAAGACCGTTTTCTCCGTGCACATGGTGCGCGGTGATCGGCTCGCACATCAGCGGTTTCGCCGCGCCGGGATAGACGGGGATGTGCTCCATGCCCGCGATTTCCAGCACGCGCAGGGAGTTGAGGGTGGTCTTGTCCACCTCCACGTTGCCCGCGACGCTCGTCACGGCGACGAGCTCGAGCGTATTCAGATATTTTGTCAGCAGGATGGCGACCGCATCGTCCACGCCGGTGTCGCAGTCCAGCAGCATCGGGAATTTCTTCATGCGCGTTCGCCCCCTTTGTTGTAACAGGTCGCCGCCTCGACGAGCAGATCGACAAACGCCTCGCGGTCGATCCCCATGATCACCCGCGCGTTGGCGGGCCGATGCAGCACGCCGAGCCGGTCCCCCACCGTCGCGCCGCGGCAGTAGTCCCCGGTGGTTTCGACGGCGACGTACATGTCCTCCATGGTCATGATGTCCGGCCGGATCAGCGCCGCGACGGCGACCGCGTCGTGCACGGGCGCGCCGGGATAACCGATGCTGCGGTGAAATCCGTAAAAGAAGTCCAGCCACTCGGCGACGACCTTTGCAACGGGGTTGCCCACCGCGCGGATGCGCTCGAAATCCTCGGGAAAGACCAGCGCCTGTTCGGTCACGTCCAGGCCGGCCATGGTGATCGGCACCCCGCTGGTAAACACGATGTCCGCCGCCTCGGGATCGACGAGGATGTTAAACTCCGCCGCGGGCGTCCAGTTGCCGTACTGAATGCCGCCACCCATGAGATAGATATGCCGTATCTTCGGCTTGAGGTGCGGATACAGCAGCAGCAGCGCCGCGACGTTTGTCAGCGGGCCGGTGGGAATGAGCGCGACGGGCTCTTCGCTGGCCTCGATCACCTCCGCCATGAGCGTGCAGGCGTCCTGCTCCACCGGCTTGTGCTTCGGCTCCGGCAGGGCGGGGCCGTCCAGACCGGAATTGCCATGCACCGTCGGCGCAATGATCGGGTCAGCCACGAGCGGCTTGACGCGGCCCATGGCGAGCGGAACGTTCAGATCGATCAGCGTCATGATCCGGCCCGCGTTGTAGGTCGTCTTTTGAATCGTCTGATTGCCGCAGACCGAGGTCACGGCCTTGATGTCCAGCAGGGGGCTGGCGTTTGCCAGCACCCAGGCGATTGCGTCGTCGTGACCCGGATCTCCGTCCAGAATCACGGGAATGCGTTTTGTCATCGTTTCACCTCAGGATGCGCCGCTTTGATTTTCTTCACGCGCTTGAGCGTGCTCGCCGCGTAGACGACGAGGCCGAGTATCGTGACCACATACGGAATCAGCGACACGAGATAGCTCGAAACGCCCTGCAGTCCGCTCACCTTCGTGCGCAGCGCCTGCGCGAGGCCGAAGAGCAGGGAGCTGAACATGGCCCCGACCGGCTCGCCGCGGCCCATTGCCTGCGCCGCGAGCGCGATGAACCCGCGGCCGGCGACCATGCCGCTGTTCCAGCCCTGCGAATAATACATGGACATAAACGCGCCGCCGAGGCCCGCCAGGGCGCCGGAGAGCGAGATGGCGATGTATTTGATCCTGAGCACGCTCACGCCGACGCTCGAGGCCGCGTTCGGGTTTTCGCCCACCGCGCGGATGTTCAGCCCCAGCGGCGTGCGGTAGAGCAGCAGCCAGATGAGCCACACGAGCAGAAACGCCACATACGTCAGCACCGAATGGCCGGAAAGGATTTCGCCCAGAATCGGAATGTTCTGAAGCAGCGGGATGCTCACGGTCGGAATCAGGATGTTGGAGCTCACCAGCGCGCCGGTGTTGCCGCGCATGCCGGTGAACATATACAGCAGGAAGATGGTGCCCCCCGCGCCCATCATGTTGACCGCGATGCCCGCGAGGATGATGTCCGTCTTGAGTTTGAGCGCAAAGAATCCCATCATGAGCCCCAGCAGCGCGCCGACGAACAGCGCGCCGATTACGCCGACGAGCCAGCTCTGCGCCCAGTAGCTGAAGAGCACCCCGAAGAGCGCGGAGATCATCATGATGCCCTCAAGGCCGATGTTGACCACGCCCGCCTTATCGGCGATGACCGCGCCCATGGCCGCAAACAGGATCGGCGCCGTGATGCGGATGACGGAAAACAAGAACTCCGCTTTGAATATGGTGTCAAATAACTGCCCCCACATTATTCGGCACCCCCTTCAACGCTCGCGGCGGCTTTGGCAAGGTCCGCGCGGGTGTTTTTGACCACGATCTTCTGCCGGTAACCGGAGAGGAACTGCTCTGCGGCAAAGAAGAGGAAGATCGCCGCCTGAATGATGTCGATCATCTCGCTCGGCACGTCGCAATATGTCGCCATGAGCTGGCAGCCTTTGTTGAGGTAGGCGATGAAGAACGCCGCCAGCGGAACGAGCAGCGGGTTGTTCTTTGCCAGTATGGCGATGGTGATGCCCGTCCAGCCGTAGCCCGGCAGCTCCTTCCACAGAAAAGTGGAGTAGCGCCCCAGCACCTCGACGCCGCCGCCGATGCCGCTGAGCACGCCGCCGATCACCTGCGCAAGCACGATGGTGCCGCCGACCTTCATGCCGGAATACTTGGAAAACGCCTGGTTGATGCCGATCATGCGGATGGCGTAGCCCCAGCGCGTGCGGTACATCAGCAGCCCGATGATCACCACGAACACGAGCGCGGCGACAAAACCCCAGGTCAGTTTGCTGCCACCCGGCACCAGCGCGCCGATCTTCGCCGTATCCGCAAAGGCGTAGGTCTGGGTCGAGCCCTTGCTGCGGTCGGCGAAGTTATAGTTGAGAAAATGCAGCACGACATACATGCAGACATAGTTGAGCATGAGGCTCGTGACCATTTCGCTGGCGCCGAGCTTCACCTTGAGCAGCGCGGGAATGAGCATGATCGCGCCGCCGAGCGCCGCCGCGATGAGCACGCAGATCACCGCGTGCCAGCCGGTGTTCATGTGGATATAGATGCCGGCCAGCGCGGCGACAAAGCCGCCCGCCATGACGATGCCCTCGCCGGCGAGGTTGAACTGGTTGCTCGAAAACATCACGCAGACCGCAAGGCCGGTGAAGATGGTCGGAATCATCGCCGCGAGGATGGTGTAAAATCCCTGCGTATTGAAGCTCGCCAGTCCGCCCTTCATGGAGACGAGCGGGCCGATGAGCAGGTATCTCAGCGCGTTCAGCGGCTCGTCCGAGCTGAGGAAGATGAAGATCGTCCCCACCGCGAGCGCGACCGCGATGGCCGCGGCACCGCGAACGAGCTCAAACACAAACATCCGTCTATCTTTCATGACACACCCTCCCGATCTCCTCGTCGCTCTGCCGCTTGAGGCCGAGCATGTATTCGCCCATCACCACGTCATCCAGCTCGCTCGTGTCCTCGAAATACGCGGCGATCTTTCCGCCGTAGAGCACGATGAGGCTGTCGCTCAGCTCCATGACCTCGTTGAGGTCGGCGGAGACGAGCAGCACCGCCGTGCCCGCGCGGGAGAGGTCGACGAGCTTTTTGCGGATGAACTCCGTCGCGCCGACGTCGATGCCGCGCGTCGGCTGGTCGGCGATGATCAGCGTCGGGTCGCTCGAAAACTCGCGCGCGACGACGACCTTCTGGATGTTGCCGCCGGAGAGCATCTTCACCTTCTGCTTTCTCGACTTGCAGAGCACGGTGTAGTCCGCAATCAGCCGGTCGCTCTCGGCATGGATGGCCTTCATGTTGAACAGCGGGCCATTGTTGAAGCGCTTCTCTTCAAACCGGTCGGAGATGAGGTTTTCCTCGATCGTCGCCGCCTCCGCGATGCCGTAGGTCATGCGGTCCTCCGGAACGAGCGAAACGCCCATGGCGCGGATGCGCGCCTGCGAGGCGTTGATCACGTCTTTGCCGTTCACCGTCGCCGTGCCGGCGTCCGGTTCGCTGAGGTCGAAGAGCATGTCGACGAGCTCGCGCTGGCCGTTTCCCTCCACGCCCGCGATGCCGAGGATTTCCCCCTTGCGCACGTCGAAGGAGACGCCGTCGAGCATCTTTTTATTCCATTCGTTCGTATAGTGCAGATCGCGCACCTTGAGCACCACGTCCGTCGGCTGCGCCTCGTCCTTCTGCACGTCCAGTATGACGTCCCGGCCCACCATGAGGCGGGAAATCTCCTGCTCGGTGATGGAGGCCGTTTCGTAGACGCCCATGCACTTGCCGCCGCGCATGATGGTCAGCCGGTCGGTGATCTGCTTGATTTCGTTGAGTTTATGGGAGATGAAGATGATGGTGTAGCCCTGCTCTTTGAGGTGGATGAGTTCGCGAAAGAGCTCCGTCGTCTCCTGCGTGGTCAGCACCGCCGTCGGTTCGTCGAGAATGAGGATCTTCGCGCCGCGGATGAGCGCCTTGAGAATCTCCACCTTCTGCTTCATGCCCACGGGGATGTCCACGACTTTCGCGTCCGGATTGACCGCAAGGTTGAAGCGTTCGGAGTATTCCTTCGTGAGCTCGATCGCTTTCTTGAAGTCGATGAACATGCCGCTCTTTTTCGGCACCATGCCGAGCACGATGTTTTCGGCGACCGTGAGACTCGGCACGAGCATGAAGTGCTGATGCACCATGCCGATGCCGTGCGCGATGGCCACCGTCGGCGAGGAGAGTGACACCTTTTCGCCGTTTACGACGATCTCGCCCTCGGTCGGCTGTTCCAGGCCAAAGAGCATCTTCATGAGCGTGCTCTTGCCCGCGCCGTTTTCGCCCATCAGCGCGTGGATCTCGCCCTGCCTGACCGAGAAATCGACGCTTTGGTTCGCGGCAATCCCGTTGGGATATACCTTGGTGATGCCCTTCATTTGGACGACCAGATCGTTTTGCTCCATAACAATGGGTCCTCTTTTCGGTATATGGTTTGGAAAGCCGCCGCACCGGCGGCATGCCGGCAGTCAAAACAGTGGGAATCGAAGAAATGCCTTGAATTCTACTTAAATATAATATAAACGATCGAATGATTGCAACGCCGCGCTTTCTTAGCGCCGCGTTTTTTTGCATTTCGCCCGGCCTGCCGCCGGGGCTGCGGTGGAACAAACCGGGGGAGCGCTGACAGCCCTCCCCCGGTGATTGTATAAGCCCAGCTTACTTGTTTTTGTGCCGCGTTTCGGATGCGTATGCCTTACGGCTGCATGGAATCGCGCAGCGCGATGACGCCGTTGGTGTCGTCGCCGATGGCGGTAGGCACGACGATGGTGCCGTCCTTGATCGCGGCTTCGGCTGCCAGGACTTTGTCCTGCACGGCCTGCGGCGCGACGGTTGCGAAGTTCTTGTCGGTCACGACGCCTACGCCGCCTTCGGTGAGGCCGAGGTTCACCTGCTTGCCCCAGTAGGTGCGGCCCGCATCCCATTCGTCAAAGATCCAGACGATGGAATTGCCGACGTTCTTGAGGCCGGAGGTCAGCGTGATGGCCGCGAGCTCGGGCGAAAGGGTCAGTTCCTGGTCGGAGTCCACGCCGATGAACCAGGCTTTGCCGGACTCGAGAGCCGCTTCCGCAGCGCCGTTGCCGGAGAGGCCCGCGACGCCCCAGAGGATGTCGCACTTGTTGTCGTTGATCATCGAGAGGCCCATTTCCTTGGCCGTCGCGGTGTCGACATAGCTGTTGACATAGCGGGTATCGACCTTGACTTCCGGATCGGTCGCTTTCACGCCCTCGAGGAAACCGTAGAGGAAGTCGTTGATGACGGGGCTGTCCACGCCGCCGACGAAGCCGACGACTTTATCCGCGTTGATGTTGGCCACGGAGGTCTCGGAGGTCATGCCCGCGGCAAACACGCCGATGAGATAACCCATATCGTTCTGTTTGTAGCTGATGTTGACGACGTTGGCGTTTTCGCCGACATAGGTGGTGTCGTCATAGATGAGGAATTTCTGATCCGGATATTGGGTGGCGACTTCCTTCAGATAGTCGGGCATCTGATACGTGCCAACGATGATCAGGTCATATTCGCCCGATTCAGCGACTTCACGCAACGTCTCCAGCCATTTCGGCTGATCGGCGTCCGTACCGCCCATCTCGATGGTCTTGTAGGTGATGCGTCCGGCATCCTGAAGGGCCTTCAGGCCGGACTCGGCGGAGTCGAAGAACGATTTGTCGCCCAGGTTGCCGTTGACAAGGCTGACGACGTTGTAAACCATCTTGTCGCTCGCCGCTTCGGTCGTGTCGGTAGCCGCTTTTTTGCAGGCAAACATCGAGAACGCCACCAGCACGGTCAACAGGATCGCTACCAGTTTTTTCATTTGATTTTCCTCTCTTCTCCTTATTTTCGTGGCAGACTTGCCGTGCGCTGCGATATGCTGTTTCATGCCGCATCGCGACAAATCCACACTAGTCAGTTTAAATGGTATCAAATGGAAAGTCAACACGCCGAAATTTTTTTGTGCATGCGCACAATGCACGGTTTTTCTTGATAATTCGCCGTTTTTCGCCGTATTCTGGGGATATCCGCACTTAAAAAATATACTATCCCCGTCGTTTTTTCAGCGACCCACCGATTGCCTCCCATGCGAAACGGGCCGTCGATTTTCTTGAATATCCCATTCATCTGGCTCGTATCGCTTGACTTTTTCCCTGCGGGTGCGTAATGTTATTGTGATTTGTCCGAGCAATCGCAAAGGAGATATTTCCCCCATGATGAAGCGGATGCTATTTTTGTTTGCCGCGGTCCTGCTCGCGCTCGCGACGGCCGCATGCGCCGCCGCCCCCGCCGCGGAACCGACCGCCGCGCCGACCGCCGCGGTTACGGGCACGCCCGCGCCGACCCAGGCGCCGACGCCCGAGCCGACCCCTTCGCCCTCGCCCGAGCCCGTATTTGCGGAGACGACGCTTTCCGAGCAGCTCTTTACGAGCGGCAAGGTCACCGTTACGGCGACCAGCGTACGCTTCAGCGCAAACTACATGACCTATATCGACCTCGCGATCACGAACGCGTCCACCGCATCCGTTTCCCTCGCGCTCGACGGGCTCTGCCTCAACGACTGGCAGGTCGACGGCGCGATTTGGGATGCGGGTCGCATCGCCGCCGGGGAAACGCGCGCCGCAAGCGTTGTCGTCAGCTTTCTGGACGACCCGAACGCCGCGTATATGAACCTCGTCTCCCTTGCGGGCTTCACGCTCGATCTGAGCGTGCTCGACGACGCAAGCGGCAAGGCGGTCGCCAAACACGCGGGCCTTTCGGTCGCTCTTGCGAACGCGGAACCGGCCGCATCCCCTATCGACGGCGCGACGCTCGTATACGACGACAAAAGCATCGCCGTCTTCCTGCAGGGCATCGACGGCTCGCTGCAGAACACGCGCGCGATCCTCTATCGGAAGCCGGCCGCCAGCTGGATGAGCGTAACCGTCGATCCGGTCTATGCGGGATACACCAACATCGTCAATCACACCTATGCGCTCGACGCGGGAAAATACCGTCTGCTCGCGCTGGACGGCACGGAGGTGATGACGCGCCAGAACATCACGCAGCTCTCCGAGCTGGATCTCTACCTCTCGCTGCACCTGTACGACGGCAGGCTCAACCGCCCCGTCGTCGCCGTCATCACGGACCCGAACGTTTCAGGCACCGTGCTCGACGCGCCGGAGGCGGGTCCCATCGTATACCAGAGCGAGCTTTCCTATTTTATCCTTCGCAACATGGGCGTGACGGAATACGACGGCCACGAGGCGCTGCTGCTCGACTTTGAGAACATCACGCAGCACTACAGCAAGCCGCTCGACATCACGGCATACGCCTCGAGCCCCAATATCGTAATCGACGGCACTGCATACCCGCTCTCCACCTACTGCACCAACAGCTTTCCCGGCACGCACGGGTATCTGCTGCTCTGGCCGGAAGGCGCGCCCGACGGCACGCTGTCCGCGGCGGCGAGCGCGGAAGTCCGCCTCAAAATTTCCCGCATCAACGGCGGGCATCTCGACCCGATCGTGGACACCGGCAAGTTGATGATCGACATGAAACACTGACCGCAGGCAGGCATCACGGCAGCGGGGCGAACGCCCCGCTGTTTTTTCGCGTGCCACAATGCTGCCCAAATTCAACAAATATTCTTCAAATGTGCACTATTGAAAGTTCAAATTGATTTTCTATACTGAAAGCACACCAGAAAAGGAGCGACCTATTATGGATCAAAACAACGATTGGTACGAACGGTATTCCTCTTATCCCCCTTCGGACAACGGCGCGCATACGCAGAAACGCCGCGAATCCAGGGGCGTGCGTATCTCAACGCTGATCGTGTTTATGATGGTCGCGGTCCTGCTCGGCGGCCTTCTGGGCGGCCTCTACACGCGCCAATACGTCGGAGAGCAAATTGCCGCGCTCACAGCGCAGCAAGCGCAGACGGCGAAAAGCGCGTTAAGCGACACCACCACCAGCAGCTCCGGCGAGCTGACGACCGCATCGACCAGCGGATTTGCGAGCACCTTCAGCAAAGCACAGATCATCGAACTCACGGCGCCCTCCGTCGTCGGCATCGACACCTACTACACCGCCAGCAACTACGGCTTTTCCTTCGGAAACGGGAATAACGCCAACGGCGCGGACGGCAACAGCCAGCAGGTGCAGGTCGGCAGCGGTAGCGGCATCATCCTCACGAGCGACGGCTATATCGTCACCTGTAAGCACGTGGTCGACAGCGCGGAGACGATCAAGATCATCCTCAACGACGACACGGAGTATGACGCGACGCTCGTCGGCTCCGACTCGCGCAGCGACCTGGCCGTGCTCAAGATCGACGCGACCGGCCTAACCCCCGCGACGCTCGGCGACTCCGACATGCTCACCGTCGGCGAGGACGTCATCGCCATCGGCAACCCGCTCGGCGAACTGCGCGGAACGGCGACCAGCGGCATCATCAGCGCGCTGAGCCGTGAAGTGACGGTGGAAGACACCACCATGTCCCTGATTCAGACCGACGCGGCCATCAGCCCGGGCAACTCCGGCGGCGGCCTGTTCAACGCCAGCGGCTCGCTGGTCGGCATCGTAAACGCGAAAGCCAGCAGCGCGGACGCCGAAGGCCTCGGCTTCGCCATCCCGGTGAGCAGCGTCAAGACCATCATCTCCAACCTCATCGACCACGGCTACGTGCTCGGCAGGGCGTACCTCGGCGTATACACGCAGGACGTCACCCTCTCCTCGGGCATGAACGACTGGGGCAACAGCCTCTTCGGCAGCTACTTCGGCAGCGGTTCGAGCTGCGTGCAGATCGCGCAGATCGTTTCCGGCAGCGCGGCGGAGGCCGCGGGGCTGAAGGTCGGAGACCTGATCCTCAAGGTTGGGGATGTCGACATCTCCTCCAACGCCACGCTGTCCTCCGTCATCAGCGGATACAACGCCGGCGACACCGCGATGCTGACCATTCAGCGCGACGGCACGGAGCAGACCGTCACGGTGACATTCGGCGAATATAAACCCGCCGACCAGTGACACGGTCATCGCGTCCGGCAAAGCCGGACGATGACATAACGCGCCGGAGGGTCCCCTCCTTCCGGCCTCCCCCCCATCCAGAATGCGCGCGGACCGTCCATCCCCCCCGGACGGTTCGTGCGCGGGGGAACCGTGACAACACCGCTCCGCCTCTCTTCATCCTTCGGGAGGAGCGCATTCCATATAAAAACCGGCCGTCCGCAGCTGCGGATGGCCGGTTTGTCGTTTCATCCCCGATCAGAGGCTGTATGCGGCGAGTATCTCGCCGACGTAGATCATGTGCGGATCGCCGTTTGGCAGCGCCTGGTTGCTGCCGTAATACCTTGCGCGAGCTTCCGGATCGAGCGTATCCAGATCGAGCATCTGCTTTTGCACGATGCGGCACTCAAACGCCGCGCCGCACTCCCTGACGCCGTCCGCGCCGCCGGCGCGCGCCGGCGAACGCGTCAACCCCGACTCCCGCTCTTTATCGACGTCCCTGCCGGAGCGCGAGCCGCAGAAGCCCAGTTCCTTCGCCAGCTCCTTCGCGCGCGGAACGCTGACGGTGAACACGTCCGTCTGCTCCATCCGGCTGAACGTAAAGCGGCTCTTTCGCACCATCACGGTGACGACGGGCCTGCCCCATATCACGCCGAACTGCGCCCAGCCGATGGTCATGGGGTTCCATACGTCGCCCCCCGCCGTTAAAAACGCGCCGCGCGGCAGCTGCTCCGCCGCCTGCGGCACAAGGTCGAAGATCTCCCGTAGTTCCATGCTCATGCCCTCCTGACTGCAATCAATGTCTGTTCTGCTTCATGCTTTCGCTCAGCAACACCCGTTTTAATGTCCGTTCTGCTTCGTGCTTTCGCTCCGCAACGCCCGTTTTTTTTTGAAAAAGACGGCCCTGTCGAAGCGATCAGTCTTCTCCGTAGATATATTCCACGGTTTTCTTCTTCTCGGGGAAAATCTCGAGTTCAAAGCGGTCGAAGGACACGCTCTCGATGAAATCCGCGGGAGAAAACACCGTGCGCGAAAACCGGGCGAGCTCCTCCACGTGCTTTTTCAGCAGCACGGGGCTGGCAAGGTCAAGCGGCTTGGCCAGCTCCGTCAAAACGGGATTCCAGCCCTCTGCATCCGAAGGCCGCGCGGGGAAATCCCGCACGGCCTCGGCGACGATCTTATGATGTTTGATTACCTTGGCCCAGATCTTCACGCGCTATTTGTTCCAAATGAACCAGCCCCAGACATACGGGGTGGTGCCGTCGGTGTAAAGCCCCTTGAGCGTACCCGCGATCTGCTTCTTTTCCTTCAGATCGGCGGAGTTGATCGTGGACTTCGCGCTGCGGTTGACAACGATGACCTCCACGCCCTCCGAAATCTGCACACGGAAGATCGTATACGGATCGGCGGCGATGATCTCCGTCACCTTTCCGGTAAAGACGAAGTCCCCGCTCGTGGTCGCGCCGGAGGTGATCTTTTCATAGTTCTTGGCAAGGTCGAGCGCGGCCTTCTTAAACGCGCTCGAGGAGACCGACGGCGGACGCTCCACGACGGCGGTCGCGGTTCCGTCGTAATAGCCTTCCAGCTTGCCGACGAGGCTGACGTCGAACGCGCCGACCTTGGCGACGGAGACGACCAGCGTAAACGTGCCCGTCTCGGACACGGTCGCCTGGCCGAACGTAACGTCGGAAGACGGGCTTGTCGCCGTAACCACGGCGCCCGGCGTCACGGTGCCGGTGAGCGTCACGGTGCCTTCCTCGGAGGAGAGGCTCGTGGTGTCGTTGTTCAGCGTAAAGGACATGGTCTGCACGACGTACGGTTCGACGGTGATGACCTTCCGCGCGGTCACACAGTTGTTCTTGCGCGCCTCGATGGTGATGGTCTCGGTGCCGCCGCTCGAAATGGCGGTGTCGTCCACAGCGGGTTCATCGACGGTGGTTTCCGGCTCTTCCGTCGCGTTGGGATCCGGCGTTGCGTTGGGATCCGGCGTTGCGTTGGGATCCGTCGTCGCATTGGGATCGGCCGTCGTCTCCGGCGTCGCCGTCGGCGCGGTGACCACGCTCGTGGTCGCCTTCGGCGTATAGCTCGCGGTAAAGAGTCCCGTGCTGTCCACATAGACCTGTTCGTCGTTGACAAACACGGCGATCTCGCCGTCGTAGTCGTTCACCTGGCCCATGATGGCGATCGGGCTGTTGTCAACCGTTGCGTTGACGACGTCCGTCGCGGGCTCGGTCACGCTCATGGAAAGCGTCGGAACGGTGACCGTAATCTCCGGAACCGTGAGCTGCGTGGTCGTGCCGTCCGGCGAAATCACCTGGATGTTCGGCGTGATGGTGACGACCTCGTTGTCCACTGGCGCGTTGGGCATGAACACGTCCCGCGCGATGTGGAGGATGATGCGGTTGTTCGCCGCAACGGTCGCCGTATCGTTCGTCAGCGTCGCGTCCGTGATGACGCGGATGGCGCTGCCCGTCGGCGCGGCGATGTCGATGTCGTACCAGACCTCGCCCGTGCTCTGGTCGGTGGACTCGGTGATGGTCGCCGTATACATCTGGCTCTCCGAATCGGTCGAACTGCCCGGGTCGTCGGCGTTGACGTCCTCGGAGCCGTTTTTGTTGAACACGCTGCCGATGGAGGCGAACATCTTGCCGATGTCGCCGTCGAAATTCTTCTTGGCGATATACATGCCGAAAATCGCGATGAGCGCAAGCAGCAGCGCGATCAGACCCCAGAAGATGATGGTCGTGCCCTTGCCGCGCTTGTGCGGCATGTCGTCGTATTCTTCTTCGTCGTATTCGTCGTCGTATTCGTCGAGGTCTTCGGCTTCACGGCGCGCGAGTTTGCCGCCGCGCTTGGTCTGCTTGGGTGGCTGGTACGCCTCGTCTTCCTCGTCGTCGAATTCGCCCTCTTCTTCGTCTTCAAAATCGTAGTCGGCGTAGGTGCCGCGCGCGGGCTGCTGCTGCGCGGCGGGACGCGCGCTTGCGACAGCGCTGGCCGCCTCGGGCTCTTCGTCGACACGCTGGCCGCAATAGGCGCAAAACGGCGCGTCCGAAAGCAGCGGCTTGCCGCAGTGCGGGCAGGTCGCGGCGGATGCGCTCGCCGCGGCGCGCGGCGGAATCGTCGGGCGGAACGCGCCCGAAGAAGCGGGCGCTTCGACGGAGGACGAGCTGATCGTCGTCTCCGGCGCGCCGCTGTAAGCGCTCTTCGGCCAGGAAGGCGCCTTGACAAAATCGCGCGAGGGCTTGCCGTCCTCGGCGGAATTCGCCGCCTGCGCGCTGCCGGCGCCCATATCGTCATCCCGCAGCTTTGCGCCGCAAACCTTGCATACGCTCAGGTTTTCAGCGTTGTAAGAGCCGCATTCTTTGCATACCATCCATCCACTTCCTCCATTCTGAAGCGAGCATGATTCCTGTTTGCATAGTCCATCCAATATAACGCAACCATTATACAACCCGCGTCGGGAGAGTGCAAAGAACATTTCGTGAACTTTTCGCCACAGAAAATTCCAAAACCGGACCGATTTTTCCTGAACTCCGCGGTCCTTTGCCGTTCGTTTCCTCTTGACAATATATTATCTATTATTTTATACTGCATAATAGTCGTATATCGAACAGGCGATGACTGCGAAAGAGTAACGGGAAGCGCGCGTTTCTTGCGCCCGCACCGGTCCCGCCAGAGAGCTGCCGGATGGTGCAAGGCAGACGGGAACACCCGCGAATACACGCAACCAGCCGCCGCCCGAACAGGACGCATCCGCGTGTTCAGTAGGGTATGCCGGGGACGCCTCCCCCGTTATCCGCGGCAGGGTATCGGCGCCGGTGCGTCCGTACCCGACAAGGCCGCCGTCCGCAAGGGCGCGGCGAACCGAGGTGGTACCGCGAACGAACAATCGCCCTCTTGCAGCAATGCAGGAGGCGTTTTTTTATGCCTCGCCGAACAAAGCGGCGCTCTCTTCAGGCAGACATTCTACGCGCAGACGTTCAGAACAAAACAGTACTAAGCAGTGTTTCAAAATAAAAAAGAGAAGAAAAATCGGAGGAACGACAAGGCATGAGCGAAGTCAAACTGTACTCGGGGGTAAAGCTCCCGCTCGAAATGCACAAGGTGCGCGTGGTGCAGAAGCTGAACCTTCTGCCGGTGGAGGAGCGCCAGAAGGCGATGGCCGCCGCAGGCAACAACACGTTTCTATTGAGAAACGAGGACGTGTATCTGGACATGCTCACCGACAGCGGCGTCAACGCCATGAGCGACCGGCAGGTCGCCGCCATGATGGTCGCCGACGACAGCTATGCGGGCAGCGCCACCTATTACCGGCTTGAGCAGAAGGTCTGCGAGCTCTTCGGAACCTCCTATTTCCTTCCGGCGCACCAGGGCCGCGCCTGCGAAAGCATCCTTGCCGAGGCGTTCGTCAAGCCGGGGAACGTTATTCCGATGAACTTTCACTTCACCACCAGCAAAGCGCATATCACGCGCGTCGGCGGGCGGGTGGAGGAGCTCGTCATCGACGAGGGGCTCAAACCCGAGAGCGACTGTCTCTTTAAGGGCAACATCGACCTCGACAAGCTCAGGGAGTGCATCGCGCGAAACGGCGCGGCAAACATCCCGTTTATCCGCCTCGAAGCGGGCACAAACCTCATCGGCGGCCAGCCGTTTTCTCTGGAAAATATGACCGCGACGGCGAAGCTCGCACACGAGCACGGCATCCCGATCGTATTCGACACCAGCCTTTTACAGGACAATCTGTACTTCATCAAGACGCGCGAAGCCGCCTGCAGGGACATGAGCATCCGCGAAATCACGCGCGCGCTCTGCGAAAACGCGGATATCATCTACTTCTCCGCCCGCAAGCTGGGCTTTGCGCGCGGCGGCGGCATTGCGATGAACAGCAAAGAATATTACGAGCGCATGAAGGATTTCATCCCGCTGTTCGAAGGGTTCCTGACCTACGGCGGCATGAGCGTGCGCGAGATGGAGGCCATGACCGTCGGCCTCGACGAAACGATGGACGAAACCGTCATCTCTCAGGGGCCGCAGTTCATCGAGTTCATGGCGAATGAACTGATCAAGCGCGGCGTACCCGTCGTCACCCCCGCGGGCGGCCTCGGCTGCCACGTCAACGCCAGAAAGTTCCTCTCGCACATCGACGATCACGCCTATCCCGCGGCGGCGCTCGCAACGGCGGTCTACATCGCGGGCGGCGTGCGCGGCATGGAGCGCGGCACGCTCTCCGAACAGCGCGAGCCGGACGGCACGGAGCCCATCGCGAGCATGGAGCTGCTGCGCCTTGCGCTGCCAAGGCGGGTGTTCACCATGAGCCAGGTGCTCTACGCGGTGGACCGCATCAGCTGGCTGTATGAAAACCGCAAGCTCGTCGGCGGTCTGAACTTCGTGGAAGAGCCCGCGACGCTGCGCTTCTTCTTCGGGCGGCTGGAACCGATCGGGAACTGGCAGGAAAAGCTCGTCGCCAAGTTCCGCGAGGACTTTGGAGACAGTCTGTAAGAAAAGCAACAAAAAACGCGGCGCAGAAACACCGCGTTTTTTTGTGCGCAAGTCCGTTACTCCTGCGCCCGGTATCCCCTGAATCCGGCAAAGAGGTACAACCCCAGCGCCGCATTGAACCCCGTCGCGGCGAATACGCTGAAGCGTTCGAAGACGCCAAACAGGCTCTTTGGCGCAAGGCCGATGCCGACCGGACCGGCAAACATGATGACCAGCGCGACAAGCGCGACGACCCCCAGCGAGACATACGCCTTTTTGCGCAGGCCGCAGATGATGAAAAACACGAGCGACAGAATTGAAAGCCCCACCACGCCCGCGGTGACCACCATATGCATCACGTCCTGAAACGCGCCCGCATAGCCGCTGTCCGTGAGCGGAAAGCTCGCGTAGCCTGCGGCGGAAACCCAGTTCATCGCCGCAAAGAGATATGCGCCGAGGCGCAGCGTCCGGTTCAGCCTGCCCTGCACAAACACGCAGACCATCATGACGCTGACAATGCCGCAGAGGCTATAGAGGCTCGACAGCTGTCCCCAGAGCTGGCGCGACGGCGCGTTTGCGGCGGAAAGATCGCTGACCGCCTGCTGCGTCCAGACATAGCCCGGATATGCCAGCGGCGAGAACGCGACCGCCGCCGTGTAGGAAAGCAGGCTGACCAGCCCGAGCAGGCCGAGCCACTGGATCAACGGCTTTTTTTGCTTCATAGACAATTTCCCCCCGATACGATTCGATTTCCGTCTTCAACCTATCACGCTCAGCCGACGCTGACGCCGAGCAGGCGCTTGGCCGCAAGGCCGATGACGAACGAAAGCGCCGCGACGCCGAGGCTGATGAGCACCATCTCCCCAAAGCGCCGCCAGAACGGCAAGTCCTGCGCCACGGAGACATAGTAGTTGAACGACAGGATGATGAGCACCACCGCCGTGATCATGATGGCGAACGCGGCGACGTACCAGCTGTTCGGCAGCAGCAGATACGGCAGCACGATGACCACGACCGTAATCAGATACGCCACGCCGGTGTACGCGCTGGACTTGAGCGCCTTGCTGTTTCCGTCCGCGCGCTGGGCCAGATAGTTGCTCGCGGCCATGGAGAGCGTCGCCGAAACGCCCGTAATGATGCCGGAGAGCGCGACAAGGCGGTTGTTCGCCAGCGCGAAGGTCAACCCCGCGATGGTGCCGGTCAGCTCCACGAGCGCGTCGTTGAGGCCCAGCACGATGGAGCCGACGTAATGCAGACGCTCCTCGTCGATCATGCCCATCAGCGTGTTTTCGTGCGCCTCTTCCTCGGCGATGATCCCCTTCGCCTCGGGCAGCTGCTCTTCGACATAGCGAAGGTCCGTGATTCCCGTATCCTCGCCTTTTTCGAAAAACTTGATCGTAAACGTGATGCCGAGCAGGCGGCTCAGCGCCAGAAACAGCACGATGCGTCCGCGGTTGGGCGCGACGTCCCGTCCGGTATACGATTTCCACGTTTCGTAGTGCGCCCGCTCCGCGCGGGAGATTTCCTCGAATACCTTTTTATTGTTCGCGTCCTTCTGCCGCGCGGCGATCCTTCCATAGAGAATGCTGCCGGTCAGTTCGTCTTTTTGCATCTTCAGCAGCATTTTCTCCAATTCCGGCGTCCTCTTTTCTTCCATGCCTCGTCCATCCTTTCTCCGCCGCATTGCGGATTATCCTCATATTCCCGTTTATTATACGCTCCCGCCGCGGCGGCGTACAGGTAAAATCCGGCCGGCGGCGCATAAGAAAGCCCGCTCCGGCAAATGCCGGAGCGGGTTTTCTCTGTGTCATTTTGCTGCGCGAAAAGCGGATCAGGTCAGGAATTCATCGTCGTCGTCATCCCGCTGCTCGTCGCGGTTTTTCGTATAGAGCCAGATGCCGCCGACGATCAGCGCGACGGCGATGAGCACGATCGCCGCGATGAACCAGCCGTCCTGCAGGAACCCGCCCGAGGCCTGTTCCGGCGAGGACGTCGGCGTCGGCAGCGGTGTCGCAGTCATATCCGCCGAAGGCGAGGGCGAGGTGCCGAGGGTTGCGTAGTCGCTGCTGAGGAAGACATAGTCCGAACAGTGCGTCTGCGTCACGCCGACCCAGCCTGTGCTGTCCACCACCGCCGTCTGCACGAAAGTGAGCGTGTTGTCGTCCTCCAGGCGGTAATAGTAGAGCGTCTTGCCCGCGTGCGCCGCGCCGAGCCAGAAGCGGATATTCGCCTCGCCCGGCAGTTCGCCGCTGTAGTTGAAGTGGATGGTCGCCACATACGCGTCTCCCGCGAGCTGCTTTGCCGTCTGCTCGGCGATGGAGTTGTTGATCGTGGTGCCGAAGTCATACCAGAGCTGCGTATACGTGTCCGTCATCGTTCCCTTGGGGAAGGTGATCTCCACGTTGCTCTGCTTGATCGTGACGTCCTGCGTCTTGTTGCCTTCCGCAAGGCTCTTCATGGTCGAGTAGAGGATGCGCGTGTTGTCGTCCGTGAGCGTATAGGTATAGAGCGTCGTAGTGCCGCTGCTGTCGGATGCGCTCGGCGTCGGCGTTGCGGAGGAATCGTCCGAAGACGAGCTCGACGCGGTCGAGGTGGATGTCTTGTAAGCGGGGCTCTTTTCGGAAGCCTCCGTCGTGGCGGTCGCCTTGTAGCGCTGATAGAACGTATAGCTCGTGCCGGAACTCAGGCCGCTGAACGTCGTGCTGTCCTGCCAGGTGGTGCCGCCGCGCGAATATTCGCAGCCGTCCACCGTGTTGAGCACGATCTTCGTGGTCGTGCGGCTGGCGCGCGTGGGCGCGTCCGGCGCATCGCCGACATAGTAGGCCTTTTGCACCGTGCCGAACGAACGCGAGACGCTGCCGCCCTGCACGGAGCTCGTCACCTCGACAGTGAGCTGGTTGGAGATATCCGCCGCCTGAACGGCGTACGCCGTACCCGTGCCGACGACGACGGTGCCGCGCTTCCAGGTATAGGTGAGCGTGCCGGTGTTGTTGGAGCTTTCGAGGCTGACGAGAATCGTGATGCCATAGCGCGCCTCGCCGTTGGACATGATCGTGCCGGTCAGCGCGGGCAGCGTGGAAAAGTTCACGCCGGCGCTCGGCGCGGAGGCAAACACCGTGTCCGTCTCCGCAACGCGCTGATAGAAGGTATACGTCGCGCCCGCGACGAGGTTGTGGAACGTGGTCGTGTCCTGCCAGTACACGCCGCCGAGGGAATACTGATATCCGGCGACCGTGTTGAGCGTGATGCTCGTCGCCGTCGCGCTCGCCATGGTCGGCGCGGCGGGAACGCTTGCGTTCACCGCCTTGAGCACGGCGGAGGTGGTTCCGCTGACGGAACCGCTCTGCTCGTCCGTCGTGACGACGAGCGTGAGCGTCTGCCCTACGTCCGCCGCAACCGGCGTATACGTCGCCCCGGTTGCGATGTCGGTTCCGCCGCGCTGCCAGGTGTAGGCGATCGTGCCGGAGGCGTTGGAGCCGCTCAGCGAACCGGTGAGCGGCACGCCGGACTGCGCCGCGCCGCTGAAGGAAACCGTGCCGGTCAGCATCGGCAGGGTGCTGATGGCGGTCTTCTCGCTCGCGTCCGAGGCGAGCGTGGTCGACGTTTCCTTCACGCGCTGATAGAAATCGTAGCTCGTGCCGGTGGTCAGGCCCGAAAACGTCGGGCTGTCCTGCCAGGCCTCGCCCGAGCGCATGTATTCATAGCCGCTGACCGTCGCCAGCGTGATCGACGTGCCGGTCGTGCTCTCCACGACGGGGCTCGTCACATCGCCGGCATACGGCGCCTTGGCAATCGCCGCGGTCGAGTCCGTCAGCGTGCCGCTCAGCGTCGAATCCGTCACATCCAGGCGGATGATCTTGCCGATATCGGCTTCGACGAGCGTATAGGTCGTCGTAACGCCGCCGCTGATAAGCGTGGTGTCCGTTTCGCCGTCCTGCCGCACCCAGGTAAACGTGATCCCCGCCGTGTCCGGCTGGTTCGACCCTGTCAGCGCGCCGGAAAGCACGCCGCCGAAGTACGCGTTTCCGGAGATCGTGGCCGTGCCGGTCAGCGTGCCGTCCGTGCGAACATAGTACACTTCCAGATCGCCCGTGAGCGTATAGCTCGAAAGGTCGACGCCGGACGTCGCCACGCCGCCGACCTTTACGGTCTTGACCAGCGTATAGCTCCCGTCCGCGGGAATGGTAAACACCAGTGTCGCGCCGTTTGCGACGGCTTGTCCGCTGGCCACGGGGGAACCGCCTGAAGCGACGGTTTGGTTTGCGTTGGTAATGGTGTAAATCACGGCGACGGGGTCTGTGACAGACCCACCCGCCGCGGTGGCAAACGATGCGGAAAGCGCCGCGCTCGGGTTGGAGGCGGCGTCGAGAAACGCGCCCGCCTCGGCGACCACGTCGTAGGTCGTGCCCGCGGCCAGAGCCAGATGATCCGTCCCGTTGACGAATTTGTCACGATCGTAACTGACGTACCACGGCCCTTCCGCGGAATTGCCGATCAGTTTGCCGTCCGAAGCGCTTGCCGTATAGGTGTTTCCGCCCGCGGAGACCTGAATCTGCTTGTCGCTAGCCAGCGTCACGCGCTCGCTGAGCGAAAAGATGATCTTCTGATGATCGGAGACGGCGGCGTTCACCGTCGGCGAATACAGCGCCGCATCCGGCGGCGTCACGTCGTCCTCGGCAAGCGCGGCGACCGGAATGAGGAGCGCCAGCGCCAGCGTGAGCAACAGCGCCGTCATTCTCCAGTGCTTCATTCTATTTGTCATATGCTCTCCTTTCCGCGCCCGCGGGAGGGAAAAAATCCGCCGCGCGCGTCGGCTGCAGGGTTGGTTGCTTGTCGGGAGGCCGTCCGGGTGCGGATCCGTCTTCGTCCGCAGACTCAGTATGCCACAACCATTTTTGGAATGCAAACGACCAAACCCGCTTCTATAGACAACACTCGGCAAATCCGCAAATCGTTGCAGATCGTTTTCAATTTCTTTTATTTTTCTTAAAAAAATACGGAACCGTTCCGCCGCCGCACAAAAAATACGCCGGGAATCCTCCCGGCGTATTGGCCCGCTGTCGCATGCGTTCAGCGGATCAGAGCGATTGTTTCAGCTCGAGAAAGCGTCGATAGAGCGCGTCGTATTCGCAGCCGCAGCTGCCGCACTCCTCGTTCGCCTGCTCCACGGCGGCGATGAGCTCCTCTTTGCAGTCCTCGCCGCTCAGATACGCGTTCGCCGGGACGCTGATGAGCTCCCAGCCGGAGTCGGCAAACCGCCTGAGAATCGCGGTCAGTTCGTGCTCTTCCATCTTATTCGCCCTCCTGATCGGCAGATCCGGTGTCGGGCGCGCCGGACCGGCGGCCCAAATTACGCGTTATCCTTCTGCTCCTGTTTCGCGCGGGTTTTTTCGCGCGCCTCTTCGTCCTTCCTCTCGGAATACCGGATCGCGCTGTCGCTTTCGTCCCAGAGGCGCTCCATGTTGTAATACTTCCGCTCCTCCGGAAAGAAGATGTGCACGAGGATATCCGCGTAGTCGAGCACGATCCATTTCCCCTCGCCATAGCCTTCGCTGCGCCGCAGCGTCAGGCCGAGCGATTCCGCTTTTTCGTCCAGCTCGTCCGCCAACGCCTTGACCTGCTGCACGGCGCGTCCGCTGCAGATGACGAACCAGTCCGCAATGATGGTTTTATCCGCAACGTGGATGGCGACGATGTCCGAAGCCTTTTTGTTGTACAGAATTTCGCAGATGCCGAGCGCCTTTTGCTTGATGCTTTCGTTCAATTGTTTTCCTCCGTTTGATTCAGATGGTTTGTGTTACGCGCGTTTTTGGCGCGCTGTTTTTCTTCGTAGTATTCGATGGCCCGCATCGATGCGGGGTGCCGCTTCCAGCCCTTTTTCTCGATGAGCCCGCACACCCGCGCCAGAGAATCGTGCATAAACGCGTCGATATCCGCCGACAGATGCGCACGGTACTCCTCCACGCCGGGAAACGTGCGTGTCGGCTCGACGAGGTCCGCCGTATAGATGAGCGCGTCGAAGTCCGACATGCCCCATTCGCCCGTGGTGTGCAGGCGGATGGCGCGCAGGATCGTCTCGTCGGTCACGCCGTATTCCATCTTCGCCAGCACCGCGCCGGCAAACGCGTGATGCACGGGGGCGATACCCGACTCGTCGCCGGAGAGCACCTCCTGCGCAAGCGGATCGAGGCATTTTGCGCAGTCGTGCAGCAGCGCGGCGATTCGCGCCCGCTTCTCATCCTGTTTCCAAAACACGGCGAGCTGCGCCGCCGCGCGCATGGTGCCGCAGACGTGGCGATAGCGCTTGGCCGAGAGCGCCGCGCGGCACTTTTCCTGCAGCGCGCGCACCTCCGCGGGAAAATATTCGCCGCCCTCGTAAACGGCCTGCTCCACCGGCCCTGGCATCCAGTCCTCGGTCGGCAGTCCTTCCTGGAGCCGTCTTCGAATCTCCGAGGAGGAGATCATGTCCGCCTTGGCGGAGAGCAGCCGCACCCGCGCGCCAAACCGCTCCCGCAGCATTTGCGCGGTCTCCGCGTCGTGCTCGTCGATGCCGATGCGCGGCACGCAGAGTACGTCCGCCAGCGCGAGCACCTCATCGGGATGGTACCAGTTCGGCAGGTCGGCAAGCGTGTCGCTGCCGATGACGATGGAGATCGTATCGTTGGGATAGCGTTCCTTCAGCTCGAGCAGCGTCAGAAGCGTATAGCTCTTTCCGCCGCGACGAATCTCGAGGTCGCTCGCCTGCATGCGTTCCTCGCCCGAGAGCGCAAGCTGCGCCAGCCGCAGCCGCTCGCTCGAAGGAACCTCGCCGTCCACCCGCTTGTGCGGCGGGTCCGCCGCCACCATGAGCAGCACGAGATCCAAGTTGGCCTCGTCCCGCGCGATGCGCGCCATCTGCACATGCGCGCGATGGATGGGGTTGAATGTTCCGCCGAGTAGTCCGATCCGCATGGTGTGCGCCTGAAAGCCCCTTCCCGTTTCTGTCTTTAGAATACCATGTTTTTGCGTGCGGTAAAAGAGGCGGTTTTCGCGCCCGAGCCGCCGCCGCGCAATTGACAAACACGGGGCGGAATGCGACAATAACCCTGTATAAATATTAAGCGGAAGACCGGCTGCGCGCGGCGCGCGTTTTCGCGCGGGCCGGTCCGCGTCATTTCGGAAAGCGGGGTTGTTTACTAATGAGCATCGAATATCGCAAGCTGCAAAACGGCAGCGACGTCCGCGGCGTCGCCATGGAGGGCATCGAAGGCCAGCCGGTGACGCTGACGGCCGAAGCCGTGATCAATATCTCCAAGGCGTTTGTGCTCTATCTGCAGGAGAAGCTGCATAAGAGCGAGCTGCGTCTCTCCATCGGGCGGGACTCCCGCCTCTCCGGCGAGGGGCTGCTCGCCGCCGCCGCGGACGGCGTCCTCGCCATGGGCGCGGACATCGCGGACTTCGGCCTCGCCAGCACGCCGAGCATGTTCATGAGCACCGTGACCAAGGGCTACGAGTACGACGGCGCGATCATGCTCACCGCGAGCCACCTGCCCTGGAACCGCAACGGCATGAAGTTTTTCACCAAGGACGGCGGCCTGGAAAAGCGTGACATCGCGGGCATTCTCGCCAGCGCGCAGGCGGACGCGTTCATCCCCGCCGCCGCGCCCGGCAAGCTGAAGCAGGTGGACTTCCTCTCCGTCTATGCGCAGGGACTCGTCGAGCGCATCCGCAGCGGCGTAAACGCGGAGGACTACGACCATCCGCTCAAGGGATTTCGCGTCGTCGTGGACGCGGGCAACGGCGCGGGCGGCTTTTTTGTCGACAAAGTGCTTCAGCCGCTCGGCGCGGACACGACCGGCAGCCAGTTTCTCGAGCCGGACGGACATTTCCCCAACCATCAGCCGAACCCCGAGGACAAGGCGGCGATGGACTCCATCGCGGAATGCGTGCTGCATCACCATGCGGATATGGGCATCATCTTCGACACGGACGTAGACCGCGCGGGCGCGGTTGCTGACGACGGCAAAGAGATCAACCGCAACCGCCTCATCGCGCTGATCTCCGCCGTGCTGCTCGAAGAGCACCCGGGCACGACCATCGTGACGGACTCGATCACCTCCAGCGGGCTTGCCGAGTTCATCGCGGCAAAGGGCGGCGTACACCACCGCTTCAAACGCGGTTACAAGAACGTCATCGACGAATCCATCCGCATCAATGCAAGCGGAAAAGACAGCCAGCTCGCCATCGAAACCTCCGGCCACGGCGCGCTGAAGGAAAACTATTTTCTCGACGACGGCGCGTATCTGATCACCAAGCTGCTCATCAAGATGGCGCAGCTGAAGAAGGAGAACCGCACGCTGTTTTCGCTGATCGACTCCCTCGCGGAGCCGGCCGAAAGCACGGAGGTGCGCATGAACATCACCGTGCCGGAGTTTGCGGCCTACGGCGGCGGCGTGCTGACGGACCTAGGCGACTATGCCGCGCGGCAGGGCTGGGACGTGGCGAAGGAAAACTACGAGGGGCTTCGCGTATCCTTTGGCGCGGACGAAGGCGACGGCTGGTTTTTGCTGCGCATGTCGCTGCACGACCCGCTCATGCCGCTGAACATCGAGAGCAATTCGGTCGGCGGCGTGCACAAGATCGCCCAGAAGCTCTACGCGTTCCTCTCCGCCTACGACAAGCTGGACACGAGCAAGCTCAAAACCATTTGATTGCAACGAATCACAAAACGCTTTCGGATGTTTCGTCCGAAAGCGTTTTATATTACAGCCCGTCCGGCGTATCCAACAGAATCATTTCTTCACAATATGGCGCATCGGGACGCAGCCGGTCATAATTTCTTGCAAACCGCAGCCGGCCGTCAATCTGCCGAATCAGCCGGTTGGTCGCGTCTTCATTCAGCCGCCTGCAGACATGGCGCGTATCCAGTCCGAGGATATTGCAGGCCTCCAGCGTGGGCAAAAATTTCCGGAATGGAAGATGAGTTTCGTTTCGTCTTTCCATACGACGGGCAGTTCCTCCGGCGTTGCGCCAAACCGCTTCAGCAGCAGCCGGTAAGCCGAATCCAGCAAGTCGTCCGACAAAAACGAAAACTCGTCCTTATGCTTTTCAAACCATGCCGTTCGTCTCTTTGCGGAGTCCTCGTTCAGCGCACGCAGCGCCGCCTCATCCGCGCAGCGCAGCCGTTCGATCTCTTTTCGCACATCGCTGCGATACAGCACCGCGCATTGATCGTGCAAAACGCCCTCACGCACAACGATCGCCGCGCCCGCCCGTTCAATCAGCTCGGCGCAGCGGAGGTCTATGCGCTTCCTTCCCTGTCTGATCGCATCCGCAATGGAATATCCGTACGCCAGCTCGGAGACGCCCGACCAGATCATCGCCGTGGCGCACATGGGACACGGCTCATGGGTGGAGACAAGCGCACAACCCGCCAAATCTCTGCCGAGACGCCCGCTCGCGGCACGAATCGCATTCAATTCCGCGTGGGATGTCGCGTCTCCATCCGCATGCGCGCGGTCATGTTCGGCGGCGACGATCTCGCCGTCTTTTGCGATGACCGCGCCAAACCCGCTGTTTCCCTCCCGAAGGCTTTTATACGCTTCGTCGAGCGCCGCGTACATCAATAGCTCCATATCCATGGCCTATCGCTCCCTTCGCCAAAATATCATTGGAGCGTAGCACAATGAATACAAAAATGCAATTCTCCGCTCTTTGCGAAAGATTGCCGGGACAATCATACGTCCAGCCGGTATTCCAGCACCTGCTCCTCCGGGTCGAATTGCGCGATGTTCAGATAGTACGCCGCGCTGTCGATCAGCGCACGCATCGGCGCAAGTCCGACGATCTCCGTTCCCACGATGCCGACGTCGTATTTCGCGGCCTCCGCGCGCACGGCTTCCACCGCGCGGTGCAGCGGCGTGCGGGTGTAGTCCGTCATGTTGATGGACACCTGCGCGGCGTCGCGCTCCGAAAGATAGATCCCGATCGCCTTGACGCAGGGCAGCCCCCCGCCGGATTCGCGGACGGCGCGGGCGATTCGGTTCGCAATCGCCACATCCGGCGTCGAGAGGTTGATGTTGAACGCAATGAGCGGCGCGCGCGCCCCGACGGCGACGACGCCCGCGGTGGGATGCACCGTACGTCCGCCGAAGTCCGGCTCCCACTCAGGCTGCAGCACCTTTTCAAACATGCCCTCGAACTCGCCCCGGCGGATGTCGGCAAGGTTTTTACGGTTCGGCGCGCTGGCGGACGCTTCGTAGAGAAACACGGGGATGCCCGCCTCCTGCCAGATGCGCTGCGCCGCGCGTCTGGACAGCGCGACGCACTCCGCCATCGTCGCCTCCCGAATCGGGACGAACGGGACGACGTCCACCGCGCCCATGCGCGGATGCTCTCCTCGATGTCTGGTCAGGTCGATCCGCGCCGCCGCGGCTTTGGCAAGCCGCACCGCCGCCTCTTCCACGCCCACCGGATCGCCGACGAACGTGATCACCGAACGGTTGTGGCTCAAGTCGCTCGAGGTGTTCAGCAGCGTCACGCCGGGCACGGCGCGCACCTGCGCCGCGGCGGCCTCCACGACTGCCGCGTCCGCGCTGGAGATATTGGGGACGCATTCGATACTGTTTGCCATATGGATCACCCTGCTTTCCTTTTCATCGAAACGCATTCGCCTGTCCGCTCGGGCGCAGAATTCGCCGCAAAACCGCTGTTTTCCGGTGTTTTTTGCGCTGGAACCAGACCGGGATATCGTGTGTTTTCAGTGTAACATAGTCACTGTATGCACATGTAGCATTTTGTAGAATAATATCATCAACAGCAAAGGAGCAAGCGCTATGGCCACGAAAGTCATCACGAAGGATAACTTCGATGCGGAAGTTTTAAAAGAAAGCAAAACGGTACTCCTCGATTTCTGGGCAAGCTGGTGCGGTCCCTGCCGCATGGTTTCTCCCATCATCGACGAGATCGCAACAGAGAGGGCGGACCTCAAAGTCGGTAAAGTAAACGTCGACGAACAGCCCGAACTCGCAGCAAAGTTTGGCGTCATGAGCATCCCTACGCTCATCGTCATGAAGGACGGCAAGATCGTCAACCAGACGGCTGGCGCGCGTCCCAAACCCCAAATTCTCTCCTTGATCCCGTAAAAAGAACCTGCAAGCAAGACAAAAACGCCGCCCGGCTCCACCCGGACGGCGCTTTTGTAGTTCCGGCCGGAACTGCAACGCGTTTCCTGCGCTTCCATTCGATCCGGCAGCTCGATTCGGCAGCGCTGCCGGAAACGAATCCGATTATCCCGCCATCGCGTCCAGCTTGGCGCGGTTGACGATGGTCACGCCGCCGCGGGCGAGCGAGACCATGCCCTCTTCCTGAAAATACTTGAGCATCCTCGTGACCACCTCGCGCGCGGTGCCCATGTGGTTTGCAATCTTTTCGTGCGTGATCTCGAGCGTGTCGCTGTCCTCGATCGTGCTCTCTTCGAGCAGGAACGTCGCAAGCCGCGCGTCGAAGCGCTTGAACAGGATCTGGTCCATGAGCCACATCACCTCGGAAAAACGCGAAGCGAGCACCTGGCAGGTATAGTTGGCCAGCGGAGAGCTGCGCTCCATCACCGCATGATACGTCTCGGTCGGGATGAGCAGCACCTCGGAGTCCTTCTCGGTCTCGATGGTCACCTCAAAGCGGATGCTGGACATCATGCACGCCGCCGAAAACAGGCAGATGTCCCGCTCAAGCAAACGGTAGAGCGTAACCTCCTTGCCTTCGTCGGAAACGATATACGCGCGCAGCTGGCCGCTCTTGATCACGAGCACCCCCACGCAATCCGCCGAGCCGTTGTGAAGGATCGTCCCTTTGGGCGCATTGCGAACCGCCGACGCCTCTTCCAGCGCACGCTGATCCTCCGGCGTGAGTTGTTTCCAGATCGGCAGATATGTTTCGAGTATCATTCTGTGCCTCCGTAAAAAGTCTCTTGTAAGATTATACCTTGTTTTGAAAAATTCTGCTGACTTTTCTGGTTTTTTTTTGAATTTCAATATAGAATATGGGTAGGTTGTATAGATGCCGCTAACAGGAATTATTATTAAATGGTGACATCATCACGGTTTTGGTGTATCATACGTGATAGGATCGATCAAACGGCTGCGGGTTGTGCCGCAGCGCAAGTTTCACAATCGGACGCATCCGCTCGGCGGGCGCCGCGCAGGTTAATACGATAATTCCACGACCAAAATTTACAAAACAAATCAAGGAGGAACTACATCATGATGTGTGAAACCCGCTTCTTCCGCTGCGACATCTGCGGCAACCTCGTTGGCATGATTCACTCTTCCGGCGCACCCATGAGCTGCTGCGGCCAGAATATGACCGAGCTCGTTCCCGGCAGCGTGGACGCAAGCCAGGAAAAGCACGTACCCGTGATCAAGATCGAAGGCGACACCGTCACCGTGCACATCGGCAGCGTCGATCATCCGATGCTGGAAGAGCACCACATCGAGTGGATCTATCTGCAGACCACCGACGGCGGACAGCGCAAGTGCCTCGAAGTCGGCGGCGCGCCCGAAGCCAAGTTCGCGCTCGGCGGCGCGAAGGTCGTTGCGGCTTATGAATACTGCAACCTCCACGGCCTCTGGAAAGCGACGGTCTGATCCGCAACGCACAAAATTTCCACCTGCGTCAAACGGTCCCCGCGCAAACTGCGCGGGGACCGTTTCCATCCACAGATCCCGGAAAATTCTTGCTTTCGGCTTGAAAACGTCATATGTTGTTTATAAAAGAAAAAAAAGTCCCATATCACCGCCGGTACGCAGCGCAGCCGCATCTCGCCCAACCCCGTCGATCCAATCGTCGTCCCCGATGCATATTTTACAATTCCGCCGTGTATTCATACGTAAAAACTAACATAATATGCAATTTGTCCGGAAAATGGAAACCACGTTCGGTTCCGGTTGTCAATGACACAATCGCCTGATTTGCACGATCCGCAAAGAACTGATCAAGAAAATAGCGAAAAAAAAGTGCGCTTCTATTGTATAGATCAAGCACCACTGTTATAATCTGTTATAAGGATGCTTTCCCACTATTCGAATTTTATGCAATCGAATTGGGAGCCTGCCGTCGGGGGGAATCGATTCCATGCTGCCGCTGATTGCCGCCATTTTACTCTGCGGGTGCGCCGCGGAGGCGGTCTTCATCACACTAGAATCCAGGAAAAAATTCCTCGCCGCGCTTCTGTTCAAAGGCGCGGCTTCTCTGCTGTTCGTGCTCGCCGGCGGATTCGCCGGTCAACTTACGGCGGATGTTCTTTACGCACGGCTCATACTGGCCGGTCTCCTGCTCGGCGCGGTCGGGGATATCTGCCTGAACCTGCGCTTCGTCGTAACGATGCGCGCCAAAGCCATCTTTCTCGTCGGCATCGCCGCGTTTTTGCTCGGCCACGTCGCTTACCTTTCCGCGCTGGCCGCGCGCGCGCCTCTGGCGCTGCTCTACGCGCTGCCGGTCGCGGCCGCCGCGGCGGCGGTCGTCATCCGGTTTGTGCTCAAGCGCGTCGAGGTGTCCGGCGCAATCCGGATATTCGGCATCGTGTACCTCTGCATCGTGATTCTCATGGCCGCATGCGCGCTCGCGCTCTTTGCGCTGGAGCCGCAGAATCCCGGCCGTGCGCTCTTCGCCGCGGGCGGCCTGCTGTTTGCCGCAAGCGATGTGCTGCTTGTGCTCCATCAGTTTGGCAGGCGGCCGTATCCCGCGTTTCGCGCGCTCAACCTCTCGCTCTACTATCTGGGTCAGGCGTGCATCGCGCTGACCATCGCGCTGATGCACTGACTTCCTTTCGCTTCCCCACAAGCGCACGCTGCGCTTGCCTGTATACATGCCCATGTGGCACAAGGCTGAACCCGCCAGGTTCAGTCTGCGAGGCCGCGCCGCATTCAAAGAATCAGGAAGGAAGCCAACCGGCCCACAGTGAAGTGTCATGAAACAAGAAGGTTTGAAGAAATCGTTTGTCCACAGCATACAGCAGAAGATATTCTCCGGCGAATATCAGATCGGCCAGCAGCTGCCGCCGGAGCGGGAGCTTGCGCAGGAGCTTGGCGTGAGCCGCTCGCTGGTCAACACCGGCATTCTGGAGCTGGCAAATCAGGGGTTTGTCCGCATCATCCCGCGGCAGGGGAGCATCGTTGCGGACTATAAGCGAAACGGCACCTTGCAGGTGCTCAGCGCGCTCATGAGCTGCGACAGCTTTCGCCTCGACTACTCGTTGTTTTGCGACCTTGTCGACCTTCGGATTCTCATCGAATGCGAATGCGCGCGTCTGGCAAGCCTTCACGCGACGGGCGGGGAAATCGAGACGCTCCACGTGCTGACGCACTGCATCAAAAACGCGGCGCATCCGCTCGACGCGGCGGAGCCCATGTTGCGGTTTCACTATCTGCTCACACAGTATTCCGGCAACGCGATATACGCCATGACATACAAGAGCTTCGAAACCACGATTTCGCGGCTGATCCGCCAGCATCTGACCCTCGCGCCGGATATCCCCAAGTCCGTCAAGCTGCACGAGTCGCTCGTGCGCTCGATCGAGGCGCACGACGCCGAGGCCAGCGCGCAGAACGCCCGCCTGTGCATCCTGCACGGCACGAACGCGCTGAAAAAGCTCTACCACGCCTGAGCGCGGAGCGAGCAATTGCCGCGACGACGCCGAAACCAACGCGCTTTCACCCCGCCCGCCAGACCGGTTCGGGCGGGGTTTTCCCTGCCCCGCAATCCGGGCGCGCGCTTTACTTTCGGGGCGTAAGCGTGTATCGTAATACTTGACAGCCGCCCGGTTCGAGGCGGCTCGCCACCCTCTCTCGAGCAGGCCCGGGCCAACCGGCGGCATCACAGGAACGGACGTTAATAGACGCGCATGAAACTGAAAGCTCTGGTCATCTCCGACCATGAAAGCGAATTTATCTGGGACTTCTTCGACGCGAAGGCATTTGCCGGCGTGGACGTGATCATCTCCTGCGGCGATCTGAAGCCGGAATACCTCTCGTTTCTCGTCACCATGATCCCCGCGCCGCTGCTGTACGTGCGCGGCAATCACGACACGCGATACGAGCAGAATCCGCCGGAGGGCTGCATCGATCTCGAAGAAAAACCCGTGGAGATCAAGGGAATTCGGTTTGTCGGCTTTGGCGGCTGCAAGAGCACCCGTCCCGCGCCGAACCACTATTCCGAGCGGGAGATGAACCTGCGCGTGCTCAAGGCGACGCTTGCGCTCTCGCTGAAAAAAGGGATCGACGTGCTCGTGACCCACGCCCCGGCCGCGGGCCTCGGCGACGGGGACGACCTCTTTCACGAGGGGTTTGAGACCTTTGTCAAGCTCATCGACAAGTACAAGCCCCGCTATCATCTGCACGGCCATCAGCACCTGACCTACTCCATCGGCTCGAAGCGGGTGATGCAATATCAGGACACGACCATCGTCAACGCCTATAACTACTATATTCTGGATATGGAGTTTCCCGGGGAAGGGGAATGAAGCCGGCGGCGAGGAAGCCGGCATCCGCCGCAGCTTGCCCGATTGACAGACGCACACCGGACGACGAATTTCCGGAGGTAACGAAATGAGCCAGAACAGCAGAGGATACGAAGAATACGAGCGCGCGAGAAAGCGCGCATTAAAGGAATTCGCCGCCCGCCGCTCGCGCGGCGAAAGCGGTCTGATCCCCGTTTTGAACGCGAAGCGGGAGGAAAACGGCGTGCTCGCCGTCATCGCGCAGCCCATGCGCGCCATATCGCTCAACCGCGTCATCGGCACCTATCAGGCGAGCCGCGCAAACTCGTTTGCGGCGAACTTCATGCCGCTGCTCAGCTCCGACACGGAGTTTGCCAATAAATGGATCAATCTGTGCGACGCGCACCTGCAGAGCGGCATCCGCGACCCGATCCGCGTCTACGAATACCTCTGGCGCTATTACGTTGCGGAGGGCAACAAGCGCGTGAGCGTGCTGAAGTATTTCGACGCGATGTCGTTTGAGGCGGAGATCATTCGCCTTGTGCCGCAGTGGGACGAATCGGACCCGGATATCGAGCGGTATTACACGTTTTTGGCGTACAGCAAGAAGGGCGTGTTTTCCGACATCGAGCTGTCCCAGTCCCGCAAATACGAGCGGCTCTACCGCATCGAACAAAAGCTCATCGCCGAACTCGACCCCGAGGCGGATAAGCCGGATTTCAACGCGCTCTACACGCGCTTCGAGTCCGCCTATCTAATGAGCAACTGTACCCTCTCCCTCGGGGACGCGTTTCTCGAATACCTGTATATCTACGGCTTTCCGACCAACATCATGCCGGACGAGCTGACCGCGCGCATCCTTACGCTCAAACCGCAGCTGGACATCCTCGAGCATCCGCCCGAGCCGCGCCTCGTTTCGGAAGAGGACGCGGAGGCGGCGGAAGCGCCGCTGTTTGCGCGCCTGCTGCCCGTACATCGAAACCCGAAGGTTGTATTCGCCTATTCCGGCGAACGCGCGCAGAACAACTGGCTCGGCGCGCACGAGCAGGGCCGGCTCGCCATGCAGGCGGAGTTGGGCGAAAAGGTGGACTCGCGCGTGCTGGATCTGCCGGACCGCGAGGAGGCCTATGATTTGCTTCGCCAGGAAGCGGGGGACGCGGGCCTTCTGTTCGTCACCACCCCGTCGCTGATGAACCCCGTGCTGCGGTTTGCGCTCGAACACCCGAGCTGCCAGACGCTCGTCTACTCCCGCATGCAGCACAACTACCGGCTGCATACCTATTTCGGGCGGTATTACGAGGCGGTGTTCCTCTGCGGCATCGCCGCGGGCCAACACACGAAAACCGGCGTCGTCGCCTACGTCACCCCGAAGCTTAACTATACGCGCTTCACCTCGGATATCAACGCGTTCGCCATCGGCGTGCGCTCCGTCTGCCCGAGCGCGCGCGTGCTGCTGGTCACGCGGGACGTGGACCCGCGGGATACGGCCACCTGCGAAACGGGCGTCGTTACGGCGGCGCAGCTGGGCGCGGACACCGTGTTTACGCCGCATTACCCCGCGCTCTCTCTGCCGGAGCTGCCGTACAGCGTGTTTTCCGCGCTGGTCTCCGTCGACCCGAACGGAAAGCCGACGCGCTATCTCGCCGCGCCGGACTGGAACTGGGAGCGGTTTTATACCGCCATCGTCAAGAGCTATCTCAACGGCAGTCTCGGCGCGCTGCTGAGCATGGATCAGGACGAATCGCCGATCGCGAGCTTCTGGTGGGGCCTCGGCGGCGGCGTGGTGGACGTCCGCCTCGGCAGCTGGTCGAGCGGCACGCCGAACAACCTGATCCGCTACCTGCGCGGCAGCATCGCGCGCAATCTCTACAATCCTTTTCACGGGCCGGTGACGGACAACGAGGGAATCGTGCGCGTGCCCGCGCACACCGACGCGCCGCCGGCGGATATCATCAAAATGCGATATCTGGCGGAGGGCGTCGAGGTCATCGAATGATCCGTTCCGGATTTGCTTTTCCATTCAAATGCGATTAAAATGATCTCTGTCGTTTTGAAAGCGCCGCGCGTTCGGCGCAGATAGAAGGAGACGCTTTATGCAGAAGAAAGACCCGCCGATTCTGGTGACCCGTCCGTCGCTGCCGCCGGTGGAGGAATACGAAGCGCTCGTGCGCGAAATCTTCTCGACCCATTACCTGACAAACGGCGGCGCGCAGCACCAGCGGCTCGAAGCGGCGCTGAGGGATCATCTCGGCGCGCAGCACCTGCGCCTGTTTACCAACGGGCATCTCGCGCTGGAGTGCGCCATCTCCGCGTTCGGATTTGACGGCGGCGAAATCATCACCACGCCGTTTACCTTCATCTCCACCACGCACGCGATCGTGCGCTGCGGGCTTACCCCGGTGTTTTGCGACGTGGAGCCAACCTACTACACGATCGACACCGAGCGGATCGAAGCGCTGATCACGCCGCGCACGCGCGCCATCCTGCCCGTGCACGTCTACGGCAATCCCTGCGACATGGAGGCCATCGACCGCGTTGCAAAAAAGCACGGCCTGCCCGTGCTCTACGACGCGGCGCACGCGTTCGGCGTAACGATACACGGACGCGCCGTGGCAAGCTATGGCGAGGCGTCGATGTTCAGCTTTCACGCGACGAAGTGCTATCATACGATCGAGGGCGGCGCGGTCGCCTGCCGGAGCGCGGACTTTGCCGAGCGGCTCAACGGCTATAAAAACTTCGGACTCCATTCCGAGGAGGATATCCGGGAAGTCGGCGGAAACGCCAAGATGAATGAGTTTCAGGCGGCGATGGGACTGCTCAACCTCAAATATTTCGAGCGTGAAATCGAAAAGCGCGGCAGGGTTGCCGCGCGCTACCGCGAAAATCTTGCAGGGATCGAAGGGTTGTCGTTCCGTCCGATTCCCGACGGCATTCGGCAGAACTACGCATATCTGCCCGTGACGTTCGACCCCGAAGCGTTCGGCCGCACGCGGGACGAGGTCGACAAAACGCTGAATTCTTACGGCGTGTTCGCGCGCAAGTATTTCTATCCTCTGCCGAGCGAGGCCGCGTGCTATCAGGGCAGATTCCGGCCCGAGGAAACGCCGGTTGCACTCGCCGCCAGCAGGCGCGTGCTGACGCTGCCGATGTACGCGGACCTTGCGCTCGACGACGTGGACGACATCTGCGAAATCGTCGCCTCCTGCAGACAATAGCGGGTTCGGAAACAACGCGCCGACGCCTTCAACAAAAAGAAGTCCTTTTGCCGCCTTCTCCGGCGAGCAAAAGGACTTGTTTGATTTCTGTGGAATTCGCAACCTGCGTCGGCAGCCTTTGCTACTCGATGAGCCTGACAGAAGATGACGGCAGGAATCCCAAATCGTTCGACCCGGAAATGATCTGCAAACCGCTTCCATTGAAATTCACTTTGTCCGCTATTACCCTGCCATTGACCGTTTGACCAGAGCCATTCATCGTGATCGTACCGTTTGGGGCGTAGAGAACACCGTCCAGCTCGCTACCCGACCCGTTGATCGTGATATCACCGGTTTCCGAATAGAAACAAATGGACGCGCTCGAAGAATTCTTTAAATTGCTGCCGTTAAATGTGATGTCACCCGTTGCCAGTATAAATCCAGTGCCATTGAAATGACTCCCGTTTATCACCACATTGCCGTCCACATAGATCGGTGTATCCAGATTTAAATTGCTGCCATTAAAAGTCTGTGTTCCCGTATATTTCGTTCCCGCCGCTGCCGCCTGAGCTTCTATGGCCGCAGAAAAATTAGGCATCTCAAGAAAGGCTGCCGGACTGGCTACCGTATTACCGATGCTAATGCCGCTTCCGTGCGTCGTAACGGAAGACCCCTGAAACGTTCCGCCGACGGTTATACTCGAACCGTTGGCGGTGACGGTGGATACGGCCTCCGCATTTCCGGTAATCGTCTGACCCGAACCGTTAATTTTGATTCTATAGTTGGCATGCGCGCTTCCGTCGATATAGATTCCACTTCCGTTGAACGTCAGCGTATCCGAATCGTTGCCTGAAAAAACGGCAAACCCGAACGCGCCGCCGTTCATGCCGGTCTTTTCCGCAACCGCGCGGGCCGACACCACCTTGGACGTATATCCCAGAATGCGGGCGAACGTATATTCCACCGTCTCGGTGCAGACGACCTCGATCTTTTTCGAATCGCCGTTATAGGGCGTGGTCACACTCGTATGGCCAGACTCCACCCCGTTGAGCTCCGCATAGTGAATCGCCGTCGTCTGCGCGGCGGAAGCGCTCGGCAGATCGTACGCGCCGGCCAGCGCCGCCGCATCGGCCGCGGTCTGCAGCTGCTCCCTGTTGACGCCCACCATGCCGACATCGACGACCATGGCCACGACGCCGCAGAGCACGACGATCGACAGCGCCAGCAGAATCGTGGACTGTCCGAGTTCGCCTTTCATTTTTTTCCATAATGAGCGCATCATCTGTTTCCTCCGCAGAATGCAAGTGGCTCGGTTTCCGGCGAACGCCGCCTGTGCGGATCCGCCCCGTGACACGGCAGAAAACTGCCGTTGTCCGGCGTTTTTCTCCGTTATTCTTATCATACTAGTACGAGTATATTCAATCAATGGTAAAAGTCAAGAAATTACAATGTTATTCCGTTTTATTCTTTGACCGACGCTATAAAAATCATCAAATCTATAAAAATGTGTGGTTTAATTTTCGCACGCATCCGTTTGTTTGCAAAGCAATCCAATTGTATCGGATGCAGGCAAAGATCGTGTCAAGAACAGGTAAATTGTACATCGGATGATATGCGCATCCAAAACGAGTATGCTACTATAATAGATAATCGGGTGTAACCATATGGGCCAGCTATCGGAAACAGCAAAAAAGCAAGCAACGGCTTATCGATCGATGCGCGTTTTTCATGCAAGGATGTGAAGGTTTGGGAATATGAACAACACAGAGTCGGGCAAGTCCGTATTGACGGCAAACCTGAAAAAATATACGCAGATGGACGCGGCCCAAATACGGGAAATCGTCGAGCATGTCCCGATGATCGAATATAAAAAAAGAACCGTCCTGCTGCAGCAGGGATTCGCGCCGAAGTGCAGCTACTATCTGATCAAGGGCTGTGTTCGGCAATATGCCTGTAACGAAAGCGGCAACGAGGCGACGGTGAATTTCTTTACCGAAGAAGAGTCCATCAATCTGTTCAGCTTTCTGGACGACGACGGATTGTCGCTCTACAGCCTCGCCTGTCTCGAGGATTGCCTCGTCGTCGAGTGTCCGGACATCGGCAACAACGCCGCAGGCGACGAGCAGCCCGATATCGGCAACATGAAACGCCTTTTTTTCGAAAAACAGTTTTCCGACATGCAGGTCAGCTTCACAAAATTCAAGTTCGGTACAGCGGAAGAACGGTTTGCGTTTTTGGTAAAAAGCAGGCCGGCGTTGCTGAACCGTGTGCCTCAGATCTATTTGGCAAGTTATTTGGGAATCGCACCCGAAACATTCAGTCGATTCAAAAAAAGGATGAAGCCATAACTGGCTCCATCCATTGCGTTCATTGCCACGCAGCCACACGGCCGCTGCGCCGCCCGAACGGTTCATCTATGCCTCGGCCGGATCAAATCCCCTGACGATCAGCCAAACGGGAAAGATGATTTCAAATACCGCGCCCGGCGCAAACAGCCACATGGGCGCCAATTGGGATGCCGATATCAGGTTGATCCCCGCGTAGATTACCAGCGTCACATATCCGGCAACCCCCGTAAGAAACAACCATTTTGGCCCGACCGACCATTTGACCAGATAAACGCAGAAAACCGCGCTGTAAACTCCGAGAATCACCATCGCCAGATGAAAGAGAAACGCTTGCAGCCGCAGCGCTTCGTTTGCGCCGGTCAGAACCAGGATGCCGCCCGCGCAAAGCAGCAGCGCTTCGGCGATTCTGGAGATCATGTATCCCAGCGCAATCGGCTTGCCGCACGGCCGCAATCGTAAAAAAAGCAGGATTCCGATCAGGACAACCGCCATGCAGTTCACGAGCTCCAGCGAAAACCCGACGCCGAGCGCACCGGGATGCGCTCCGCCCTGAACGGCGGCGCCGTATTTCGTCTCCAGCATGCTGCTGCCGATCGAGTAGCTGACCGTCGCTAAAAGAAACCCGACTGCCGCAACTATCTCATAGAAACGATTTTTCTTTTTTATGGTCATATGGCATCCCTCATCCTTCATGCATTTTCTGTCACGAGCGATTCGCAAGAGCGCGTGTTTCCCGGACAGATTGAGCACACAGGATATCGGCATCCATCTCATTGACCAAAATCAATTTTTGAAACGATTCTGCCGGCGCCAAAGCCGTTTACGCCGTCCTGATTGCGATCCTATCGGACAATCGCTTTGTCCCCGGTCGCAAAGCAAAGCTCAGGCTCATGCCGGATCGGGCACCGACTTTTCCCACCGCTCGGCATTCACGCCCTTTATCAGGAACCACAGCGGCAACAGCACTTCGCCCCAGAACGTGAACATACTGATCGCTATATCGATGCCGGGAAAAAGGAAAACCATCACCGCGTCGATCACGTATCCCGCTCCCCCGATGATCAGCAAAAACCCCAATACTTTCGGGATATATCCCGACTTGCAGATCAGATAGCCAAGCGGGAAAAGCCAGAGACCCCAGAAAATCTGAGCAATCAGGATTCCATACTCGTGTAATTCGAGAAACAGGCCCATGATTGCGTTCAGCTGACCTGCGCCGAGGACCGCGGCATACGTTTCTCCGCCGGACAGGATCAATGCGGCAAACTGGTTCGTTTCATTCAGCATCGCGATGGGCACGCTGACCAGCCCAAGTACCGCTAAAAACATGGCGGTCCGCGGATTGACCGGTCGCAACAGCCGATACAGGACTATCACGAGAAATATATGGATGACCTGTACGAAAAGATTGCCGGCGATGCCAAGGCGGAACAGACCGGCGGAAGCTCCGATCTGCGCGGCCGTCGCAGCCGCATCGCCGGGGACCACCAGCCCTTTTGTAAAAAACACGGCGCAGAACATCGACACCACGAACATCACCAGATAGAGCGCTCCCGCTGTTCTGGCCGTCCGGTTGACAGCGCGCAAGGGTTCTTTGGGATTCATCCGTTTACTCCTTCCCTGTATGGGGGTTTTCGTTCGCAGGGTTCAGCGGCAGACGCCGAGCCCGTGCAGACTCCGCCGATTCCCCGCGCAGCCGGCCGCCGGATCGAAGCATTATTTTTCCTGTTCGACCTGCTCCACCGGTTCATCGGCCCGCCGGTACTCAAACACGTCCGTAATCGGCACGCCGAACGCATCCGCAATTTTGAACGCCAGCTCCAGAGACGGCGAATATTTGCCTGCTTCGACGGCGATGATGGTCTGCCGGGAGGCTCCCGCTTTTTCCGCAAGCTGCTGCTGCGTCATCTCGTTTGCAAAGAAGCGGAGCGTCCGGATGTTGTTGCTGATTTCCAGTTTTTCGCCGGTATAGGTCGTTGACGCGGCGTTTTTCTTCGTCATGTTCTTCAAACTCCCTTTCTGTAAAAACGCAGCTGCGCAATCCCTTCTGCGATCGCGCCCAGACTAAAGCCGATATAAACGGCATTGATCAGCGTTGCCGCGGCGGCGCCGAACAGGATCATCGCAAGCCCGACGCCGAATCCGATTCCGGCGCAAACAAACGCGACGCGCGAGGATTTCAGCGAGATCATTTTATCCATCTCATCCTCCGTCGTCTCCGTCCGAAAATGCCGGTTAAGCGACGCCTCGTCGCAATCCCCCGTTTCTTTGCGCTGCTTGATTCCGTATGAGACCGCCATCAAAATGTGAAATACGATCTGTATGATGATATTTACAACAATGCTGATCCCGATAAAAACGAGGATTGTGCCCGCCCAGAACGTCAGGTTGTCCGCCGCGGCAAGGCCGGCCTGCACTTGCCCAAAGGCATAGATGCAGTAGGCGGCAAGCAGCAGCGCGCCGGTTATCATGGTTACCACCGTTTTTTTCTCTTGATACGACATGTTTCTTCCTCCCGTTTCGCTTTGTATCTTTTACACTACATAATATAGGCTTATCATTACATAATGTCAAGTATTTTATACATTTTGTTCTATATTTTACACATTTCTTAAAAAACATGAATCGTTCCTTGATCATACGTGCTATATTATGAAGGTAAGGCAGAGGGCCGAAAGATACTGACGATATGGGGAGGAGGACACAAACATGAAAGAGAATCGCGAGCGATCCAACCACACGACCACCGCCGCCGTGTATGGGTTGGGGTTCATTGGAGCGGCTGTCTACTATATTTCCACAGCCGCCACATTCTGGATTGGCGTTCTGGGCTTTTTGAAGGCTGTTGTCTGGCCGGTTTTTGTCGTATACGGGGTTTTGGATTATTTAGGGATGTAACCCTTCCCTGTCTTCATTTCATCCCGTAAGCGTTCCGCGCCGCCATATGCCGGCCGCGACGCGTCAGTTGCGCGGATATGCTCTGCCGTTATGGCAGCGCTTCGTCCGGCGGCGTTGCCTGCGTATTTTGCCGGGGCGTTCGCTGTGTTTTTTGATACTCTTTCGGCGATACTTCGGAAGAAACGCGGCAGGATGCTTGCGCACCGTTTCGTGCGCATGAAACAGATTGCCTGTTTGGCCATGAACCCGCCCTTTTACTGGGTAGCCAGAACGCTTCCATCGTATGAAGGGCGGTTTCTTTATTTGGTTCCTGTTTTGCACCCGCACAGCGGGTGGTTTTTATTTCTCCGGTTTCGTGGTCGAAACGAACAGAAATCGATAAAAAAACGCCGCCGGAACCGGCGGCGTCGGTGCTATTCGGTTCAATCGGTCAGCGGCACGCCGTCGACATAGACCGTAAATCCGTTTGTGACGATGCTGCCGACGCGCCCGGAAAACGCGGTGAGATACGCGTTGTCCGTCAGCGTCCAGGTGCTCTCGCCTTCCAGCGTGACGCTGGCCGCGCGCGCAGTGTTTGCCGCGTTGACCGCGCCGGTGTACGCCGAGCTTCCCTGCAGCGTAAGCGAAACGGAGGAGAGTTCGTCCGCAACGACATCGCCCGAGAGGGTTTGATCCTTTGCCGTCAGCGCGCAGTCCGCGCCGTTTGCGCCCGCCTCGCCCCGGCCGAGCGAGCCGTCGTTTCCGACCGCCCGCAGCAGCGCGCGGTCTTCGCCAAGCGAAATCGAAACGCTCTCGAGATAGATGCTTGCGCTCGTATTGGTCGTGTAAAACAGATCGCTTCGAATTGCGCTGAGCGCGCCGCGCGTCATAGAAAACGCGCTCTGCGTTCCGCCCGCGCCCGCACCGCGCCAGAGCGCGACGCAGTATGCTTCCGCCGCGCCTGCAGCGGCGCCCGTTCCGCCGGAGACCGCGCAGTCGGTGAGCGAGACGGAACCGCCGTTGACCTCCACCGCAGCGGCGCTGTTGGCGCGGATGGTCGCCTGCGCCGCCTCGATGCCGCCCGCGGAAGAAAGCGCGGGCGAATTTAGCCCGCCGGTGGCCGTCATGCCGCCCTGTATCGTAACGCTGCCCTCCGCCGCGGCATAGACCGCGGGCGAGTTATCGCCCTGCGTCGAGATGCTGTATTCCCGCGCGGAGACGCTGCCGACGGAATCGGCGGCGAGTCCGAAGGAGAAATCCCCCGTCGTGCGCACGCCGCCGCTCTGCAGCTGCAACACGCCGCCGCAGGCAAACGCGCCGCCCGCGCCGAACGGGGAGGATGTGATCTCGCTGTTGACAAGCAGCAGCTGCGCGCCTTTATGCACGAGCAGCGCCGCGTTGAGGCCGCAGGACAGCGTGTTGTCGAGGCTGCTCGCGTCGCCCGCGCGCTTTTCCACGCTCGCCCCGTCGACGCTGGCAAGCGCGCCGTTTTCCACGCGAAGCGCATTTTCGTCCGGCAGTTCCGAGTAATAGGTTTTCTGGCTCTCGCTGGTGTCCGCCGTGATGTTGTATGCGCCGGAGCCGTTCGCTTCCGCCGCCGGTTCCGCGCTCGGTGAGGCGGTGGCGGCCGGCGTATTCGAAGGAGCCGCGCTCGGCGTTTCCGGCGCGGCGGTGTCCGTCGGCACAGCGGTGTCCGTCGCTTCCGGCAGGGGCGAGCCGACGCTGACGACGGGATCGCCCAGGTCGCAGCCGGCGGCAAACGCCAGAACGGCCAGCGCAGCCAGCGCGGCGAGCATCCGCCGGAAGATGCGATGCGATGTTTTCATGCGTTCGCCTCCCAATCGGTCAGAAACTGTTCAGCGGAAGGCGGCGACCGGACGCCTCCCGTTCGTACCCAGAGAGTATACCCCATGCGTTTGAACGAACTATAGAGCAAATGTGAACTCATTCGCTCCTTTTTCGGCCATCGGCAGGCCGGCGCGGCTTTTTTGCCGCGCAAACGGCGCGCTGACAAACCTCCCGGCGGAAACCGCAGCCGCGCTTGTGCTGGTTTTCGAAACGTGATATGCTCTTGTCAGTGAAAATAGAAAGAAAAGAAGTAAGAAGAAAAAGAAAGGAAATACATGGACACCTTACGCAGTAAAAAAGGCTTCATCTGCGATATGGACGGCGTGATCTACCATGGCGAGCGGCTTCTGCCGGGCGTCAAGGAGTTTGTCGACTGGCTCTATCGTGAGGATAAGAAGTTTCTCTTCCTCACCAACGCCAGCGGCAAGACGCCGAAGGAACTGCAAAGCAAACTCGCCCGCATGGGACTGGACGTCGACGAAAGCCACTTTTACACCAGCGCGCTTGCCACCGCGAATTTCATCCGCACGCAGGCGCCCGGCAGCAGCGCCTATATCATCGGCGCGCCGGGGCTCTTCAACGCACTCTATGAGGCGGGCATCATGACCAACGGCATCGATCCGGATTACGTGATCGTCGGCGAAACGAACAACTACAACTACGAGAGCATTCTCAAGGCCGTGCAGCTCGTGCGAAACGGCGCGAAGCTCATCGGCACCAACACCGACCTGACCGGCCCTTCGGAGAGCGGCATCATCCCCGCCTGCCGCGCGCTGATCGCGCCCATCGAACTGGCGACCGGCAAATCCGCCTACTTTGTAGGCAAGCCCAACCCGCTGATGATGCGCACAGGGCTGCGGATGCTCGGCGTGCACTCCACCGAAGCCGCGATGATCGGCGACCGGATGGACACGGACATCGTCGCAGGCGTGGAAAGCGGGCTGGACACCGTGCTCGTGCTCTCGGGCGTGACGAGCGAGGAGGAGATGAACCGCTTCCCCTACCGCCCGCGTCTGGTGCTGAACGGCGTCGGCGACATTCCCGGCTGAACCGAACCAAAGACAAAAACTCCCCGCCTCACGGCGGGGAGTTTTGTTGATAACGGGTTCAGATCGCGCGCCGGTAGATCGCAGCGGCGTCCGCCTCGTAGATCTTTTTGAGCACGCCGAGCGGGCGGTCGCTTCCGTCCGGCGCATGCGTCACCACCCGCGCGATGTCGGGAATCTGCGCCGCGTCCACGCCGAGCTTGCTCAGGCGGCTCGGCAGTCCCAGCCGCGAGAAGAACGTCTCCAACGCGGAAACGCCGCTCTCGATGGTCGCCGCGACGGCCTGCGGCTGCTCCTCCTCGCCCATGATGCGCACCGCAAAGTCGTAAAACCGCTTCGGATTGACGCGCCAGACATGGCGCATCCATGCGGGCGTGAGCACCGCAAGCCCCGCGCCGTGCGTCACGCCGAAGCGCGCGGTGAGCTCGTGGTCCAGCCTGTGGCAGGCCCAGTCCTGCTCCCTGCCGACGCCGAGCAGGTTGTTGTGCGCAATGTTTCCCGCAAGCGCGATCTGGCACCAGGCGTCGTAATCCGTGGGGTCTTCTACGACCTTCGGCCCGAACGCAATCAGCGTGCGCAGGGTCGCCTCCGCGAGCGAATCGACCAGCTCGGTATGCTCGGTGTTCGAAAAATACCGCTCAAAGATGTGGCTCATCATGTCCGCAACACCGGCCGCGATCTGAAATTTCGGAATCGACTCAAACAGCGTCGGGTCGATGACGGCGAGCAGGGGGCGGTTATACTCGCGGTTGTAGCCGCATTTTTTTTGCAGTTGATAGTTGCTCAGCACGGTGCTGTTGCTGCTCTCGCTGCCCGCGGCGGGAAAGGTGAGCACGCAGGCGACGGGATACGCACCGGCGGTGTCGAGGTTTTTCTCGTAGACCTCCCAGAGATCGGCGTCCGGATTTTTCAGTCCCAGCGCGATGCCTTTGCCGGAGTCGATAACCGAGCCGCCGCCGACGCAGAGCACGAGCTCCACGCCCTCTCTGCGCGCCAGTTCGACGCCCTGCCGGACCAGCTCGACGTCCGGATTGGGCCGCACGCCGCCGAGCGCGACAGACGACACGCCGGCGGCGGCCAGCGAATCGGTGATGCGCGCGAGCAGCCCGTTTTTCTCGATGCGGTCGCTGCCGTAATGCACCAGTACCTTTTTTGCCAGCGGCGCGATGTGGGCGCCGATCTGATCCGCCGTACCTTTTCCGAAGATGAGGCGCGTCGGGCTGTAAAATTCAAAGTTCAGCATAGGGGTTCTCTGTTCCTCCGAAGATGTGTTGAAATGGATCGCCGCGCGCCCGCGCCGCCGTTCGCACCGATGAAAACACGACCTGCGGGCCGTCGCAGTTTTTATTATATCAGCCAAACGGGAAATCCGCCAGCGAAACGGGATTGCCCGAGCGGAGTTCTTGCAAACGATTTTTGTTATTGTTATACTGTAATCAATTACTAGTTCAGATCGTGGAGGTACCGAATGGAAAAGAAACCGACTGTGTCCGACGCGGCAAAAGCGGAGGCCGCGAAGAAAGCCGCCGCCGCGAAAAAGGCCGCTCAGGCAAAATCCTCGGCGACGAAATCTTCCGGCACGAAACAGACGCCCAAAGCGCCCGCAAAGGTGCCCAGCAAGGCGCCCGTGAAGGCCGAAAAAGTCGAAGAATCCGTCGAACCGGCAGCCGAAGCGCCCGCATCCGGCGGCAGCGGCTCCGTCAAGGGCTTGCGCATCGCGGCAATCGTACTCTGGGTGCTCGCGCTTGCGGCGGAAGTCGGCGCGTTTTTCGCGTTCAGTTACGCAATCCGCAACGGCGCGCAAAACTGGAACGACCCGGAATTTCTCCTGATGATCGGCGCGCTGGTGCTCGACGCAATCTTCTGCATCGTCGCCGCGCAGCTCTGGAAGAAAGCCAACCGCATCCATCCGAGCCTCTCGAACAGCAAGTTCGTCCGCACGGTCTGGCACCAGCTTGGCGTGATCATGGTGCTCGTGTGCTTCCTGCCCATCGGCATCTTCCTCGTCGCCAAATCCGACAAGCTCAATAAGAAAACCAAGACCATTCTCATCGTCCTCCTCGCGGCGTTGCTCGTCGGCGCGGGCACCGCGTCCGCCGACTATCATCAGCCGAACGACGCGGAGGTCGCCCAGCTGCAGCAGGCGGCAGCGGCGGAGGCCGACTATACCGGCACCGTCTACTGGACGCGCTACGGCAAGAGCTACCACTTCGACCGCGACTGCCCGTACATCAAGGATAAGGTTCCCGCAGAAGAAGGCGGCACGCTCTACTCCGGCACGCTGGACGACGCGTTTGCGGCGCATCGCTATGACCCCTGCGACTACTGCGCGGGCGGCGCGGAAGCCAAGGCGGCGGAGCAGGCGGCAGCCGATCCCGGCCTGACGGAGACCACCGACACCACGACGGAGCAACCCGCAGGTTAACACGAAGGCAACTAAAAAAAGGAACTGCGCCAGCAGTTCCTTTTTTTGTGCGATCGCGCCTTTACAGAGCATTCAGAGTGATAATATTACAGCCTTTGCTTTCATAATAGCGCAGCATTCCCTCGATCTTTTTCTTATCATAGCTGGTGATGCAATCCGACAGGACAGTTACGCGATAGTTTGCTAGACGCATGTTGTAGCAGGTTGATTTCACGCAGGCGACAGCATCCGCCCCTGCGATATAGAAATCACTGATCTCATTTCTGCGAATGAATTCGGCAAATCCTTCGCTGGTCAATGCGTTTCCTTTGTATTTTGTGAAAATATTCCCTGAAACCAGTTTCATGTCCGGCACCAATTCGGCCCCGCGTGTATCGGGTTTAAACGTCCTCGTACCGGCGGATAGATTTTCATGCCGGATGTAGACGACGTGGATATCATGCGCAACCGCCCAATCGATCGCTTGATTGATATTGCCGATCACATCCCTGTAATTCTTCGTAATGTCGTTTTGAATGTCGATGATCACCAGGGCTTTTTTCTGCATGGTATTTCCTCCCGATAAATAGATCGATTTTTTATCCACATTATACAAGTTAATTGTTGACATCCTTATGGCAACAATCCATGCTAAAATAAAGAAAATCTGGAAGGAGGCTGCGGATGAAAATCGACCGGCTGGTCAGCATGATAATGCTGCTTTTGGAGAAAGAGCGGATCGGCGCGCAGGAGCTGGCCAATCTGTTCGAGGTCTCTGCCCGCACCATCTACCGCGACATCGACGCGATCAATCTGGCGGGGATTCCCGTTCGCTCGATTTCGGGTGTAAACGGCGGGTTTGAGATCATGAAGCAATACAAGCTCGACAAAGGCGTGTTTTCAACCGCCGACCTGTCCGCGATCCTGATGGGGCTAAGCAGCCTTTCCGGCATGATACGGGGCGACGAGCTGGTAAACGCATTTGCGAAAGTCCGGAGTTTTATCCCCGCCGACCGGGCGAAGGACATTGAATGCAAGGCAAATCAAATATCCATCGATCTAAGTCCTTGGATGGGCAGCCGGAACGTGCAACTAACCTTGGAAACGATTAAAACGGCGCTGCAGGAACAAAAGCTGCTTTCGTTTGAATATCTGGACCGCCACGGAAACAAAACCGCGCGAACCGCCGAACCATATCAGCTTGTCTTAAAGGGAAATCAATGGTATTGGCAGGGGTACTGTTACACGAGAAATGATTTTCGTCTGTTCAAGCTGTCGCGCATGTCAAACCCAAACATGCTTGGGGCAAGCTTTGCACCACGGGAGCATCCTAAGCCGCAACTGGATATTTCCGACATGCTTCCAACACTGCAAACGAAGATCAAACTTCGCATCCATCAATCCATTCTGGAACGAGTGCTGGACTGCTGCAACGACGAAGACATTTCACCGGACGGCGACGAGCACAACTTTGTAAACTATCCGTTCATCGAGAACGACTATTACTACGGAATTTTACTCAGTTTCGGAAGCAAATGCGAGTGCCTCGAACCTGCGCGCGTCCGTGCGGAGATGCGGCGGCGAGCAACCGCTATTGCCGCACTGTATGAAGATTAGTGCCGGAATAGCACATGTGAGAAGCACAAAAGGAACTGCCTGAGCAGTTCCTTTTTATGTGTCCTGCATTCAATGGACGTTTTCTTTGATTCCTTTCTTTTTCAAAAGAAAGGAAGTTACCGAATCTCCGTCTTGTTCCGAAAATACGGCCTGAGCGCAACGGGAATCGCGACGCTGCCGTCTTCGCGGAGGTTGTTTTCGAGAAACGCGATGAGCATGCGCGGCGGGGCGACGACGGTGTTGTTGAGCGTATGCGGAAAGTAGTTGCCCGTCTCCTTGTTTTTCACGCGGATGCTGAGCCTTCGCGCCTGCGCGTCGCCGAGGTTACTACAGCTGCCCACCTCGAAATATTTCTGCTGGCGCGGCGACCATGCCTCCACGTCCATGCTCTTGACCTTGAGATCGGCCAGATCGCCGGAGCAGCACTCCAGCGAGCGCACGGGGATATCCAGCGTGCGGAAGAAATCGATCGTGTTTTGCAAGAGCTTTCCGAACCAGTCCATGCTCTCCTCGGGCTTGCAGACCACGATCATCTCCTGCTTTTCAAACTGATGGATGCGGTAGACCCCGCGCTCCTCGATGCCGTGTGCGCCAACTTCTTTGCGAAAGCACGGCGAATAGCTCGTCAGCGTCTGCGGCAGCTCGCTCTCTTCGAGGAAGGTGTCGATAAACTTGCCGATCATGGAATGCTCGCTGGTGCCGATGAGATAGAGGTCCTCTCCCTCGATCTTGTACATCATGCCTTCCATCTCGGAAAAACTCATCACGCCGTCCACCACGCCGCTGCGGATCATGAACGGCGGAATGTAGTATGTAAACCCGCGGTCCACCATGAAGTCCCGCGCGTAGGCGAGGATGGCGGACTGCAGCAGCGCGATGTCGCCTCAGAGGTAGTAAAACCCGTTTCCGCTGGTCTTTCGCGCGGCGTCGAGGTCGATGCCCTTGAATTTCTCCATGATCTCCACATGGTAGGGAATCTCAAACGCCGGCACGACCGGCTCGCCGTAACGCTGCACTTCGACGTTTTCCGAGTCGTCCCTGCCGATGGGCACGCTTGCGTCAATGATGTTCGGAATCACGAGCATGCGCTTTTTGATTTCGGCGGATAGCTCGTCCTCCCGCACCGCAAGGCGCGCCATCTCGTCCGCCATGTCGCTCACCTGCGCTTTGGCGGCCTCGGCTTCCTCGCGCCGGCCTTTCGCCATGAGGTTGCCGATGGACTTGGAAATGGCGTTGCGCTGGGATCGGAGATAGTCCGCGCGCGTATGCGCCTCGCGGTACTCCTTGTCCAGCGCGAGCACTTCGTCCACCAGCGCGAGCTTTTCAAACTGGAACTTCTTTTCGATGTTTTGTTTAACGAGCTCCGGCTGCGTGCGGATCAGTTTGATATCCAGCATACGATCCCCCTGTATGTCGTTTCGTTTCTTTTTTTTTTACATGCGCTCCGGCGCGGCGACGCCGATGAGTCCGAGGCCGACGGCGATCACCTGACGCGTCGCGTCGGTCAGCGCGAGCCGTGCGGCGCGGACGGTTTCGTCGTCCGCCATGATGCGCTGCTCGTAGTAGAACTTGTTGAACGCAGCGCAGACGCCCATCACCGCGCGGGTGACGAAATACGGCTCGTTTTTCTCCATCGCCTCGACCACCGCCTGCGGAAACGCGCCGATGGCGGCGACGACCGCCGCAGCCTCCGCGTCCGCCAGCACGGAATAATCGACCGCGCCGGGCGCGTAGCCCGCTTTTCTGAGCACGGAGCAGGCGCGCGCATGCGTATACTGCGCGTAGGGACCCGTCTCGCCGTCGAAGTTGAGCACCGCGTCCCAGTCGAACACGACGTCCTTGATGCGCCCGTTGTAGAGGCTGTTCCAGACCAGCGCGCCGACGCCGACCTGTTTGGCGATGGTCTCCTTATCCTCCAGGTCCGGGCTCTTTTCGCAGATGATGTCGTAGGTCTTTTCGCAGGCGGCGGAGAGCACGTCTCTAAGCTTGACCATGTTGCCCTTGCGCGTGGAAAACGCGCCTTCCGTGCCGCTGACCATGCCGAAAGAGACGTGAACGAGGTCTTTCGCCCAGTCGTAACCCATCAGTTCGACCACCTTGAACCACTGCCGGAAATGCAGGTCCTGCTGATAGGCCACCACATAGAGACACTTGGCAAAATCGTAGGTGTCCTTGCGATAGAGCGCGGCGGCGATGTCGCGCGTGGCGTACAGCGTCGCCCCGTCGGAGCGGAGGATGATGCACGGCGGCATCTTGTAGTCGCTCAGATCGACGATCTGCGCGCCCTGGTCGAGCTTGAGCAGGCCTTTTTCGCGCAGTTCGTCCACCACGCGACCCATCTTGTCGTTGTAAAAGCTCTCGCCTGCATAGCTGTCGAAGCGGATGCCGAGAATGTCGTAGACTTCTTCGACCTCTTTGAGCGTGATCGTCTTGAACCACTCGAAGAGTTCCAGCGCCTCCACGTCTCCGTCCTCGATGCGCTTGAACCACGCGCGCGCCTGATCGTCCAGCGTCGGGTCGCTCTCGACCTCCTGATGATAGCGCACGTAGATTTTGACGAGCTCGTCCACGCCGCCCTTGTCGATGGTCTCCCGATCGCCCCAGAGCTTGTAGGCCACGATCATCTTGCCGAACTGCGTGCCCCAGTCGCCCAAATGGTTGATGCCGACGGAGCGGAATCCCAGATGGTTATAGATGCGGTACAGCGCGCTGCCGATCACGGTCGTCGGCAGGTGGCCGATGTGAAACGGCTTTGCGATGTTGACCGAGGAATAGTCGATACAGACGTTGCGTTTTTTCCCCATGTCCGAGCCGCCGTAGCGCTCGCCCTCGGCAAACACGCGCTCGAGCACGGCCTTTGCCTGCGCGGCTTTGTCGAGGTAAAAGTTGACGTATCCGCCCGCCGCCTCGGCGCGGGCAACGCCTTTCGGCAGAACGATCGCCATTGCGAGCTCCTGCGCGATGACCGGCGGCGCTTTTCTGAGCGTCTTTGCCAGCTTAAAGCAGGGGAACGCGTAATCCCCCATCTCCGGCGAAGGCGGCGTTTCCAGCCAGGTATTCAGTTCGTCCGCGCCGAGCGGCGTCGCCGCTGCCAGCGTGGTTGCGATTGCCATTTTGAAGTCCATGATTCGATATTCCTTGCGCTTTCCAATTTCCTGTCCGTAAGTTGGTATTATATCAAAGAATCCCTTTCCTGTTAAGTGGAAAAGCGCGCGCAGTACGCGCCTCCTCTTTACAAATAAGAAAAAACCCGCTATACTGCTAACGTTACAGCGTTGATCGGGACAGTCCGTGTTCCAAATCAGTCCGCACAGAGCGAGCCGCGTACGGTGCAAGGCGGCGGCGGGCGGGAAACACGGCATCACCCGGGAGCGCGCGCGCCAAAGGCCTTCCGCCGAGTAACGCGCGACGTGTTTCCCCGCGTTAAGGGGGTCTTGAGCGGGCGGCAGACGACAGGCCGCCAAGCAGGGTGGTACCGCGCAAAGCAGGCAAACGTGCTTTTCGTCCCTATTTTCTTCGGGACGGAAGGCTATTTTTTTACCGAAAGCAAGGAGAAACGACATGTACAAAAAAGTATCGAGCGAGTTGAATTTCGTGCCGCGCGAAAAAGAGGTGCTCGCGTTCTGGAAAGAACACCAGATCTTCCAGAAGAGCGTGCGCCTGCGCAAAGGCGCAAAGCCCTATACCTTCTTCGACGGCCCGCCGACGGCAAACGGCAAGCCGCACATCGGCCATGTGCTCACGCGCTCGATCAAGGATATCATCCCGCGCTACAAGACCATGAAGGGCTACGACGTGCTGCGCAAGGCCGGCTGGGATACGCACGGCCTGCCGGTGGAGATCGAGGTGGAAAAGCAGCTCGGCCTCGACGGCAAGGAGCAGATCGAAGCCTACGGCATCGAGCCGTTTATCAAAGAATGCAAAAAATCGGTCTGGAAATACAAGACCGAGTGGGAGCACATGTCCGACCGGGTCGGTTTCTGGGCGGATATGGACGACCCCTACATCACCTACGACAACAACTATATCGAGAGCATCTGGTGGGCGCTCAAGACGATCCACGACAAGGGTCTGCTCTACAAAGGGCACAAGATCGTGCCCTACTGCCCGCGCTGCGGCACGGCGCTGTCGAGCCACGAGGTTGCGCAGGGCTACAAGGACGTCAAGGAAACCTCCGCCATCGCGAAGTTCTTCCTCAAAGACGACCCGAAAGTCGCGATCCTCGCCTGGACGACCACGCCCTGGACGCTGCCGAGCAACGTCGCCCTCTGCGTCAACGCCAAGGAGACCTACGCCACCGTCAAACGCGGAGACGAAACGTATATCCTCGCCGAAGCGCTGGTCAAGAGCGTGCTTGGAGAGACCGCGGAAATCGTCTCCACCTGCAAGGGCAAGGATCTCGTCGGCACACAATATGAGCCGCTCTTCACGCTGCCCGTCCAGTTCGGCGGAAAAACCGGCTACCGCGTGGTGTCGGACGACTACGTCTCTCTGGAAGACGGCACCGGCGTGGTGCACATCGCGCCCGCCTTCGGCGAAGACGACGCGCGCGTAGGCCGCAAGTGGGAGCTCCCGTTTGTGCAGCTGGTGGATGCCAGCGGACACATGACCGGCGGCACGCCCTGGGACGGCCTCTTCGTCAAGGAAGCGGACAAGGCCATCCTCAAGGCGCTCGAAACCTCCGGCAAGCTCTTTGAAGCGCTGCCCTTTGAGCACAGTTACCCCTTCTGCTGGCGCTGCGACACGCCGCTGATCTACTACGCCAGAGAGAGCTGGTTTATCAAGATGACCGCGGTCAAGGAGAAGCTCATCGCCTTCAACCGCAGCGTCAACTGGATTCCCGAGACGATCAAGGAAGGCCGCATGGGCAACTTCCTCGAAAACGTGATCGACTGGAGCGTCTCGCGTGAGCGCTACTGGGGCACCCCGCTGCCGGTCTGGATGTGCGAATGCGGGCATGTGCACGTGGTCGGCAGCCGCGAGGAGCTCATGCGGCTCAACCCCTCCGTTTCCCCGGATATCGAGCTGCACAAGCCCTATATCGACGAGGTCACGTTCCCCTGCCCCAAGTGCGGTAAGACCATGAAGCGCGAACCGGTGGTCATCGACTGCTGGTTCGACAGCGGCGCCATGCCGTTTGCGCAGTGGCACTATCCATTTGAAAACAAGGAGGAGTTCGAGAAGCGCTATCCCGCACAGTTCATCAGCGAAGCCATCGACCAGACGCGCGGCTGGTTCTATTCGCTGCTCGCCATCTCCACCTGCCTCTTTGACGAGGCCGCATTCCAGAACTGCATCGTCATGGGACACGTGCAGGATATGGAAGGCCGCAAGATGAGCAAGCACCTCGGCAACGTGGTCGATCCCTGGACGGTGCTGGACGCGCAGGGCGCGGACGCGGTGCGCTGGTATTTCTACATCGGCTCCATGCCGTGGCTGCCCAGCCGCTTCTCGGCGGAGGCCGTCAGCGAGGCGCAGCGAAAGTTCATCGGCACGTTCTGGAACACCTATGCGTTCTATGTGCTCTACGCGGACATCGACAAGTTCGATCCCACGCAATACCGCCTTGAGGACTGCGTGCTCTCCGAGATGGACCGCTGGGTGCTCTCGCGGCTCAACACGCTGGTTAAGACCGTGGATTCCCATCTCGACAAACTGCGCATCACCGAAGGCGGGCGCGCACTGCAGGCGTTTTCGGACGAGCTCTCCAACTGGTACGTCCGACGCTGCCGCGAGCGTTTCTGGGGCAGCGAGATGACCGAGGACAAGAAGGCCGCCTATATGACCCTCTACACCACGCTCTGTACGCTCACGCTGCTGACCGCGCCGTTTTTGCCGTTTATGACGGAGGAGATCTACCAGAACATCGTGCGCAGCGTGGACTCCGCCGCGCCGGAAAGCGTACATTTCTGCGATTATCCCGCCGCGAACGAAGCCCGCATCGACGCGGAGCTCGAGGCGAACATGGCGCGCGTGCTCGACATCGTCACCCTCGGCCGCGCCGCGCGAAACGACGGCAACGTCAAGACGCGCCAGCCCCTCGCGCTGATGTATATCCAGGGCGAGCCGCTCAACGAGCACTATGTGCGCATCATCACCGAGGAACTCAACGTGAAGAAGGCGGAGTTCGTCGCGGACGCGTCCGGATTCCTCAGCTACGTCGTCAAGCCGCAGCTCAAGACCCTCGGGCCGCGCTACGGCAAGATTCTGCCGAAGATCGGCGCGCACCTCAGCGGTCAGGGCGTCGGCAACGCGGTCGTCAGGGCGCACGCGGCGGGCAACAGCTATGAAGTGACCATCGAGGACGTATACGTCGTACTCGGGCCGGAGGACGTGCTCGTCTCCACCGGCAAAACGGATGGATTTGTCGCCGCGACGGACAACGAGACCATCGTGGTGCTGGATACCAAGCTCACGCCGGAGCTCATCGACGAAGGGTTTGTCCGCGAGCTCATCAGCAAGGTGCAGACCATGCGCAAGGAGGCGGGCTTCGAGGTGAGCGACCACATCGTGCTCTCCTACGAAGGCAGCGCGAAGATCGAGGAGATCTTCTCCCGTTTCGGAGACGAAATCCTCGCCGAAACGCTGGGTGACGAGCTCGTCCACTGCGCAAGGGGATACAGCAAACTCTGGGACGTCAACAAAGAGTCCGTCACCCTCGGCGTAGAGCGCGTATAAAACAGGCCGGCAAACGGGCGGACGGAGCATTCCGTCCGCCTTTTGATTATCGGGCCAAGGCCGACCCTCCATGCGTTCGCCAAAGCCCTCTGCGCGGTTTCCTTCCGGAAAATGCGTCCGGTCTTCTTCCCTTTTCCTTCCGAATGGCGTATAATCATACACAATATCGTGCAATTATGAATCGTTATGCCTCTCGGGCATCAATGGAAAGGACACCCACCCATGCTTGGAACCATCGTCAACGCGGCGGCCATCCTCGTCGGCGGCACGCTCGGCCTGCTGCTGAAAAAAGGCATTCCGGAGCGCGTCTCCGGCGGCATCATGCAGGGCCTCGGCCTGGTCGTCATCTACATCGCCATCAGCGGCATGCTCAAAGGCTCCAACGTGCTCATCGCGACGATTTCCATCGTCGTCGGCGGCACGATCGGCATGATCTTCGACTTCGACGGGCACTTCAACCGGTTCGCCGCCAGGCTTGAGCAGAAGCTGGCGCCGAAAGACACGGGGTCCTCTAAAATTGCTGAAGCGTTCATCACCACCACGCTGCTGTACTGCGTCGGCGCCATGGCGATCGTAGGCTCGCTCAACAGCGGCCTGACCGGCAATCATGAAATTCTCTTCACCAAGAGCATTCTCGACGGCGTAAGCGCGGTGATCTTCGCCAGCACCCTCGGCGCGGGCGTACTGCTCTCGGCGATTCCGCTGTTTCTCTATCAGGGCGCAATCACGCTGCTGGCGCAGTTTCTCGCGCCCGTGCTCAGCGACGCGGCGGTGGCGGAGATGACCTGCGTGGGCTCGCTGCTGATTCTCGCCATCGGCCTGAACCTGCTGAAACTCACGAAGATCAAGGTCATGGATTTTATCCTCGCAATCTTCATTCCAATCGGACTGGTGTTGTTCCTGTAGCATTGCCGCGTCTGATCAAAAAAGCGAAAAAGGAGGCAGTCTTTGGAGCTCTGGGATTTATTCGACACAGACCGTCGTCCGCTCGGCAAAACGCACGCGCGCGGAACGCCCGTCAACCCCGGCGAATACCATATCGTGGTTTCGATCTGGACCGTCGATTCCAAGGGCAACATCCTGCTGACGCTGCGCGCCCCTTCGAAGGAAAGCTACCCCGACAGATGGGAAAACACCGGCGGATCCGCGTTGGCCGGCGAGACGAGCCGTCAGGCCGCCATTCGGGAACTGATGGAGGAAACGGGCATCGCGGCCATCGAGGATGAGCTGATCCTGCTCGGCGCTCAAACGGCGCGCGACTCGTTTGTGGATCATTACCTCCTGCGCCGCGATGTGGACCTTCGGGATGTGCGCTTGCAGCCCGGCGAAACCGCCGACGCGAAGTGGGTCGAACTGGAGGAGTTGGACGCCATGATTGCGGACCTCTCGCTTGCCAAACCCATCGGCGAACAATTCAATGAAATCAGGGCGACCTTCCTACTTTTCTTAGAAGAAAAGTAAGCAAAAGAATTCTTGATATACACAAAAGAAACATACGTTCCTTCACAAAAATTGGCTTATATAAAGAAGAGACCCGCTTGTGCGGGTCTCTTCCGTGTTGCTTTCGCTTACTCCATGATCTCCGTGACGACGCCCGACGCGACCGTGCTGCCGCATTCGCGAATGGCGAAGCGCAGTCCCGTCTCGATCGCGATCGGCGTGATCAGCTTGATCGTCATGTCGATGTGGTCGCCAGGCATGACCATCTCTACGCCCTGCGGCAGCTCGATCGACCCCGTCACGTCCGTCGTGCGGAAGTAGAACTGCGGACGGTAGCCCGTGAAAAACGGCGTGTGACGGCCGCCTTCTTCCTTCGTCAACACGTACACGCGGCCCAGAAAGTGCGTGTGCGGATGGATCGAGTTCGGCTTGGCAAGAACCTGTCCGCGCTCGATGTCCGCGCGCTGTACGCCGCGCAGCAGCGCGCCGATGTTGTCGCCCGCGATCGCCTGATCCAGCTGCTTGCGGAACATCTCAACGCCCGTAACTACGACCGAACGCGTTTCGTCCGTCAGTCCGACGATCTCCACCGTGTCGCTTACCTTCACCGTTCCGCGCTCCACGCGGCCTGTCGCCACCGTGCCGCGGCCCGTGATCGTGAAGACGTCTTCCACCGGCATCAGGAACGGCTTGTCTACCGCGCGCTCCGGCGTCGGAATGTAGCTGTCCACCGCGTCCATCAGCTCAAACAGGCACTGGCACTCCGGCGTTTCCTTCGCTACCTTGCCTGCAATCAGCGCTTCCATCGCCAGCAGCGCGCTGCCTTTGATGATCGGAATATCGTCGCCCGGGAACTCGTAGGTGCTCAGCAGTTCGCGGATTTCCATCTCCACCAGCTCCAGAAGCTCCGGATCGTCGACCTGATCCGTCTTGTTCATGAAGACGATGATGTACGGCACACCAACCTGACGTGCGAGCAGGATGTGCTCGCGGGTCTGCGGCATCGGGCCGTCCGCCGCGCTTACCACCAGGATCGCGCCGTCCATCTGCGCCGCGCCCGTGATCATGTTCTTGACATAGTCCGCGTGCCCTGGGCAGTCGACATGCGCGTAGTGGCGCTTGTCCGTTTCATATTCCACGTGCGCTGTGTTGATCGTGATGCCACGCGCCTTTTCTTCCGGCGCCTTGTCGATCTCGTCGTAGCGCATCGCTTTCGCTTCGCCCTGCTGCGCCAGCGCCATCGTGATCGCCGCCGTCAACGTCGTCTTGCCGTGGTCCACGTGTCCGATCGTCCCGATGTTTACGTGCGGCTTATTCCGTTCGAATTTTGCCTTTGCCAT
>JAAYUE010000001.1 GCA_012517905.1 Clostridiales bacterium | reverse complement strand
TTGCCACTGTCAAGGAATCGGCTTCGCCTTGCCAAGGCATCCTTGACAGCGTCTGCCACCCTTGCTCCGATGTAATCAAGCCCAGCTTAAGCTGGCCTTTACTCTACCATGAGTGTCCAACTTGCAATTGCAATTTGCTAATAATTTTAGGCTATCAATTTTCATGAAAAAGGAGGGCATCCCACAAGAATACAAAAGTAACAATATCGAAAGTAGCATCCTATCAGTAAAACAGAACATGACATTAATTAATCAGAGAGTTGATTCTTGGAATGTCGAAAAATCAAGTTTACAAGATAAAATTGATAAGCTGTCACATATTATTGATGATAGTAAATACTCTGGTTGATAATCTAAAACCCATTGGCCTCGCATCATAATCTGTATTTATATGTTTTAGGTGAACTTTTTTGATAATGTAGTTTTGTCCGCTGCATCACGCAGCGGCCGCGGCTTCAAGTCCCTTCTGAAGTATAGGCCAAAGAAAAGAACCATCCATTTGGATGGTTCTTTTCTTTGGTGCGGCAGATGGGACTTGAACCCATACGCTCGCGCACACGCCCCTCAAACGTGCCTGTCTGCCAATTCCAGCACTGCCGCGCACCATGTCATTATAGCGGCAGGGACACTTGTTGTCAATTCCTTTTCAGCAAAATTTTGAGCCCGTCTGATACCGTTTGTTTTCACATCGGGATCAAGCGCAGCTCGCACATTCAATATGCCCTTTTAACAGAAGATCTGTTCTAAATCGACACAGTTTCTTTCAAAAAACAAAACATACCGTCCTTTTTTCTCGGGAAGATTCGCGTTATAATAATGTAAACTTAATCTTATTTTTGCCCGTCCGATCGCGGAAAGGACGCCCCATTCAATCTTTACAAGGAGGACCCCCTCTGATGAGAAACCTGACCATGCTGACCGACCTGTACCAGCTCACGATGATGTATGGCTACTTTAAGGAAGGCATGCAGAAAAACGAAGGTATCTTCGATCTTTTTTTCCGTCCCAAAGAGGACGTTGTCTACGCCGTCATGGCGGGCACGGAGAGCGTCGTCGAATACATCAACGACATTCACTTTGGCGAAGAGGATATCGCCTATCTCCGCTCCCTCGGCCTGTTTGACGAATCGTTCCTGACCTACCTCAAGACCTTCCGTTTTACCGGCGATCTCTACGCCATGCCCGAGGGCACGGTCGTATTTCCCTACGAGCCGCTCGTGCGCGTCCGCGCGCCGATCATGGAAGCGCAGCTCGTCGAGACCGCGATGCTCACCTTCGTCAACCACCAGACGCTGATCGCCACCAAGGCAAGCCAGATCTGCTACTCCGCGCAGGGGGATTCCGTGCTGGAGTTCGGCTTGCGCCGCGCGCAAGGCGCGGACGCGGCCATCTACGGCGCGCGCGCGGCCATCATCGGCGGCTGCAACGCCACGAGCAATGTGCTCACCGGCCAGATGTTCGGCATCACCGTCTCCGGCACGCATGCGCACAGCTGGGTGCAGAGCTTTCCGGACGAGGTCAGCGCGTTTCGCGCCTATGCGCGCACGTTTCCGGACAGCTGCCTGCTTCTCGTGGACACCTACGACACGCTGCGCAGCGGCGTTCCAAACGCCATCACGGTGTTTCAGGAACTCCGCGCAAGCGGGCACGAGCCGGTCGGCATCCGCCTCGACAGCGGAGACCTCGCCTACCTGAGCAAGAAAGCGCGCGCCATGCTGGACGCGGCAGGGTTTGAAAAGGCCATCATCGCCGCCAGCAGCGATCTGGACGAATTCGTCATCCGCGACCTCAAGACGCAGGGCTGCCGCGTCAATGTCTGGGGCGTCGGCACGCGGCTCATCACCAGCGAAAACAACCCCGCGCTCGGCGGCGTATACAAGATGAGCGGCGAAGTGGTCGACGGCGAGCTGATTCCGAAAATCAAGATTTCGGACAACCCGGGCAAGGTGACCAACCCCGGCTACAAGAAGGTGTTCCGCCTCTACGACAAGGACGGCATGGCGATTGCCGACCTCATCGCGCTGGACGACGAAACCATAGACGCCGCAAAGCCGCTGCGCATCTTTGATCCGATTCAAACCTACAAGCGCATGACGCTGACAAACTTTACCGCGCGCGAACTGCTCGTCCCCATTTTCATCGGCGGAAAGCAGGTTTACGAGTGTCCGGACATCCACGAAATCGCCGCCTACGCGCAGCGGGAGCTTGCGTCCATGTGGGACGAGTACAAGCGCCTGCTGATGCCGCATACTTACAAGGTGGACCTTTCGGACAAGCTCTACGATCTGAAGCAGACGCTGCTTCGCGACGCGGCCGGAGACCACGCATGAAGCGCCTACTTCCGGTTCTCGCGCTTCTGATCGCCGCGCTGTGTCTCACCGCGCTCGCCGGCTGCGAGGACGCGACCCCCGTGCTCGCGGGCACGCCGACCCCCGCCGCAACGCCGACGCCGCTGCCGGACCCGTTCACCGCGGAGATCACCGCAGCGCCCTCCGTAACCGACGCGCTGGGCAACGAAATCCGCGAGGACGGGCATTACTGGCAGTATCTCTCCTTTGGCGAACTTCGCGTCTACGAATACGGCGAGGGCACGTTTCTCGACGGCATCTGCGTCAACGCCTATCCCCTGCCGCTTGACGGCGAGGTCGATATCGTATATACCACCGCCGACGGAAAGGTCTGCGGCATCGGTAAAATCCACAACGCGCTCGGCACCACGCTGCTCGAGAAGGTATTGGGCGCCATCCACGCCGACGCCGCCGCCTTCGAGGAGGACCGCGACGAGGTGGAGGTCACCTCCCACGACCTGGTCACCTGGCTCAAGGAGCACAAGGAGAACACCCCGCACGCGGGCATGGCGCTCTTCGTGGAGGGAACCGGCCGCCCGGCCGCGGGGGATGCCACACGCCTCGCGATCGTCAACCAGCAGCGCGAGGCCATCGCCGTGGACCTAGGCGAGCTGTCGCCGGAGGAGGAGAAGGCGCTGGGCGAGTGGCTCGCCAGCGACTCGCCCAAGTACCTCCACGAGGGCAAGGCCGCCTACCACATGCTCAAGGGGCGCGGTTTTGAGCTGGGCGGCATCGCTCACGACACCGCGATCGCGGCCTATCTGCTGCGTCCGGGCCAG
>JAAYUE010000023.1 GCA_012517905.1 Clostridiales bacterium | reverse complement strand
TGTTCGCGCTCATGCTGCTCGTGGTGCAAAAACTCGGCAAGAAGTCCGCTTTCTTCTTCAGCAAGCGGCAGAAGTCCCTCGCGGGCGTCAACGGCTACATCGAAGAGATGATCGAGGGCCAGCGCGAGGTCAAGGTGTTCAGCCGCGAGCAGTATGTCGCGGACGAATTTGAAAAGCGCAATGAGGAGCTGCGCCAGACCTCCACCTCGGCCATGACCTACGCCATGGTGCTCATGCCCATCATGGGCAACCTCAGCTACGCGCTTTATGCGGCGGCCGCCGCCGCGGGCGCGGGGCTTGCGATCCTCGGGCGCGCGGATATCGGCACGCTGGCCGCGTTTTTGCAGTATACGCGTTCGTTCAGCCAGCCGCTCGTGCAGGTTTCGCAGCTCTTCAACGGCTTCATCAGCGCGCTTGCGGGCGCGGAGCGCATCTTTGAGCTCATCGACGCCGAGCCGGAGGTGGACGAAGGCACGGTTTCGCTCGTAAACGTGGAAAAAGACGAAGCAGGCGCGCTGCGCGAGGTCGGCTGCTGCACCAATCAGTGGGCGTGGAAGCGTCCGCTGGACGACGGCGGGTTCGAGTATATCGAACTCAAGGGAGACGTGCGCTTCAAGGACGTCACTTTCAGTTACGACGGAAAGGTGGACGTGCTCAAAAACGTCAACCTCTTTGCCAAGCCCGGCCAGAAGATCGCGTTCGTCGGCTCCACCGGAGCGGGCAAGACGACGATTACCAACCTCATCAACCGCTTTTACGACGTGCAGAAGGGGACCATCACCTACGACGGCATCGACATCCAGCAGATGAAGAAGGATTCCCTGCGCCGCTCGCTTTCGATGGTGCTGCAGGACACGCACCTCTTCACCGGCACCGTGCGCGACAACATCCGCTACGGCAGGCTGGACGCGACGGACGAGGAGATCGTCGAGGCGGCGAAGCTCGCCAACGCGCACTCGTTCATCAAGCACCTGCCGCAGGGATACGACACCGTGCTCACCGCCGACGGCGCGAACCTCTCGCAGGGACAGCGCCAGCTGCTCGCCATTGCGCGCGCGGCGGTCGCCAACCCGCCGGTGCTCATCCTTGACGAGGCGACGAGCAGCATCGACACGCGCACGGAGGCGCTCATCGAAAAAGGCATGGACCGCCTCATGAAAGGGCGCACGGTGTTCGTCATCGCACACCGGCTTTCTACGGTGCGCAACAGCAACGCCATCCTCGTGCTGGAGCACGGAGAGGTGATCGAGCGCGGCGACCACGACGACCTGCTGACCCAGATGGGCAAGTATTATCAGCTCTACATGGGCATGTTCGAACTCTCCTGACGCAAGGTACAAAAAAGCCCGAAGGCACTCGCCTTCGGGCTTTTTGCTTGTCCGCGTCACGCGGTTATTGCTGTTTCTTGTCCTCATCGTCAAAGTCAAACGCGGAAGACGGCATGGTGTTGCAGCCGCCGCGCGCGCAGGAAGCGCCCTGGCTCTTCTTGGCCTGCGCGTCCTTGTCGATGTATTTGCGCATCTTTACCACGAGTAGCACGATCAGCCCGAGCGTCAGCGCGAGCGCGACATAGGAAATGATGTCGAACGCCATCGGCGTGAGAAACGAAAACACGCCGAGGTCCTTCTTCGTGACCCAGTCGAACACCGCGGCGGTGGTGTCCGTTGCGGCCGTCACCTCTTCATAGGCGTAAAATGTGCTGCGCAGCAGGGACGCGGCGCTGTTGATGACCATTGCGATGCCGAGGAAGATATAGATCTTCCGCGAGAACATCTTGAACTCCTCCTGCTTGTCTTCTTTGATGTTTTCCACGCTGTAGAGCCGGCCCTTGCCGGTGACGCCCGCGTAAAGCACGTACACCGAAACGGCGAGCAGCAGCCAGTCGAACATGGCGAATGAACTTGACATTTTGTTTTCTCCTTACAGTTTCTTTTTCTTATTTGTGTTTTAATCTCGCTTGGTCCGCGATCGAAAGATTCGCTTTCCTCACAGTTTTTTCAGCTTCGGGCCGTTCGCCGTGTCCTCTACGGCGTAACCCATGTTTTTCAGCGCGTCGCGCATTTCGTCCGCGCGCGCGAAATCCTTTGCCTTCCTCGCAGCCTGCCGCTCTTCCAGCAGGTCGAGCGCTGCCTTCGGGAACTCTTCCGCCTTTTCGCGCGTGAGCAGCCCCAGCACGCCCGTCAGCTCGCCAAAGAGCGCTTTGCCGGCCTCGATTGCATCCTTGCCGCGCGGTTCGCTGACAAACGTATTTGCCGCGCGCGCGAACTCGAAGAGCACGCCGATGGCGTCCGCCGTATTCAGGTCGTCGTCCATCGCCTCGTTGAAGCGCTTTTTGAACTCGTCCAGCTGCGCAAGGAACGCCGCATCCTCCGCCGTGCCGCCCGGCGCGGTCTGCGCCTCGGCGAGGCGCTCCTTCGCGGTGCGCAGGCGCTCCAGCGCGCTCTCCGCCTGCTGGATCATCTCGCGCGAGAAGTTCACGGGGTTACGATACTGCACGCCGAGCATGAACATGCGCACTGCCTCGAGATCGAATTCCTTTGCGATGTCGCGCACGGTGAAAAAGTTGCCCAGCGACTTGCTCATCTTCTGATTATCCACGTTAATGTAGCCGTTGTGCATCCAGTAGCGCGCAAAGGGGTGGCCGGTCGCCGCCTCGCTCTGGGCGATTTCGTTTTCGTGATGCGGAAAGACGAGGTCCTGCCCGCCGCCGTGGATATCGAACGTTTCGCCGAGGATGGACATGCTCATGGCGGAGCACTCGATGTGCCAGCCCGGCCTGCCCTTGCCCCAGGGGGAGTCCCAGCTCGGCTCGCCGGGCTTTTCCGCCTTCCAGAGCGCGAAGTCGAGCGGATCGCGCTTGGCTTCGTCGGGATCCACGCGCGCGCCGTTTTCGAGATCGTCTATGTTTTGTCCGGAAAGCTTGCCATAGCCCGAAAAACTGCGCACCGAGAAGTACACGTCCCCGTCGGGCGTCGCATAGGCGTGCCCCTTTTCGATCAGCGTCTTCACGAGGGCGATGATCTCGCCGATGTGTTCGGTTGCGCGCGGGTTCGCGCTCGCGCGGCGCACGCCGAGCGCGTCCGCGTCGTGATAGTATTCCTTGATGAAGCGCTCGCCGAGCTCCTTGACCGTCGTTCCTTCTTCGTTTGCGCGGCGGATCATCTTGTCGTCGATGTCCGTAAAATTCTGCACAAAGCGCACGTTGTAGCCGCGGTATTCCAGATAGCGGCGCAGGGTGTCGAATACGATAAACGGGCGCGCATTGCCGATGTGGAAAAAGTTATAGACCGTCGGACCGCAGGCATACATTGAAATCTGTCCGGGTACGAGCGGCACGAGCTCTTCCTTTCTGCGCGTCATCGTATTATAGATCTGCATGGTGTTTCCTCCGTGTTCTGTTCACTATATCATACTTTTCAAAAATCGTCGCGGCCCACGCCGTCATTCCCTGTTTTTTGCGCCGAGAGTTTCTTCCAGCGCGTCCAGCCGCTTTTTCAGCTGCTGGAGCTGCAGCTCCACCGGATCGGGCAGGTCGACCTGGTTGAGGTCCACGCCCGCCTCGCCCGCGAGGCCTTCCTTCATGCGCACGCAGTCCTCGGTGCCGATACACTCGCATTTGCCGTCGTCGCACTGGCCGACGCGCTCGCAGGGCACCTTGCAGCCATAGAGCCGCACGACGTGGCCGGGCACGCCGACCACGGTGGAAAACGCGGGCACGTCCTGGAGCACCACCGCGCCCGCGCCGATCTTGGCGTGGTCGCCAACCGTCAGCGGGCCGAGCACCTTTGCGCCGGCGGAGACAGTCACGTGGTTGCCGACCGTCGGATGCCGCTTACCGGTGTGCTTGCCGGTTCCGCCGAGCGTCGCGCCCTGATAAATGGTCACGTCGTCGCCGATGACGGCCGTCTCGCCAATGACGACTCCCTCGCCGTGGTCGATGAACAGACGCTTACCGATGGTCGCGCCCGGGTGGATGTCCACGCCTGTCGTAAAGCGGCACCACTCCGACGTCATGCGCGCAAACAGATGCATGCCGTGCCGGTAAAAATAGTTTGCGCGGCGGTGCATGCGCACGGCGCGAAAGCCCGGATAGCAGAGCAGCACCTCCAGCGCGGACTTTGCGGCGGGGTCGCGGTGCAGCACCGCCTGAATATCGCTTCTCAGCGTTTGAAACATATCGATCGCTTCCTTCCGCGCAGCTCCCCCGCGCCTCGTTTTCAGAATCATCAGCGGGCAGGCGGGTTCCAGCGGGCTTGCCCATAAAACAAGCGCATCCATCATAAAGACGAATGCGCATCGCGGTTCCACTTTACTTGGAGAAAACGCATGGTTCTCTCCCGCTCAATCGCTGTAACGCAGCTTCTGCGTCCGCCGATACTATTGCCTGCGCTTCTTGCTGGCGGGTTGTCGGCGGCGGCTTTCGGAAGGCACTTCGGCGGTCTTTTGTCCGGGTCGGCTTTCAGCCGGTGACCAACCCTCTCTTGGGACGCCTGTCGATCGCTTACTCTTTTCCGATACAACGCTTTTGTTTGTTGAATTATTGTATAGTGTATGGCAAACCCGATCGAGTTGTCAAGCGAAAGCGTGACTTTCTCACCGAAAACACGCGCTCGTTTTCCGCGCCTGCCCCCTTGCAAAATCGACAATTCTGGGCAATAATAAGATGTTTAACGAAAAACGGTGTTTACCGGACAAGTATCGGGGAGAACGGTTTATGAGAATGAGCGAACTCATCGGCGAGCGCTACAAGGAAAAGCCCGCCGACTGCACCATCGAAAGCCACGCGCTCATGGTGCGCGGCGGCTACATCAAGCAGGTCAATACGGGCGTGTATACGCTGCTGCCGCCCGCGCGGCGCATCACGCAGAAGATAGAGCGCATCATCCGCGAGGAGATGGACGCCATCGACGGTCAGGAGGTCCTCTTCCCCGTCGTGCTGCCCGCCGACCTTTGGAAGGAGAGCGGCCGCTTTACGAGCGTCGGCAAGGAGCTTGTGCGCCTGACCGACCGCATGGGCGCGGATATGGTGCTCGGCATGACGCATGAGGAGGCGGCGGTGCACCTCGCGCGCGACGCGGCGAAGAGCTACGCCAAGTATCCGTTCATGATCTACCAGATTCAGACCAAGTTTCGCGACGAACCGCGCGCGCGCGGCGGCCTGATCCGCGTACGTGAGTTTACCATGAAGGACGCGTACTCTTTCCACACCAATCAGGCGGATCTGGAAGCGTATTACGAGCGCTGCTATGTCGCCTATGAGCGCATCTTCAAGCGCGCGGGCTGCAAAAACGTCATCGCGGTGCTTTCGGATTCGGGCATGATGGGCGGACGCGTCTCGCACGAGTTCATGCTGCTCACCGACATCGGCGAGGACACGCTCGTGCTCTGCGACAACTGCGACTTCAAGGCGAACATCGAAGCCTGCGCAAGCGTGGTGGACAATTCCGCGCTCTCCGCGACGGAGGCGCTCACACTCGTTCCCACGCCGGAGATGGCGACCATCGAGGAAGTCGCGGGCTTTCTGCACAAACCGCATCACGCAACCTGCAAAGCCGTCGTCTACCAGAGAAACGCGGACGACAGCTATGTCGTCGCGTTTGTGCGCGGCGACCTTGAAATTCACGAAACCAAGCTGCGCAACGCCATCGGCGCGGAGATCCATCCCGCCGTCGTCACGCCGGAGAGCGGCATCGTCGCGGGGTTCATCGGCCCCATGGGGTTGGACACCGAAAAGATCACCGTGCTGTTCGACCGCTCGCTCGAGGGCATTGGCGCGCTGGTCTGCGGCGCGAACAAGGCCGACCACCACTACACGGGCTTCAATCTCGAGCGCGACTACGGCAAGGTCACCTTCGCGGACGTCGCGCGCGCGATTCCCGGCGGCATCTGCCCCGTCTGCGGAAAGCCCACGCTTCGCATCAGCAACGGCATCGAAGTCGGCAACATCTTCCAGCTTGGCGACAAATACACCCGCAGCATGAGCATGCAGTATCTCGACGAGAACGGCGCGCTGCAGTATCCCATCATGGGCTGCTACGGCATCGGCGTCGGCCGTCTTGCCGCGAGCGTATGCGAGGAAAGCCACGACGACTACGGCCCCCTCTGGCCGATCACCATCGCGCCTTGGGAGGCGCAGATCTGCGTGCTCCGCGCGGACCAGGAAGAGCCCAAACGCGTCGGCGAAGAACTTTACCGTGCGCTCACGAAAGCGGGCGTGGAGACCATCATAGACGACCGTACGGTCAGCGCGGGCGTGGTGTTTTCGGAAGCAGACCTCATCGGCGCGCCGATCCGCCTCACCGTCAGCCCGAGAAACCTGGCCGACGGCATGGTCGAACTCACCACGCGCGATAAGAAGATCAAGCGGCAGGTTCCCGTTTCCGAAACGCTCTCGGCCGTGCTTGAACTCAAAGCGCATCTCTTTGCACAGATCGAGGCCGAATGATCTTACGCCAATGGAGCGGCCGAACGGCGATCCTGATGACGCACTGATATCCAACCTGAAAAGCGAACCGTTCGACGAGGATGCAGAGCATCTGCGCAGAGTGGTGACGACCAACTGACGTCGTCAATCGCACGGTTTCGATCACCTCGTATTCGCCCGTTCTGGACGACTATAACGATTACGACGACGATTCGCTGGAATCGTTCACCATGCCGCTTTCCACCGTGGACAGCGCTTTCCATTAACCGCAACATCGACAAGGCGCCGCGTAGTTTCGCGGCGCCTTGTTTGATTCCCGGATTTGCAATTGCTTCAGGTTTGCTCCGCGGGCGGTATCGGCTCGATGGCGCAGTGGTGGTGAATCATCCAGACGTATTCCTCCGTGGACATCGGGCGGGCGTAGAAATATCCCTGAATCCGGTCGATCCCCAGCGCGCGTACGATATCGTCCTGTTCCTTTGTTTCGACCCCTTCGGCAAGCGTAACGACATTCAGGCTCCGCAGCCCGCTGACGACGGTCTGCAGCATGCCACAGGACTTCGGATTATTCGCGATGTTGCGGATGAATCCCTTGTCGATCTTGACGCACTCGAACGGCAGCGTCATGACGTTGACGAGATTGCTGTAGCCCGTTCCAAAGTCGTCCAGATATACGCCGATGCCGCGCTTGCCAAGCTCGTCCATGGTCGTATGCGCGCGCTCGAGATCCTCGAGCAGCACCATCTCCGTAATCTCGAGCTTGATGCGTCCCGGCTCCACGCCGTACTGATCCAGCAGCATCTCGAGATGACGCGCGGTTTCATCGAATTCGTCCTGCTGGGAGGAGACGTTGATCGAAAGCCAGCCGATGTTTTCGTCGCGATTTTGCTGCAAAAACTGACAGGTTTTTTCCATGACCATCAGTCCGAGCTTGGTCGCGATGCCGTTGTCGATGGCGATGGGGATAAATTCGCCGGGCGAGATCGGCATGCCGTTATCCTCGTTGAGGCGCAGCAGCACCTCGCCGCCCGAAAAGCGTCCGTGCGCAATGTCGAATACCGGCTGAATATTCAGGAAAAAGAGGCCTTCGCGCAGCGCCTTCTCCATCTGCGAAATCACATAGTTCCGCCGCATGAATTCGCTCCGCATGCATTCGGAAAACCGCGCGGGCTTCCCTGTGATATCCTGCTTGGCGATGCGCGTGGCATATTCGAGCGAGGCGATGATTTCATCCACATCCGCCGCGTGGTCGGGAAACTGGATATCCGCAAACAGCGCGTGCAGCTCGATCGCTCCCGCCTGCGTCTCCCAGCGCTGCGTAAAGCGCCGCATCACCGCGGAGAACAGCGCCTCGTATTCGTCCTGCGTCATCTTCGTCACCACCAGCATGAACTGCACGCCGGAGGTCCGGTAAGCAGCGGCACGGCCATCCAGATGCGAAAGAAACGAAACGATCTCAACGAGTAGGGCGTCCCCCGCCCGCTGACCGAGCTGGCTGTTGACCTGCTTGAAGTTGCGCAGGCCGATGATGATGATTCGATACGCCTGGTTTCTCTGGCAGAGGCGATCGATGTCGTTGAAAAACGCCTCGCGGCTCGGCAGCTCCGTCAGCGCGTCGACACGCGCGCGCTGTTGCTGTCCCGAAATAAAGAGCGTTAAAATCGCAAACGCGATGATGGTTCCCGTGAAGATCGTATCGGTGAAAAAAAACTGGATCGTGCCGAGCACGATGCCGATCGCCGGCAGCGTAAAAAAGACAAGCCGGAATCCTTTTTTGATATTCCTCCATTCCAGCATGCCAAACCAAAGCACGTTGGCGATCGATATGACAAGGAACAGAAGGCCGACCCCGTTCAGCGGCCCGCGGTGATAGGCGCCGCTCGCATCGAAATGGAACAGCCACCCGGTCGGAAGATTGCTTAGAACCAACGCAACCTCAAGCAAAAAATAAGAGAGCGATACGATGACGGCCAGCCGGAACCTTCGCGCCTCGTATCGTCCCTCGAACATGCTCACATATGTTGTGATGGATACCATCGTCGTCATAACGGCAACGGAGAAAAAGTAAAAAGTGTTGACGAAAACGTTGAAGAGCACGGGCATTCGCGCCGCATTTTCGATTGCGTAGATCGAAACGATGTTGTTGACCGTCGCGATGATGGCGAACATGAGACTGATTCGAAACGTCGTTTCCTTGATCGAAGGCGTTTTTTTGTCAAACAGCATATAGACGCCGATCAGCGCCATCAATACGCAGGAGATATATTCCGGAACGATGTTGAATTTCACGGCCTGCGATTTCTCCAGTCCACTTCGATCGCTCTTCTTGCCGCCGGCAAGACATTTTCCAAGCGCCGCATAAAAGAGCAGTTTGTTCTGTTTCACCCGTTCTTTGTATATTACACCATTGGTTAGATAATTTCAACCACGCAATTGAAATGTAACAGATTTTACTGGTTTCGTCTATAATTATGATCGTTTCGAAAGGGATATTTGGTAAAAAGTTGGTAATATTCCATACAAATGAAAAAATCGCGTGTTATTATGTCACACGCGATTTTCCCGAAGCGTAACTCCGCTTTCATTTGATTTAGCGGCTTTCACTTGTTTGCCGCGTAAAGGACGGAGCGTACATCCGCTCGTAATAGTCCGCATATTCACCGGACAGCACGTGCTCCATCCACGTGGCGTGATCCCGATACCATTCGATCGTTTCCACGATGCCCCGCTCGAACGTGTACGCCGGCGCCCATCCGAGCCGGGTCGTGATCTTCGTATTGTCGATGGCGTACCGCCGGTCGTGTCCGGGACGGTCCTTGACATAGGTGATGAGGGACTCGCTCGCGCCGAGCACATGGACGATCTGTCTGACGATTTCGATGTTCGCGCGCTCGTTGTTTCCGCCGATGTTATAGACCTCCCCCGCTAAGCCGCGCGTGAGCACCGCATGGATCGCGCTGCAGTGGTCGCTTACGTGCAGCCAGTCGCGAATCTGCATGCCGTCTCCGTAAACCGGCAAGGGCTTTCCCTCCATGCAGTTGTGAATCATGAGCGGGATGAGCTTTTCCGGGAATTGACAGGGGCCGTAATTGTTGGAGCAGCGCGTGATGTTCAGCGGCAGGCCAAATGTTTCGGCATAGGCGCGGCAGATCAGGTCCGCGCTCGCTTTGGCCGCAGAATACGGGCTGTTTGGCGACAGCGGGGTTGTTTCGGTGAACTTTCCCTCCCTGCCCAGCGCGCCGTAGACTTCGTCCGTAGAGACCTGCAAAAACTTGACGCCGTCGCGATATTCCCTGCTGTACTTGTCCTCGGGGGCGGTTTTCCAGTGCTTCTTTGCGGTGTCCAGCAGCGCCTGGGTACCGACGACGTTCGTGGTGAGAAATATTTCGGGATCGACGATGCTCCGGTCCACATGGGACTCCGCCGCAAAGTTGACCACATGCGTGATGTCGTATTCGGTAAAGAGCGCGTCCATCTTCGCCCTGTCGCGAATGTCCGCGCGGACAAAGCAATAGCGATCATCCTCCGGAATATCGCGCAGGCTCTCGAGATTGCCCGCATACGTCAGCGCATCCACGTTGACGATTCGGTGCTCCGGCGCATGGGTCCGCATCCAGCGGATAAAGTTGCCGCCGATGAACCCCGCGCCTCCGGTGACGAGGATGTTCATCATGCTTCCTCCGCGGCCAGCGCCAGCAGATACTTTCCATAGTCCGTCATGCGCAGCTCCTGGCCGAGCGCCTCGAGCTGTTTGGTCGTGATAAACCCGCGCCGCCAGGCGATTTCTTCGATGCAGGAGATATAGAATCCCTGACGAGACTGCACCGCCTCGACGTACTCCGCGGCCTTGAGCATGCCCTCCGGCGAACCCGTATCGAGCCACGCCATGCCGCGGCCAAGCAGCTCCACATGCAGCTCGCCCATCGTCAGATATGCGTTGTTGATGGACGTGATCTCGATCTCGCCGCGTACCGAAGGACGCACGTGTTTTGCGATCTGCACCACGCGGTTATCGTAGAAATACAGTCCCGGAACAGCATAGTTGGACTTGGGATGCTCCGGCTTTTCTTCGATGGAAACGACGCGTTTCTCGTCGTTAAACTCCACAACGCCGAATGCGCGGGGGTCCTTGACGGGATAGCCGAATATGGTCGCGCCGACCTTGCGGTCCATGGCCGCGTTGAGCGTTGCGGTGAGGTCCTGGCCATAAAACATGTTGTCGCCGAGAATCAGGCACACCGGATCGTCGCCGATGAACTCCTCGCCGAGGATGAACGCGTCCGCCAATCCCCGGGGCGTCTCTTGCACCTTATAGGAAAAGTGCATGCCAAGCCGTTCCCCGTCGCCAAGCAGCCGCTCGAAAACGGGCGTATCCTCCGGCGTGGAGATGATCAGCACATCCTTGATGGAGGCGAGCATGAGCACCGAAAGCGGATAATAGATCAGCGGCTTGTCATAGACCGGTAAAAGCTGCTTGCTCACCGCCTTGGTGCTCGGATAGAACCGGGTGCCTCTTCCGCCGGCGAGAATGATGCCTTTCATACGCGTTCCACTCCGTTCTGTCGTCGGTTCGCTGGCCATGCGGGATGCGGGATTTCGAACGATTTCGCTGATTACGGTTTGCTCCACGGGCGGGGCGAACGGATATTCGCACGTTTCGCCCGCGTGGCCGAGGTCTTCGAGATTAGACACGTCGAACCCTTCCGTGCTCTCGGGCATGAAAATGACCTTGAGCGTCATGAAGAGCAGCTGCAGGTCGAGCATGAGCGAGCAGTTTTCGATATAGAGCATGTCCAGCTTGAGCTTGTCATCAAAGTTGGTGTTGTATTTTCCGTAGATCTGCGCATAGCCCGTCAGCCCCGCCTTAACCTTCATGCGATAGCGAAACTCCGGCATGCGTTCGCAGTAAAAGTCCACGTTCTCCGTGCGCTCCGCCCGCGGGCCGACCAGCGTCATCTCGCCGTGGAGTATGTTGAAAAACTGCGGCAGCTCGTCGATGCGCGTCGCGCGCATGAACCTGCCGAACGGCGTGATGCGGTCGTCTCCCGGCTTGGTAAACTGCGCGCCGTTTTTCTCCGCATCCACGATCATGCTGCGAAACTTCATGAGCGTAAACCGCTCGTAATTGCGGGTGTAGCGCACCTGTTTGAAGAAAACGGGGCCGCCGTCCTGCAGTTTGATGATCAGCGCCGCAACGAGCATGATGGGGCTTGTCAAAATGATGCCCAGCAGCGAAAACGCAATGTCCATCAGCCGCTTGACCAGTAGCTGCTCGACGGTAAACGTGTGGTTTTTGCACTGGTAGACGAGCGAATCGCCGATGACGTTTTCGTGCGCGTTGTGAAAGATGATGTCCTCCACGGTCGGCAGCACGAAGAGCCGCTTGTTGTTTTCAAAGCAGTACTCCGTCAGATCCAGCCTCAGTTCGCGCGAGATATCGCCCATAAACACGGTGGAATACGGCTCAAGACAGCGTTTGATCTCATCCGGTTCCTGCGCCTCGGTCACCAGCATGCAGATTGTATGCCGCTCCTTCATGGAGTCGATCTTGCGGAACACCGCGATTTCATGCTTGTCCTTCGAGCAGACGACGACGCTCTGCCGCGCGGGGTACAGCGCGTTATAAAGCCTGTCCGCTCCGAAATAGAGGAGGATCGCCGCGCCCCATTGCACGAGCGTCATGATGCCGAGCGGCGCCGCCGTCAGAAGCTGCTTTGCCGTCAGCGAAAGGATGAAATAAAAGATGAAGTTCGTTAAAAATGTCGTCAGGATATAGGTGAAGATCAGTTCGCGGTATCGCATCGTGCCGATGTTAAAGGTTCGGTAGGTGGACGCAAACGCGAGAAACACCACGACATAGAGAAACGCGAAGACCAGGAACCCTTTGAACCAGAAGTCGGTCTCCGGATAATAGTGCAGCACCAAATACAAAAAAGCGCCGGCCGTAACGGCCGTGATCGCCAATTTGCAGAGTAATATGAGAGATCCTTTAAACCGCCTCGGTGAAAATCTCGACACCTTGCGCTCCTCTTTACCGATCGACGCGGCGTTCGCCCGGCGAACACCCCGCCTGCCGCAATGTCAAAGACGGACCGGCCAAAAAACCGTCCGCCGCCGGATCGATTGTAGCATGCGCGCGCAAATCTTGTCAAACCCATGCGGGGGCAATCCGCCGCGCTTTTCGCGCGTTACGGCGCTTCGATCTCCCCGTCCTGCGCGCTTTGCGCCGCGGCGGTTGCTTCGTTGCCAGTCAGCTTCTTTTTATAGCGGAATTCCAGCCAGCTCAGCACAAGCCCCGCGACGAAAAAGATCGGGCACGCCCAGGTCAGCCTTCCGGAAATCTGCGGCACTACGAGCGCGACGGAGCCAACCACGAATCCGATGACCGCGGCATACGACGTGGCGTGATGGCGGGCCAGCATGCGGTTGACCAGCTTGATGATCAACAGCGAAACGAGCGCAAACGCCGCCGCCATCGCGAGAAACGGCAATAGCGTCTCCCCAAACTTGCCGATGAGCCCGCCAATGCCGGAGGTCGTCAGCGCGGCGATGTCGAATACGCCCGCAATGGCCGCGATCACCGCCGGATAGAGCCCGAGATAGACGAGGATAAAGGACGAGCTGATGCCCGGGATCACCGTGCCGACGGAGAGCACCATGCCGGAGATGAGCGCGCCGGGGATGGTCAGTTTCGCCGTTTCCACACTCTGCCCTGCGCTCGATTCGCCGAGCGCAAAGAGCAGCACGAACCCAAGCCCGAGGACTGCCGCAACGACATGCTTCCATTGAATCTTCTGCCCGCCCACCCTGACCTCGCCAAAGAGCTCCGGCAGGCTGCCGAGCACCAACCCGGCAAAGAGCGAAAGCAGCTGCACTTCGTAGCGCTCGATCAGCAGGCTCAGCACATTGCTCGTGAGCAGGATGCCGATCCCGCCGCCGATGACCAGCGGCAGGAGAAATTTTACGTTTTCCTTGAAATTGCGAAAAAAGTTGCCGATCGCCAGCATCATCTTTTCATAAACGCCAAGACTGATGGCAAGGATTCCCCCGGAAACGCCCGGCAGCACCCCGCCGATGCCCATGACGACGCCGCAAATCGCGCGGTACAGGAACGATTTCAAAACTTCCCGTCCTCCAACTCCTCCGGCGAAGCGCGCCAGCAACCCTGCGCCGCGCTTTACCGCCGGTATTGATCAATCTGTATTCAGGATTGCTCGGGTGGAATATACTCCGCCCGAACCGCTGTAATCATGCCGCGCTCCGGCGACTCGTCCGTCAACGCGGGCTGCTCTGGGGACGCTTCAAAGGCATACTGCGGCGTGGCCTCGGCGCTCGCCGCACTGCCGTCCAGCGTCAGCTCGCCTGAAAACAACACCTGGTTCTTCCAGCGCAGCGTGCCCTCGACGAAGAACCGATAGGTTCCGTCCGGCACACGTTCGCCGTCCGCGTCGGTCAAATCCCAAACGAAGCGCAGCGCGCCCGATTTCGGCGTTGCGCCGGTGATTGCGTCCACATCGTCCATTTCAGCCAGTCCGGAGCGCTCGACCCAGACCGGGATGGCGTCCGGCCGCTGCCGATATCCGCCGGATGCGGTAAATCGCGTCGCATACAGCGTTTTGACAAACGCGCCGTCCGCGTCCTCAATCCAGACCGCAAACTGGTTGGATGCATATCCGGACTGTTTCTGAAAATCAAACGAAATCACCACAGCGTCGGAACCGGGCGTCTGCGCGTCCGCCGCAGCGGGCGCGCCGCATCCGGCGATAAACAGCAATCCGGCCATGACAGCCGCGGTGATTGTCGTAAATTTCAGCATATCCATTTCTCCGGCAGGCAGATATTTCCCGGCAGATCCGGTCGGCTGGCCGCCGCGCCAACGCTTGCACGATTCTGTAAACCGTGCCAGACTGCGCGCGAAAACCATCACTTGATTATAACAAACGATACTCGGAACCAGCGTGACATTTCCGCAAACTTTTCCCTGCCGACAGTCGCGCAACAGGCGGCTTGTCGGAAATTACGCATATTTTACCACAACCTGTTGTTTCAAAAGAATATATTTTCGCAATTTACCCCTTACCCGCTACCTATAGTATATACGACCGGCCTTTTCAGCTAAACGCACTTAAATATCTGTTGACATGCGTTTTATTGTTGGATATAATGTGTTTGCAAGTTCTGGAAACGTTTCCAGTAACGTTTCCAATCAGTTCAGGACGCCGTGTCCTCCAATCCGTCACACCCGGTCCCGCGCGGCGCGCCGCCGCATCAAAGGCAGCTGTTTTCCGGCATTCCGGCGCCCGTGGCGCAGGCGGATTCGGACGCACGCCTCCGCAAACCGCCACTCAAAAAAGGTCAAAGGAACGCGCAAACCGAACATGACAAACATCAAGGACATCGCCCGGCATTGCGGCGTTGCAATCAGCACCGTCTCCCGCGTGTTGAACGATCACCCGGACGTAAGCGACGAAACGCGTGAAAAAGTGCTTCAGGCGGTCAACGACCTGCACTACATCCCCAACACCAGCGCGAGAAACCTCGTCCGCACTTCGTCGGACACGATCGCTCTGCTGGTCAAAGGCGTCAGCAATCCGTTCTTTTCCAAGCTCATCAAGGTCATCGTGCGGGAGATCACGCTCCGCGGCTATTCTCTGGAGCTGCACCACATGGACACCTCGGAGGACGAGCTGCTCATCGGCGCGCAGCTTGCCAACGAGCGCAAGCTCATCGGCATCCTGTTTCTCGGCGGGCGGTTCAACTACTCCCCGGAAGAGCTCGCTCTGATCAACGTTCCCAGCGTTTTCTGCACCTATACAAACACATTCGGCAACCTCGACGCCTCGGCCTACAGCTCCGTCGCCATAGACGACAAGCAGACCGCCCGCTTTGCGGTGGACACGCTCGTCTCCCTCGGCCACCGCCGGATCGCGATACTCGCGGACAACACGGACGACAAGTCCATCAGCGAACTACGGTTTCAGGGATATAAGGACGCGCTGGCGAGCCACGGCATCCCCTTCGATCCCGTGCTCGTCGCCTGCGCGGGCACGTTTTCCGATATGGGCGCCATCCACCGCGCAACGAGCGAACTCATCGCACGGGACGACTCGTTTACCGCCATCTTCGCCATTGCGGACCTGATGGCGATAGCAGCCATCAAGGCGCTGACGGATCACGGCAAACGCGTGCCGGAGGATTGCTCCGTCGTCGCCATCGACGGTCTCGAACTCTCCGAATACACGCTGCCGACGCTCACGACGCTGGTGCAGCCCGTCGAAGAGATGGGACTCGCCTGCGCAAAGACCATCATCGAGCGCATCGAAAAGCACGGCGAGAACCGCCAGTTCACGTTCCATACCGCGCTCCGCTCCGGCGGCTCGGTCCGTCAGCTGGACCGCTGACGCGAAAGCTCCTCTCCTTTGAAAACCCTCGTACGGTTTCATTTGTCTTACATCTGCGCGCGAAAGCGCCGGAGAATACAAAATGAAACGATTCGAAAAAAACCGCACGGTTTTATTTGTCGGGAATCTGCGCGCGAAAGCGCTGGAGAATACAAAATGAAAAGGAAGGAAAGAATCGTGAAAAAACTAGTTGCTCTGATTCTGGTTGCTCTGTTGGCGGTTTCGTGCTTTGCCTGCACGAAGGCCACGGAAACTCCTGCGACACAAGCACCCGCCGCCACCGCCGCCGCTGAAGCGCCCGCAACGGAAGCGCCCGCAGCCGCAGTCGGCAAGGTTTACTATCTCAACTTCAAACCCGAGGCGGACGAGGCCTGGCAGGCGCTGGCGGCGCAGTACACCGCGCTCACCGGCGTGCCGGTCACCGTTGTCACCGCCGCTTCCGGCACCTATTCCGAGACGCTGACCGCCGAGATGGACAAAGGCGCATCCGCGCCGACGCTGTTCCAGTGCGGCAACAAAGCCGGCCTCGACACATGGGGCGATTTCTGCTATGACTTCACCAACACGGACGTCTACAAGCAGATGACCACAAACGACTTCAACCTCACCAAGGAAACGGGCGAAGTCGCCGCCATCGGCTACTGCTACGAGTGCTTCGGCATCATCGTGAACAAGGCCCTGCTGGAGCAGGCCGGTCATTCTCTGGATGAAATCACCGACTTTGCGTCCCTCAAGGCCGTTGTGGAAGACATCCACAGCCGCGCGGCGGAACTCGGGTTCGACGCGTTCACCTCCTCCGGTCTGGACGGCTCCTCCAGCTGGCGTTTCTCCGGCCATCTGGCCAATATGCCGCTGTTCTATGAGTTCCGTGACGACGGCGTGACCGCGCAGCCCGCGACCATCACCGGCAAGTACATGGACAACTACAAGAACATCTGGGACCTCTACATCAACAACTCCGCCACCGACCCGACGCAGCTTGCCAGCGCGACCGGCGACCAGGCGGAAGCGGAATTCGGACAGGGCCAGGCCGTGTTTTATCAGAACGGCTCCTGGGAATTCAGCAACCTGACGACCACGTTCGGCATGAGCGCGGATAATCTGGCGATGATTCCGATCTACTGCGGCGTGGACGGCGAGTCCAATGCGGGCCTCTGCGCCGGCACCGAAAACTGCTGGGCCGTCAACTCGCAGGCCGCTCCGGAAGACATTCAGGCGACCCTCGACTTCCTCAACTGGGTCGTAACCTCCGACGAAGGCACGATGATGATGGCCGAACAGTTCGGGCCCATCCCGTTCAAAGACGCGAAAGCCACCTCGAACGTGTTCTTCAACGACGCGAATCAGTATCTTGCCGATGGCAAGTACGTCGTGACCTGGGCGTTTAACTACACGCCGAACGTAGACACATGGCGCGCGGGCGTCGTCGCCGCTCTGGCGCAGTATTCCGCGGGCACCGGCTCCTGGGACGACGTGGTCACCGCGTTTGTCGCCGGCTGGGCCACGCAGTACGCCGCGCAATAAGCAACCCGACCGATCACAACCGAACCGGCACTTCGGGGGCGAGTGGAAACGCTCGCCCCCATTCTTCACATCGTACCAAGGGAGGCCGCCATGAAAAGCAGAACAAAAAGCAGCAGCGCGGCTCTGAGCGCCAAGCTGATCCGGCGCCCCATCCAGCGCTGTTTTCCGATTTTCCTTCTTCCGACCTTCGCGGCGTTTTGCATCGGATTCATCTATCCTTTCGGCAAGGGCGTCTATCTCTCTTTCTGCAAGTTCACAACGACAAGCAATGCCACGTGGATTGGCATCGGCAACTACATCAAGGCGTTCAATGACGCAAGCTTCATGCATGCGTTCAAATATACTGCTCTGGTTGCAATCGTCTCGCTGATCGTCATCAACGTGCTCGCGTTCGCCGTCGCCTACGCGCTCACGCGCGGCGTCAAGGGTTCCAACATCTTCCGTACGGTGTTCTTCATGCCGAATCTGATCGGCGGCATCGTGCTCGGCTACATCTGGTCGATGATCTTCGACGGCATCCTTTCCCACTACGGCACGTCGATCGTGCTGAGCACGACCTACGGCTATTGGGGGCTCATCATCCTGATGGCTTGGCAGCAGATCGGCTATATGATGATCATCTACATCGCAGGGCTGCAGTCCGTTCCCGGCGATATGCTGGAGGCGGCGAAGATCGACGGCGCAAACGGTTGGCAGTCGCTCTTCAAGATCACGATTCCGACGATCATGCCGTCGATTACGATCTGCACGTTTCTGACGCTGACCAACTCCTTTAAACTCTTTGATCAGAACTTCGTGTTAAACGGCGGCCAGCCGTTCGTGTTCATGGCGGACGGCACGGTGATCAAATCCACCGAGATGCTCGCGCTCAACATCTACAATACGTTTTACCTCAACGCCAACTCGCGCGGCGTGGGTCAGGCGAAGGCGGTCATGTTCTTCGTGCTCGTGGCGGCCATCGCGCTCATTCAGTTTTCCGCAACGCGGAAAAGGGAGGTGCAGCAGTAATGAAAAAAGCGATTCATCGAAAGACGATTCTGACGGTGCTTTTCATCGTGGTCTGCGTCGTCTACCTGATGCCGATCTTTACCGTGCTGATGAACTCCTTTAAGACCAACTCCTCGATCAATACCGAAACCTTCGCGTTTCCGAATTCCAGCACGTTTACCGGCTTCTACAACTACATCAACGGCATGAATTTCGGCGAATACCCGTTTCTGAAGTCCGCCGGATACAGCGTCATCATCACGATAACCTCGTCCATCCTCATCCTCGTCTGCACCTCCATGGCGGCCTGGTATATCTCCCGCGTCAACAGCCTCGTCTCGCGGATTATCTACTATCTCTGCGTCTTTTCCATGGTCGTGCCGTTTCAGATGGTCATGTTTACGCTCGCAAAGACCGCGCACACGCTGCATCTGGACACGCCGTTTACCATTCCGGTCATCTATCTGGGCTTCGGCGCGGGGCTTGCGGTGTTCATGTTCGCGGGCTTCGTCAAGGGCATCCCGCTGGAGATCGAGGAGGCCGCGGCCATCGACGGCTGCGGGCCGCTGCGCACGTTTTTCCTGATCGTATTCCCGATGCTCAAGCCGGTTCTGATCTCCGTCGGCGTGCTGGAGATCATGTGGATCTGGAACGACTATCTGCTGCCGTATCTCGTGCTGGACCGCACGCTGTATAAAACGATCCCGATCCACATTCAGTATCTGCAGGGCAGCTATGGGCATGTCGACCTCGGCGCCGTCATGGCGCTGATCATCATCAGCATCCTGCCGATCATCGTCTTCTACCTCTCCGCGCAGAAGTTCATCATCAAAGGCGTGGTCGAGGGCGCAGTAAAAGGCTGATCCCGGACAAACTGCATACGATAATCGGGAAATCCGCAATATTCTGTTGCCCTTTGGGGAAAACACGATATAATGAAACGAAATTTGAACAAAATCGGTGATACTATGAACCGCTCAGCCGGCATCCTCATGCATATCTCCTCGCTCCCCTCCCCGTACGGCATCGGCACGTTCGGGCAGGAGGCCTATGACTTCGTCGACCGCCTGCAGCGCGCGCATCAGCGCTACTGGCAGGTGCTGCCGCTCGGGCCCACGAGCTATGGGGACTCCCCCTATCAGTCGTTTTCGGCCTTTGCCGGAAATCCGTATTTTATCGACCTCGACCGGCTTGCCGACGAAGGGCTGCTGGACCGCAACTGGATTAGCGGGATCGACTGGGGCGCAAGCGCGCGACAGGTGGATTTCGGGGTGATCTTCGAGCGGCGTTTTCCGGTGCTCCGCGCGGCGTTTGCGCGCGCGAAGGAAAACGAAGCCCGCATGCGGGCGCTGGATCAGTTCGCCGCGGAAAACGCGGACTGGCTGAACGATTACGCGCTGTTCATGTCCCTCAAGGACGAAAACGGCGGTGCCGCATGGGAGCGCTGGCCGTATGAACTGCGCATGCGCGAAGAGCAGGCGCTTCAGGCCGCGCGGGAACGCCTGGGCGACAGCATCCGCTTCTACGAGTTTGTGCAGTACCTCTTTTTCGAGCAATGGTCTGCGCTGCGCGCATATGCAAACGAGCGCGGCATCAAAATCGTCGGCGATCTGCCGATCTATGTCCCGCTCGACTCGGCGGACGTCTGGAGCGCGCCGCAGGAGTTTCAGCTCGACGGCGAGCGCCGCCCGCGCTGCGTCGCGGGCGTCCCGCCGGATTACTTCACGGCGGACGGACAGCTTTGGGGCAACCCGATCTACGACTGGGATCACATGCGGCAGACCGGCTATGCCTGGTGGATGCGCCGCATGCGCTCGGCCTGCACGCTCTTCGACAGCGTGCGCATCGACCATTTCCGCGGGCTTTCGTCCTATTGGAGCGTCGCCGCGGACGCGACGACCGCGCGGGACGGCGAATGGGTCCCCGGGCCGGGCCGTGATTTCGTGGATTTGCTGAAGGCGGAATTCCCGTCGTTTGAAATCATCGCCGAGGACCTCGGGTTTCTGACTGAGGACGTGCTTTCGCTTCTTGCGGAAAGCGGATTTCCCGGCATGAAGGTGCTCCAGTTTGCCTTTGACGCGCGGGAACCGAGCAACTATCTGCCGCACACCTACGGCCGCCACTGCGTCTGCTACGCCGGAACGCACGACAACACGACCGTCGCCGGCTGGTTCACCGAGGCCGATCCGGACGACGTTGCGCTTTCGGTGCGCTATCTCGGGCTCAATGAGCGCGAGGGCTACGTCTGGGGCATCCTGCGCGGCGGCATGGGCTCGGTTGCGGAGCTCTTCATCGCGCAGATGCAGGATTATCTCGGCCTCGACTCCGACGGGCGCATGAACACGCCCGGCACGCTCGGCGGCAGCAACTGGCGCTGGCGTCTGCTGCCCGGGGAATGTACCGAAGCGCTCGTCGAAAAAATCGGCGACATGACGGCGCTGTACGGCCGCGCCTGAACAAAACGACAAAGAGGGCAGACCTTTTGAGTCCGCCCTCTTTTACTATCCGTTTTACTGGATCGCCGGTTCGTATTCGATCTCGCGCGCGCCTTCGGTGAGCAGCTTCGCCGCGCCGGCTGCGTCGCCAAGCCACGCCTCGCGCCGTTCGGGAGGCAGTATCAGCGGCATGCGGTCGTGGATGAACGAAATGCCCTCCGCCGCCGGAGCGGTGAGAATGACGAACACCGGCGTCTTCGCCCCCGCCTCCGAGCGATACAACCCCGCAAAGGTAAACAGGCCCTCTCCCGCAGGGCGGAGCTTATATTTGATCTTTTGCTTTCCGCGCGTTTCCCATTCGAAATACCCCGTCGCGGGGATCAGGCAGCGGCCCGACCGCGCATCCGAAAAACTCGCCGGGCGGGACAGCATCGGCGTGCGAAACATGGCCTTCTCCAGGGCGGTTTCGCTGCGCGCGTTGATCACCTTTCCCTTGCCGTCGAACCGCGCAAAGCCCCACTGCATCACGCGCGGGCCCGCTTCGTCCAGCACGGGCACGAAATCCGTCGGAAAGATTTCGCCGCCTGAAAACGGAGGCGAATCATCGTTGTCGCACTCATACATCCGCTCCAGAAAGCGACGGTACAGCTCGTCTTCGGAATCGATGTAAAACCGTCCGCACATATCCTCGTCTCCCCCGCAGGTCAGCCAAGCCAGACGCCGACGCCGATGCCGAGAATCGAGCCGATGAGCACCTGCAGCGGCGTGTGACCGATCAGTTCCTTGAGCTCCCACTCCGGCAACTCGATGATGGTCCCTTCCTTGATCAGATGGTCGATGATGGCCGTGATGGTCACCGCCTGCTTGCCCGCCTCCTGGCGGACGCCGCGCGCGTCGTGCAGCACGACGGAGGCGAGCACGAATGAAATGGCGAACTCGAACGACGCCAGCCCGAACTGCTTGGCGACCGCCGCCGCCATGGCGCAGACCGTCGCCGCGTGCGAGCTCGGCATGCCGCCGCTGCCGACAAGCCGCTCCATTCTGAATTCCTTGTTGACGATGGTATACAGAATCGCCTTCGCCGCCTGCGCAATCGCCCAGCCGACCAGCGCGGCGATCAGTATCCTGTTTGCCAGAAACGCTTCCAAATACTCCATTTTCAGACTTCTTCCGAATCTTACGCATTCTGCACGGCCGGGCGTTCCCGACCATGGCGTGATTATTGTATCGCACGGGGAAACGAATTACAACCTTCGCGCGGGCGGCGTTGTTTGGTATAAATCAAGTATTTGTTAAATATTGTTTCGCCGTTCTTGACAGGCCCTTTGACATGCCGTACGCTTGAACAATGATAAAACGATTGTTTGGCATTGCCTTATTCCTCTTGCTGCTCGGCGTCTGCCTGCTGCCTGCCCCGCAGGCCGCGCTCGCCGAAGAAACCGGGACCGACCGCCTCAGCTTCGGCGCGGACGGTACGTTTACCGTGCTGATACTATCCGACCTGCAGGAAACGCAGTTCACCACCGATCTCGTCATCAGCGGCGAGACGCAGGTGCTCGCGGACTATCCGGCGGACCTGATCGTGCTGCTCGGCGACCAGCTCGAGGGCTCCAGCCCCGTGCTCCGGCTCGGCAGCGGCGTGAAAAACAGCGAGCAAACGCTGCGCACGCTGCTTGCGCCCATCGAAAACAGCGGCATCCCGTTTGTCGTCGTCTTCGGAAACCACGACTACGAGGCGCCGATACCGGTTAAACAGCAGGCAAAGCTCTACGAAAGCTACGACAACTGCATCGGCGTTTCCTTCGGCAAAAATTCGACGAAAGACGGCGCTTTCGTGCTGCCGGTCTATCTCGGCGGCACCGATACAGCGGGCATGGCGCTGTATTTCTTCGACTCCGGCTCCTATCTCGCAAACGGGGACTACGACACCGTTTCCAAAGCCCAGGTGGACTGGTATAACGAACAGAGCGCCGCGTTCAAGTCCGAAAACGACGGGCAGGCGCTGCCCTCGGTCGCATTCTGCCACATCCCCCTGCCGGAAGTCTATGAGCTCCTGACCGAAGTGCCCAAGGGCACGAACGGCGCGCTCAAGGGCGTCGGCGTCGGCAAGGGCAAGTATTACATTCCGGACGAGGAGAAGATTTTTACCGGCGAAGTCAACGAAGCGCCCTGCCCCTCCAGCGAAAACCACGGGCTCTTTGACGCATATCTGGACAACGGGGACGTGTTTCTGACCGTCAACGGACACGATCACATCAACTCGTTCATCGGCAGCGTCCAGGGCGTCGATATCGCCAGCGCGCCGGGCAGCACCTATACGAGCTACGGCGAACAGGGTGTTCGCGGCGTGCGGCTCTTCCGCTTTACCGAGTACAACGTGCGCAATTACGAGACCATCCACGTGCCCTACAGCAACTATGACACGCCCGCCAGCTACGGCTATCTGCGCTACTACTTCAGCACCACCACGGGCGTCTACAACGCCGTGAAGATCGGCGTTGTCGTCCTGCTGCTGTTCGTCGCGCTCGTCGTCATCATCGTGGTGCTCGCCGTCCGCGGTAAACGGCGGCGCGGGACCCAGATTGAGTATGTGCCCAACGGCGAATTCGACGACGAGCCAGACGACGATTCCGCCGGCAACCGATAAACCACGAGTCGCATATACAAAAAAATCCGCCGGACGGCGGATTTTTTGTTTGCATTCGATCGATCAGTTTTCCTTTGGATTGAGCAGCTCCGCCTGCGCGGTCGCCGCCGCTTCCCCTTCGGGATCGCGTTCGTAGAAGTTGACGATGCAGTGCATCGGACAGACCGGAATGCACGCGCCGCAGCGGGTGCAGGTGGTTTCGTCTATGATCGCAACGCCCTTGATTACATGAATCGAGTCCGACGGGCATGCTTTTTCGCAGCGCTTGCAGCCGACGCAGGCGGTCTTGCACTGCAGCCGCGCGATGCGGCCGATGGCTTCGTTGCGGCACATCACGACGACGGTCTGATCCTTCGGCAGCATCTGTATGATGCTCCGCGGGCAGGCGGAAATGCACATGCCACAGCCGGTGCACGCGTCGTCGTCGATGACGGCCACGCCGTCCACAATCTCGATCGCGTCGAACGCGCAGTGCGCAACGCAGTCTCCAAGCCCGACGCAGCCGAACTCGCATGCGTTCGGGCCGCCGGCGATGCCGCTTGCCGCGCGGCAGGACGACACTCCGCTGTAGTCGTATCGCGGCGAAACGTTTTCGCAGGTGCCCTGGCAGCGCACGCGCGCAACCTTCGCCTCGCCCGCCTCCGCGTCCACCCCCATGATAGCGGAGATGGCCTTGACGGTCTTCGCGCCGCCGGGCGTGCAGGCGGTGGCGGCGGCCTCGCCTCTGACGACCGCTTCGGCATACGCGTCGCAGCCGGCATAGCCGCAGGCGCCGCAGTTTGCGCCGGCAACCGCTTCGCGGACCGCCTTCACCCGCTCGTCCACCTCGACTGCAAATTTCTTATCCGCAAGGCCGAGCACGAGCCCGAAGAGGATGCCGAGCCCGCCGAGTGCGGCAATGGCATAAAGAATCGGCAGATACTGCGCCATACCTTACATCACCCCCGCAAACATATTGGAAAATCCCAGAAACGCGATGCTCATCAGCCCTGCGATCACGAGTGAGATCGGAAATCCCTTCAGCGGCGCGGGAATCTTGGCGGACTCCAGCCGCTCGCGGACGCCCGCCATGAGCACGATGGCAACCAGAAAGCCCAGCGCGCCGAACGTGCCGTTGAGCACCGAATACAGCAGGTTATAGCCTTCCGTGATGTTGAGGATGGTGACGCCGAGCACCGCGCAATTCGTCGTGATCAGCGGCAGATAGATGCCGAGCGCGGAATAGAGCGACGGCGCGGATTTTTTAAGGAACATCTCGACCACCTGCACCAGCGAGGCGATGACGAGGATGAACGCAATGGTGTTGAGGTAGGCAAGGTTAAGCGGAATCAGCACATAGTAGTACACAAAGTACGTAAACAGGCTCGCCAGCGTCATGACAAACGTGACCGCCAAACCCATGCCAAACGCCGTCTCCACCTTTCCGGATACCCCGAGGAACGGGCAGACGCCGAGAAAGCGCGAGAAGATGTAGTTATTCGTCAGCACGCAGCTGAACATGAACAGCAGAATCTTTACGACGGGGCTCATTCGCTCTTCGCCTCCTTCCGCTTAGCAGGCTTCATGCTCACGGCGTTAAACAACGCGAGCAGCAGGCCGTATACGATGAATCCGCCGGCTGGCAGGATCAAAAGCAGCATCGGCTGATAGTTCGCGCCGAACACCTGCATGCCAAAGAGCGTGCCGTTTCCGAGGAGCTCGCGGATGCTGCCGATCAGCGTCAGCGCCATGGTAAAGCCCACGCCCATGCCGATGCCGTCCACCGCGCTGTGGAGCACGGGGTTTTTGCTTGCATATGCTTCGGCCCGCGCCAGGATGATGCAGTTGACCACGATCAACGGCAGAAAGATGCCGAGGCTCTGGTACAGCGCGGGCAGAAACGCGTTCATGAACATCTGCACCATGGTGACAAACGTGCAGATGACGATGATGAACGACGGAATGCGGATTTTATCCGGTATGAAGTGCCGCAACATCGAGATGACGATGTTGGAGCCGACGAGCACGAACGTCGCCGCCGCGCCCATGCCGATTCCGTTCGTCGCGCTGGTCGTCACCGCCATGGTCGGGCACGTGCCGAGTACGAGCCGGAACGTCGGGTTTTCAGTGATGACGCCGTTGAAAAATACGCTTCTGAGCGAAGATTTTTGTTCCATAGTGTTATCCCTCCGTCGGCGGCGTGAGGCCGCCCAGCGCAAGCACCGCGGCGTTGACCGACTTGGTCACCGCGCGGGACGTGATGGTCGCCGAGGTGATCGCGTCGATATCGCCGCCGTCCTTTTTCAGCGAGATGGGCGCGCTTTCGCCGATGTACTGCGCGCCAAACCAGGCTTCTTTTGCCCGCGCGCCAAGACCCGCGGTCTCCGAAAAGTTCGAACCGCCGATCGACACGCCCGTGACCACGCCGGCGTTGTCGATGCCGACGGTGATCTCGATTTCGCCGCCGTATCCTTTTCCGATGATGGTTCCGGTCCTGCCGACGAGCGCGCCGCCTGCGTCATAGCCCGCAAAAGCGTCCTTGAGGCCTTCCGGCGCGGCTACTTCGGTGAACTTCTGCGCTGCGGGCAGCACGGCGCGGCGCGCCGCCTGGGCCGCCTGCTCCTGCTGCTGCGCAATCGCCGAGGATGTGACCATGTTGGTCAGCCCCAGCGCAAGCCCGGCCACGGCCGCGATGGCAAAGAGCTTCAGGCCAAGGATGAGTGTCTTACGCACGAGCCTTCACCTCCCCGTAAATCCTGCTGCGCGTCATGCGATCGATGAGCGGCGTAAGCACGTTCATGATCAATATGGCGTAAGTCGTCCCTTCGGGATACCCGCCGTATGCGCGGATGAGCGCGATCATAAGCCCCGCGCCCGCCGCGAATATCATCTTGCCGACGTTCGTCATGGGGCAGGTGACATAGTCCGTCGCCATAAACACCGCGCCGAAGAGCACGCTGCCGATCAACACCCCCTGCAGCGGGTCGCTGCCGAAGATCCACGTAAAGAGCATGAACGATGCGATCATGGTCACGGGGATGTGCCAGGTGACCGTCTTTCGAATCAACAGATAGGCAAGTCCGATCAGTATGGCGATCTTGCTCACCTCGCCGATGCAGCCGGGGATGCGCCCGATGAAGAGGTCCAGCGTGGTCGGCAGCGCGACGGTCGCGCTCGAAACCGCCTCCGCCGTCTGGCCGAACATCGCAAGCGGCGTCGCGCTCGAAACCGCGTCGAACGGCGCGACATACGCGCTTCCGCTCATAAGCGCCGGCCAGCTGGCTAGCAGCACCGCGCGCGCGGCGATGGCGGGGTTGACGAAGTTGTCGCCGATGCCGCCGAAGAGCTGCTTGACGAGCAGAATCGCAACCGCGCTGCCGACGATCAGCATCCACCACGGCGCGGTCGAGGGCATGTTCATCGCAAGGATGATGCCGGTGACCACGGCGGAGAGGTCGTTGATCGTGATGGGCTTTTTGAACAGCACTTCCCAGAGGAATTCAAACCCAACGGAGGACGCGACGCAGATGAGCACGACGCGCGCGGCGCTCCAGCCAAAGAGCCAGATGCCCGCGGCGACGGTCGGCATCAGCGCGGCGACGACGTCCAGCATCAGCACCGCGGTCGTATCCTTTGCAAAGATATGCGGCGCAGGAGACACCGCGAAACGCTTCTTCGTTTCCATATCCGTCACCTCCTCGCCTTTGCGGCCAGCTCTTCCCTCGCCGCCTTGAAGCTCGAGGAAAGATACCGCCGCGCGGGGCAGATATATGAGCACGCGCCGCAGAGGACGCAGTCCAGCAGCCCGTGCTGTTTTGCGCTCTCAAGGTCGTGCCGATCAAGATCCGTGCGCATCAGATACGGATGCAGCCCGATGGGGCAAACCGTCACGCAGCGCGTGCAGCGGATGCAGGCGGATTCGACGACGGCCTTCGCCTGCTTTTCGTCGAACACGACAATGCCGTTTGTCGCCTTTGTGGCGGTCGCCTCGAGATCGGCGGCGCAGAGGCCCGTCATGGGGCCGCCCGCGAACACCTTGCTCGCGCCTTCGAGCAGTCCGCCGCAGGCGGCGATCGCGTCCTCGTAGCGCGTTCCGACGCGCAGGCGCAGGTTGTCCGGCTGGGCGACGCAGCCCGTTACGGTCGTGTTGCGCTCCACAAGCGGTTTTCCGAGCGCGACGGCGTCGTAGATCGCCGCGGCGGTGCTGACGTTGAACACCAGCGCGCCCGCGTCGATCGGCAGTTTGCCGCGCGGCACCTCGCGACCGGTCACGACGGCGATCAGTTGCTTTTCCGAGCCCTGCGGATATTTCGTTTTGAGCGGCAGCACCTCGACGTCGCTTTCGCCCGCCGCCGCCTGCTGCATGGACACAATCGCATCCGGCTTGTTTTTCTCGACGGCGATGACGCCTTTCTTCACGCCCGTCGCGCGGAGGATGAGCTTCAATCCGGCGACGATCCGCTCGGGACTTTCCAGCATCAGCCGGTGGTCGGCGGTCAGATACGGCTCGCACTCCGCGCCGTTTAAGATCACCGTATCCGCCTGCTTGCCTTCCGGAATCGAGAGCTTGACATGCGTCGGAAACGCCGCGCCGCCCATGCCGCAGATGCCAGCGTTTTTCACGGCGGCGATGATTTCGGCCGCACTTGCGCGCGCCGCATCCAGCGGCGCGAGTTCCACCCATTCGTCGAGATGGTCGTTTTGAATGCCGATGCAGAGCTCCGGCCTGCTTCTGAGCATCTGCCGTTCTTCGACGAAGAGCACCTCACCGGAGACGCTCGCGTGCACCGGCAACCCCAGCCCGCCGACCGGCTTTGCGATCAGCTCGCCGAGTTTTACCCGCTTCCCTTTTTCCACACAGGGCTCGCTCGGCGCGCCGAGATGCATTCCGACGGGAATCACGACGACGTCCGGCGAGACGGCGCGCACGGGTTTGTTCTGAGCCAGCGGTTTCCCTTCGCCGATGTGGCGAAGCGGGTGTACGCCGCCCCGAAACGATTTCCTCAATCCAATCCACCTGCCTTACATATTTCAGGCGTAGCGACAGTCTGCTACGCCCAATTGCCAAACTTTAGTATACGAAATTGTATGGGAATTGTACAGATCGATTCCCCGAAAAACGAAGATTATCGTGAAAAACGACGGCATTTTTACGAACATTGCACGCTAAACCGAAAAAAGAACCGCCTTTGAGAGGCGGTTTGCTTTGTCTGAAAACTATTCGTTGACCCCGAGATATCTTAAAATACCGGTTACGATCCCCTGCGCCATGGTCTGCTGAAAATCGGCGTCGTTGATCGCCTTGTCCTCGGTGGCGTTGCTGATGTGTCCCAGGAACAGCGTGAATACCGGCGCGTTCGTGTTGTTCAGGAAGGTCTCGTCGGACTTGTCGATGATCGACGTATCGTTGATCGTGCGAAGCGGCAGCTTCGTCGCGCTGACATAGGCGTTGAGCACTGCGGACGCGAGCTTGTCGCACTCCGCTTTCTTGTCGTGCTTTTCCGGCACCCAAGCCATCGCGCCGCGCGTATCCGAGGAGCCGACGGAATTGCACTCGATGCGGACCGCGATCTCGACATTGCCGTCGTTGAGGACTTTGACGCGCTCGGCCGAGGTTTTGTCGTCCTTCACGCTCGAAAGCGTGAACACGACCGTCGCGCCTTCGGCTTCCAGCTTTTCCTTGACCAGCGTGGCAACGGCGTAGTTGAGCCGGTTTGCATAAACTTTCGTCGAAACGCCGCGAATCTGCGAGCTGTACCCGCGCGCGGGATCGATGCCGATGATATGCCCTTCCAGCGCGCCCGCCGGTTCGGCGGTCGGCGTCGGCGTTGCGCCGGGCTCGAGTGTCGGCGACGGGGTCGGAAGCGCGGGATCAATCGTCGGCGACGGCGTCGCGGTGACGGGCGCAACCGTCGGAGACGGCGTCGGCGTTGCGTTTGCGATTTGATAATTCACGATTGCGGGAGAAATGACGCCCGCGACGAGCGCGTAGGTCACGCCGGCGAGCAAAATCAGGATCATAGCGCATAGAATACCGAATGCGAGCGGATTGTTGATTCGAAAAGTTCTCCTGCGCTTTACGATCTTTTTCATGCTCTCCACCTCAATCGTGCTATCATTGGTATTGTAACACGCTCTTCTTGAAATGTACCATAGGTAAACGCAAGATTTTCAAATTTTCTACGTTTTTGTTGGAAAAAATTCATGACTGTGTCGCGCGCGCGAAGCGGGCGCCGCCCTGCCCGGCGCGCGGCAAACTGCCGCGCCGCGCGGGTTTTCCGCGACCGAAACCGGCTGTTTGAAGCGGATTTTCGCGCACAGCGAGCGAATCGGGTTTGCGCTAAGTTCAAATTTGCAAAACATGGATTTGTGCGCCGCCATATGAAATCTCCTCCGTGCAACTCCGTTATTGCGCGTGCGCAAACTGATCTGAATTGTTTTTTCGTTCAAGGGGTTGAAGCGCGGCGGCGGACGATCGTATAATATGAGCATGCCGTATAATTTTACACATGCGCTGGTCGGTCTGACCGCGCTGAAACAATCGAACGAAGCCGTCGCCGCGCTGGTCGCGGCGCACCGTGGCGCATTTTTGATCGGCACCATGGGGCCCGACCCGTTTTTCGGGGACGCGATGCCAAAGCCGCTCTTTTCGCCCTGCCGCGTGGACGTCGCAAACCGCCTGCATGCGCTGGACGCGCGCGCGCTCTTTGCCGCTCTTTTCCCGCTCGCCGCAAAAAGCGACGCAATGCGCGCCTACACGCTCGGCTTTCTGTGCCACTTCCTGCTGGATACCACCGCGCACCCCTACATCGAGGCGCGGTTTTTCGGCGCGAAGCACACGCCCGCCGAAATCCAGATGGATTTGATGATGACCGAGCGGTTTCGTTATGCCGGCGTGCCGCAAAAGCCGCGGCATTTTTACCGCACGGCCCGCCTGAAGGAATTGGACGCGCTGCATGCGGCGCTGGCGAAACGATTGTTTTCTCTGGACATCGGCGGCGCGTTCGCCCGCAGCTATCGCAAATGGATCACCGTCAACTCGGTTTCTTACGACCCCAACAACCGCAAACTGCGTTTCTTCGGCGGGCTGGAGCGTCTGCTGAACATTCCCGGAAAGCTGACGGGATACCTCGTTTCGCGTCATCCCGACCCGGATGACCGGCTGAATCTGAACCACGCCGCCTGGCGCGCCCCCTGGGACGAAGAAACCCAGCGTACGGAATCGTTTGTCGAGCTGTTCGAACGCGCCTGCGCGGAAGCGCCCGCCGTGCTCAACGCCGCGCTGGACGCTATGGAGAGCGGGGACGATCGGGCCGCGCTGGCACTTATCGGCGCACGGAGGATGGATGCAAGACCCGTTTGAACGGAGCGTCGGCTGCTGCTTTACCGGGCATCGGCCGAACGCCCTGCCCGCGCTCGGAAACGAGCGCACGGAGGAAATGCAAACGCTGATATTCCTGCTCGAGCGTGCGACAGCCGCCGCGCAGGACGACGGCGCGACCGAATTCTACGTCGGCGGGGCGCAGGGCTTCGACACGCTCGCGGCGGAAGCCGTGCTGCGGCTGCAAGCGCAGTCCCCCGGCCTGTCGCTTCATCTTGCCCTGCCCGGGCGTGACCAGACCGAGGGCTGGAGCGAAAGCGACTGTGCGCGCTACGAGGCAATCCTTTCCGGCGCGGCAAGCGTCTGGTACGCGGCCGAGCGCTGTTCGCCGGAGTCCATGCGGCGCAGAAACCGGTATCTGGTCGATCACGCGGGCCGCTGCATCGCGTATCTTCGCCGCATGCGCGGCGGCACGCTCTACACCGTCAACTACGCGCTCGACAGCAGCATCCTTGTGGACAATCTGGCCGAGCGCATGCTGTTATGAGGATTCCTCCTGCGCCTGCCATGCCGGACGCCGGCCGCACCGCCCGCGCGGTGCATTTTTATTTGCTTGCCACCATTTTTTATTCATGCTACAATCCTTAACGTTATGGAAGAATACAGGGAAACAACATTCGATGCCGCCGCCCCGGTGCGGGTCAACAAAATGGGGGTCCAGTCCGAGGGCAGGCTGCTGCTGGGCATGGGCGCGCCGCTCGCGCTCTCCATGCTCATTCAGGCGCTCTACAACATCGTGGACAGCATCTTCGTCTCATATCTCGGCGAAAGCGCGCTGACGGCCGTTTCGCTGTCGTATCCGATCTTCATGCTCATGATCTCCGTCGCGGTCGGCACCGGCGTCGGCATCAACTCGCTCATCTCGCGCCGGCTCGGCGCAAAGCGACATGATGACGCGGAGCGCGCCGCGGGCAATGGATTGCTGCTCATGCTGCTGTCCATGGTGGTCTTCGTGCTCTTCGGTATCTTCGGCGCGCGCCCGTTCATCGGGGCGTACACCGCGGAACCTGAGACGCTCGCATACGGCGCAAGCTATCTTTCTATCATCACGACCTATTCGATCGGTCTGTTTTTACAGATTTTCTGCGAACGGATCATGCAGTCCCAGGGCAAAAATCTCTACGCCATGCTGATTCAGATCTGCGGCGCAGTGTTCAATATCATCTTCGATCCGATTCTGATCTTCGGCCTGCTCGGTTTCCCGCGGCTCGGCATCGCCGGCGCGGCCATCGCGACCGTCGGCGGGCAGATCCTTGCCATGCTGATCTCCTTTATCGTCATCTTCAGCAAGAAAAACGACGTGCGCCTGCGCGTGAAAAACTTCATCCTCAGCGCGCCGGTGGTACGCGATATCTACGCCGTCGGCGTGCCGACCATCGTGCTGCAGGCGATCGGAACGGTGATGACGCTGCTGCTCAACGGCATCCTCATCGCCTATACCGAAACGGCGGTCGCCGTCTTCGGGGTCTATTTCCGCGTGCAATCCATCGCCATCATGCCGCTGCTCGGAATGACCAACGCCGGCATGAGCATCATCGCCTTCAACTACGGCGCGCAGAACAGAAAGCGCATCATGCGCACCTGGAAGATCTCCCTCGTTGCGGGCATTGTAATGATGGCGCTCATGACCGCGGTGTTCCTGCTGCTGCCGGACCAGATTCTGGGGCTGTTCAACGCGACGCCGGAGATGCTGCGCATCGGCCGCGCGGCGCTGACCATCATTCCCTCGTGCCTCGTGCTCTCCTCGGTCAGCATCAACTGCTCCGTCATGTTCCAGGCCATCGGAAAGGGCTCCTACAGCATGTATCTCTCCCTTGCGCGCCAGCTCGTGATCCTGATTCCCGCCGCTTGGCTACTCTCCCGCGCGTTCGGGGAAGTCACCGCCGTGTGGTGGGCGTTCCCGATTGCGGAGGTGTTCACCATCGCCGTCGCGCTGTGGATGTTCGGATATGTCTACAGCCGGCGTATCCGCATGCTGCCGCCGGAACCGCCCGCAACCGTTTAGTTTTTTCTCAGGCGCGTTTATCCGCGCCTGTTTTTATGCCCGGCAGACACGGCGCGGCGTTGACGATGACCGGTCCGTTGTGCGAAAATAGGAAAAAGGGGGATATCGATTCATGGAACGCATCGGAAAACAGGCTTACTATCTGTCCATCGCCGCCGAGGTTGCAAAGCGCTCGACC
>JAAYUE010000022.1 GCA_012517905.1 Clostridiales bacterium | reverse complement strand
GCTTCCTTTGCTGGAGAAGAGCGGCCAGGGCCGCGTGGTCATGATGACCAGCGTCGCCCACGGCTGGGGGGACGTCCGTTTTGACGACCTGAATCTTAAGCGCGGTTACAATCGCTTTGCCGCCTACGGGCAGAGCAAGCTGTGCAATCTGCTCTTCACCCGCGCGTTGGCGCAGAAGCTCCGCGCGCGCGGCAGCCGCGTCACCATCAACGCCGTGCACCCGGGCATCGTCGCAACCGACATCGTAGTCAACCGCGCGAACGGGCGCTTCCGCTGGGTTGCGTCCGCCATGAAGCTGCTCTTTATGACGAGCGACGAAGGCGCGAAGACCAGCGTATATCTCGCCTGCGATCCCTCTTTAGCGCATGTCAGCGGAGAATATTTCTATCGCTGCCGCATCGAACCTTCCAGCGCGGCCTCGAAAAATCCGGACAGCGCAAACCGGCTCTACGACGTCAGCCTGCGCCTCTGCGGCCTTGCCGATCCCCTGCCGCCCCCGCCGCCGCGCGTCTCGGTCTGACGAACCGGCGCCGCCCGATTCCCGCGCAGACACGCGGGATTTTTTTGTCCGGCGCACCTGCCGCGCGGCGGACGGATTCCTTCACAATCGGGCGTTTTTCCCCGTCAATCGTGGCAGGATTATTAACTTTTATCGGTTTTGCTTCCCCGCCGCAACGCATTTGGTATAATATCATTGCTTTACCGGGGGGTAATTCACACAAGGATCAAGGTATTCCATGAAACGTATTCTCGCATTGTTCATCGCCATCACCATGCTGGGCGTGACGATTCTGAGCACGGGCTGCTCGATCGTGACGCGCGGCAGCGACTACTGCTATCGATTTTTAGACTATATCTGCGCGGGCTCGTTTGACAAAGCCTACGAAATGCTCGCGGACAGCATCAAAGCGCCGGAGACCGAGGAGGAGCGCGAAGACCGCCTCGCCGAGGAAGCGAAGGAAAAGGAAGAAAACCGCAAGGTCTGGCGGCAGGTGTTCGGTCTGGATAAGGCGGAGACGCCCACGCCCACGCCCGAGGAAGAAACGCCCGCGCCGGAATCCGCCGACACGCCGACGCCCGAACTGCCCACGCCCACGCCGGTAATCGAAAACGGCTTCACGCCAGACCCGGAGACGGGCGAATACCCCTCGTCGCTGGAGACGCCCACGCCCGACCCGGACGCGACGCCGGATCCCGACGCGGTCGAAACGACCACGCCCGATCCCAACATGATAGACGAGAGCGAAATTCCCGCCGACCAGCGCGACACGGACATGACCCCCGCCCCGAACGATACCCCCGCGCCGGACGCAAACGCGACCCCGGACGCCGACGCGACGCCCGATCCCAACGCCACGCCGACGGCGACGCCCGACCCCAACGCCACCCCGACGCCCGCGCCCACGGATGCCGACGGCGACGGCGTTTCGGACGAGGTGGAAACCACCATCACCAAGGTGGAGTTCATCGAGCGCTACCAGAGCATTTTTGACGAGCTGGAGCTCACCGGCATCGACTACACCGCGACGAACGTGCTCGACGGCGAGATCATCGCGCAGGTCAACTATACGCTCACCTATCACAGCGAGCGCGCGGGAGAGGACCTGACCTACAACTTCGTCATCGAAGCCAACCGCATCGAGCACCGCTGGACGATCAACTGGTCTCCCAGCCTCATCTTCCCCGAGATGCAGTGGGGCGACAGCCTCCGCGTCGGCGTTTTGCAGGCAAACCGCGGCGAGATCCTCGCCTACGGCGAACCTTACGCGCAAAACGTAAACGCCATCACCGTCTTCAGCGTGCCAAGCAGCATCACGGACGTCGGCGAGTTCATCCGCTCGGTCGCCGCCGTGCCGGAGATGGAGATGACCGAAGACGACGTGCGCGAAGCGCTCACGAAGGTTCGAAACGACTTTGTCAAGCTAAAAACGTTCTATCCGGACGAGCTGACGATGGACCTCCAGACGCGGCTTCTCGCCATCAAAGGCCTTGCCATCGACTCCGCGAACTACGGCACGCTGCGATACTATCCAAACGGAAGCTCGCTCTGCCACATCATCGGCTACGCTGGAATCATCTCCAAAAAGGAGAAGATCAACTACGAAACCTACGGCGACATCCGCTACGACTCGGCGAACGACCGCTATGTCACCACGCCGACGCGTTACAACGGCGACAGCTACATTGGCAAATACGGCCTCGAACAGCTCTATGAAGACCAGCTTCTGGGCACCAACGGCCGCTTTACCTACATTCAGACCAAGGACGGCGGCAGCCGCGGCATGCTCTACTCCACCAAGGCGGTGGACGGCTACGACCTGCACCTAACCATCATCCCCGAGCTGCAGGAGCGGCTTGAGGACGTCATCGACACCGTCGTATACGACGACAACATCCGCGGCAGCGTCGTCGTGCTCAACCCCAAGACCGGCGCGATTCAGGCCATGACCTCCTGGCCAGGCTTCGATCTGAACGATCTGAGCCGAGGCCTCCCGATCGAGGAGTGGGAAGCGATGCAGAACGACAGCATCAACCTGCCGCTCTACAACCGCTCGACGCAGGGTCTGTATACGCCCGGCTCGGTGTTCAAACTCATGACCAGCGCGGCGCTGCTCGAGACGAACACCATGACCATCAACGACGTATTCCCCGCCTCGGAGGAAATCCGAAACGACAAATGGTATCCCTCCGAAACGTTCCTTTCCAACCTCGCCGACCGCGCGAGCACGAAGACCTGGAAGGAGCAGAGCAACGACCGCGCGCTCGTGCGTACCCGCAGCGACAGCCGCCCGACGCCGATGAATATGACGAGCTCCATCATCTCCTCGGACAACCTGTTTTTTGCCTACTCCGCGATGCGCATGGGCTGGACGAAGTTTTCCGCGTTTATGGATTCGATCGGCTGGAATACGGCCATCCCGCTGGAGACGGAGGAAACCGAACCGCGCCTGTATTGGCAGGTGAACCCGAACGACACGGAAAAAGTCGCGTGGATGAACCTCGCCGAAGGCGGCACGTCCATCTGGGAGAAGCAAGCGGACGGCTCTTACAGCGAAGTCCCCGGCGTACACCTCGTGCTTGAAAAGAAGCTCTACGGCCTCGACGTCAGTCAGCCGCAGCTGGCAAACCAGCGCACGGAAGACACGCCGCTCAACGAATACGACCTCGCGGTCACCGGCTACGGCCAGGGCGAAATTCTGATGTCGCCGCTGCAGATGGCCTGCTACGCCTCGGCCTACGCAAACGACGGCACGATCATGCAGCCGTATCTCGTGGACTCCATCTGGCATGCGGACGGAACGGACTATACGCTCATTGAACAGCGCGAGCCGAAAATATACCGCACGATTCTCCAGAAGGGCACGGTGGACAACATCTACCCCGCGCTTTTGAAGGTCTGCACCGACGGCACCGCGCGGTATCTGACCAAGAGCTTCATCAACAGAAATCCGCTCGATTTAGGTTACACCATGGCAGGAAAGACGGGCACCGCCGAGCTCACCGACGACGATACGAAGGAACTCGCATGGTTCATCTGCTGGCGCGACAGTAAAAACGGCGAAAAAGTTACCGCGGACAACGCGCGCCTCGTCTGCATCATGCTGGAGATCGACCTGACGCGGCCCGCCGAAGAATGGACGCAGATGAAATTCGACATCGCCCGCGCGCTGCTCAAGGACGACGTGCTCAACGAGACCGAGGGCTGACGCGGCCGCAAGTTTCTGTGGACAAACCGCGCAATCGGGCATACACTGAAAACAGAAGAATCGTATGACGCCACACGATCGGTTCACGCCGGTCGTGTGGTTTTTCGGGAGAGGACAACATCGGCTATGGAATCTGGCTTGAAAAAGCACAAGCGAATCGTATTCACCGGCGGCGGTACGGCGGGGCACGTCACCCCGAATATCGCGCTCATCGAACCGCTTCTGAACGAAGGCTGGGAGGTACACTACATCGGCTCCGAAACCGGCATGGAAAAGGACCTCATCGCCGCGCTCGAAGGCGTTGCCTATCACGGCATCGCAACGGGCAAGCTCCGCCGCTACTTCTCCTGGCAGAACTTTATCGACCCGTTTCGCGTGATCAAGGGATATTTTCAGGCGCGCCGGCTGATCCGCCGGATCCGGCCGGACGTCATCTTCAGCAAGGGCGGGTTCGTCTCCGTGCCCGTCGTGCTCGGCGCGGGAAAGGTGCCCGTCGTCGCGCACGAATCGGACTTTTCCCCGGGGCTGAGCAACCGCATCGCATGCCGCTTTACGGACCGGGTCTGCGTGAGCTTTGAGGACACGCTGCCGCATGTTCCGCACGGCAAAGGCGTCTTCACCGGCACGCCGATCCGCCCCGCGCTCTATGAAGGCAGCCGCGAGCGGGCGCTGCGCTTCACCGGGCTGAGCGGCGAAAAGCCCGTGCTGCTCGTGATGGGCGGCAGCCTCGGCGCGCAAAAGCTCAACGAGCTCGTCCGCGCGGCGCTGCCGAAGCTGAACGAATCCTTCGACGTCATCCATCTCTGCGGACGCGGCAAGGATGACTGCGACTGCGTCGCCTGCGGCTATCAGCAATATGAATACATCGACAAAGAGCTACCGGACCTCTTCGCGCTGAGCGACATCGTGCTCTCCCGCGCGGGGGCGAACAGCGTGTTTGAACTGCTCGCGCTCAACAAACCCAGCGTGCTCGTGCCGCTGACCTCCGCCAGCACGCGCGGAGACCAGCTGCTCAACGCCGAATATTTCGAAAAAAAGGGCTACGCCGAGGTGATCGACCAGAATACCGCCACGCCGGAATCGCTCGCCGCCGCGGTGGAGCGCGTCTACGCCGAGCGAGAACGCTACGCCGCCGCCATGTGCAAAGACACGCGCTCAGACGGAACCGACGCCATCCTCGCCATCATCAGGGAAGCGGCCGCGCGCGCGTAGAAGCGCCGGATTCCCCCAATCTCTTCAAAAAGGTGGTCAGGCATGCATAAAGACCCCGCACACAATCCGATACGATCAGGCAAGCCGCTTGCCTTGCAGGGCGAAGCGGCCGTAACGCCGCAGGAATTGCAGGCGCTCATCGGCGCGATGGCGGGCGATCCCGTCGGCGCGCTTTCCGCGCTCTCCGCACACGCAAAAAAGCAGGCCGCGCGGGAAGCCATCGATCGTCTGCTCGCCGATCGCTCCCCCGTCTACGCCGCGCTGAACGGCGTCGAGCCGAAGGCAAGAAAGAACGCCGCGCGCCTGCTGGGCGCGCTCGCGCGCGAACGGGACGCGACCGCGCTGATTAAGGCGCTGCGCGCCGAAGAGACGCGCTTCGTCGTGCCGTCTCTTCTGCTCGCGCTCGGCAGCGTCGGCGGCGCGCAGGCCAAGGCCGCGCTCGAGGCGTACGCGCCTCCGGCGGCGGCGGACGAAGCCGAGCGAAAACACGCGGAGGAGATCGCCTTGGCGCACCAGAAGGCGCTTGCCGCGCTCGCGCGCGACCTTCCCCTGCCGGAGCGGAAAAAGCTGGATACGGTGCGGGAGATCCTCGCCGCCGCGCCCGCCGGATTCGCGCCCGTGCTGCAGCGCGAACTCGCCGCGCTGGGATTTTCCGGCGCGCTTGAGACGAATGGCGTGCTCGTTCAGACGGATGATCTCGCGCGGCTCTACCGCGCGCGCTGCATGGCCGAGGCGCTGCTGCCGGCCGGTCAGAATATTGCGCTCGACCCCGGTTCCATCGCGGCCGCCGCGACGGGGCGGCTGAGCGCGCCGTATCGCATCGAGCTGAAACACTACATGGGCGACCGCGCGGCGTTCATCCGCGCGCTTGCCTCCGCGCTCGGCGGCGGGGACAATCCCTCGCGGTATATCGACGAGCTGCGCGTCGTCTGCACCGGCGCGGATCGCTGCGACGTGTTTATCAAGCCCTGCAACGTGCCCGACCATCGCTTTGATTACCGCAAAAAAGCGATCTCCGCGTCCATTGCGCCGAGCACGGCCGCATGCCTCGCGCGCTATGCGCTCTCGTTCGTTCCGGCGGGACATATCTTCGCGCTGGACCCGTTCTGCGGCAGCGGCACGCTGCTCTTCGAGCTGGAGCAAGCCGCCCCGGGCTGCACGGCGCTCGGCGTGGACGTCTCAAGCATCGCGCTGTCCGCCGCGCAGGAAAATGCGCGCGCCGCAAAGAGCCGCGCGCGGTTTGTCCGAAAGGACATCCTGCGCTTCGAACCGAAGAGCGCCTTTGACCTCGTCCTCACCAACATGCCGTTTGGCAACCGCGTCGGCTCCCACGAGGCCAACGACCCGCTCTATCGGGGCTTTATCCGGCTGCTGCCGCGCCTGCTTTCGCCGGGCGGCATCGCCCTGCTTTACACCATGGAGCACAAACTGCTGCTGAACTGCTTAAAAAACGAACCGGGTCTGACCATCGCCGCGGAGCTGACCACCGAGGCGGGCGGTTTGAATCCGCGCGTGACGATCGTTCGAAAAAAACAGTGATTCGAGAATTGAAAAACCCCGCGAGGACCAAACGATCCTGCGGGGTTTATTTTGTCTTTTGGTTGAAACGGCGGAGGATTCCGCCGCGCACCTCGTCTTAATTGAAGTCCACTTTGACCTCATTGAAGCTGGAATCGTACTCGTAGCGATACGTCCAGACGAACTTGCTCGTGGAATAGCCAAACTCCTGTGCAAGGCTCAGCGCGTTTGTCTTTACGTGCGAGGCGTAATCCGAAACATCCTGCTGCGCCTGCTTGAGGTCGTTGGTCTTGCCGGCCGCGTATTTCGAGGCCTCCTTGCGGGCGACGGCCTGCGCTTCCTCCAGCGCATCCAGCGACATGAGATAGTCGTTGAAGAGCTGGCGGGAATACTCGGAATACCTTCGATACGTTTCGCCCAGAACGGGATTCGCCGCGCTGAGACGCACGACGGCAAACGAATTCGTCGCCCGGCTCGCCGTTCCGGATTCCGTTGTCGCGGTAGGTGAAGGCGTCGGAGAATCGGTCGGCGTTGGCGTCGTCGCCGGAACGGGCGTCAGCGGGGCCACGTATTCCGGCGTCACTTCGGCGGTTGCATCCGGCGTCGGCTCCATCGTCGGCAGCAGATCGTCCTCGGCAAGCGCCGCGGAGACAAACTCCGTCAGCGGCGCAACCGTCTTAAGATACTGCGTGGCCACCATGTCCGCCCAGCGGTAATGCGCGTAATCCGAAGTGTATTCCAGCTCCTTGGGCACGTCGATGCCGTAAACCTGCTTGATGACCTTTACGCGGTTGCTCTGATCGGTCAGGCAGAAGTTCCAGTTGAAGATGTTTGTGATCGTTCCGCCGATGGAATACATGCCGATGTTGTCCTTATCGAGCGAATACGCAAACTTCGTCAGTGCCGCCGTCTGCCCCAGCGTGCAGTTGGTGAAGAGCTGCCCTTCAAACGAACCGATGATGTCCGGTATCTTCAGAATCAGATTCTGCTCCTGCATGGACTCAAACAGGGCGATAAGCATCTTCTTCTGGCGGTTGACGCGGTTGAGGTCCCCGCCGCTCGATATGTTTTTGCGCACGCGCAGATAGTCCAGCACACCCTGGCCGTTCAGGTGATTCGGCCCGGCGCTGTAGCTGCGCCCCATCATCTTATACGAGAGCTCGAGATCGTAGTCCACGCCGCCGACCGCGTCCACCAGCTGCTTGACGGCGGGCATGGTCACGGCGTAGTAGTAGTTCACCGGAATGCCGCCGAGCATCCAGCTCGCCGCCTCGCAGGTCTTCAAAAAGCCCGCGCCGCCCTCAGCTTCGAACCCGCCGCCGCAGTTGATGGAGGCGTTGAGCTTGTAAATGCCTTTTACGCCGGGGATTTTCGCATAGGTGTCCCGCGGAAGCGAGATGAGGTCCACGCGGTTTTCATCGAAGTTGATGGCCATGACCATCATCACGTCCGCGTGGTATTCGTGCTTGCCGTTCCAGGTTTCGCGCTCCTCGGCATAGTCCACGCCGATGAGCAGCACATTGACGATGTTCTGCATCATGGACGTATCCGCCTGCGCGCTGATCACCTCGTAGGGGTCGAGCGTGGGCGTGGGCGTCGCATTATCCGGCGTAGGGGTCGCGTCCTCTTCGTCCACGGCGACCACTTCGACCGGGTTCGGGGTATCGCTCGCATTCACAAACTGCGTGCTTGGATCGAGAAACATGACATACGCAAACACGCTGCCGGCGGCGAGCAGCAGAACGCCCACGACGATCAGCACCGCCCAGAGCGCGCGCCTCTTTTTGCGCGAATGGTTGTGCCTGCCGCGCACGTTGGTGGACGGATAAAAGTCCGTCGGAACGAAAGACTCCACGTCCATCGCCTGATAGTCGTATTCCCGCAGATCGTTTTCGGACGTCCTGTCGCGGTCCTGCTCCTCCGGCTCGCCGGACTGCAGACGCGCATCCTGCTCCGCTTGTTTATTCTTACCGTGTTTATGATCGGATGTTCGGGTCATCTCTTCGCCGTGTCCTTTCCAGCTTTCCATAACGCTAATATTATAGCAGGATTTGCCGAAAATCCGCTGCGCTTTCCAATTATTACAAATAGTTTACAATGTCGTCCGGTGCAAAAACGGCAAAAGTGAAAGAAAAACGGCGGATTCGGGCGATTGTGGCACTTCTTTGTAAACCGCGCCCGAATGCTTTTCACAGGCGGAAAAATAGGATATACTATACACTGCCTTAGCGTGCGGGCGCTTGAATCGAGTCCATGCGCGCGCCGCCGGAGGCAGCAGCAAGGCGTTTTCCCCCACACGGCGCTGGTCTTCAGCGGCACCGAAAGAATAAAGGAGAAATTGCATGGTCGTCATCATCCCTGCTTACCAGCCTGATGAGAAGCTCTACCATCTCGTCCTCGAGCTGCGTGAAAAGACCGATTATGACCTCATCATCGTCAACGACGGGAGCGATCCGGGCACGCGGGAGCTGTTCGCGTCCCTCGAGCCCTACGCGAAAATCCTGCATCACGCCGTCAACCGCGGCAAGGGCGCGGCGCTCAAGACCGCGCTGACCTATATCCACGATCAATACCCGGCGGACGAGGGCGTCGTCACCATCGACGCGGACGGGCAGCACCTGCCCGAGGACATCATCCGCGTGAGCAAGGCCTGGGAAGCCGCGCCGGAAAAGCTCGTGCTCGGAAGCCGGCAGTTTACCGGCAACGTCCCGTTCAAGAGCCGCGCCGGCAACGCGATTACGCGCTTCGTCTTCGCGCTCTCCACGGGCATCAAGATCTTCGACACGCAGACGGGGCTGCGGGCGTTCGGGGTGTTTCGCATCCCCATGATGCTCGAGATGAAAGGCGACCGCTATGAGTACGAGATCAACGTGCTGCTCTACGCCACGCGCCATCGTATTCCGATCGAAGAGGTACCCATCGAAACCGTGTACATAGAAGACAATAAATCCTCCCATTTCAACCCCATCCGCGACGCCTGGCGCATCTATAAGATGATCCTGTTCTTCGTCGCGTCCTCGCTGGTCGCGATGCTGCTCGACTACGTGCTCGTGCTGCTGTTTTCGGCGACCACGAAGGGCATGGCCGAGTCGCTGCTCATCAGCGTGGTCGGTGCGCGCGTGCTCAGCTCGCTGGCGAACTATTTCATGAACTGCAAGCTCGTGTTTGAAAACCGCAGCCGTTCGAGCATCGTCCGCTACTATATCCTCGTCGCCGCCATCCTTGCAATCAACTACGGCCTGATGGTGGTCATCACGCACCTGATGCCGATTGCGGTCGGCAAAATCCTCGTCGAACTCGCGCTCTATCCGGTGAGCTTCTACATGCAGCGCAAATACGTCTTTCCGCCGCAGAGCGAGGAGTTTGGCACCGAGGACTGACGGAACGCCGCGGCGCATGCGCCGCTTGATCCCAACGTTAGGAGGAAAACCGTCCATCATGAGCAAACCCCTCTCAAAATCCGCCAAGCGGCTGATCCGGACGATCGTGATCGACCTGTTGGTGCTCGGCGTCTTTCTCGCCGTGTTTTCCTATGTCCATTTTCTGCGCGTCCCCCAATATGAACCGAAGACGCTGAACAGCCCGACGGCGGCGCCGACCGCGACCGCAACCCCAGAGCAGACGGATGCGACGCCCGCGGAGGACGCCGCGACGCCAACGCCCGAAGTCGTCGACACCGGCCTGCTCGGCGGCAAATACGCCGATCAATTCACCGACGGCGCGGTGGAGCAAACCGATACCTCCTACCGCAGCGCAAACGTCTCCATCGAGATGTCCCAGATCACCACCGGCACCGAAAGCAAGCCGGTCGTCTACTATCTGGCCGATATCTACGTCAAGGATATCTCAAGCTTCCGCACGGGCGTGGCTTTCGACTTTCAGGATCAGAACGAGGGCAGCCGCAAAAACGTGATGTCGACGCTGCAGCTCTCGCAGCTGGTCAACTCCATCGTCGCCATCTCGGGCGACAACTTCACATACCACGACAGCATCGCCGTGCGCAACGGCGTCGAGTGGGACAAAACCCTGCCGGTCTACGGCGACATCTGCGTGCTCTATTACGACGGGACCATGGAAACCTATCCCGAGCCGATCCGCCAGGCGACGCTCGATGAGATCTACGCCAAAAACCCCTACCAGATCTGGACCTTCGGGCCGGAGCTGCTGGAGGACGGGCAGGTGCCCTCGAGCTTTGCGGGCACCAAGGCAAACCCGCTCTCCTCGATCGGCTACTTCGAGCCGGGGCACTATTGCTTCATCCTCGTGGACGGACGGCAAAAGGACTATTCCTGGGGAATGACGCTCAGCGAGCTGGCGCAGGTGTATTACGATCTCGGCTGTAAGGTCGCCTTCAATCTCGACGGCGGCGACACGGCGGTCATGACCTACAACGGCGAATGGCGCAGCCAGCCGCAGGACGCGTCCCCGCGCGACACCAGCGATATTCTCTACATCTGCGAGCCGACCGCGTCGGCAAACGGGCAGTAAAGGAGGCCTTCCGCATGAAACGATTGATTGCCCGCGCGCTGCCGCATCTGACCATCATCCTCTCGCTGATGACGCTCGTGTTCTTCTCCGTGGACGGCTTTAACCCGGTTATGGCCTTCATGGCAAGCGAGCTTTCCAAGCACATCTTTGCCGTGCTCGCGGTCTGTTCCATCGTCACCTCCGTGATGCTCATCGCGCGCTTCTGGAAGGAAGACGACCGCCGCGCCAGGAAAGCCGCGCGGCATCATGACGAAGCCGCCGCCGCGATTGCCGAAGCCTCCCAGTCTCTCGAAGCCGCCGCACAGGCGCTGGAAGACGCAAAGCACGAATGATCTGATCATAAAAAGAACTGCCGGATCCGGCAGTTCTTTTTTTGTTTTATTGCAGTCGGTTCAGCTTTTCACCGCGCGCCGGAGCGCCTCCACGCGATCCAGCCGCTCCCACGGCAGGTCGAGATCCGGCCGGCCAAAGTGTCCGTAAGCCGCTGTTTTGCGGTAGATGGGCCTCTTCAGGCCGAGCGTTTCAATGATGGCCGCGGGTCGAAAGTCGAACACCTGCTCGACCGCGCGCTCAATCGCCTCGTCGTCCGCCACGCCGGTGCCGAAGGTATCGACGCGCACGGATACCGGGCACGCCACGCCGATGGCATAGGCGATCTGAATTTCGCACTGCCGCGCAAGTCCGGCGGCGACGACGTGCTTTGCGGCATAGCGCGCGATATACGCGCCGCTTCTGTCCACCTTGGTCGGGTCTTTTCCGCTGAAAGCGCCGCCGCCGTGCCGCGCATAGCCGCCGTAGGTGTCCACGATGATCTTGCGCCCCGTCAGGCCGGAATCGCCCGTCGGCCCGCCGATGACGAACCGCCCCGTCGGGTTGACGAGGATGCGCGTGCGCTCATCCACCAGCGCCGCGGGCAGCACGGGACGGATCACCCGCTCGGCGATGTCCGCCCGAAGCCGTTCCATATCCGTTTCGTCATGCTGCGCGCTGACGACGACGGTGTCCACGCGAACGGGCCTGCCGTCGTCGTATTCCACCGACACCTGGCTTTTCCCGTCGGGCCGCAGGTACGGAATCTCGCCGCTCTTTCGCGCCTCGGAAAGCCTGCGCGTGAGCGCGTGCGCAAGCGAAATCGGCAGCGGCATATACTCCGGCGTTTCATCGCAGGCGTAGCCGAACATCATGCCCTGATCGCCCGCGCCGGTGGAAAAGAGCGCTTCGGATGCGCCGCTCTTATGCTCCAGCGCGTTGTCCACGCCGAGCGCGATGTCCGGAGACTGTTTGTTGAGCGCGGTGATGACCACAAGCGAGTTTGCGTCGAAGCCGTACTCCGGCTTGTCGTAGCCGATATCGCGCGCCACGCCGCGCACGATGTCGGTCACGTCCACATGCGCATGGGTCGTCACCTCGCCCATGACGAGCACGAGGTTGGTGCTTGCCGCGCATTCGCAGGCGACGCGCGCGTTCGGGTCCTGCGCAAAGATTGCGTCCAGCACCGCGTCCGAGATGCAGTCGCAAACCTTGTCGGGGTGTCCTTCCGTTACGGATTCGGACGTAAAGAGTCTGGTTGCCATAATCGATCGTATCCTCCAAAGTCGGGATACAAAAAAACCTCATCCGCTGATGAGGTTTCACAAAGTCGTTGGTGCAACGCTCATCTTTCAGCTTTCGCTGCCGGAATTGGCACCTTATTCGCTCTTCACAAACAGGTTGCCGGGCTTCGCAGGGCCGGTCCCTCAGCCACTCTTGATAAGGCGGTATTCGATTTTTTTGTCCGAGAGTAATTGTAGCACGCTTGTCCCGCCGCGTCAACCCGTAACCCGGTAAATGCCCCCTGTCCGGCAGTACGCCGCGTGCGATAACACCCGTCGGGATATTTTACTGTTTGTTGCCGTCGTTGCCGACCGGATCGTCCACCCCCGGCACCTGCTCGCTGTAGCCAAACATCAGTCCGTCCGGCACGGCGCGCTGATAGGAGATGTCGTCGCTCGCGCCGAGGCGGTTGCCGGAGTGCGAGTTGATCTGCTCGCCCATGAAGATCATGGCCGCGGAAAGTCCGCCGTCGAGGTTATACGCCTGTGTGCAGCCATACTGCGCAAAGAGGTCCGCAAACTCCCAGACCGGCATGCCGACGCTGTAGTCCTTCTGCCGCCCGTCCACCACGATGGCGATGTAGTGCCCCGGCTCGAGATAGCCGATGCCCGCGCGCGGGTTGGCGCGGCGCACGCGGTGATATTTCGCGTCCTCGTTGATCACGCCGTTTTCGATCAGCGTCGGCCCGAAGGAATAGGCGTTTTCCACGCCGTCTTCGAGCAGCGCGCCCGGCGTGGTTGTGTATTTTTTGACGATGCGCATGGACATGTCGGGATAAAGGGCGAGCGTGTCCTCTTTTTCTCCGGACCAGAACATGCGCCCGTCGCGGATCAGTATGCCCTTTTCCTCGCGCTCGCTGTTGATGAGGTTGTCGCCCGTGATCCACAGCACGGCTTTTTCGCGCCGCGCCATGATCCAGGGGTAGATGGCCCCGCGGCCCGTATGCCCCTCCGCGCCGAACCCGGGGCGGAACTGGCTGATGTCCTTCATGTGGATGTCCGCAACGAAGTACGTCAGCGGGTTGCCGTCGCCGTTTACGGTGCTCACGCGCTCGATGTCGATGCCAAGGTCGTCCGAGCGATAGGCCCAGTGGCCGTGCTCTTCGTCGACCACGATCACCTCCGCGGGATCGTCCGCCGTGCGGTAATAGCTCGCCTCAAACGTTTCGACCGGGTCGGGTGTTGGCTCCGCAGTCGGCTCCGGCGTGGCGCTTTGTTCGGGAGACGCCGTCGCGTCCGGCGTTGCAGACGGCGCGGCCGCGCTCACGGCGGACTGCTCCGCGCCGCCGGTCCGCTGCGCCTTTGCCCCCGAAAGCATCGCGCCGGCGGCGAGGCCGAGCGCGAGCGGAATCAGGCAGAGGCAGACCGCGTCGCCCTTGCCGCGCCTTGTCCTGAGCGGGCGAAAGGCAAACACGAACAGCGCCGCCGTCAATGCGGCGCCAATCGAGAGCGGAATCAACACGAGCAAGCCCGACAGACCGAACCCGGACGGCGCCTCCTGCTGCGGCTCCTGCGGGGCCGCTTCCGGCGCGGCGGTCGGTGCGGGCGTCGCGGTCGGCTCCGGCGAAGGCGACGGGGACGGCGTCGCGGGCGCATAGGAGATCAGCGAAGCCGCTGCGATATGCTCCAGCAGATCATCGTTGGCCTCGTCCTCGCCAACGGTGGTGTAAGCCAGCGTAAATGCGCCGGAGGCGTCGATCTGCTGGTGAAACACACGGCGCGAAGCATGCAGCGCGTAGGCGCTGCTGGCAACCTCGGCGGCGGTTTTGCCGTCGTAGGCATTCAGCGGCGCGTTCATGTCGATCACGGTCGGGGTCGTCCCCTCCGTCTCGCCATAGACATATACCTTTTCCACGCTCGTGCAGTTTTGCGCGGCGGCAAGCACACACTCCGCCGTCAGGCTGTGCGCGCCGGAAACATCGGCGGTCGCGTGCGTCACGATCACCTTCGGCTGCAGCGCGTTGAACTGCCCCTCCAAATACTCCGTGAGCGTTTGTTTGACGAATCCCGCGGCGGCGATCTTATAGGAGTCGTAATTGTCGCAGGTGAACCCGCCGAAGATAGGATACGTCGCATACCCCGCGTCCGTCAACCCGGCAAGCGCTTCATAGGCGCGGGCGCGCTTGCCGTAATCCGACACATACAGCACTGCGCTCGCGACGCCTTTTTCGCGCGCATAGGTCGGCAGCACCGCGCCGAACTGCAAAAACTCCATGCCCGGTTCGGCGGACACAATCAGCAGATCGGCCCTCTCCGGCGCGGGCTGCAGCGCGATTACGCCGTCCGGCAGGGGTTCGTCCGCCGCATAGGCGGAGACGCCGCCGAGCGAACCGGCGGATTCAAAGGTCAGCACGATCTTCGTGCAGGCCGCGTCCAGCGAGACAAGGCGGCGCAGCTGTCCGTCCGCGATCGTCTCCTCCCGCAGCGTGCCGCCGTCCGCGCTCCGCTGGGACACGGCGTAGGACGCGGGCGCGTCATACCAGTCCAGCAGCAGCGCCTGTGCGGACGCGTCCGGCAGGAACGTAACCGTATCGTCCTTTTGAAAGGAAATCCGGGACGTAACGAATTCGTCGTTCAGGCGATATAGCTCATCCGCCCGGTCGGCGGGCAGTTCGATGAGCAGGGAAAGCCCGCCGTCGCCGGCCGTCTGCTGGTCCGTCTCTTCCGCCAGCGCGGCGGCGGGGATGCACGCGAGCATCAGGCCGAGCGCAAGCAGCGCAATGCGTTTTTTCATACGTTCGTAAAGCTCCGGTAATCTGTAATCCGTCAAATGCGGGGTTTCCGTCTCTTTCGCCAGTCCAGAATCAAGACAACGGCGGCGCCCGCCAGCCCGACCAGACCCAGCAAGCCGTAAGGAAACGGAGCGCTTCTCTGATCCGCGGGCACATTGTCCGCCGCTTGGGGCACTGCCATCGGGGTGGCCGTGGGCGCTGTCGTCGGGGCGGGCGTCGGTTCCGGCGTGGGCGCGACATAGTCGCTCAGCCGCGCGGGATCGATGTGCTCGAAGAAGTCGTCTTTCGCCTCGTCCGGCCCGACCGCCGTCAGCGCCAGCCCATATTCGGCCGAGTTGTAATCGCCGTCCCCATAGACATTTTTGTGGTACTCCAGCTGGGATACGTGCATGTGGTACGCTTCGTTTGCAACCTCCAGCGCGGTCTTGCCGCCAAACGCGGAAAGCGGTTCGTTCCAGTCCATCGTGATCCGGTTCTCGCCGTATAGATGCAGATAGAGCTTTTGCGCCTGCCACGCGCCGTATTCGGCGGCGGAGTCGGGATATGCCGCTGCGTCCGCCGCGAGCGGTACGGCGTCGAGCATGCATGCGGCGGTCGCCATATGCGCGCCGTGCCCATATTCGCCGTTCAGATCGTGGGTGACGATCACCTCGGGCCGGAAGCGGCGAATCAGCGACACGAGCGTCGCCTTCGTCTCCTCCTCGCCCCAGCGGATCAACGCGTCCCGCAGCGTCTCGGTGTACGCGTCCTTCAGCGGCAGAAACACCGGCGCGTTTCGCACGCCGCAGTGCCAGAGGCCACTGAGCGCCTCGTCCACGCGCGTGCGGTCCTTGTTTGCCATGTAGGCAACCTGCACCGAAAGCCCGCGCTCGCCCGCGTAATAGGGAATGGTTCCGCCGAAAAAGAGCAGCTCGTCGTCGCAGTGCGCCGAGACGACCAGCAGGTCGGCCTTCTCCAGCGGCGGCTGCCAGTCATACACGCCTTCGGGCAGCGCGCCCGCCGTGTAGAGCGACAGCTCGGCAATCGCCGCGCCGTCGTCGGAAACGATCGTGAGCCCGCAGGCGCCTTCCAGCAAAGGATAGCACGCGTCGTAGCGCGAGGGATCGGCCGGCTCGCGGCTCAGCTCCGCGCCCTGCGCGTCCGTCTGCACCAGTATAGCAGAATCCGGCGGCGCGTACCACTTGAGATACGCCGCGCGAACGCCGGCTTCTTCCGGCCAGACGAGCGAAAACGCTTCCCCGGGCGCAAACTCGGAATATGTCTCCACCTTGCCGTCCCGCGTGCGGCGCAGCGTCCTGCCGTCCTGCTCCGAGGCGAGGGTGGACAGCGCGGTGACGTCCTGCGCAGCGGCGGACGAATCCGCATGCGAAATCGCCGGCGCGGCCAGGAGCAGCGCGGCCGCGCCGACGAACAGCATCGTCGAAATACGATTGATACCAGATTTCAAAAAAAGGGTTCCCTCCGTCCGTCAGTGTTCCGCCGCGGCCATCCGCGCGTTGGCCTCGCGCATTTCCCTCTCGGTCTTGGCGAGTTCCTTTCTGCCCGTCAGGAGCAGGATCCCGCCCGCGCCGAAGAGCAGCAGCAGGCTCAGGATGCCGCCGGACGCGCGGTCCGTCATGAAATAGAACATGGCGTAGAGCAGCGGCCCGATGACGGTTGCGAACTTGCCGAACACGTCGTAGAACCCGAAGTATTCCGCGCTGCGCTTCTGCGGCACGAGCTTGCCGAAATAGGAGCGGGACAGCGCCTGAATGCCGCCCTGCACGGTGCCGACCAGCACTGCAAGCACCCAGAAGAGCGTGGTGGCGGTGGTCTTTGCGCCATTGTAAGCAACCTGCCTGGCGGTGTCCTGCGCGTAGGGAATCAACGAGTCGCCAACCGCGCCGATCGCCGCGGTCGCGGCAGATGCCGCGTCCTGATTGGAGAATCGGTAGATGTGCTCCGCCGTATCGCCGATCTTTTCCTCATAGCTCGCCGTAACTGTCTCAAACGCGGCGACGCGGTCTTCCTCCGCGAGCGTTGCGCGGATATCCTCCACGTAATCCTTCTTGATCGTATCCCAGGCCTTCTCATCTTCCTTGTTTTCAAAGACGACGCCCTGCGCCGCAATATTGGTTCGCGTGGAGTCCACAAGGTCAAGCTGATACGGCTCGACGATGCGCCCCATAAAGAAGCCGACGCCGCAGATGACGAAATAGACCGCGATTGCGACGATGATCATCCTGATCGCGCCGAACTTGTCGCTTAGCTTGCTGAAGAAGATCGCGCAGGGCGCGGCGACAAGCTGGGTCACGAGCAGCGCGAGGATCATGCCCGTGGTGCCGAGGCCGAGCGTCGCGCCGTAGTTGGTTGCGAGCGAGATCACCGCGCCGACGCCGTCGATATAGAGGAAATACGCGATGAGGTAGATAAACAGGCCCTTGTTGCTCACGCAGCGCTTCATGGTGTCCCAGAGGTTGGAAAACGCGTGCTTCGCCAGCTCGCTCGGCGGCGTCTCCACGTAGTGCACCTGCTTGACGTTCTTCAGAATCGGAATCGAGAACAGCAGCCACCAGACCGTCACGATCAGGATGGCGAACTTCATGGAGAGCGCGTCGTAGTTGCGCAGCAGCATCACGGCGATGGAGATGACAAACGGAATCGTGCTGCCGCCGATATAGCCCATCGCATAGCCCCAGCTCGACACGCGATCCATGCGGTCTTCCGTCGTCACGTCCGTGAGGAACGAATCGTAGAACACGCAGGACCCGCTAAAGCCGATGTGCGAGATCACGTAGCCGATCAGCATCCACTTCCAGTCCGCAACGAACGCGAGCACCGCGGTCGCCAGCGCGCCGATGAGGATGAACGCAAACAGCAGCTTTTTCTTGTTGCCCTTAAAGTCGGCCACCGCGCCCAGCGTCGGCGAGATGATCGCGCCGATCAGCGACGCGAGGGAGACGCCGATGCCCCACCACTTGTTGCCGATGTCGCCCGCCATACTCGCGTAATAGATCGGGAAGATGACCGCCATGATGTTTGTGGCATAGACGGAGTTTGCCCAGTCGTAGAAAATCCAGCTTTTCTCCACCTTCGTGAAGCGCTTGCTCTCGTCGCGCTGACGCATAGAATGATCCACCCTCTCCCAAACTTGATTTTGATTTGTAAAAAACAGGAATCAGGACTGATTGCAGTATAGCATTCTTCCGGACGGCGGACAAGAAAGATTCCACCTCGGCAACCAATGAAAGCAGTTTTTCAACAGATTTTACGAATCTTGAACCGTTTGCTGACCTCTTTGAAACAAACCGGGCCCGGTCTGAAAAAAGGGTCCGCGCCGAGGCGCGGACCCTTTTTTCACGTTACGCTTCCGTCTGCGGAGCGGGCGCTTCCCCGCCCTGCGGCGCGGGTTCCTGCATAGCCGCTTCCCCTTCGGCGGGCTCCTCCTCGTCCACATGCGGCACGATTTCGACGGACACCACGCGGGTGCCTTCGTCCACGCGCATGAGCCGCACGCCCTGGGTGTTGCGGGAGATGACGTTTACCTGATCCAGCGGCAAGCGGATGATGGTGCCGTCGTCGCGAATCAGCATGACGTCCTCGTCCTCCGCGGTCATCTTGAGGCACGCGAGGTCGCCCGTCTTCTCGGTCAGCATCGTATCGAGCACGCCCTTGCCGCCGCGGTGATGCAGCGGATACTGATCCTCCGGCGTACGTTTGCCCATGCCGAGCTCGGTCACGGTGAGCACATTCCCACCGGCGCGCACCTTGACCATATCGACGACCTCGTCGTCGTCGGAGAGGTTGATGCTGCGCACGCCCATCGCGGTTCTGCCCATGGGGCGCACATCCTCTTCCGCAAAGCGGACGCACTTGCCCTTGCGGCTTGCGATGATGAACTCGTCGTCGCCCATGCTGTATTCCACGGCGATGAGCGCGTCCCCTTCGCGCAGGCTCTGCACGATCAGGCCGCCCTTGCGGATGTTTTGCAGCTCGCTCACCGGCGTCTTTTTGATGATGCCGTTTCGCGTGGCCATCACGAGATAGCCCTCCGTGCCCTCGCCCTCGACGGGGAACATGGCGGTAACCTTCTCCCCTTCGCCCAGCTGGAGCAGGTTGACGATCGGCATGCCCTTGGCGTTTCGTCCCGCCTCGGGAATCGCGTAGCACTTTTTCTTGAACGCGCGGCCCATGTTGGTGAAGAAGAGAATGTGGCTGTGCGTGCTGGTGACAAACAGCCGCTCGACGAAGTCCTCCTCGTGCGTGCCCTGGCCGATGACGCCGCGGCCGCCGCGGTTCTGCGCGCGGTAGGTGTCCGGCGAAAGGCGCTTGATGTAGCCGAAGTGCGTCATGGTGACGGCCATGTCCTCTTCCTGAATCACGTCGTCGAGATCGATGTCGTCGATCATCTGCGTGATCTCGGTGCGGCGCGCGTCGCTGTGCCGCGCCTTGACGGCGAGCGCCTCGTCCTTGATGATGCCGAGGAGCTTGTGCTCGTCGTCGAGGATGCTCTGCAGTTCCTGCACGCGCTCCCGGAGCATGCGGTCCTCGTCCAGAATCTTGTCCCGCTCGAGGCCTGTGAGCCGCTGGAGGCGCATATCCAGAATGGCCTGCGCCTGCAGTTCGGAGAGGCTGAAGCGGTCGATGAGCTTTTGCTTCGCCTCGGCGGGGCTGCCGCTCTTTTTGATGAGGTCCACGATCTCGTCGATGTTGTCGAGCGCGATGATGAGGCCTTCCAGAATATGCAGGCGCTCCTTGGCGCGGTTGAGATCATAGGTCGTGCGCCGCGTGACGACGGACTTCTGATGCTCCAGATAATAGTAGAGCACATCCCGCAGCGGCAGGATCTTCGGCTCGCCGTCCACGAGCATGAGCATGATCACGCCGAAGGTGGACTGCAGATCCGTGTGCTTATAGAGCTGATTTAGTATGACGTTTGCGTTGACGTCCTTCTTGAGCTCGATGACGACGCGCATGCCGGTGCGGTCGGTCTCGTCGCGCAGGTCTGAAATGCCCTCCACGCGCTTTTCGTGCACGAGCTCGGCAATGCGCTCGACGAGGCGCGCCTTGTTGACCTGATAGGGGATTTCCGTGATGATGATGCGGCTCTTGCCCGCGCCGTAGGCCTCGATCTCCGCGCGCGCGCGCACGACGATGCGGCCGCGGCCGGTGCGGTATGCGCTCGCGATGCCGCTTAAGCCCATGATGATACCGCCGGTCGGAAAATCCGGTCCGGGCAGAATCTGCATCAGCGCGTCGTTGTCGATCTCGGGATCGTCGATCAGCGCGCAGAGCGCGTCGATGGTCTCGCCGAGGTTGTGCGGCGGGATGTTCGTCGCCATGCCGACAGCAATGCCGCCCGATCCGTTGACGAGGATATTCGGAAAACGGCTCGGCAGCACGGTCGGCTGCATGAGCGTTTCGTCGAAGTTCGGCATGAAGTCGACGGTGTCCTTCTCGATGTCCGCCATCATTTCGCTGGCTATCTTGGACATGCGCGCTTCGGTGTATCGCATGGCCGCCGCGCCGTCGCCGTCCACACTGCCGAAGTTGCCGTGGCCTTCCACGAGCATATAGCGCGTGGAGAAGTCCTGCGCCAGGCGCACCATCGCATCGTAAACAGACGAATCGCCATGGGGATGGTATTTGCCGAGGCAGTCGCCTACGATACGCGCGCTCTTTCGAAACGGCTTGTCGGGCTGGAGCCCCAGCTCGTCCATCGAATAGAGGATGCGGCGGTGGACGGGCTTCAGGCCGTCCCGCACGTCCGGCAGGGCGCGGTTGATGATGACCGCCATGGCGTACGAAATGAAGCTCTTCTTCATCTCGTTTTCCAGCTTGATGGGGACGATGCGGTTCACCGTCTGCGTCGGCGTCGTCGTGATCGAATCTTTTTCTTCCATACTCTTACTCTCAATTCTCCTGCGCTTGGGTTACACGTCCAGATCGACGACGAGCTTGCTGTTCTGCTCGATGAACTCCCTGCGCGGTTCCACCTTGTCGCCCATGAGCAGGGTGAAGAGTTCGTCCGCCTCGATAGCGTCCTCCACCGTCACCTTGAGCATGATGCGGCTCTCGGGGTCCATGGTCGTCTCCCAGAGCTGATCCGGGTTCATCTCGCCGAGGCCTTTGTAGCGCTGGATGGTCGGCTTCGGCTCGCGGCCGATCTCGGTGAGCGTCTGGTCCAGCTCCTCGTCGGAGTATACGTACTTGAGGAAGCTGCCGCGCTTGATCTGATACAGCGGCGGCTGCGCAATGTAGACGTAGCCGTTGTCGATCAGCGGGCGCATGTGCCGGTAGAAAAACGTCAGCAGCAAGATGCGGATGTGGCTTCCGTCCACGTCCGCGTCCGTCATGCAGATGATCTTGTGGTAGCGCAGCTTTTCTTCGTCAAAGTCCGCGTCCATGCCCGCGCCGAACGCCGTGATCATGGCCTTGATCTCCGCGTTGGCGAGCACCTTGTCCAGGCGCGTCTTCTCGACGTTCAGAATCTTGCCGCGCAGCGGGAGGATGGCCTGAAACGCGCGGTTTCGGCCCATCTTGGCGCTGCCGCCGGCGCTGTCGCCCTCGACGATGAAGATTTCGCACTTGCTCGCGTCTTTTTCCTGACAGTCCGCCAGCTTGCCGGGCAGGGATGTGGAATCCAGCGCGCTCTTTCTGCGCGTGAGCTCGCGCGCTTTGCGCGCGGCGTCGCGCGCGCGCGATGCGGTGACGCATTTTTCGATGACGAGCTTCGAGCAGGCGGGGTTTTCCTCGAGAAAGCGGGTCAGCCCGTCCGCAACGGCGCCGTCCACCAGCGGGCGGATATCCGCGTTGCCGAGCTTGGTCTTCGTCTGCCCCTCAAACTGCGGTTCTGTGAGCTTGACGGAGACGATCGCGGTCAGCCCCTCGCGGATGTCCTCGCCGGAGAGCGAGGGATCGTTGGGCTTGATCAGGTTGTACTTCTTGGCGTAGTCGTTGATCACGCGGGTCAGCGCCGCCTTGAAGCCGACGAGATGCGCGCCGCCCTCGATCGTATTGATGTTGTTGGCAAACGTAAAGATATTCTCGTTGTAGCCGTCGTTGTACTGCATGGCGATTTCGACTGAGCCGGTCTCCGCGTCGTCCTCCATGCGCTTGGCGCAGAAATAGATCGGTTCCGGGTGCAGCACCTCTTTGTTTTTGTTGAGGTATTTCACAAACGAGACGATGCCGCCCTCGTAGCAGAAGGACTTGACATGCGCCGGCGTCTCGCGCTCGTCCGTAACGGAGATGCGCACGCCCGCGTTGAGAAACGCCAGCTCGCGAAAGCGGCTGCTCATCGTGTCGAAGACGAAGTTGACCTCGTCAAAGATCGTATGGTCCGGCAAAAACGTGATGACCGTGCCGGTGTCGTCCTCGTCGGTGTCCCGCTCGATGTGCACCTCGTTGATGGGTTCGCCGCGAATGAACTCCTGCACGTAGACGTGTCCGTCGCGGTGCACCTCGGCGCGCAGCTGTTCGCTCAGCGCGTTGACGCAGCTCACGCCGACGCCGTGCAGGCCGCCGGAGACCTTATAGCCCCCGCCGCCGAACTTGCCGCCCGCGTGGAGCATCGTCAGCGCCACGGTGAGCGCGTTTTTGCCCGTTTTCTCGTGCAGGCCGACCGGAATGCCGCGCCCGTTGTCCACGACGGAAACGGAGTTGTCCGGACGGATGAAGATTTCGATATGCGTGCAGTAGCCCGCCAGCGCCTCGTCGATGGAGTTGTCCACGACCTCGGTGACGAGGTGGTGAAGTCCGCGCGTGTCCGTCGAGCCGATGTACATGCCCGGGCGGCGGCGCACGGCCTCAAGCCCTTCGAGTACCTGAATCTGCGACGCGTCATACGATTGTTTGGTTGGGTTTTCCATGTTGTCCTGTCCTCTCTGTGTGTCGATCCGCCGCGGGGAAGCACGCGCTTCCGCCGCCATTATCAAGCCGGGTCATGCTCCGCTTCGGAGATGGTCAGCACCGCAACCTCGTTGAGATATTCGCGGCTGATCTCGCTCTTCCAGCGTTTTTCCAGCGTCGCCGAGGCGATGTGCGAGGCGAACACCCGCTCGCGCCCGCGCTCGCGCAGCACGACGTAGCTCTTCGCCTTGCCCGCGCAGGGGGTGAAGCGGCGCTCCCGCCGCGCCCTGTCGAGAAACGCCTTCGTCGGCGGGGTCATGCCCTTTTCGTTGAGCACGAATAAAATCTTGTCCAGCGGGATGCTCACGTCCGCGCCGATGTGCAGCTGCATCTGTCCGCCCCCTTCTCAGAGTTCCACCACGCGGCGGTTGGCCACCTGGTATACCTGCATCTGTCCCACGCCCGCGCTCGCGACCTCCTCGAGGTGCGTGCAGGTCAGAAACGTCTGACAGTCCTGCGCGGCGACGAGCAGCATCTTCTGGCGGTTGCGGTCCAGCTCGGAAAACACGTCGTCCAGCAGCAGCACCGGCGCGTCGTCCTTTTCCGCGCGGAGGATCTCCAGCTGCGCGAGCTTGAGGCTCAGCACCGTCGTGCGCTGCTGGCCCTGTGAGCCGTAGACGCGCGCGTCCCTGCCGCCCACTTTGAGCGCGAGATCGTCCCGGTGCGGACCGACGGAGGTGCTGCCGCGGTAGACGTCCCGTTCGGCGGTATCGGACAGCGCGAGGCGGAGCGTCTTGGCCAGGTCGCTCGAGGAGACGGGCGCCACGTTCGGCTCGTATTCCACGAGGAGCGTCTCCGCGCCATCGGAGAGCGTGTCGTGCTGTTCCGACGCGATGGCGGAGAGTCGGTCGACCAGCTCCGCGCGGTTGAGCACGATGGAGGCGCCGAGCACGGAGAGCTGTTCGTCCCAGCTTTCCAGCGCGTCGTAATCCAGCCCGTCCGGATCTTTCAGGAGGGCGTTACGCTGCTTGAGCGCGGTGTTATATTGCTGCAGCGTGTAGTAGTAGGATGGCCGAAGCTGCGAAATCGCCATGTCGAGAAAGCGCCTGCGCTCCCCCGGCCCGTCTTTGACCAGCGCGAGGTCTTCCGGCGCAAACATGACCACGTTGAGGCAGCCGAGCAGTTCGCCGGAGCGGGTGATCGGCGCGCCGTCTATGGTGATCTTCTTGCGCTCGCCGGGAAAGAGCTTGCACTCGATGCGCCGCGGACCTCCGCGGGTGTCCACGTCCACCGCCACACCGGCGTACGCCTCTCCCGCGCGGACCATTTCGCCGTCCCGCACGGTGCGGTGGCTGCGCCCGAGCGAACATAAAAACAGCGACTCCAGCACGTTGGTCTTGCCCGCCGCGTTTTCACCCGTCAACACGCAAAGGCCTGCGTCGGGACGCAGGGAGAGCGATGGGTAATTTCTGAAATTGACGAGCCGTAAACCGGTCACGCGCATGCGTTCGCTGCTCAAACTTCCCCTTAATATTCCTGTATAGTATAGCACAAATCATAGTGTGTGTATATATATTATAGAAAAGAACTGCCGATAGCGTCTAGATTTCTGTGTATTTTACGCGATTTTTCACGATAATTTACACATTTTGCAGTTCGTGTCGCGGCGCGGCCGTCAAGGTGCGTTTTTCCGCGCAAAAACAGCCGGAGAGACGGTGTGTCCCGCCCCTTCGGCTGCTTGCTTTTATAGAGGAAAAGCTACTGTTTTAGGAGAGCAGATCTCCCTGATGCGCCACCAGCGTCGCGTCGAACACGCCCGGCACGCGCAGGAACTTATCCACAAAGTCCGTGTCGCTTTCCCGAATGCGCAGTTCAATCGTCAGTTCGATGCCGTCGTGCTGCACGGTCTTGCTCTTGATATGCGCCTTGGGCAGCTGGCGGATCAATCCCTTGATCTGCTGGCTCGCGCGCTCGTCAAAGTGCAGAATCAGCAGATACGGCATGGTGCTGTTGCCCTTTGCCGAGGTGATGATGACCATGATCACGCCGATGACCAGCGCGCCGATGAGGCCGACGTCCACAAACCCCGCGCCGAGCGCCAGGCCCTCGCCTACCGCCCAGAACATGTAGACTGTGTCGATGGGGTCCTTGATCGCCGTGCGGAAACGCACGATGGACAGCGCGCCGACCATGCCCAGCGAGAGCGTGAGGTTGGAGCTGATGAGCATGATGACCATGGCCGAGACCATGGTGAGCAAGATCAGGCTCAGGTTAAACGAGCGGGAGTACACGACGCCGGCGAATGTCTTCTTGTAGATGAAATACAGAAATCCGCCGATGCCCAGCGCGATGATCAGGGTCAGGATCACCTGCAGGGGATTGAGCGTGCTCGAAAAGAGCTCCTTGATGTTGAACGCGGTTGCAAGCGGATCGTCCGCCGCGCGCAGAATGGTATTCATTCGTTACCTCCTTACCATCATCCTGATAGCAAATGTATCGCTTGCGCGCTTTTCGCGCGAAAACTTCGATCGAAAGAAGCCGCCTTTGCCCGCTAAAACTCGTATTGCCGGCAAAAGACGTACTTGCTCGCGGCGGTGCGCTCCGCGGCGCCGAGCGTGAGCAGCTGCTGCACATACTGCGGCAGGCTCTCGTTAAACTTGACCTCGAGGATCATGCATCCGCGCAGATCCCAAACGGGATACGTGACCACGTTTGGATTAAACAGGTCGGTGCAGCGCATGGCGGTGCGAACGCCCTTGTCGAACGTAATGCGCACATCCTCCGCCGGAAAGACATACGGCTCGCGCACATAGTCCACGAGCACCTTCGGTTGGAGATGGTTCGCCTTGAAGATGCCGTAAAACTGCATGGCAAACGGGCTGGGATTTTCCCGGAGGCACTCGATGTTGCCGCGCAGAATCGCGTCGCATTCCGCCCGGCTGAGCGAGACGCTGTCCTTTTTGATATACTGCCCTTCCTTATGCTTGCGCTCAAGTTTGATCGCGCTGTCGGAAAGGTTGTAGATGCGGATGCGAAACTTGTCCCGCGAGCCCACGCCGCTGGTTTTATCCCAGAGCGCGGTATCGAACGGATCGTCGAAATAGAGGCTGCGGATCATATACTCCCCGCCGTTGATGGAGGCGTGGTAGTCCTGCCTGAGACAGCCCTTGATGCGCATGCTCAGGAGTTTATGCTCCCCCTCGGAGATGACGTATTTCAGTTCGTGCCGGTATCGCTTACCGGTCAGGTCGCGTTTAGTTGCCATTGCTCGTGTCTTCCAGACTGCTTGTTTTTCCGAAGATGCTCATCATTTCGGAATCGCTGAGGCTGAAATAATCCTGCACGTATTTCAGACTATAGTCCTGATAATGCTCCGCGTAATCGCGAATATTGTCGCAGTGCTGCTGCCAGGACGAATAGGTGATGTCATCCCAGATGTCGACGTCGTACTTCATCTCCTCGGCGATATTTCCCTGCAGCTTATCCACCATGGCGAGAATCTTGTCCGGCGTGTAGACGTCGTTGATCATCAGCGCCACTTTTTCGAGGAACATCTGCCGGAACGTTGCGTTGCCGAGCAGCGCGCGGATCAGCACCGTAGAGCTCGCTTTGCCGTTGCCGTGTCCTTCAGGATTGAAGTAGCGGGAATAGAAGTCCCTTCTGTATCCGCTTGTCGCCGTATCGGAATACTTGTCGTTGCGGTTCATCGCCCAGCAGAAGTCGTAGAAGATCCAGCGCCACTTGTTGTCGTATTCCGAACTGCGCCAGTATTTGACGTTGCCGGAGTCGGTGTTTCCTACGACGATTTCCGCCGCGACATAGGTCGCATAGTTTTCCGTGTCCATCAGCGTATTGATATAGTCGTAGTTTGCGGCGTTGCTCAGGTCGTTGCTGCCCGCCCATTCGACCATCTTGGTATAGTCTTCCCAGCCGTTGCCCGCCAGAACACAGTATTGGTTTCCGTTTCCAAACAGCATGTCCACCGCATCGGGGTTGGCCAGATGGAACCGTTCGGTAACGAAATCAGCCGTGATCTTCTCCATGAAGTCATATACGCCCCAATACTTGCCGTTGAGAAGCACGACAACCTGCTTATGCGCCTGCACGACGACCGCGCGGTCGGCCGGCAGCCCGGTGTTTCCCTCTTCAAAAAGCGTGGTCACGAGGTTGTCGCGGATGCGGCTGTTGGTCGAGTCCTGCGCGCTTGCGCGGAGGATGAGCGACTTGTAGCTCGTGATATCGCGGTTTTCAAAGAACGGATAGTTGAACATCGCGTCGCCATATGCGCCGCGCGCAATCAGGGCAAGCCCTTTTTGCTCGCCAAAGCGAGAAAACTGGCCCTGTATCTGGATGACGCCGTCGCCGCTGTACAGCGTTGTACCGTTTGCGTCGATGTAGTCAAAGTGCACGTCCCGCTCCCAGGTGCGACCCAGCGGATCGGGGTGCGATTTGGGCTGCGCCCAGAAGTTCAGCAGATTCCAGTTCGTGTCATCTTTCGCGATCTTCGTCGCGCTCGGGTCTCCGCCCGTAGCCGCCGCGTAGTCTTCGCCAGCCACGTAGATGCCGATCTTCGGATCCCACAGATTATCCGGTTCGGTCACAATGCTCACGACCGGCAGGGTATACGTGTGGTTTTCAATCGTGCTCTCGCCGGTGTAGATGATGTAGGTCTGGCTGGCGACGTCGCTGGCGTTATAGCCGGAGAGAAACGCGCGCGCGCGCAGCGGCGTCGTCTTGCTGATCGTAATCGGGCCGTTGTAGCGCGCGGAGCTTTCGGTCGGCACCGTTCCGTCCGTGGTATAGGTCACGACGCAGCCCTCGGGCACCTCGATGGTCACCTGCTGCGCGCTGTCGAATTCTCCGCCCGGGGTAACGATCTTCGGTTCTTCGGCGTAGCCGCGCGTGCCCGTGCCGTTTGCGGCGTTTGGCGTCGGCGTGGCGTAAAACATCAGGCTGGCATCCGTCCGTCCGTAGCTCACGTCCGCGTGGCCTTTCGGCACCAGCAGCTTATCCAGAATCGTGCCGTCCGGCGAAAAGAGAAAAACGACGTCCCCGTCCACAGAGAGGCCGAAGTTCGTCTCTAGATTATTTTTTTTTTGCGCGTCGGACACGTTCTTACCCGACGCCAGAACCGTTAAATATTCGCCCGCGTCGAGCGTGATGTCGGGAAACGTCCATTTGGCCGGGTTCTTCGCGTTGTTGCTCAACGCATAACCGGCCAGTGCAATGGGAGACCCCGTCGTATTGTGGATTTCGATCCAGTCGTAGTATTCTCCGTCCGGCTGCTTGAGATACGAAATGTTCGCGTTGAGCACCTCGGAGATGACGATGTCGCCCTTGCCGAAGGAAAGCGTGTTCATAAACGCCTGAAGGCCCTTGCTGTCGTTGGTATATCCCGGCGTCGGCTGGGACGTCGTGGACCACTCGCCCGTACCGTCGGGATTGCGCGCAAAGCTGATGTCCGTGTTCGCGCGGGTGTAGTCGTATTCGTCGAGAATGCGGCCCGACGGCGTGGAGAACACCACGCTCTCGGAATAGGCCGCAAGCCCGAACGGCGCCTCGATCTTATCCGAGCCGTCCGGCGTTTCCCTGCCGGTGCAGTAGATGAGCAGCACGCCGTAGGAGGGAATCTTCGTCCCATCCGGCAGCGTGTATTTCAGCGGCTGCGTTGCGGAGTCCGAAATGCCGTAACCGGAGAGGTCAACCTCCGACCCGGTCGTGTTATACAGCTCGATCCAGTCGCAGTACGAGCCGTCCGGCCCGACCAGCGTGGAAGCGTTGCTCGGCATAAATTCGTTGATGTAGACGCCGATCGACTCGTCCGCCGTGGCGGCGAGCGTCGCCAGATACTGCGCCGCACCGTCGTCCGTGTTCGGATAGCCGGGGCTGGGCAGCATCTCCTTCCAGCTCGCGCCGTCGTCCGCGCTGCGCCCGAGCGAATAGCCGCTCGTAACGGGCTTGAGCTCGATGCTGTCGACCACCTTGCCCGAAACGTTCGAGAGGATCACCTCGTCCGAGGCGGAGAGCTTGAAGGGCGTGTGCATCTTGCCGCGCGTGGTGTCGCCGCTGCAAAACACGACGAGATAGCCGCGCGCGGGTATGACGGACCCTTCCGGGAACGTCCACTTCGCGGCGGAGATGAGTTCGTCGGACAGGCCGTAGCCGGAGACGTCCAGCGAGGCGTCGGTGTTGTTGTAAACCTCCACCCAGTCCGGAAAATCGCCGGTTTCGTCGGGCACGGTGCCTTTGTTGCTGGTCATGACCTCGTTGATCTCGATCTTACCGGCACCGTCCGTCTCGATTGCCTTTCCGCCTTTTGTTAAATAAAGAATGAGCGCAACGGCGCTGACGGCCAGCAGCAGAATGATCAGCAGCTTGCGCGCGCCGGATGCCCTCCTTCTTCGTTTCGCCATGAATCCAATGCTCCTTTCGCGAAACTGCGGACCCGCATTTTCGCAACGTCCAGTTTACCATATGGCCGGTGCCCTGCCAATGATACCCCACGAATATTCACAAATTGTCCGAAATATCAACGCAATCGCACCGCTATGGCAAAATCCGCCGTTTTCCCCGTATGGCAGTCCGTTTCGGGCGGAGCAACCCGCTAAAAAACGCCGAGCAGAATCACGGCGACAAAGACCGCGACAAAGAGAAACACGCTGCCGAGAATCGTGAAAACGCGCGTAAACATGCGCATCTGGCGCGCATCCTCTTCGATATAGACCCGGCCGATGTGTTCGGGGTCGTAATATACGCTCACGCTTTGGCCGACGAGCAGGTGATTCATGCCGGAATAGTTGGAGACGTACTGCAGCGGCTTGCCGTCGATGGAAAAGCTGTACACCGCGCGCAGGCCGTTCGACCCAAACTGTCCCTGCATCGCGCTCACCGTCCCCTCGGCATAGGCGGTGCACTGGCTGCGTTTTTTGTTCTGCGCGGCGATGACGCCGAATCCAATGCAGAGAAAAACCAGCCCCAGCAGGCCGAACGTGCCGGAAAAGATGCCGGTAAAGAGCTTGGCAAACGTTATGCCGGTCATGGGGATCGTCGCTGTCATAGTCGTCTCCTGTCGATCGCGCCGCGCGCTATTCTTCGTTTTTTTCGCCCGTCGGGGCGGGCGTTTCCGCGCGCAGCAGGTCGCGCTTTTCGTGGTTTTCCCGAATCTTCGCCTCCTGCCCCTGGTCCGAGGGGATATAGTAGCGCCTGCCCTTGAGCGAGGGCGGCATATACTCCTGCTTCACCCAGTGGCCGGGAAAATCGTGCGGATAGAGGTAGCCTTTGCCGTGGCCGAGCCTGGCCGCCCCGGCAAACGACGTATCCCGAAGGTAGACCGGCACCGGTTCGTCGAAGCTCCGCTCCGCGTCCGCCGCCGCCTCGCCGAGCGCCATGACCACGCTGTTGGACTTCGGCGACTCGCAGATGAAGATGATCGCCTGCACGAGCGAAAGCCGCGCCTCCGGCAGGCCGATGTGCTCGAGCGCGTCCGCCGCGGCGACCGCCTGCACCATGGCCTGCGGGTTTGCCAGGCCGACGTCCTCGCTCGCATGCGCGATGAGCCGCCGCGCGATGATGCGCGGGTCCACGCCCGCGTACAAAAGCCGAGAAAACCAGGCGATGGCCGCGTCCGAATCCCCGCCGCGCAGGCTCTTGCAGAACGCCGAAAGCATGTCGTAAAAGAGCTGCTCGTCGCACTTGATCACCTTTCTCTGGCTGGACTCGGCGGCGATTTCGCGCGTGATGCGGATTTCGCCCGCTTCGTCCGGCAGCGTGGTCAGCACGGCCAGTTCGAGCGCGTTGAGCGCGTTTCGGCAGTCCCCGTTTGCGATGGCGGAAATGGTGTGCAGCGCCTCGTCTTCCAGCACGACGTTGCGTTTGCCAAAGCCGCGCTCTTCGTCCCTGAGCGCGTTCAGCACGGCCCGCTCCACATCCTCGCTGGTCAGTGGGTAAAACTGGAACACGCGGCAGCGCGAAACGATCGCGCTCGTCATGGCGATCATGGGGTTTTCCGTCGTGGAGCCGATAAAGCGGATGATGCCCTTTTCCAGCGCGGGCAGGAGCGAGTCGCTCTGCGTCTTGCTCCAGCGGTGGCATTCGTCCAGCAGCAGGTACGTCGGCTGCCGGTAGAGCCGGAGCCGCTGCTCGGCCTCGTCCACGATGGCGCGCAGTTCCTTCACCCCCGCCGTGACGGCGTTGAGCTTGACGAACGCGCCGCCCGTCGCGTTGGCGATGATGGCCGCGAGCGTGGTCTTGCCCGTGCCCGGCGGGCCGAAGAAGATGGACGACTGCAGCCGGTCGGTCAGTATCGCGCGGCGCAGCAGCTTGCCCTCGCCGACGATGTGCGTCTGTCCGATGATCTCGTCCAGCGTGCGCGGCCGCATGCGATCCGCCAGCGGCGCGTTTTCCTCTATGTGGGTTTGAAATAAATCTTCCATAAAAAATATTGGTCGGTCGTTGGGTGATTGTAAAAATCTTTGGTTATCCCGGCTGCAAGTCCCGCATCGCCGGAATATCGTCGGTGGCTCTTCCATCCTCGAAGATTTCTTAAAGAAAATCTTCAAAAAAATCAACCCGGCTGCAAGTCCCGTATCACCAGAATGTCGCTGGTGGCTCTTCCCCCGCGATACGGATCGTTGATTGCGCCGTTCTGCGCCATCAGCACGCTGGACTGTCCG
>JAAYUE010000021.1 GCA_012517905.1 Clostridiales bacterium | reverse complement strand
TCCAGAGTCAGCCCCGCCACTCTAAAACGAAACCTGGCGCTTCTCAACGCCAGGCCTCGTAAAGTTCTTAGCTTCTGTTCGCCTCAGTCTTTATGGGAGCGTGAACTCCTTAAGTGTTGCACTTAGTTTGACAATTCACTATCTTTTTTTCCAAAAATTCTCTTTCAGATCATCTCTGCGGTCTCTTTTCCGTTTTCGCCGTCGAGCCGGAAAATCATGACATGCCGCCTTGTCCCGGCGTCTTTGATAAACTCAAACCCTTCCTGTTCAAACGTTTTGACAAACCCCATGAACCGGTAGCTGGGGGAATCGGGATCGACGGGATACGCCTCCAGATACGCCGCGCCGTTCTGTTTTGCATATGCTTTCGCTTGGCGGATCAGCCGGTGAACAAGCCCTTTGCCGCGATACGCCCGGGAAATATAGAAGCAAGTCAGCGACCATACGCGGTCCTTTGTTTCGTCGCCATACAGTCTCTGGTGCGATTCCCGCGGCGCGACGGAGCACCAGGCGATCGCCTGCCCGTCGGCAAACGCGAGCAGCCCAATCGGAATTCCATCCCACACGCGCTGTTTGATAAATGCTTTTCTGCACTCTCCCGTGTTAGTTTTCAGCTCTTCCCTGGTCATTCGCCAAGCCATGCACCAGCAACTGTTCAGCCGCCCGATCGAGGAGAAATATGCCTCAAACGCATCCCAGTTCGCTTTCTCGACCGGCCGGATCTCGATGCCGTCCTGCTCTACGGCCGCGGTCAGGGTCATAGTTGTTCACTCCCCTTCGTCTTTCGGTTTGTGTTCCGCCATCCCCACGGCAAAAAACGGTTCTGCGCAAGACGCAGCCTATACCCCCAGCCGGTAGTTTTCAATATCCCGATATTCCCCGTGCTTGACTCCGACTTCGCGGATCGTACCGCAAAATTCGAACCCGAATTTTTCATGCAGCCTGCGGCTGGCCTCGTTGCCGGCGGTGATGACGGAGACGACGGTGTGCGTGCGTTCGTCCTGCTTCGCTTCTTCCAGAATCTTCGCCATGAGCGCGCCCGCGACGCCGCGGCGGCGAAACGCGGGATCGACATAGATGGAGAGCTCGACGGTGGAACGAAACGCCTCTTTCTCGCGATAGGAAGACAGGCAGGCATAGCCCGCGACGCAGCCGTCGATCTCGGCGGCGAGCAGCGGATGGTTTTCCACATTATGCCGGTCAAACCAGCCCTGCCACTCGTCCGGCGTGCGCGGGGTGAGGTCCAGCGTGGCGACGCCGTTGACGACCTCGAAATTATAGATCGCAAGGAGCTCGGGGAGGTCTTTTTGTTCCGCGCGTCTGATCCGCATGTGTTTTCCCTCTTTTTCAGCAACGTTTTATTTATTATATTGAATCGTCGGGGTTTTGCAAATAAAAAAAGCTTTCCTCCTTGGGAAAGCGCATCAATTTTTAATCGGCGTTTTTACCCTTATTTTTCTTTCAGGAAAAGTACGTGATCCTGTCGAACGGCGAGACGCGCAGGCGCAGCATGCCTTCGATCCGGGCAAAGGGAATGCAGCCGACGGAAGCAAGGCGGCTGTCGTACATCTCGGCGCGGTTGTCGCCGAGCACGAACACGCTGCCGGCGGGCACGTCCAGAGGCGCCATATCCCCGACGTAGTCGACGGCATAGCTGCTCTCGTCGAGCGGAATGCTGTCGATGAACACGCGCCCCTCCACGATTTCAACCGTTTCCCCGGGCATGCCGACGATGCGCTTGACAAACAGCCCGTCGCCGGTTTGAAAGAGCACGATATCCCCGCGCTCCGGCATGCGCAGAAACTTGCCGAACCGGTCGCAGAGCACCACCTCGCCGCTGTTGAGCGCGGGGGCCATGCTGTCGTCCGAAATGCGCGTTGGAAACAGCCATACAAAAAAAACAAGGCATAGCACGGCGATCGTGACGAGCACGGAAAACAGCCATCCCATGCGCTTTGCGTTTCGGTATGTCCGCGCGCGCCCCTCGGTGCGGCGGCGTTTCTTCGCTTCGCTCAATGGTACGTCACCCGGGAAAACGTCTCAAACTCGTCGAACGGATATACGACGGCCACGACATGGCCGACCAGCTTGGCATACGGGATGCAGCCGACCGAAGGGTTTCGGCTGTCCTTGCTGCCGTTTCGGTTGTCGCCGACGACGAACACCTCCCGCGCTCCGACGGTGACGGGGTCCGTATCCCCGATGATCTCGCCGGTCCAGTATGCGCTTTCGTCGAGCGGCGCGCCGTCGACATAGATTACGCCGCCTTTTACCTCCACGGTCTCGCCGGGCAGGCCGATGACGCGCTTGACGCAGCTTTCGGTATAGCCCGGATAGAAGCAGATGACGATATCGCCGCGCTGCGGGTCGTTGAACCAGTAGCTCATCTTTTCGACGAGCATGTCCTCGTTGTGCACCAGCGTCGGCACCATCGAGTCCCCGTCCACGCGGATGGGCTCGGCGATGAACGAGCGGATGGTCAGCGCGGTGAGCACCACGATGGCGATATAAATCAAAAACTCCACGTTCCGAAACGAACGTGAGCCACGCATGTTTTCGTATTGTTCTTCGGCGCGATCGCGCAGATATCGAATCTGGCTTTGCGTAAATGTTCTACGCTTCACTCGGTTGTTCCCGTCTTACCAATATTTTTTTGCCCATGCGCACGAAATCCGCGCGGTCGAGCATCACGATGCGCCCGCAGTGGTTGCATTTGATCTTCACATCCGCGCCGACACGGATGACGGTCCACTCGTTGGCGCCGCAGGCGTGCGGTTTTTTCATGAGCACCACGTCGCCCAGCTCAAACGCCGCGATCATTCCGTTTCGTCCGCAAGGTTCTGCGTGTAGCGGTATACGTCATAGCTCGGCACGGCGGGCGGAATATAGCTGTAGAGGATTTCCAGCAGCTTGACCGGCGCTTCCTCCTGCAGAAGATGCCCCGCGTTTCTCACGAGGTAATACCGCCCCGCGCGAAGGATGCTCTGGAAATAGACGCTGCCCGACGGCGGATGCCAGCGGTCGTTTTTGCCCCAGAGGACGAGCACCTCGTGCTCCACCGGCAGCAGGCCTTCGGCGATGCTCTCCTGGTCGTAGTTGCGCAGCGCGTACATCAGCGCCTCTCTGGCGAGCCCGTCCGAAATCGGCTCGTAGTATTGCTTGACGACGTAGTCGTCGATCAGCTCCGGATCCGTGACGCATTCTTCCAACAGCTTGCGCACGTTTCCGGCGGTGTAGAGATTTCTGGCGAACGTGGCGACAAACGGCTTTTGCATGTTGTGGACCAGCGCCGGCATATACTCCGTCACGCCGCCGGGCGAAATGGCGACGCAGTTGGCCGCGCGCCCCGGATAGAGCGAAAGAAAGCGAAGCATATACATCGCCCCGATGGAAAATCCGACGACATGGGTGGACTTGATGTTGAGCGCTTCCAGAAACGCGTCGATGACAAACGCAAACGCATCCGCCGTATACGTAAACGTGTCCGGCCGGGACGAATATCCGTGTCCTGGCAGGTCGACGGCGATGACGCGGTAGTTATCGGAAAGTTCGGCAAAGACATTTCTCCAGGTATAGAGCGACTGACCGAGCGAATGAATCAACAGAAGCGGTTCGCCGACGCCTGCTTCCAGATAGTGGATGCGCGCAATTTCGCCTTCCTCATCATCCCCGGAGACGGGCAAGGTGACTTCGACAAAATCGCCTACCTTTTCGGAGTTTATGAATAACTGACTGCGCAGCGATTCTCCCACGGGCAAATTTCCCCCGATTACTATATTTTTCTATTATTGTAAACCCTCACAGGGTCGTTTGCAATCGAACGGGCCGTTTGTCACAGATTGTTAACCCATTTGAACCCGTTTCCATCGGTTTTAAACAAAATGTGGGGGAAAATTATCAAAATTACGACTATTATTTGTATCCGGTGTTGCGGCTTCGTACATTTTCCCCCGTTTGTCTGCCTTATTGCCGATTATACTGGAAACAATGGTATTCTACGTCGTTCCAGCAGGGTGCGCGTCGCCGGCCGGCGGGCAGTATGGGCCTGTTTCGGCGGCTTTTTCGGGGTTTTCGGGCGCGCGGGTTCCGCGTCGGCCGCCGCCTGCACGCCTGTCGATACAGGCGAAGCGGCGGCTTGTAAAACGACGCGCTTTTTGCTATGATGAAAGGTAATATAGGGGGTATGTCACGTATGGATCAACTGCAATCGGTTTGGGCGGCCGCGCGAGAGAACATCCGTCCGCAAATGACGGGGCTGTCGTTTCACGCCTGGATCGACGTGATCGTTCCTCTTACGCTTCAGAAGGATATCATGGTCCTCGAAGTGCCTACGCCGGACATCCAGAAAACCCTCGAGGACTTCTATTTCGAGAATCTGCGGGACGCGGTCAAGGCCGCGAACGAGACGATTGCGGACATCAAGATCGTTCTGCCGGAGGATCGGGATATCTACATCAATCCCGTCAGCGCGGAGCCGATCAACGTATTTGCGCTCAACCCGAAGTATACCTTCGAAACCTTCGTCGTAGGCGGATCGAACCATTTCGCGCACGCGGCGGCGCTCGCCGTTGCGCAAAACCCCGCGGCGGCCTATAACCCGCTCTTCCTGTACGGAGGCGTGGGACTCGGCAAAACGCACCTGATGCACGCCATCGGCCACGCGGTCAAGGGAAACGACCCCTCGGCGCGCGTGATGTACGTCACCAGCGAAACGTTCACCAACGAGCTCATCACGGCGATTCAGATGGACAAGCGTCTGGAGTTTCGCAAGCGGTACCGCAACGTGGACGTGCTGCTCATCGACGACGTGCAGTTCATCGCAAAAAAGCAGTCCGTGCAGGAAGAGTTTTTCAACACCTTCAACACGCTGCACAACGCAAACAAACAGATCATCATCAGTTCCGATCGTCCGCCCAAGGAGATCTCCAGTCTGGAGGAGCGGCTTCGCTCCCGGTTTGAGTGGGGGTTGATCGCGGACATCCAGCCGCCGGACATCGAGACCAGAATCGCCATTCTGCGAAACCGCGCGCGGCTCGACAACCTCGACGTGGACGACGAAATCATCCAGTTCATCGCCGAGCACGTGGTGAGCAACATCCGTGAACTCGAGGGGTCCCTCACCCGCGTGGTCGCTTACTCGCAGCTGCGCCGGAGACCGCTGACGCTGGACCTGACCATCGAGGCGCTGCGGGACCTTTTGCCGGACGTCAAGAAAAAAGAGATCACGCCGCAGATCATCAAGGCGACGGTCGCGGAATATTACTCCATCCCGGTCGAGAGTCTGCTTTCCGAGCGGCGGGATCGTGAAATCGTCCTTCCGCGGCAGGTGGCGATGTATCTCTGCCACGATATGCTCAGCATCCCCTACAAGCGCATCAGCACGCTGTTTGATAAAAACGACCACACCACCGCCATCAACGCCTGTAAACGCGTGGAGGAGATGATCGAGGCCGACAGCTCGTTTGCTTCGGTGATCGAGGACGTCAAAAAGCGGATGGTTTGAGGCCGTTTTTATCCACAAACTGTGGATGCCGATTGTGGATGCGCTGTGGACTGTGTGGAGCGCATGGATCGTGTGGAAAAGTCCACGGAAAGACCGCTCCTTTTCCACAGAACCGTCCACTGTAAAAAGGACGCTCTTACGCGTCAAACCGCGATTCTCCACAGTACCCACACCGTACTACTACTCCTGCTTCTGTATTACTGGATTCAATAAACGCTCTTTTGAACGAACGTCTGTGGAAAACCAAACTCGTACCGTTCTGTGAAAAACGCTTTGGTTTAAAAAATAAGGCCAGAAAAACTATGCTGGCAGATAGATCGAATTTTGTTCCGCCGAACACTGAGAAAGGAAGTAAGACCATGCATTTTTATATTGACTCGAAAGAACTGACAGAAGGCGTTCTTTCCGTGATCAAGGCGCTTCCCGTCCGGACGGCCATGCCGATTCTGGAAGGCATCTATATGGAAGCGACGCGGGAAGGCGTCAAGCTCAAGTCTTCGGATTTGATGCTCCAAAAAGAGTGTCTGCTGCCCGCGACCATCGAAGAAGAAGGATTTGCCATCGTTCCCGGCAAGCTGTTTTCCGAGATCGTCCGCAAGCTGCCGGAATCCATTGCGGAAGTTACGCTCAGCGGAAAATCGCTGGATATCGTCTGCGGCCGCGCCAAGAGCAGCCTGCAGTGCGTCGAGACGACGGAAGAGTTTCCCGAGATGCGCTTCACGGGCGAGACGTTTACGGTCAAGATGGACCACACCGATTGCCGCGACATGATCAATCAGACCGTGTTCGCCACCGCGCAGGACGACAGTAAACCGATTCTGACCGGCGTGCTCATGGAACTCGGAGAGGAGATCACCATCGTCGCGACCGACGCGTTCCAGTTTGCCAAGCGGTCCATGCCGCTGAAAAATCCCATTCCGGAGCGCACCGTCGTCATCCCCGGCAAGTCCATGGTGGAGATTTCCCGCATGATGGACGAGACCGAAGCGGATGTGGAACTGACGTTTACCAAGACGCACGTCTGTGTCAATATCAAGCACTCGCGGCTCGTCGCGCGCCTGCTCGACGGCGACTACATCAAATACAGAAACATTCTGCCAAAGGACCACACCACGCGCGTAATGATCGATAAAGCTGAACTCATGGAGAGCATCGATCGCGCGCAGCTCATGGCGAGAGAAGGAAACAACAACATCGTCATGAAATTTCACGACAACAAGCTTACGATTTCCGCCAACAGCTTTGTCGGACGTATCAATGAGGAGATGGACGTGCAGATCAACGGCGAGGATATCGATATTGCGTTCAATCCGCGCTTCTGCATCAACGTGCTGAAGAACATTCCGGATGAGAAAATCTATATGGATTTTACGACCAGCATCAGCCCCTGCGTAATCCGCCCCGCAAAGACGGAAGGGTTTTATTATCTGATCGTACCCGTGCGGATCTATTCCAACTTCTGATTTTGATTCAGAACAAAGCGACTAAGAGGCGTGAGAGCGTCTCTTTTTTTATAGGATAGAGTAAATAAAATTGTTTCACGTGAAACATGGAAAGAGAAATACCACCTCGTCAAAAATGTTTCACGTGGAACATCGACAGCGATGGAAAGGTGCAGAGAGAATGTTTCACGTGGAACATTTCGATATACGATCCGTTCGACCGGGCGAATGTTTCTCGTGAAACATTGAATCACTATTCCGATTCTGTTAGAATGGCGATAGCGGTAAAACAAAACATAAAGAGAAAAAGCAGCGACGGAACCTGTCAGGGAAGAAGATATCGGAGGAAAACACTCGATTATGAAGATCGTAGCGGTAGCGAATCAAAAAGGCGGCGTCGGAAAGACGACCACCGCCGTCAATTTAAGCGCTTGCCTGGCCGAACAGGGAAAGCGCGTTCTGCTTGTGGACGCGGACCCGCAGGGCAACAGCACCAGCGGGCTGGGGGCAAAGAAGGAAGGAAGCGGCAAATCCATCTATGACGTGCTGATCAACGACGTCTCCGTGGACGACGCGACGCTGGATACGATGATTCCGTCTCTTAAGCTGCTGCCCGCGCATATCTCCCTCGCCGGCGCGGAAGTAGAGCTCGTGAATATGATGGCGCGCGAACAGGTGCTTAAAAACGCGCTGAACGCCACAAAACGGGAATATGACTATGCGTTTATCGACTGTCCGCCGTCGCTGGGCCTGCTTACGCTCAACGCGCTGACCGCGGCCAATACGCTGCTCGTCCCCATCCAGTGCGAATTCTATGCGCTCGAAGGACTCAGCCTGCTCATGAACACGGTCAAACTCGTTCGAAAGAGCCTCAATCCCGACCTGGATGTCGAAGGCGTGGTGCTGACCATGTTCGATTCGCGGACGAATCTTTCGCAGCAGGTCGTCGAAGAAGTAAAGAAATTCTTTAAAAATAAGGTGTACGATACGATCATTCCGCGAAGCGTCCGCCTCGGCGAGGCGCCGTCGTTCGGATTGCCGATTTCGCTCTATGCGCCGAACAGCGCGGGCTCCTCCGCCTACAGCGCGCTGGCAGCCGAGATGATCGACAAGGAGGGCAGATAATGGCCGCTCAGAAATCGGGCCTCGGCCGCGGACTGGACGCGCTGCTGAACCCCTATTCCGACTCCGTGGAAGAGCAGGAAAAGAACGGCGCCGGCGTACTGACCGTAGGCGTCCGCGAAATCGACACGAACGCCCTGCAGCCGAGAAAGCAGTTTGACGAAACGTCGCTCAACGAGCTTGCGGAGTCCATCCGTGTGCACGGCATCGTGCAGCCGCTGATTGTGAAGCAAAAGGGCGGCCGCTATATGATCATCGCCGGCGAACGCCGGTTTCGCGCCGCGCGGCTGGCGGGGCTGACCGAAGTGCCCGTCCTCGTGACGGATTACGACGAGGCGCAGATTCACGAGGTATCCTTGATTGAAAACATCCAGCGCGAGGACCTCAATCCAATCGAGGAAGCCGCGGCGATCCGGTTTCTGATGAAGCAGCACGACATGACGCAGGAAGAAGTCTCCGGCCGTCTCGGCAAGAGCCGTCCGGCCATTGCAAACGCGCTGCGGCTGCTGCAGTTGCCGGAGAGCGTGATCGAGCTGCTCAAAAGCGGCGCGCTGTCCGCGGGGCATGGCCGCACGCTTGCGGGGTTGACGGACAAAGCGCAGACCGAGCAGCTGGCGAAGGAATGCGTCGAGCGGGAGTATTCCGTCCGCGTGCTGGAGGAGAAGATCAAAGCGCTCTCCGAGAAAAAGAAACCGGCGGCAAAAGAGAAAAAGGAAAAGCCCTCCCTGCCCGCCGAATTGCAAAGTCTGGAAGAGGCTTTTCGGGAGTCGCTCGGCACGAAGGTATCTTTTGCCGGCAGCAACACGCGCGGCAAGATCACGATTGAATACTTCAGCCGCGAAGATCTTGAACGGGTTTATGAAAAGATATCCGGAAAAGAATAAAATCAGCTAAAATATCGATCTTCTGCAAAAGAGCCGCATGTGCGGCTCTTTTGCATTGACGAAGCGAATGGGAGGCGATATACTGACGATAACCTCAGAAAAGGAACGACAACCATGAACCATTTCGCAGTTCGGCAGGATATCGACCGACTGCACTTGAGCTGCTGAAGCAACCGCTTCCGGCTCGAGTGCGAATGAGTCGCGCCGGCCGGAGAGCGAATAAAGCGGTGTTTGATCGACACCGTAAATCGACGTTCTGCGCCCGGCATTTCAGCCGGGTTTTTTTATTGATCGGGAGGTGATCCAATGCGGCATGCGGATGATGCCGGTCTGGACGGGCGGCTGCGCCGTGACCGGAATTCGAACCACGAAAGGAGCTTACAGAATGAAACGAACGTTGATTCAACAGGCGCGGCCGGAAGAGCCCGTGCTGATACAGGGGTTTGTCGAGCACATCCGCAACACGCGCAAGATGGCGTTTCTCGTGCTGCGCGACCGGAGCGGCAGCTTGCAGGCGACCATTGAAAAAGAGTTGCACCCCGAATGGACGGGCCTGCTCGACGCGCTCACGCCGGAATCTGTGGTGTCGGTCGAGGGCGTGGTCCGGGAAAATCCGCAGGTGAAGCTGGGCGGGCGCGAACTGATTCCGTCCGCTCTGAAGGTCGATTCTTTCGCCGTGCCGCTTCCGCTGACGAAGGACGCGAACATCGACACGCGGCTGGACTATCGCTGGATCGGCCTGCGCGGGGAGAAAGAGCGCTTGCTCTTCGAGGTGCAGACCTGCCTCGTCGGCGCGATGCGGGAGTTTCTGCTGGGCCGGGACTTCCTTGAAATCCATACGCCAAAGCTCATCGCCGCGGCGAGCGAAAGCGGCGCGGACGTCTTCGAGGTCGGATATTTCGGCCGGAAGGCGTATCTTGCGCAGAGCCCGCAGTTCTATAAACAGATGGCGATGGCGGCTGGGTTTGAGCGCATCTTCGAAACGGGACCGGTGTTTCGCGCGGAGAAGTCCTACACCAACCGGCATACGACGGAGTTCACGGGATTCGATTTGGAGTTTTCCTATATCGAATCGTATCGGGACGTGATGACGCTCGAAGCGGAGTTGCTGACTTACGCGCTCGAACGCGTACAGCAAAAGTACGGCGAGGCGATCGAGCGGCTCTATGGAACCAGCGTGATCGTGCCGAAACTCCCCTTCCCCGTCCTTGCGCTGCCGGATCTCTATCGGGAACTGGAGAAGCGATACGGCTACCGTTTGCCCGCGAGCGAGCAGGGAGACACAACCACCGAGGTCGAACAGCTTTCCTTTCGCTTTTCGATGGAGGAGTTTGGCCACGAGTTTCTGTTTGTCACGGACTTTGCCGCGGAGAAGCGCGCGTTTTATCACATGCAGGAAAACGGCGTTCCGCAGGGATACGACCTGCTCTGGCGCGGGGTGGAGATCACGACCGGCGCGCAGCGGGAGCATCGATACGACGTGCTGTGCCGCCAGGCGGAGCAGCGGAGCCTGGGCGAGGACGTAAAGTTTTACACCGAGTTCTTCCGCTACGGCTGCCCGCCGCACGGCGGCTTCGGCCTCGGCGTGGACCGGCTGACGATGCTGCTGCTCGGCACGGGCATCAAGGAGGCGATGTTCCTCTTTCGCGGACCGAATCGATTGACGCCGTGATTCCTTTTTCCCGAAAAAATTCTCGTAACAAAAGAAACAAAAAGAGCTTCTCGTGTGAACTGAACCCCGGGAAATGGACATTGAAAGAAAAGAGCCTCCTATCGTAGGATAAAGCGATAGGAGGTTTTTGTATGGGAAAACAATTCGGGAAAGAAATCATGCCGCAAGTATTGGAGCTAAAAAGGCAGGGCTATA
>JAAYUE010000020.1 GCA_012517905.1 Clostridiales bacterium | reverse complement strand
TATAGCCCTGCCTTTTTAGCTCCAATACTTGCGGCATGATTTCTTTCCCGAATTGTTTTCCCATACAAAAACCTCCTATCGCTTTATCCTACGATAGGAGGCTCTTTTCTTTCAATGTCCATTTCCCGGGGTTCAGTTCAATTTGACAGGCTCTTTTACCGTGCGGTTTTTCTATCTGCGCCTGCGGTGGCGGCGCGGCGTGTTGGAAATCTGCATGATCAGCAGCACGACGCCGAAGAGGAGCACGATGCCGCCGCAGATGTAGACCCACGAATAGGTGCCGACCTTCACGGGCTCCAGCATCGTATTGACGGCGGATTTTTCGAAGAGGCGCGCCGTGCCGTTTTGCTGGATCGAGGCGGCGGTATAGTTGCCGTCGCTCTGGCGCGTGACAATCAGGGAATACGGCTCGCCCTCGAGCGCGGTGACCGTGACGGTGTAGGTGTCGCCGATCGACCCGCTCTGCGGGTTAATCTTGCAGCCGGAGAGCTCAAACTCCAGCGCGCCGCTGCCGCTGCCGCCGGAGAGGCTGATTTCGAACGAATCGCCGGAGTAGACGCTTTCGTTCCAGCCGTTGACCGCAAGCGAGGTCTGCACCGCGCCGCTGGTCCTGCCGGAGAAGGTTACGGGCGAGGCGGCTTCATAGGTTGCGTCGCCCGCCTTGCCGACGCTGATGGAATAATCGCTGCCGGCCAGCGGATAGACGGTGATGATATAGACGCTGGTTTCGCCGCTCTTGAGACGCGCGGCGCAGCCGTTGTCGGTGGTGAGCGTCGTCGCGCCCGTTCCGCTGCCGCCGTCCACGGTGATCTCAAAGGCGCTACCCGCCGGCGCGCTTTCGATCCAATTCTGAATCTTGATCGCGTTCTGCGTGCCCTTGCCGGACTGGCCGTGATAGGTGCGCGTTTCCTCGGCTTCGAAGTTGTCCGTCTCCGACATGACCGCGCTGAGCGAGTAGCCGCCCGCGGAGGTGACGGTGACGGTATAGTCCGTATCCGTCGTTCCGGTCGCGGGGGTGACGATGCAGCCGCTGGCCGCGAAGCTGATTGCCGCGCCGGAAGCGCCGCCCCGGATGCTGATGGGGAAGGAGTCGTTGCAGTTTTTCGACTCGGCCCAGCCGGAGACGGAGAGCGTATGTGAGCGCGTCTTTTCGGCAACGCCGCTGACCGACGCGGACACGCTGTTGTAGCCATAGTTGCCGGAGCGCGTCGCGGTGACGGCATAAGGGCCGACCGCGTCGATCGTGATCTGGTATTCGTCCGAGGAAAGCTGCGAGACGGTGCAGCCGATGGTGGCGAGCGTAAGCGCCTCGTTCGTGCTGCCGCCGTAGATGCGCGCGGTAAAGCTCTCGCCGCTCTTTGCGTCGCTCACCCAGCCCTCGATGTGGATGGGGGACTGGTTTGACTTGCTCGAGCAGCCGCTCAGCCGCGCGGAGTAGGCGCTGTTGTAGTTGCTGTTTCCGTCCATCATGGCGGTGAGCTCATACGCGCCCACGCGCGTGACGGTGACTTCGAAGACCGTATCCACGGTGCCCGTTGCGGGAGTGACCGAGCAGCCGTCGGCCTCGAAGGAGATCGTGCCGTTTGTGCTGCCGCCGGAGATCTGGATGCGGAAGCGGTCGTAATAGTCGCTTCCGCCGCCCCAGCCGGAGATGCTCAGCGGCGCCTGGTCCGCGCGCCCGGCCACGCCCGTGCGCGTGTCGCGGCAGAGATCCGAGGTTCCGCTCGACATGGCGGTCGCGGAATAGGCGCCCGCCCCGGTGACGGTGATGGTATAGGTGTCCGCACCGGTCCCGTTCTGCGGAAAGACGGTGCAGTTATTGGCGCTGAACTGGATCGGCTCGGTTTCGGAGACGCCTTTGAGCGTGATGTCGAAGCTCTCGCCGCAGTTCTTCGCGCCCTGCCAGGAGACGATGGAGAGCGCGTTGGGATCGCGCAGCGCAAACTCGGCGGCGCCGGGCATGACCAGCGCGTCTTCCGCGGGCTGGAACTGCACAACGTTTTGAACCGGCGGTTCGGCCGCGGGCGCGGACTGCTGTTCGTCCGCCACGCGGAACGACTGCAGCAGCGTCTTGGTTGCGGCGCTGGCCGGTTTGTATGCAAACAGGATTGCGAGACCGAAGAAAAGAATGAATGCGACGAATGTATATACTCTGCGTTTTGCGCGTTTTCTTGCATTGCGAACAGACCGGTCGCGGCTCGGATAGCGACTGGGTGGAGCAGCGTTTGAAGAAGTGTACCTACCCGTCTGTCCCATTGCATTTCCCCCGACAAACTGCCGAAAATCACGCCCATGAAACGAAATCCTTCGGCGTCTGTCATCTCGTAACAAAAGAGTTACGGTATATTCATGGAAATTTAATATTATACTATCGTGTTGAGTATGCATTGTCAAGGGATAATCATCAAATTCTTGTATCTTTTTGTAAAACGAAACACAAATTGTTGTGGTTGGTCCGGATTGTTCATAAATTGTTTTTTTCCAGATTTTCCGGCGTTTTTGCATAAGAAATCCGAAATTTTCGGAACGGTGGGGGATGGGTATCCTTTTTCCGCGTAATTTGGTATAATGAGTGAGATTTTTGCAAGAAAATACATCGATTTTGCTACCACATGTGGTTAGTTGCAGAAAATACGAAGGGAAATGCCGAATCTGCCATGCTGAACGTCCTGACGCTGGAAGAAGCGCAAAATTTCGTGCTGAAAATAGCGAAAAAACACGGATTTCTGGCCGAATCCGTCCCGTTGGAGTCGGTTTCGGGACGCGTTTTGGCAAAAAGCATCGCGGCCGACGCCGATTTGCCGGCGTTTGACCGCAGCGCGGTGGATGGGTTCGCCGTACTTTCGCGGGATACCTTCGGCGCGTCCGCCGCGCTGCCTTCGCTGCTGCGCCTTGCCGGCGAGGTAAAGATGGGTGAGCGCGCGGGCTTTGCGCTCGGCGCGGGGACATGCGCCGCGGTCTGGACGGGCGGCGAGCTGCCGCAGGGCGCGGACGCGATGGTCATGCTGGAGGAGGCGGAGACGCTGCCCGGCGGACTTGTCGCCGTGGAAGCTGCCGCGGTTCCTGGCAGGCACGTGGTGTTTCGCGGGGATGATGTGAGGCGGGGCGAACCGCTGCTGCCGGCCGGTCGGCGGCTCAGCGCGCGGGACGTCGGGCTGCTCGCCGCACTTGGCGTTGCAGAGGCGCCGGTCAGCGCACGCCCGCGGGTCGGGGTGCTCTCTACGGGAGACGAATTGATCGATCCCGGCGAGACGCCGGCCGGCGCGCAGATACGCGACCTGAACGGACCGATGCTGACCGCCGCCTGCGAAGAAGCGGGCGCGGACGCGCGCTTTTTCGGGCGCGTGCCGGACGACGAGACGGCTCTGAAGCGCGCCATGCGGGAGGCTGCCGAGCGCTGCGATCTGCTGCTGCTCTCCGGCGGAAGCTCTGCGGGGGCGAAGGATGCGGCGGCGCGTTGTCTGGAGGCGCTCGGGCGCGTGTTTTTTCACGGGCTTGCGCTCAAGCCCGGTAAACCGACGCTTGCGGGCATGACCGATGGCACGCTGACGATCGGCCTGCCCGGGCACCCGGCGGCGGCGTATCTGGTGTTTCACGCGCTGGTGCGCCCCGTGATCGCGGCGATGGCCGGAGAGGAACTGCGCGAGACGATCGTACCCGCCGCGCTGACGCAGGCCGTCCCGTCCAACCATGGGCGCGAGGAACTGATGCCCGTGCGGCTCAAAGGCGCGGAGGCGGAGCCGCTGTTCATCAAATCCGGCCTCGTGCGGCCGCTCACCCGCGCGGATGGATATATCCGCATTCCGCGCGACGCGGAAGGACTGCCAAGCGGCGCGCGCGTGGACGTGATTCTATTTTGAAGAGGGACCTATGAGCAACTATGCGTATTTGACCAATACCTCGCTCGGCGAAGCGCTGAAGGAGTATCTCGCGTTTCTGGAGCAAAGAAAATTGCAATATCGAACCGAAGAGATCCCCGCGGCGGACGCGCTCGGGCGCATGAGTGCGCGCGCGGTCTACGCGCGGCTTTCAAGCCCGCACTACGTCGCCTGCGCCATGGACGGCATCGCGCTGCCGGCGGAGCGCACCTTTGGAGCGACGCAGACCACGCCCGTGGTTTTGCGCGAATCCGAATGGGTCCGCGTGGATACCGGCGACCCGCTGCCGCAGGGATGCGACGCGGTGGTCATGATCGAGGACTGCGAGGAGGGCGAGGGCGGCGTGACGCTGCGCGCCGCGGCCGCGCCCTGGCAGCATGTGCGCCAGATCGGCGAAGATATCTCGGCGGGGGATATGATCCTGCCGTCGTTTACCGAAATCGAGCCCGCCATGATCGGCGCCTTGCTCGCGGGCGGGGTGCTGTCTCTGGAAACGATTGCGCAGCCGCGCGTGGGCATCGTGCCGACCGGGGACGAGATTGTTCCGCCGGGCGGCAGCCCGAAGGCGGGCGAGGTGATGGAGTTCAACTCCGCCGTGTTCTGCGCCATGCTGCGCCGCTGGGGCGCGGAGGGCGTGGCTTTTCCCGTCGTGCCGGACGACCCGCAGAAAATCGTGGCGGCGCTGCGCCGCGCGGCAGAGGAATGCGACATGGTGCTGCTCTGCGCGGGTACGTCCGCCGGCAGGGACGACGGAACCGCGGCGGCCATCCGCGCGCTCGGCGAGGTCTGCGTCCACGGCATCGCCATCCGCCCCGGAAAGCCCGCCGTGCTTGGCGCGATCGGGGCAAAGCCCGTCGTCGGCGTGCCGGGCTATCCGGTCTCCGGCATCATCGTGCTGGAGGAGCTGGTCAAGCCCGTGATCGACCGCCTGCTCATGCGCGAGCGCGCGGCGGCGGAGGCCGTCTGCGTGCGGATGGGGCGAAAGCTCGTCTCCTCCCTCAAATACCGCGAATTCGTGCGCGCCACGCTCGGCTACTGCGAGGACGGCAACCTTTCCGCCATGCCGCTCGGCGCGGGCGCGGGCGTGATCACGTCGTTTACCAGAGCGGACTGCATTCTGGACGTGCCGCAGAATTGCGAAGGCTATGAGGCGGGCGACCGCGCGCATGTGCGTCTGCTCAGGCCTATCGAGCGCATCGCGCGGACGGTGCGCATCCTCGGCAGCCACGACCCGCTGATCGACGAGGCGGCGGACGAGCTGCGCCAGCAGGACATCCGCGCATATGTCAGCTCCTCGCACGTCGGCAGCATGGGCGCCATCCTCGCCGTCGGACGCGGAGAGGGGCAGCTCGGCGGCGTGCATCTGCTCGACGAAACGGACGGCAGCTACAACGTCTCCTATGTGGAGCGCTTCCTGCCGAACGGCGGCGTGGCGCTCGTCGAGTGCGTGCGCCGCGCACAGGGGCTGATCGTCGCAAAGGGCAACCCGCTCGGCATCCGCTCGGTTGCCGACCTGCCCGGCGGCGCGCGTTACGTCAACCGCCAGAAGGGCGCGGGCACGCGCCTGCTGCTCGACTATCTGCTCGGGCAAAGCGGCGTCTCCCCGAACCAAATTGCAGGATACGCGCGCGAAGAACTCACGCACACCGCCGTCGCGGCGCAAATCGCCGCCGGGAGCGCGGACTGCGGGCTTGGCATCCTCGCCGCCGCGCGCATGTACGGCCTGGATTTCGTGCCCGTCTACGAGGAGACCTACGACCTGCTCGTCTCGCTCGCAGCCATGGAAAACCCGCAGGTGCGGGCGTTTTTGCGCGTGCTTTCGAGCGAGGGGTTTCTGCGGCGGCTCGACGCGCTGGGCGGCTATGCATACGATCAGCCCGGGCGCATCAAAAAACTCTGGCCGCAGAAATAGCCGACAGCCGGTGAAGCCGAGAATAATATATCCTGCAAAAGAAATGGAACGCACTTGCCAAATTTTACGTGCCGCCGTATGATAGAGTTATCCTGCGGCGGTATTTTTTTGAAACCATATCGGTTTTTTGCAATATGCAAGAAGAACCGCTTCAGCAAGTGGAAAATACCGCAACGATTTTCGAGATGCGGCGGAACGGATTTTCCGGCTGGACGAACTGCAGAAAGGACGGCGGGGCCGATGGACGCGATATTGACGCATGTAAACGAACGCGGAGAAGCGCGCATGGTGGACGTTTCCGAAAAGGACGTGACCCGCCGCGAGGCGGTTGCCGAGAGCTTCGTCGTCATGAAACCAGAAACGCTGGCCCTGATCGAGAGCGGCGCGGCGGCCAAGGGCGATGTGTTCGCCACGGCGCGCATCGCGGGCATCCTCGCGGCAAAGCGCACGAGCGAACTGATTCCGCTCTGCCATCCGATCGCGCTGACGTCGGTCAAGTTGGACCTCATCGCCTGTCCGCCGGATCGGGTGCATATCGTTTCGCAGGCGCGCTGCGATGAAAAGACCGGCGTGGAGATGGAGGCGCTGACCGCCGCGAGCGTGGCCGCGCTGACCATCTACGACATGTGCAAGGCGGTGGACCGCGGCATGGAGATCGCCTGCACGCGGCTCGTGAAAAAGAGCGGCGGAAAGAGCGGCCTGTATGAGCGCGAGGCGGGCGAGTGCGAGCCGAACGCCTGACGCTCGCGCCGGAAAGCGGCGGGCGGGAGACGGTGGAAGCGCTCGTGCTGGAATCGCAGACCGGCGTGGCCGGAGACCGCAAAAGCGCGAAAGACGGCTCGGTCAGCCTGCTGTCCGGCGAGGCGGAGGAACGGATTCGCGGCCTTGGCGGGCTGTGCACCGGACGGTTTCTGGCAAACGTCGTGACGCGCGGGCTGGACTACGCCGCGCTGGAAACGGGCGGACGGCTGACCGTCGGAGCCTGCGAACTGGAACTCGTCCGCGTCGGCAAGCCGTGTTACGAGGTGTGCATGCTGGCGCAAAGCGGCGAGCGCTGCCCGCTGCCAAAGAGCTGCGCGTTTGCGCGCGTGATCCGCGGCGGTACGGTGCACCGGGATGACGAGATGACGTATTGCGGCAAATAAGCGCCGATCAAGAGATTTGATCATTCAGTAAAACCAAACAGCAAAATCAAATGCGGCAGGAACGAAAAATGCTATCGCATAAGCGCCGAGTAACAATACCCGATCGCCAACCGATCGGGAACGGAATCAACGATTCATATCGGCGCGAAATGCCGGGTATAAAAGATTCGATTGACAAATCAGGAGTCAGATGAACGACCAGTTTGGAAGAAACATCACCTATCTTCGCCTCTCGCTGACGGAGCGCTGCACCCTCCGTTGCGCCTATTGCCGCGCGGGCGAGGGCGTCTGCCCCAAGAAGAGCGAGCTGACGCGCGGGGACTTTTTGCGCATCGTGCGCGCGTTTGCGTCCCTCGGGGTCGATAAGGTGCGCCTTACGGGCGGCGAACCCATGCTGCGGCGCGACCTGCTGGAGATCATCCGGGACATCCGCGCGGTCGAGGGCATCCGCGAAATCGTCATGACCACAAACGGCCAGCACCTGCCGGGGATGAGCCGCGCGCTGAAAGAAGCGGGCCTCGATCGCCTCAACATCAGCCTCGACTCGCTCAGGCCGGAGCGCTATGCCGAGATCACCGGCGGCGGCTCGCTGGAGCGTGTGCTGACCGGCATCGAGGAGACGCTTGCGGAGGGATTCTCGCCGGTCAAGCTGAACGTGGTGCTCCTGCGCGGGCAAAACGACGACGAGGTCGGCGACTTCATCGAACTGACGAAGCACCGGCCGGTGTATGTGCGCTTTATCGAATATATGCCGCTGGGCGAGACGGACCGCGCGGATCTTCGCGTGACGGGCGGCGAACTGCTGCGGCGGTTTCCGGCGCTGGAAGCCGTCCCGCCCATATACGCGGGCCAGCCCTCGCGGGACTATCGCATGCCGGGCTACGTCGGGCGGGTGGGGCTGATCGACCCCGTGTCGCACCGCTTTTGCGCGGACTGCAACCGCGTTCGCGTCATGAGCGACGGCATGCTGCGCCCCTGCCTCGGCTCCAACGAAGAGTTTTCGCTCAAACTTGCGCTCAAAAGCGGCGACGATGAGGCGCTGACGCAGGTCATCCTGCGGGCGATTCGCCTCAAGCCGGAGACGCACTGCTTCAGCGAGGGGTTTGCCGCCGAAAAGAACATGAGCCATATCGGCGGCTGATCGATCAAACACAACGACAGAATGGCGGGAGTACACGTGGCAAAGGTTACATCCATCAACATCAGTACGAAGAAGGGCACCTTCAAGCAGCCGGTTGAGCGGGCGGAGATCAAGGTTGACCACGGCATCGTCGGCGATGCGCACGCGGGCAACTGGCACCGCCAGATCAGCCTGCTGGCGCAGGAGAGCATCGACAAGATGATCGCGCTCGGGCTCGACAGCCTTGTGCCCGGCATGTTCGCCGAAAACATCACGACCGAGGGCATCGAGCTGTTTACTATTCCGGTCGGCGCGGTGCTGCGTATCGGAGACTGCCGCGTCGAGGTGACGCAGATCGGCAAAGAGTGCCACCAGCACTGCGAGGTCTACAAAAAGGTCGGCCAATGCATCATGCCGCACGAAGGCATCTTCGTGCGCGTGCTGACCCCCGGCTCGATCGCAGTCGGCGACGAGATCGCCGTGGAGGCGTGAACCGGTTGCTTGGATACTCTGCGGGCGAAGCCCGCTTTTTTTCACCACACCAAATTAAATTTTAGCAGACAGGAGGGAAACCGTTGTTTTTTTAAAAAATAATGGTATCATACCCGTATGAAACTCATCGACACGAAAGACGCGGTCGGACACGTGCTCTGCCACGACCTGACCCGCATCGTCCCCGGCGAATCCAAAGACGCGCAGTTTCAAAAAGGCCACGTCGTGACCGAGGACGATATTCCCATGTTGCTCTCGATGGGGAAAGACCACCTCTACGTATGGGAGGTGGATGAAAACACCCTGCATGAAAACGAGGCGGCGGACCTTCTCGCGGCGCTCTGCGAAAGCGAGCATATGCGGCGCGGCGCGGTGAAAGAGGGCAAAATCGAGCTCTTTGCCACCGAAGACGGGGTGTTCACCGTGGATATCGCGCGCCTCGACGCGCTGAACGATTTGCCGGACGTCATGGTCGCCACGCGGCACACGAACACCGCGGTCAAGGCGGGGGACAAGCTCGGCGGCACGCGGATCATTCCGCTGCTGATCGACCGCCGCCGCATCGAGGAGGCGCAGGCGCTCGTCGGCCCGGAGCCGCTGATGCGGCTGCATCCGTTTCGAAAAGGTCTCCGGGCGGGCGTCGTGACCACGGGCAACGAGGTATTTCACGGGCGCATCGTCGATCGGTTTACGCCCGTCGTGGAGCGCAAGCTCGCCGCGTTCGGCGTGACGCTTGCCGAACACCGCATCACGGACGATCAAACGGAGCACATCGTGCAGGCGATTGCCGAAGTTCGCGCCACGGGCGTGGACATCGTGCTCTGCACGGGCGGCATGAGCGTCGATCCCGACGACCGCACGCCCGCCGCCATCCGCGACAGCGGGGCGGATATCGTGACCTATGGCGCGCCCGTGCTGCCGGGGGCGATGTTCCTGCTCGGCTATTATGAGGACGGCGTGCCCGTGATGGGCCTGCCGGGCTGCGTGATGTATTCGCGCGCGTCCATCTTTGACATCGTCTTGCCGCGGATCGTCGCCGGCATGCGCATCAAAAGAAGCGATCTGACGAGGCTCGGCAGCGGCGGACTCTGCCTGCAGTGCGAGGTATGCACCTATCCCAACTGCGGGTTCGGCAAGGAGTAACGGAAGAAGCGATACGAAATCAGTTCTTCATTGTCCGTCTGTTCTTTCGGTGGTTATCGCGGAAGTCCGGCCGGCTCCGCGCGCCATATAAATGAACGATCGAAAGGAAAATAGATACATGAAGAAATGGATTGCCCTGATTTGCGTCGTCGTCATGACGGCGATGCTGGGCGCATGCGCGCAGAGCGCCGCGCCCGCGACGACCGAAACGCCCGCTCCGACGCTGGTTGCGGCCGAACCCGCGGCCGAAGCGCCGGCCGTAACGCCCGAACCCACCGCCGCCCCGCTGGAGGCCGCCGAGGTGCAGCTTTTCATCGCCGCGAGTTTGGAAGGGGCGTTTCAGGAGATCATCCCTCTCTACAGCGCGGCGCAGCCGAACGTTACGATCACCTATAACGCGGACAGCTCCGGCACGCTGCTGACCCAGGTGCAGGAGGGATTTGCCTGCGACGTGTTCTTCTCCGCCGCGACAAGCCAGATCAAGACGCTCGAGGACGAAGGCTATATGATCGCCGGAACGCGCGTGGACCTGCTCTGCAACAAACTTGCGCTGATCACGCTCAAGGGCAGCGGTACCGAGGTGACCGGCTATGCCGATCTGGCCAAGGCAAAGAGCATCGCGCTGGCGGACGGCAGCGTGCCCGCGGGCAAGTATACCCGCCAGATTCTCATCAGCCTCGGCGTGCTGGACGGCGCGAAGGAAGCGAAGGATTACACCACGACGGAGGTTTCCGAGGCGCTTGGCGGCGTTGAAATCAACGAGTGCAGCAACGTCAGCAAGGTGAAGGAAGCGGTCAAGGAAGGCTCCAACGAGGTCGGATCGGTCTACTATTCCGACGCATACTCCGTCAAGGACGACGTGGACGTCATCGAAATAGCCGATTCCTCGCTCACCGGCGACATCATCTATCCCGTCTGCCGCGTGAACAACCCCGAAGCCACGGCGGCGGAGAGCGCGGCGGCGGACGACTTCATCGCGTTTTTGCAGACGGACGCGGTGAAGGCCATATTTGAAAAGTACATGTTCATCATCTACGAGTAAGCGACTGCCAGACAGCAAGAAACCCGGACAGGCCGCCGCAACCGCAGCCTGAAGGGATGCCCGCCGTCATTCGGTTTGGCGGCGGGCGTTTTCGACGGATTCTGTCAATTTACATTGCGCTGTGATACGATATCGATCAGGCGAAACAGCCGAATGATGCCGAATCATTGAGAAAGGAAACGCCGGGATGCAGGAAATCTTGGATATCCTGAAAACGCTCGACTACAGCCCGCTCTGGATTTCGCTTAAGACGGGGCTGGTCGCAACCGTGCTCTGTTTTTTCCTCGGCGTGTGGACGGCGCGCAGCGTCATGCACATGGGCAAGCGCGCCAAAGCGTTTGTGGACGGGCTTTTGACGCTGCCGATGGTGCTGCCGCCGACGGTGGCGGGCTTTTTTCTGCTGCTCATCTTCAGCCTGAGGCGACCGATCGGTACGTTTCTGTATCAGGAGCTTTCCATCAAGGTGGTGCAGACGTGGCTCGGCTGCATCCTCGCCGCGAGCGTCATCGCCTTTCCGCTGATGTATCGAAACGCCCGCGCCGCGTTTGAGCAGGTGGATATCGAGCTGATTTACGCGGGGCGCACGCTCGGCATGAGCGAGCGGCGCATCTTCTGGCGCGTGGTGCTGCCGTCCGCCGGCCCCGGCGTCGTGAGCGGGACGATCCTCACGTTTGCCCGCGCGCTCGGCGAATACGGCGCGACCAGCATGCTCGCGGGCAACATCGCGGGCAAGACCGGCACCATTTCCCAGCGAATCGCCATGGTGATTCAAAACGGGGACTATCTCACGGCGGGCCTCTGGGTCGCCATCATACTCATCATTTCGTTTGGCATCGTGGTGCTCATGAATCTCTTTGCCGACGCAAAGCTCAAAAACGTCAAAAAATGGTGACGCGCAACCTTGCCGCCGATTGGGCGCGCAAAAATGCCGGGAAACGGTGATCCCGAAGTAAAGCGGCGCCATTGAAAATATTGAGAATATCGGACATTCGGAAAACGGAGAAGCCATGTCGCTATCGGTCAACATCATCAAACGGCTGCCGGGGTTTACACTGAACGTCTCCTTTACGGCGGAGGCGGGCGTTACCGCCCTGCTCGGCGCCAGCGGCAGCGGAAAGAGCATGACGCTGCGCTGCATCGCGGGCGTGGAAAAGCCGGACGAAGGGCGCATCTCGCTCGACGGGCGGGTACTCTTTGACGCCGGCAAGGGGATCGACCTGCCGCCGCAGGCGCGAAAGGTCGGCTATCTCTTTCAGCGATATGCGCTTTTTCCCAATATGACGGTGCTGCAGAACATCGACGCGGGGCTGTCGCTGGAAAAGGACGCGCGCGTCAGAAAACACAAGCGCGAGAGCCTGATCTCCCGCTTTCATCTGGACGGGCTGGAGGGACGCTATCCGCGTGAACTCTCCGGCGGTCAGATGCAGCGCGTCGCGCTCTGCCGCATGCTGGCGGGGGAGCCGGAGGCGATCCTGCTGGACGAACCGTTCGCCGCGCTGGACAGCCACCTGCGCTGGCAGCTCGAGCGCGAGGTGCGTCAGACCCTCTCGGAGTTTCCGGGCGTGGCGCTGCTCGTCTCCCACGACCGCGGGGAGGTCTACCGCATGAGCGGGCGCGTCTGCGTGCTCAACGCGGGGACGTCCGAGCCGCTGTCCGCAACGCAGGAGCTCTTCGAGCGGCCGCGGACGCTGCAGGCCGCGCTGATTTCCGGCTGTAAAAACTGCGCGTCCGCCGAATTGCTCGGCAGCGGGCGGGTGCGCGTGCCGGACTGGAACGTGACGCTCGCCTGCGAAGAAACGCCGGCCCGGGCAACGCATGTCGGCGTTCGCGCGCACTATATCCTGCCCTGCGGGCCGGGCGAAGAAAACGCCGTGCTCTGCCGCGTGGAGGACGTGACCGAGGACGTGTTTACCCGCGTTCTGACGCTCCGCCCCGCGGGCGCGGCGGCGACCATCCGTTCGGAACTGGGCAAGGACGCCGGCGGTGCGCTGCAAATCGGGGAAGAGCGCTGTTTTCGGCTGCCCAGGGCGGACGTCATGCTGCTGAGCGAGACGCACGAAGGCTAGTCTTTCCGCCGGGGGACTGGTATACTGAACGTACGCCCGGGTTTGATCGGGCGGCAGTTGTTATGGAAGAGGTGCGAGACATGCTGAAAGCGTCCGTCATCACAATCAGCGACAAAGGCTTTCGCGGGGAGCGCGAGGATACGGCGGGACCGCTCGCGGCAAAGCTGCTCAAAGACGCGGGGTACGACGTGATCGCGACGTCCATCGTGCCGGACGAGCAGCCGCTCATTGAGGCGGAGCTGCGGCGGCATGCGGACGAGGTCGGCGCAAACCTGATTCTCACGAGCGGCGGGACGGGCTTTTCCAAGCGGGACGTAACGCCCGAGGCGACCGTCGCCGTCTGCGAGCGGCTCGCGCCCGGCATCCCGGAGGCGATGCGCGCCTATTGCCTGCACATCACCAACCGCGCGATGCTCTCCAGGGCGCAGGCAGGGCTGTATCACGATTCGCTGATCGTCAACCTGCCCGGCAGCCCGAAGGCGGTGCGCGAAAACCTCGAGCCGGTGCTGCCCGCGCTGGAGCACGGGCTTTGCATGCTGCTCGGGACCAAAAACGAATGCGCAAGCGAGCTAAGCGCGCGCGTTTGAGAAAAGATGCAAAAAAAAGCGGGCGTTCCGTTTACGGGACGCCCGCTTTTTGAATGGCGATTGTGCCAGTTATGCTTTTTCTGGTACGCCGAGGTACTGCGACTGGTCGAAGGCAAGGATGCAATAGAAGATGATGCTCAGGAAAATGAGCCCCACCGCAAAGCCGCCGCTCTTGCCGAACGCTTTTGCCAGCTTGACCATGGTGATGATGAGGATGACGATGTTTGCAATCGGGATCAACAGAAGCAGGAACTTCCAGCCGCTGCCCCAAGTGATCTTGAAGAGCACGTAGAGATTGTAAAACGGAATGATCGCGGCCCAGCCGGGTTCGCCCGCCTTCTCGAAGATCTTCCACATCGCAACGATCGCCAGTACGACAATCGCCAGCCACAGGATCGTTCCAAACGGGCCCATCTGATAATAGCGATAATTATTCCAGTATTCCATGTAAATTGCCCCCTTCTTTCAAGTAATCTGGAAGTTAACTTGAGTATACCACATACGCGAAAAAAGAAAAGAAGTGCACTGTGAGTTCATCACAAAATCGCGGGAAACGCGTCGAGAGAGGCGCTTTTTGATAGAAACGATGCAATTCGTGTAGGATATGCAACAGACGTATTGACAACGCGCGGATTTCGCGTATGCTGAACGTATCCAATCCACAACCTGCCATTCAGGAGGCGCAATATGTCCGCATATTCCATCAGCGCGCTGGAGATTTTAAGAAATCCTGCGCTTACGCTCAAATGGTACGTCGTGCCCATGCTGCTCATCGTCATGTACATCTACAACAAGGAGATCGCCGCGAAAAACTGGAACGTCGTGCTCGGCGGCGCCGCGCTCTGGGGCATGGACCTCTTCAACGAAATCTGGAACAGCATCGTGTTTCACGCGACGGGGTTCGCGCCGGTCTGGGGCACGCCGATGGGCGTGGGGGACACGGCGCTGCTGCTGCTGATCGGCTACAACATCGAGATTTCGTTCATGTTCGCCATGATGGGCGTCGTGGTCTGCCTCACGCTGCCGAAAGACCCCAAGGCAAAGATCCTCGGCATCAACAACCGCGTGTTTTTGGCGGTCGTCTATACCACGCTTGCGGTCGTCATCGAGTGCTTCCTCAACTATGCCGGCCTGCTCACCTGGGAGTATCCGTGGTGGAGCCGTTCCGCGCCATATCTCGTCTGGCTGTTTGGGTATCTGCCGTTTTTCACGATGGCGTTCGTCGTGCACGACATGAAGCGGATGAAAAACAAGCTGATCACGCTCGGCATCATCTACGGCGTGGACATCCTCGCGCTGATTGTCTTCGGGGCGATGGGGTGGATGTAAGGGTACACGATAGCATGCAAAAAGACGCTCCTGCTGCGGAGCGTCTTTTTCTGTGCTGCTTCAGAGCGAAATTCCGAATAAGGCCATTGCGTTTTGCAAGGTCGCCTCGGCTGCCTCGGAAACGGGCATGCCGCGCACCTCGGCCAGCTTTTCGAGCGTGAGGTGCAGATTCAGGGGGCTGTTGCGCGTTCCCCGAAGCGGCTCCGGCGTCATGTAAGGGCAGTCGGTTTCGATCACGATGCGCTCGAGCGGGAGCTTTTGCGCGATGGCGCGCTGCTTCGTCGCGTTTTTGAAGGTCAGCGCGCCGCCGAACGCGATGTAAAACCCCATGTCCACATACCGCACCGCGTCCTCATAGCTGCCGGAATAGCAATGCAGCACGCCGCCGAGTTTGCTGCAGCGCGCCGAAAGCAGGGCCATCACGTCCCCGTGCGCCTCGCGGTCATGGATGATGACCGGCTTTTTTGCCTGCACCGCGAGGTCGAGCTGCTCGGCAAACGCCTCGCGCTGCCGCTCGCGCGGCGAGAAGTCGTAGTGGTAGTCCAGCCCGATTTCGCCGACGGCGACGATCTTCTTTTGCTCCAGCGCGCGTTCCACGCGGAGGAGATTTGCCTTGTCCGCCGAGTTTGCCGAGTGCGGGTGGATGCCTGCGCTGCCGAAGACGAAGTCGTACAGGAGCGTCAGCGCCTGCACTTTCGGGATGTCCTCCGTCTCGGTACAGGCCTCCAGAAAGCCGCTCACGCCCGCTTCGGCAAGCGAGCCGATGATCTCGTTGCGGTCGGGATCAAACTGCGCGTCCATTAGGTGCGCGTGCGTATCGAATAGTTTCATATGCCGTCTTTCCGTTGGGTTCGTTATGGGTTTTGCGTGAGGTCGAGATCCATCAGGATTTCGTCGTAATAGGTGCCGCGCACGTTGATGCGGGCCTTATGCCGACCGACCTCGACGAAGCCGAAGCGCCGATAGAGCGCAATGGCGCGGCCGTTTCCTTCGCGCACCTCGAGCGAAAGCGTGCGAAGCACGCCGGTCTCTTTGGCATAGTCGATCATTGCGCGCATGGCGATGGAGCCGATGCCGAGGTGCCAGTATGCGCGCTTGATGGAGATGGCGATGCCGGCGACATGCGCAATGCGCTTGCGCACGGCGGCGCGCACGTCGCAGAGCAGCACGAGCTCGCCTTCCACAAAGCCCAGGAACATCTTTGTGTTCGGCGTTTCGAGCGTGGAGCGAATCCAGCTCCGCTCTCCTTCGAGCGTCAGGCCCTCGATGCCGTTTTCATCCATCAGCAGGAAATCCGTTTCGCCGCCGACGATTTTCGTATAGGCGATCATCTGCTCCGCGTCCTCGATCGTCGGATCGCGCAGGATCAGCGTGCGCCCGTCTCTGAGCGTATATTCGGACATAGAGACCTCTCTCTCATTTTTTGCCGACTTGGATTATCGAACCTTCAGCCCGCTGTCCATCTGCGCCATCGTCGTCAGAGCGGAGAGGGTTTCGTCCGCGGCGTCGGAGGCGCAGAGGATCATGCCCCGGCTTTCCACGCCGCAGAGCGTGACCGGCTTAAGGTTGGCCACGAGCACCACCGTCTTGCCGACGAGGTCCTCCGGCGCATACCACTGCTTGATGCCGGAGACGACCGTGCGCGTCTCTTCGCCGACCTCGAGCGTGAGCTTCAAGAGTTTCTTGCTCTTCTTGATCTCCTCGCAGGCGGTCACTTTGGCAAGGCGCAGATCGACTTTGGCAAAGTCGTCGTATTCGACCTCCGGCAGGGGCGCTTCTTCTTCCGCTTCCTCTTTGGGGGCGGGGGCTTCTAACGTGGCTTTGGCTTTGTCCGCCTCGGCGGCGAAGTAGGCGAGCTCGGCCTCCGCGTCGATGCGCGGGAAAAGCGCCTCGCCCTTGTGCACCTGCGCGCCGGGTGCGCTGCCGCCCCAGGCGAGGGAGTCGTATGCCGTCAAGGCATCCGCCGTGCCGAGCTGGGCGAACAGTTTTTGCGGCGTGCTGGTGAGAAACGGCGTGAGCAATACGCCTACGATACGCAGGCTCTCCGCAAGGTTATACAGCACCGTCTTAAGCCGCTCGCGGCCCTCGTCGCTCTTGGCAAGCAGCCACGGCGCGGTGACGTCGATGTATTTGTTGCAGGCGTTCACGAGCTTCCAGATCTCCGCCAGCGCGTCGGGAATGTGCAGCTCGTCCATCTGCGCGTCCACCCGGGCGGGCAGTTCGCTTGCGAGTTGGATCAGCATCGCGTCCTCGTCCGCCGCCGCGCCGGGCGCGGGCAGGGCGCCGCCGAAGTATTTGTCGATCATCGCGACCGTGCGGCTGAGCAGGTTGCCGAGGTCGTTGGCAAGGTCCGTGTTGATGCGCGCAATCAGCGCCTCGTTGGAAAATGTGCCGTCGGAGCCGAAGGGCACCTCGCGCAGGAGGAAATAGCGGATGGCGTCCACGCCGTAGCGCGCGCAGAGCTGCACGGGATCGACCACGTTGCCCTTACTCTTACTCATCTTGCCGCCGTCGAGCACGAGCCAGCCGTGGCCGAACACCTGCTTGGGCAGCGGCTCGCCGAGCGCCATGAGCATGATCGGCCAGATGATGGTGTGAAAGCGCACGATCTCCTTGCCGACGATGTGCACGTCCGCGGGCCAATACTTTCTATAGAGCGAGTCGTCCTCGCTGCCCCAGCCAAGCGCGGTGATGTAGTTGGACAGCGCGTCCAGCCAGACGTAGACCACGTGTTTTCCGTCGAAATCGACCGGAATGCCCCAGGTGAAGCTCGTGCGGCTCACGCAGAGGTCCTCGAGGCCCGGCAGGAGGAAGTTTTGCAGCATCTCGTTCGTGCGGCTCGTCGGCTGGATGAACGTCGGGTTGTCTTTGATGTACTGAATCAGCCGGTCGGCATACTTCGAAAGCCGGAAGAAATAGCTTTCCTCCTCCACGAGTTCCACAGGGCCGCCGCAGTCCGGGCAGACACCGCCCGCGTCCTTCACCTGGCGGTCGAGCCAGAAGCTTTCGCAGGGGGTGCAGTAGAAACCGGTGTACTTCGACTTATAGATGTCGCCCTGATCGTAGAGCTGCCGGAACATCTTCTGCACGGCCTTGACGTGGTAGTCGTCCGTGGTGCGGATGAACTTGTCGTAGGAGATGTCCAGCAGTTTCCAGAGGTCTTTAAACCCCGCGACGATGTCGTCCACATACTGCTGCGGCGTTATGCCGGCGGCCTTGGCCTTGCGCTCGATCTTCTGGCCGTGTTCGTCCGAACCGGTCAGAAAAAACGTGTCGAACCCGCGCTGGCGCTTATAGCGCGCGATGGCGTCGGTGGCGACGGTGCTGTAGGCGTGGCCGATGTGCAGGCTCGCGCTCGGGTAATAGATCGGCGTCGTGATATAAAACGTCTTCTTCTTGTCCATGGGCTTTCTTCCTCCAAACCAATCGATAGCAGTCATAATAAAAAACGCGCTCCGCCCTCGTGTAAGGACGGCACGCGAAAAACGGCGGACCGAAAAACCACCTTACTTCCCCGTAAAACCGGAGGGCATAAGTTTCCGCTGTATCGGGCGGAGACCCGCCGCGGCTGAGGCGAATGGAGCGTTCACCGCGTGGAGCTCGGGAGCCATGTTCGGCGGGGGCGCGATTTCGGGCTTTCACCTTGCTCCCGAATCTCTATTAAAACGCGCGTCCTGCTTACTCTTTCCGTCGTTGCTCATATAGTTCTATTAGCGTATCACCAACAAAGCGAGGTTGTCAAGAGCGCGCGATCGTGCTAAGATAGGTTGGATTTCCGTTGGAGAGGAGAAGCGATATGTACGTCGTCGCCGGGCTCGGCAACCCGGGCCTGCTGTATAAGCGCACGCGCCACAACGCGGGCTTTCAGGCGCTGGACCGGATTGCGGACGAACTGCACATCCGCGTGACAAAGCGCGGCTTTTCGGGCGTATACGGCGAAGGCGTTTACAACGGCGAGCGCGTGGTGCTGGTCAAGCCCACGACCTACATGAACCTCTCCGGGGACTGCATTCAGGCCCTGCTGCACTTTTACAAATGCCCCGTGGAGCGGCTGATCGTGCTCTACGACGACGTTGAGCTGCCGGTCGGCACGCTTCGCATCCGCGACAAAGGCAGCGCCGGCACGCACAACGGCATGCGCTCCATCATCGCCTGCGTGAATAGCGAGGACTTTCCGCGCATCCGCATCGGCGTCGGCGATCGGCGCAGCGGCGATCTCAAGGATCATGTGCTCGGCAGGCCAGGCAAGGACGAACAGGTCGTGCTCGAGGGCGCGTTCGACGACGCGGCGGCGGCCGTCAGGCTGATTCTCGAGGGCAAGCTGCAGCAGGCGCAGGCCCAGTTTAACAAGCGACACATCGGCGGGACGAAGGCGGAGCAGTAGCCCGCCCGCGTCCCGACTACGCAAATACGGGGGACGCAATACGCCGAGCATGAACCACAACCCCATACTGAATCTTCTCGATACCGCGACAGACTACCGGCGCATGAAAGACGCGCTGGAGGGGGGCAAAGGCCCGGTCGCGGCGTTCGGCGTTGCGGCAAACGCCAAAGCGCACCTCTGCTGCACGCTCGCGCGGACGAGGCAGGTGCTGTTTGTCACCGCGACGGACACCGCCGCGACGCAGCTATGCCAGAGCGCGCGGCTCTTTGGAACGCGCGCGGAGCTCTTTTTGCCGCGGGAGACGCCGCTGGTCTACGTGCACGCCGCCTCCGGAGAGGGCAGGGGCGAGCGCATCTCCGCGCTGTCCGCGCTGCTGGACGGCGCGCCCTGCGTCGTCGCCGCCAGCGCCGCCGCGCTCATGCAGGCGCTCGCGCCCAGAGGGGCGTTTGCCGGAAGCGAACTCTGCCTTTCGGTCGGGGACACGCTCGAACCGCGCGCGCTCGTCGAGCGGATTGTGTCCGCGGGGTACGAGCGCGTGGAGATGGTCGAAGGACGCGGACAGACCGCCGCGCGCGGCGATCTGGTGGACGTTTACGCGCCCGGTGAGGAATACCCCGTCCGCATCGAGTTCTTCGGCGACGAAATCGACCAGATGCGCTCTTTCGATCCCGTCAGCCAGCGCAGCGTGGAGCAGGCGATGCGCGTGTGCATTCGCCCCGCGCTGGAGACGCCGCAGCCGAAGGAACTGACGGCGCGCGCGCTCAAGCGCATCGAAGGCCGGCCGGGTCTGAGCGATCAGGAGGACGCCTGGCGCGAGGGCGTTTCCAGCGTCGGCGGCGATGTACTGCTGCCGCTGCTCTACCCAAAGACCGATACGCTGCTGGACTACCTGTCCGCGGATGCGGTGCTCGTGCTGGACGAGGCGTTGCTCATCGACGAGGCGCTCCGTACCGAGCAGCTTCGCTTTGCCGAAACCGTGCAGGCCATGCTCGAGCGCGGCGAGGGCGTGCCCGAACAGGGCGCGCTGGAGCGCGGCGCAAACGAGACGCTGGAGCGCCTGCACACCGGGCGGACGGCGCTGTTATACGCGCTCTCGCGCACGCATCCGCAGTTTGCCGCGCGGGAGATCGTTTCGCTCGAATCGCGCGGTGCGCCGCAGTTTCTCGGCGCGTTCGACGAGATTGCGCGCGAGGTCAAGCGGCTCAACGCCGCGGGCGAGCGCACCGCCGTCTATGCGGGCGAGCAGACGCAGGAACTCATCGACAACCTCGCGGAATACGGCGCGGCCGCCACGGCGGCGGGCGAACTGCCGGATGAACTGCCCGCGGGAAAGACGCTGGTGCTGCCCGGCCAGCTTGCGCGCGGGTTTTCCTATCCGCAGCTGAAGCTGAATATCTTCACCGAGTTCGAGGTGACGGGCCGCACGGAGCGCGCGGTGAAGCGCACCCGCTCGAAAAAGCAGCTCTCGTTTTCCGAGCTCTCGGTGGGCGACTATATCGTCCACGAGACGCACGGCGTCGGCCGCTTCGTCAAGGTGGAGCCGCTGACGGTGCAGGGCAACACGCGGGACTATCTGCTGATCGAATACCGCGGCGGGGACCGGCTGTATATCCCGACGGACCAGCTTGACCGCGTGCAGAAATACATCGGCGGCGGGGATGAAGAACTTGCGCCGCCGTTGAGCAAACTCGGCGGCGCGGAGTGGACCAACCGCGTGAACAAGGCCAAGAGCGCGGCAAAGAAGCTCGCGGTCGACCTTGCGGCGCTCTATGCCGAGCGCGCGAGCGCGGTCGGGTTCGCGTTTTCGAAGGACACCGCCTGGCAGCGCACGTTCGAGGAACGCTTTCCCTATGAACTCACGCCGGACCAGAAGCAGAGCATGGAGGAAATCAAGGCGGATATGGAGCAGCTGCGCCCCATGGACCGCCTGCTCTGCGGGGACGTCGGCTACGGCAAGACGGAGCTTGCGCTGCGCGCGGTGTTCAAAGCGGTGCAGGACGGAAAGCAGGCGGCGATCCTTGTGCCGACCACCATCCTTGCCCAGCAGCACTACAACACCATGCGCTCGCGCTTCGCCGATTTTCCGGTGAAGACGGCGTGTCTGTCCCGCTTTCAGACCGTCAGGGAGCGGAACGAGATCAAAAAAGCGCTCGCCGACGGACAGATCGACGCGGTGGTTGGCACGCATGCGCTGCTGGCAAAGGACGTAACCTACAAGTCTCTGGGGCTTTTGATCGTGGACGAGGAGCACCGCTTCGGTGTGAACCACAAAGAGCAGATCAAGGCCATGAAAAAGACCGTGGACGTGCTTACGCTCACGGCGACGCCGATTCCGCGCACGCTGAACATGTCCATGACCGGCATCCGCGACATCAGCGTCATCGAAACCCCGCCGGAGGCGCGCTACCCCGTGCAGACCTATGTGCTGGAATACACGGACGCGCTGGTGAAGGACGCGCTCACGCGCGAACTTGCGCGAAAAGGTCAGGCATATGTGGTCTCCAACCGCGTGCAGAGCATGGAACAGACCGCGCGGAAGCTCGAAGCGCTCGTGCCCGAGGCGCGCATCGCCATCGCGCACGGGCAGATGGGGGAAACGCAGCTGGAAAATGCGATGCTCGACTTTCTGGAGCAGCGCACGGACGTCCTGCTCTGCTCCACCATCATCGAAAGCGGGCTGGATATTTCAAACGCGAACACGCTCGTGGTCATGGATGCGGACAAGATGGGGCTTGCGCAGCTCTACCAGCTGCGCGGGCGCGTCGGTCGCTCCAACCGCATCGGATACGCGTACTTTACGGTGCAGACCGGGCGCGTGATGAACGAAAAAGCCGCCAAGCGCCTCATGGCCATCCGCGAATTCACACAGTTTGGCGCGGGCTTCCAGCTCGCCATGCGGGACCTCGAGATCCGCGGCGCGGGCAGCCTGCTCGGCGCGGAGCAGCACGGCCACATTTCGGATGTCGGCTACGAGTATTACGTCAAGCTCGTGCGCCGCGCCGTAGACGAACAGCAGGGCAGGCCGCTGGCACCCGTCACCGAGACGAGCGTGGATATCCCCATCGACGCGCACATTCCGCACGACTATGTGCCGAGCGAACTGCTCCGGCTCAAGGCCTATCGCCGCATCGCGGAGATCGACGGCGCGGAGAGCCTGCTGGATGTGACGGAGGAGTTCATCGACCGCTACGGCGAGCCGCCGCAGAGCGTGACAAACCTCATGCGCGTCTCCGAAGTGAAGGCCTACGCCGCCTGCGCGTTTATCGAGAGCGTAACCGTGCGCGAAGGGGAGGCGAAGCTGAAGTTTTCGGAGCATGCGCGGCTCGACGGCGGCAAGCTCATCGCCGCCGTATCGAATATGGAAGGCGCGCGCCTGATCGCCAGCGACCCGCCCGCGATCGAAATAAGGCAGAAAAACGCCACGGCCGAGGCGATTACCGAGAAACTGCCACAATTCCTTTACACAATTGTCCGTTGCGTAGACGCGGAAGCGGGCATATAATGAACAAAGCGATAGAATCCGTCATATAGATTGGCCCACGGGCCTCAAACCGACGGAGAATCGCTTCAACAACATATCCTATGCGCAGAGGGCGCTGAATAAAAGAGGGAGAAACCACCGACTATGAACAATACTTGGAAAAAAGCGCTCGCCGCGCTTCTGGCTGTCGCAATGACGCTGTCGTTTGCGGCATGCGCCGGAAAAGGCACGGACAACGCGAGCGCATCCAACGCGACCAGCTCGAACGCTACGAGCTCGGATGCCGCCGAATACACCGACGAAGAACTCGCGCAGGTCGCCGTCAAGATCGGCGACAAGTACACGATTACCAAGGGCGACATTCTGGACGAATATAACTATATGGTCCAGATGTATTCCTACTATGGCATGGGCGCGCCCTCGACCGACGAGGACATCGAATCCATGCAGGACAGCGTGATCTCTACGCTCGTTTCCGACAAGATCCAGCTCTACGAGGCGGATCTGCTCGGCGTCACGCTCTCCGACGAGGAGAAGGCGGACGTGGAGAAGCAGGTGGAAGACCAGATGGATTACTACTCCGAGACCTTCCGCTCGCAGGCGCAGAGCGAGGGCGCGAGCGACGTCGAGGCGCGCACGCTCGAGATTTTCCAAGAGCAGCTTGACTCGGCGGGCATGGATATGGACGTCGACGGATTCCGCGCGTATATGCTCGAACGCTACACCGAAGAAGCGCTGAAGACCGCGCTCAAGGCTGAGGTCACCAAGGACATCACCGCGACGGACGAAGAGATCCAGACCTATTACAACGATCTGCTCGCCTCCCAAACGGACAGCTACACCACCACTCCGGCGGATTACGGCTATGCCGCGGAAGACTTCCAGATGAACGGCGGAGACCCGATGCTCTACACGCCCGAAGGGTATGTGCGCGTGCGCTCCATCTCCATCTCGCCAGAGGGCGACGTGTCCGACGACTACACCTCGCTGCAGGACGAGCTGACCGACCTCGCGACGCAGTACGGCGCGGCGGCGCTCGCGGCGCTGGCCGACAAGTATGCCGCGCAGAACGCGGATGCGTCCGACACGAGCATCGGCGTGACCACCTCGGAGATCGAAGGCGGCGCGCAGATCGTGAGCGACTATCTGACCAAGAAAGCCGCCGCGGATGCGCTCTATGAGGACTACATCAAGGACGCGCGCGATAAGGCGAACGAAGCCTATGCCGCGCTGGAAGCGGGCACGAGCTTTGAGGACGTGCTGAAGACCTACGGCGAGGATACGATGTATACCGACTATCCGTCGTTTGTGGAGACCGGGCTTACGATGTATGTCGGCGGCGAGGACACCAACTGGGACGAAGAACTCGTCAAGGCGGTCGGCCTGCTCAAGCCGGGCGAACACACCGCCGTGATCCAGATCGACGACATGTTCTACATCCTCCAGCTGGTTGGCGACGAACCCGCCGGCGAGCGCTCGCTGACGGACGCGTATGACGACATCAAGGCCGCCGTCATCAAGCAAAGCGCGGACACCGCCTGGGGCACCCAGCTGGATACCTGGGAAAACGATACGTCGATCACGACCTACTTCGAGGACATTTACCGCGACATCGGCAAATAAAAACCGAATCGATACGATGAGAGCCAGCGCGGGCGGCAGGAATGCCGCCCGCGCTTTATATGGGCGCATCATCTCGTGCCGCGCTGACGACGGATGGATCGGCGCGGCAAAACGGCACGGATTTTACTTGTGTTTGCGGCCCGAATTTGCTATATTGGGACCAGAACGAAACTGCCGGGGCGCATCCATGCGCTTGAAAAACGGCCAGCTGGTTCAATTTCAAGCAGGAGGTTGTGAACTGATGAAGTACGAATGCGTTTGCGGTTATGTATACGACCCGGAAGTGGGCGATCCCGACAACGGCGTCGCGCCGGGCACCGCGTTTGAAGACCTGCCGGAAGACTGGGTATGCCCCGTTTGCGGCATGGACAAGGACGCGTTTACCGCGATCGAATAAACGAGTTTCAGGACAAATGAAAAAGCGCTCCGGATTGTTCCGGAGCGCTTTTTTATATCGGATGACAGGTTCCGCGAGGGCCGGTTTACGGCTGGGTGTTTTCGTAGAGCGCCGTGTAGAGCGCGGCGAGTCCCTGCGCAACGCGCGGGCCCGCGCGGGTCAGCAGCGCCGCGTCGATGTAGTACACGCGGCCGCTCTTGACCGCGGAGACGTTCGCCCATTCGCTCCGCGCGAGGATTTCGTCCGGTCCGGTGAGCGCGGCTTCGGCATTCGGATCGGGCGTCGCGTCCGGGTCCTCCGCCGGTGCGCCGCTCTGTGATGCGGTGATGATCACGCCGGGGCTGCGGCCGACCACCTGATCCTGCGTTATGGACAGATAGCCCTGCTGGTCTTCAAATTCGTTGTGGTATCCAAGCAGCGAAACCAGAGAGCTGAAGATCGTTCCGCCGCCCACGGTGGTCAGCCCGTCGTCCAGCGGCGTCAGCTCGAGATAGACCGTTTCGCTGTGCTCGGAGATCTTTGCCTGCGCCTCGGCCAGAGACGTAATCAGGCTGGAGACGAGGGAGTTTGCCTCCGCGGTGTGGTTGGTGACCGTGCCGAGCAGCGAGATCGCCCCGTACATGTTGTTGACGTCCGTCGCGTTGGTGACGACCAGAGTCACGCCCGCGCTGCTGAGCGCGGAGACGAGCTCGGCGTTCGCCGCGTCTTCGACGCCCATGATGACAAGCTGCGGCTGGCGCAGCAGCACGAGATCCGCGTCCGTCTTTCCGTCCACCGTGACGAACGGGATGAGGTTCGTTTCGTCGGGATAGTCGCACTCGATGGTGCGTCCCACGACGGCGTCCCCCGCGCCGATGGCGTAGAGGATTTCGCAGTCCGCGGGGTCGAGCACGACGATGCTGCTGGGGTATGCGCTGAGGCGGATGGTGTTGCCCGCCATGTCGGACGTCTCTACGACGTAGTTGACGCCGCTCTGCGACGCGGAGGTGTCGCTCGGCGTGAAGTCCGAGGCGGTGCTCGCCGCGCCGTCCTCGATGGGGACGGGCGAGGGCAGCGCGCAGGCGGCAAGGCCGAGCGCGAGCAGCAGCGAGAGCGCCGCTGTAAGCAGGGGCTTGAGTCGATGGTTCATATAGGATGCGTGTCCTTTCCGGTTTGGGGCCCGGCGCGCAACACGGCGGCCGGGCGGACGCTGGCTCAAAACTGGCTACAGTATAGCACCGCGTTCGCCGCAGGGTCAACCGAGGCGGAGGCGCCGCGCCGCGGACGCGGCAGTCGGGAAAGATTCCTGTTTTTGCTGAAAAGCGGTAATTTATCGGGCCTAAAGCAGCGGTAAATCCGAAGAGCGGGGATGCCGCACCCCGCTGCGCGGCAAGAGTGTTTACCGTTTCTTAGCAGGTTGTTCACAAGCGCGCGCCGCCCCTGTACGCGCGCGGCGAAACGATGTATTATATTGGAAACAATTAAAATCAGGATTTTCGGAAAAAACCAGAACCGGCGGGCGATCGAATACGCCGCCCGGAACCCCAGGAGGAGAAAGGAACAGATATGAAACGGCGCTACCCCATAGACGAGCACCTCAAACTGTCGCTGAACGGCACGACGCTGGACTTTCGCATCCGCGGAACGAACGAACAAAACCCCGTGCTGCTGTTTCTGCACGGCGGTCCGGGCGTTTGCGACCGCCACTTTGTGCTGGAGGATCAAGCCCCGCTGACGGACGTCTTCACGCTCGCGTGCTTCGACCAGCGCGGCTCGGGCAAGAGCTATACGCGGGAGCAGGCCGCCAGGCATATGGACATGGAGACCGTGCTTGGGGACGCGGTTGCGGCGGTGGACTGGCTGCTCGCGCGGTTCAGGCAGGAGAAGCTCTACCTTGTCGGCCACAGCTACGGCAGCTATCTCGGGGTGCTGCTTTGCCAGCGAATTCCGGAGAAAATTGCGGCGTATACCGGCGTCGGCCAGCTTGCCGACGGCGCGGAGAACGAGCGCATCTCCTATGAATTCGTGCTGGACGAGGCGGAAAAGCGCGGGGATCGAAAGGCGCTGAAGGACCTCGCGCGCATCGGCACGCCGAAAAACGGCTACTACGCTTCGCTGGACGACCTCATGGTGCAGCGAAACCTCATGACGAAATACGGCGGCGCGGCGCACGGCAAAAAGGAGAGCCTGATCACCTCCATGGTGCTGCCCATCCTCCGCTCGCCGGAGTATACGCTTCTGGACATCGCGCGCTATGCCAACGGCGCTTTCTATAATCTGCGCGAACTCTGGAAGCCCGTGATCGGCTGCGACTTTATCGAGAGCGCGGCGAAGCTTTCCATGCCGGTGTTCATCACGCAGGGAAGGCACGACCGCAACACCCCGCCGGAGCTGGCAAAGCGCTGGTTCGACGCGCTGGACGCGCCGAAAAAGGAATGGGTCTGGTTTGAAGAAAGCGCGCATTCGCCCATCCGCGAGGAAGCGGATCGTTGGAACGAGGTGCTGCGAGCCCGCGTGCTCGGCGCGTAACTCCATACGAAATCATCCAAGTGGGACGCGCCTGCGTCCCTTTCTTGATTTCCCTGCGGCGCGTGGAGGAATCCGCACCATTTTGGAAAGAATCTGAAAACAAATTCGGCATGCCCTTTTTATCCGCCGGTCGATCTGGTATGATACACGATGCGTTATTATGGTGAGCCGATGCCGTCGCCGCCTTGCAGAAGGAGTGCCGGAACGCGCGCGCCGGCCGTCTGCCGCGGGCGATACGTCCGGCAAACGGCGCAGAAATCTTCATCGGTTATCGGAGAGAGAATGGAAAGACGAGCCGCTGCGAGACCCAAGCGCAGAATTGGACATATCGATTACCCAATCGTCCTCATGGTCGGCCTGCTTTGCGCATTCGGGCTTGTCATGGTGTTTTCGGCGAGCTACTATTACGCGCAGAACACCGCGTCCGTCGGTTACGACGGATACTACTACATCCGCAAACAGGCGGTCTATCTCGTCATCGGGTTTCCGATGATGCTGCTCGTCTCGCTGATCGACTTTCGCAAGCTCGAGCGCTTCAAGCTCATCGGCATCCTCGTGTCGATCGCGCTGCTGCTGGCGGTGCTCGTCTTCGGGCAGGAGACGAACGGCGCGAAGCGCTGGATCGTGATCGGCGGCCAGAGCATCCAGCCTTCCGAAATCGCAAAATTCGGCATGATGCTCTACATGGCCTCGTTTGCCGCAAAAAAGCACAAGGTCATGCAGAGCTTTACAAAAGGCATGCTGCCGATGCTGCTGGTCATCGGCGTCATCTGCGGCCTCGTCATGCTGCAGCCGAATATGTCCATGGCCGTTATCATGGGCCTCATGGGCTACGCGCTGCTCTTCATCGGCGGCTGCGACACCAAGCAGATGCTGCTGCTCGCCGTCGTGCTTGCGGCGCTGTTTGCGCTGCTGGCGATCATCGAACCGTATCGTCTGGCGCGCCTGACGTCGTTTGTCGATCCATGGAAGGACGCGCTCGGCGACGGGTACCAGCTCATCCAGTCGTACTACGCGCTCGGCTCCGGCGGGCTCTTCGGCGTGGGCCTGAACAACAGCCACCAGAAGCTGCTCTACATGACGTACGGCGAGTCGGACTTCATCTTCGCCATCGTTGCGGAGGAGCTTGGGCTGGTCGGCGCGCTGCTCGTGCTTGCGGCGTACGGGTTCATCGTTTACCGCGGCATCCGCATCGCGCTGTTGTGCCGGGACCGCTTCGGCAGCATGCTTGCCGGCGGCATCACGGTCGTTTTCGGCCTGCAGGTGTTCGTGAACATCGGCGTCTGCACGGGCCTTCTGCCCACGACGGGACAGGCGCTTCCGTTCATCAGCGCGGGCGGTTCCTCGATGATGATCTTCCTCGCGGCCATGGGCGTGCTGCTGAGCATTTCGCGCTTCAACAGCCTGCAGGCCGGGGAGCCGGAGGCAGCCCAGAAGAAAAACACGCGCAGCGTCAAGCCGGAGCGGGTACGCGCGTAGGCGCGCGGCGCGGACGGCTTTGACGCAGAGTTGAGATAAGAAAGTCTGGATCGATGGCGAAAGACAAGGACAGACAATCGAATACCGGCGAGAAGCAGGCGAAGAAAAAGAGTTTTTGGTCCAATTTCTTCGAGCCTGTTCCTTCGGACGACGATTTTGATCCGGCTTCGGCAAACCGCCAGTATGGCGAACCGCCCGAGCCGCCTTTGACGCACCTCTTCAGCGACGAAGACGTGGAGTTTTCGGACGAAGAGGACGCGGCGGATCTTGCCAACCTCACCTGGGAGGACGGCGAAAAGGTCGTTTCGGACACGGAGAGGCTGCGCTATTCCGCAAAGCCGCGCGAAAGCGCAAAGCCGAAAGCAAAGAAAAAGACGGAGGAAAACATCCGCCTCTTCGACAACGTGGAGGACGACTTTTACGAGGACGAGGAGGAGCCGGCGCGCACGCACACCACGCGCACGCGCATCTTCCGCACGGGCGCCTCGACTACGGCCCGCATCCACATCAACGAAACGGAAGAGACCATTCGCATGGCGGAGGCGGAGAAGAAAGCGCGCGCGCGCGAGGCGGCGCGAAAGCACGAAGAGTATGTGGAACGCCAGCTTCGAAAGAAGCAGCGCAATGCGCTGGCGACAAAGCTTTTCGGCAACTTCATGTTTGTCATACTCATGCTCGTGGCGGTCGGCATCGCGCTGTATTACGGCTTTTTGCTTTCCGATATCGTGGTGATGGGAAACGAAAACTACGACGCGAACTATATCGTGGAGCGCTCCGGCCTCAAGCTTGGCACGCACATGCTGTTTGTCGACCTCGACAAGGCGGAGGAGAACATCGCGCAGGACCCGTATCTGCAGGTGGATTCGGTGACGTATATCTTTCCGAGCCGCGTGCGCATCGTCGTGACCGAGCGCAAAGCCGTTGCGGGCATCGTCGGGCTGGACAGCAACGTGATCATCGACAAAAACGGCTACGTGCTCTCCATGGCGGGCGGGACGGACATCTCCGATCTGATACAGGTCACCGGCGTCACCGTGTCGGGCTTCCAGCTCGGCCAGCGGCTCGGACAGGGCAACGATTTTTCCACCGCGACGCTGGTGCAGATCATCTCCGTGCTCGAGCAATACGACCTCGCGGCGTCGATCAAGTCCATCGACATGACCACGCCGCTGGCGATCACCATGACCGCGCAGAACGGGCTGAAAATCCACGTCGGGCAGGCAACGGAGCTGGACACCAAGATGGACGTGCTCGCGCGGCTTCTGCCGCAGTTTGTCAGCAAGGGCATCACGAACGGCACGCTGTATCTCTCCGCTAAGGGCGGCACGGTGTACTCGACGACGTCCTACACCGATCGTACGCCGATCGAGACGACGGACGACGCGAACACGAACAACGACCTGCTGCCGGTGGATGCCGACGGAGATGGAATAGACGACAACACGGGGCTTCCCTATGTGCCGGCGCCCGTGGATGCGGACGGGGACGGAATAGACGACAACACCGGCGAGCCGTATACGCCCGCAGCGTCCACAGCCCCGACGGCTACGGCGGAACCGACCCCCTCTGGCGGATCCGACGATTTCTCGGGATAAAAAATAACTATCTTTTTACAAAAAGATAGTTTGAAAGAACCGACTCCCTCCGGTGGATCCGACGATTTCTCAGTTTAATAAGCAAAAAAAACAGTCCTGCGCAAAGCGCAGGACTGTTTTTTGTTGCTCGGTGAATTATACTATCAAGTGCAACACAAAGGGAAATAAAGAAGTTCATGCAAGGCTCTGGTAGAATGGAGTTGCAACACAACCAAAACTACGGAGGAGGATTGCATGAACTATAAACATCTTAGCATAGAAGAGCGAAGT
>JAAYUE010000019.1 GCA_012517905.1 Clostridiales bacterium | reverse complement strand
TGTATGCGGATCGTCAGATCGCGGCAATTGGCGGCGGCAAGACGATCTTCATCTATGACATCAGTGCGGACACACCGAAACTCCTTCGCACCGTCGAGCTGACCCACAGAATCGTGGACCGCGCGAACAAAGTCGATGCGGTGGGCGGCTGGCTCTTCTTATACGGCTTCAATGAGCGAACGCAGCGGGACGAGCTGCTCGATAAAGTGTACATTGGGGTGTGAAAGAATTCGGAGCATGAAACATGCAGCATCCATTCGTGAAAAAGAAAATAGCGATACTTCTGGTCGTTGCCGTTTTGTTCAGTTTTGGTATGCTGAATACGGCATCCGCAACAGAGCAGGAGGATGCCGACGACGAAAACTTGTCCTTTTATGTTGGCAACCCGGACTATCGGATTGAAAACGGGGTGGCGATTAATCTCGCTACGAATGCGGTCGAAAATTGTCGCTCGGATGCTCGGTCTGTAATCATCCCCAACGGGGTAGAAGAAATCGCCTCCGTTGCATTCTCGGAGTGCGAGATGCTGCAATCCGTGATTGTTCCGGAAGGCGTCAGAAAAATTGGTGGTGGAGCATTTATGGGGTGCAAGAATCTAACATCCATCACTTTGCCGACGACCTTGGATGAAATCGAACCATATGCATTTTTTAGTTGTGATTTCGATACGCTGATCATTCCGCGCAACACTCGTTTTGTACCAAATTTGGGCCGATCGGAATGGTATGGCGTACTGGATGCCTGCAAGGTTAAGACGCTGGTGTTTTGCGGAACGGACGGATTGTTTTTGCCAACGACGTTCGGGGATATCGAATTTCCTGCCGACGGCAGCGGGCGCATCGTATTTTGGGGCGGTCCGCCCGAATACATTGAAGTTTCGGATTTGCAGTTCAACTACAAGGGCGGCGAGGTGGAGAGCGGGCCTTTCACGATCTGTTATCCGGCGCAATATGCGTCAAAATGGGCGCCAAACGGCGAAACGGAGTGGAACGGATTACCGATCCGCGCACTGCCCTGGTCGGAAGAACAGAAGCTGATCCAATGTGCGCCCAAGCTGTTTTCCGACGAAGATCGCACGGATGTGACCCGATATCCGGGATGGTCGTTCGATCAGGATCATAACGTTACCATCTATTCCGAGGAGGGATGGTATCGCTATTGCATCGTTAATTGGGGTATGGAGATCAATGATCTGCGGTTTGTGGAGGGAGTGCGTTTCATATTGGAATATTTTAATGTGTACTCGGACGAAGGAATGTACCCCGGACCATCGGAAATCACCATGAAACGGTTGCTCTTGCCGAAATCGTTAGAAAAAGCGAATCTGAATCATATGATAACGCAGGAAATCGTCGTTGCCGAGGGCAGTGATAATTTCCGGATGGACGATGGAAAGCTGGTTGATATCGACAGGGATGAGATCGTTTGGCCGATCGACTCTGCCGAATCCGGCATTTCCGACAATCTCGCAAGTACGTCTGAGGATGCATCTGTATCCGTCGCGTCGCCTACGCCTGCGGCGACGCCGGAGTCCACCGCTCCTGTGCAGGAGGTAAGCAAGCAGGACAAAGCGGCCCCGCCCATCACGAGCATTCTGTTGATTTCAGCAATTGCGTTAATTGCAGTAGCTGCGATCGCAGTAGCAGTCGTATTGCGCAAGCGTAAAAGGTGAAAAACGAATTTCAATCGGGAGAAACCATCATGATCCGGTTTATGAAACCCATAGTTGCTGCCCTGCTGATATTGCTGATGCTCGTTCCATCCTTCGCGCTTGCCGAGAGCGACCACGAAGAAGGCGACGGGTGGGAGTATCAGGATGGAACTTTAACCATTATAGAGAATAGCGGGTTAAAGGATTTTTTAAAAAATGATCAGGATAAACAGACAGGTGAATGGAAATATCAGCATTCTGTATCGGATGTAGAGACGCTGGTTATCGGCAGAGATGTGACGAGCTTGGTGAATGAGATCTATGATTGGGATCAAATCACTCCCCAAAAAACAATCGTTGAGCCTGGGAACGATTGCTTTGACATTGATAACGGCTGGGTTATGAATACAAAGACAAAAACGCTGTATGGTGCGGCGAATGTGCCTGAAAAGCAACTAGTGGCATCGATAAACGACCTCCCGGAGGATATTGTGCACATAGGAGACGGAGCGTTTTATCATTATCAAAATATGACATCGATTTCCCTTCCCCTTAGCATTGTGAGTATCGGGAATCGCTCATTTATGTGGTGCAAGAGTTTGGCAGCCGTTTCCTTTCCTGATGAGTTGCAGACAATCGGCTATCAAGCATTTGAAGATTGTAGTCAGCTGAACCAGCTTTTTCTTGACCATGAGATTCGTACGGTTGGATCTTCCGCTTTTGCAGGATGTATCAACATGGGGAGTTTCTACATCAAAAATGCAAAACTAACGAAGATCAGCTTTGACCTCTTTGGCGCATGTTATAAAATGCAGATAATAGAGTTACCGGAAACAGCAATAAAAATCGAAACGCTCGCTTTTCGGATATGTTATGCACTGCACACTTTGATTGTGAATGCAAGCGATATGGTGATAGAAGACAAGGCGTTCTATTGTTGCGACAATCTGCGTCAGATTGTCTTTACGAAGGGTACCCCCAAATCCTTTGGTGAGTCGTTGTTCAGCACGAATGGGGAAACACCGGATGGCAGATATTATATTTCGGACTCAACCGATAACCGCGGGGAGCCCATCCCCTATCCCATCCTCTACTACACCGCCGCATACGCCGGCGAATGGGCGCCGAACGGGGAGACGGAGTGGAACGGATACCCGATCGAGGAGATATCGCAGGGCGAGTTGAGCGCGATCCTCGCCGAAGCGAGAGGCGAACCCGTCCCCTCGCCAATCGCGACTGCTACGCCTACGCCCGTCGAGACGCCGGTATCTACTGCTTCTACGCAAGAAGCAAACGAACCGAATCGCGCGCCGTTGATCGAGGGATTGCTCGCGTTGCTGATCGCGGCGATTGTCGCGTGTATCGTATTTGTCGGTATTCGGGGAAAACAGAAAAGGGGCAAAAGCGCCTGACCAAATAAAACATGACCTCTGCGAAAACATACGCGGTCAGCGTGCTACAAGAGGGCGATTATACAACGAAAAACGGCGCGGAGTACTCCGCACCGTTTTTGTGTTGCGTTGCTTTTTCAGCCAACCACGATGTTGACGATGTTTTTGACCACGATCACCTTGCGCACGGTCTTTCCCTCGAGATAAGGCCGCACTTCCGCGCAGTCGAGCGCGGCGGCTTCGACGGCCTTTGCGTCCAGCGAGGCGGACAACGTGACGCGTCCGCGCACCTTGCCGTTGATCTGCACGCCGTATTCGACCTCGTCCTCTACCAGCGCGCTTTCGTCGTAGACCGGCCAGGGCGCATGATGCAGCGGCGCATATCCCAGGGCCTCGTTGATCTCCTCGCTGATATGCGGCGCGACGGGCGCGAGCAGCAGCACCAGCGTGTGCAGCTCGTCCTTTGTCAGCATTCCCTTTGCATAGAAGTCGTTGGTCAGCGCCATCATGGCGGCGATGGCGGTGTTGAACTTCATGCGCTCGTAATCCTCGCCGACCTTTTTGATGGTCGCGTGGACTTTCTTCTTCATCTCCGCGTCGGTGTCGCCCGTGCCGGACACCATGTCCTGCAGCGCCCAGACGCGATCCAGAAAGCGGCGGCAACCGCGCGTGCCCTGTTCGTTCCAGGGGATCGGCTGATCAAACGCGCCCATGAACATGATGTAGGTGCGGAAGCTGTCCGCGCCGTACACGGGGATATAGTCGTCTGGATTGACCACGTTTCCGCGGGATTTGCTCATCTTCTCGCCGTTGCTGCCGAGCACCATGCCGTGGCTCGTGCGCTTCAGATACGGTTCGCTGGTCGGCACCAGGCCGAGGTCGAAGAGGAACTTATGCCAGAAGCGCGAGTAAAGCAGATGCAGCGTGGTGTGCTCCATGCCGCCGTTGTACCAGTCGATGGGTGTCCAGTAATCCAGCGCCGCGCGGGAGGCGAATTCGGTTTCGTTGTGCGCGTCCGTATAGCGCAGAAAATACCAGCTCGAGCCCGCCCAGTTGGGCATGGTGTCCGCCTCGCGGACCGCGGGACCGCCGCATTTGGGGCAGGTGGTGTGAAGCCAATCCTTGGCGCGCGCCAGACAGCTGCTGCCGTCGTCGGTGGGCGAAAAATCGTCCAGCATCGGCAGTTCGAGCGGCAGCTGGTCGTAGGGAATCGGCACCCAGCCGCAGGTTTCGCAATAGACCAGCGGGATGGGCTCGCCCCAGTAGCGCTGGCGCGAGAAGACCCAGTCGCGGAGCTTGAAATTCACTTTGCGCTCGCCGATGCCCTCTTTGACGAGATAGTCGATGATCGCCGGGATGGCTTCGGATACCTCCATGCCGTTGAGGAAGCCCGAGTTGACCATGATGCCGTGCGAGCACTCGGTGTACGCTTCGGTTTCGATGTCCCCGCCGGAGACGACCTCGATGATCGGCAGGTCGAAGGTCTTGGCAAAGGCATAGTCGCGCTCGTCGTGCGCGGGCACGGCCATGATCGCGCCCGTGCCGTAGCCCATGAGTACGTAGTCGGAGGTCCAGACTGGAATCTCTTCGCCGTTGACGGGATTGACCGCAAAGATGCCTTCCAGCGGCACGCCGGTCTTGTTCTTGACCAGCTCGCTGCGCTCAAAATCGCTCTTGGCGGCGGCGGTCTTCTGATAGGCGCGCACCGCGTCGAGGTTGGAGATGCGGGAGGCGTACTGCTCGATGAGCGGATGCTCGGGAGATACGACCATATACGTCGCGCCGAAGAGCGTGTCCGGACGCGTGGTGAAGACCGTGAGCGTTTCGTCCAGCCCTGCGAGCGGGAAGTTGACGAGCGCGCCCTCGCTGCGGCCGATCCAGTTGATCTGCTGCGCTTTGATCTTTTCGAGATAGTCCACGGTGTCGAGATCGTCGATCAGCCGCTGGGCGTATGCCGTGATCTTGAGCATCCACTGGGAGCGCACCATGCGGATGACCTCGCCGCCGCAACGCTCGCAGACGCCGTCCACCACCTCTTCGTTGGCGAGGCCGACTTTGCAGCTCGTGCAGAAGTTGATCGGGATTTCCGCCTTGTAGGCAAGCCCCTTTTCATAGAACTTGAGGAAGATCCACTGCGTCCATTTATAATAGTTCGGGTCGGAGGTGTTGACCTCGCGCGAATAGTCGAACGAATAGCCGAGCCGCTGGAGCTGGCTGCGGAAGCGGATGATGTTGTCGTGCGTCACCTTGGCCGGATGGATGCCGGTCTTGATGGCGTAGTTCTCCGTCGGCAGGCCGAAGGCGTCGTAGCCGATGGGATAAAGCACGTTGTAGCCCTCCATGCGGCGCTTGCGCGCGATAACGTCCATCGCCGTAAACGGGCGCGGATGGCCGACGTGAAGCCCCTGCCCGGACGGGTAGGGAAATTCGATCATGGGGTAATACTTTGTCTTCGAGGGGTCGGTTTTGGCCTCGAAGCAATGGGTGTCCGCCCAGATTTTCTGCCACTTTTCTTCGATGGCCTGTGGGTCGTAGCGTTCCTGCATGAAACATTGTCCTCCGAAACTATCCTAAATATGTAGGATATCCTCTTTAAGGTGGTTTGTCAATGAATGCGGGGGCAAGGCGGCGTTGGGGAACGCCGCGCGCAGGAGGGGGATCTCCTCTTTGAGGTGGTTTGTCAATGAATGCGGGCAAGGCGGCGCTGGGGAACGCCGCGTGCAGGAGGGGGATCTCCTCTTTGAGGTGGTCAGACAATAAATGCGGGGCAAGGCGGCGTTGGGGGAGCGCCGCGCGCAGGAGGGGGCTGTTCTTTTAAGTGGCTTTTCGGCCAAAGCGCGCTCGCTGGTTCGCTTTACGCCGCCGGCAAATCGTGATACAATTTTATCCGTTCAACAGGGATGCGCAAAGGGCGCAATTCCATGCGGCAAACCATCGACTTTTATTACAGGAGGCGCAGCTATGGAACAGTATTCGGCACCGTTAACCCCCGAACAGCAGTCTCACAACAAATCCTCGGTGACCGCAATGGTGCTCGGCATCGTAAGCCTGGTCGTCACCTGGTTTCCGATCGTCGGCCTCGTGCTCGCCATCGTAGGGCTCACCATGAGCCGCTCGAACCGCAAGTTTGCGGAGGCGCACGGCTTCAAGGAAAACAGCATGAACACCGCGGGCTATGTCACGAGCGTCGTCGGCCTGATCGCGGGCATCGTCACCATCCTCGTCACCATCGCCGTCGTGGTGATCGGCGTCGCCGCGGCGGCGGGCATCTGGCAGTATGTCATTCTGCCGGAAATCATGTAGAACCGAACGGAAAGAGAGGGCGATCGCCCTCTCTTTCTGCCATGTTGAAGGACCGTATCTTAAAGGAGCGTTATGTTACCATCTTTTCAGGCCTTCGGGCTGACCATTCCCATGTATGGCGTCATGTCCGCCTGTGGCATGCTCGCGGCGTTTATCCTGATCGGGGTCACGCGTAAGCACACCCGCTTTTCGGAGGATCAGGCGCTTTCCGCCGCGCTGTGGGCCATCATCCTCGGGTTTCTCGGGGCGAAAGTTCTCTACTGGGTTACCGAGTTGAAGCAGATCGTCGCGGATCCGGCTTACCTGCTGCACACGCTGCGCGAGGGATTCGTGTTTTACGGCGCGCTCATCGGCGGGCTGGGCGGCGTCGCAATCTACGCGCTCAGAAAAAAGCTGCCGTTTTTCTCGCTGACGGACTATTTTATCCCCGGGCTGGTGCTCGGGCACGCGTTCGGGCGCATCGGCTGCTTTTTTGCGGGCTGCTGCTACGGCGTGGCCTGCGAATCGCCGATCTCGATCACGTTCCCCGAAGGCGCCGTGGCCCCGGCGGGGGTGGCGCTGCTGCCGACGCAGCTTATGGAGAGCGCGTTTCTCTTCATCCTCTGCGTCGTTCTGGTGCTGATGCTGAAAAAGAAAAAGCCGTTCGGCAACGTCACCGCGTGGTATATGGTGCTCTATGGGGCTTGGAGATTTGGCATCGAGTTCTTTCGAAACGACGAGCGCGGCTTTGTCGGCGCGCTGTCGACGAGCCAGTTCATCAGCATATTTGTCGTGCTCGGCGGCATTGCGCTGCTCGTACTGATCAAGCTGGGCGTGCTGAAAAAGACGGTGCTCGATCTGCCGATGCCGGTGGAAGAAGAGCCGAAGAAGAAAAAGAAAACGGACGGCGCGGCGGCGCAAGCCGCTCCCGCGAAGGCATCCGAACCGGAGCCGGAAGAGCCGGCGGCACAGCCCGAAGACCAACCGGAAGAAGACAAACCGGAAGAAAATGAATAAACGAAGAAACAAACAAAAACCGCCGAACGTTCGGCGGTTTTTTTGCGCGCTGACGCAATCTGCGCTTAAAAATAAAACCTCTTTTTGATCTCCTCCTTCACGCGCGCCCTGCGGTTGAGCAGCAGCAGCGAGGAGGCGAGCACGAGACAGGGAAAGAGCACATACAACGACCACGTCGGCCAGAAGATGGCATGCATGTACAGGCCGATGAAAAACTCGATGGCGACGACGAACAGCCCGACGCAGGCGAGCGCAAAGGTGAACCGTACGAGCACCGGCAGGCGGCATTTCGGCGAGGCCATCGCGCTGAAAAACCAGCACATCAGCGTTGCCAGGCCGGTGATCGGGAGTCCCAGCAGCAAGAGCCAGTCCCACTCGCTCTGCGTGAGCACGCGGATGAGCAGCAGTAGCACGCCGACGGCGACCGCGTCGATGGCGGCGTACAGCACCTTCGGCATGCGCGCGATCATGGGTAGAAGAAACACCGTAAAGACCACCAGCTCCCCGCCGAGCACGAGATAGCTCCAGGTCAGCCCGCCGGAGACGAGGATGTTGGCGAGCATCGTCGTAAACAGCGGAATGAGCAGCAGCAGTGAAATGAACGACGCGATGTAGCGCCGGTCCACGCTCCGGTCGAGGTGCTCCACATGGCTCGGATACGGGCGAACGGGCTTTTCCTCGGCGATTTCATTGGGGTTGATGACCTCCGTGCCGCAGAGCGGGCAGCGCGGCTCGCTCTTTTGCAGCTCCACGCCGCAGTTGACGCAGTAACTCATAATAATCTGTACCTCCGGATATCGTGCGAACGAAACATTCGATTTCGGCGGGCGGCCGCCGTCAGCTTTGCTGGTTGCTTTCCACCTTGACGGGGATGCCGAGCTTGACGAGGCGCGTGAAAAACTCGCGCTCGAGCACCGGCTCGGCGATGGTGCGGGTGAAGTTCACGCGGAGCCGGCCGTTGTAGGTCAGCGAGGCGCAACAGACGCGGTTGTCCGCCAGCGGGCCAAGGATAAAGTCCATGCGGCGCACATACTGCGCCATCTCCTCGGGCAGCTTTGCCACGCCGAGGTTGCTCAGCGTCGTGGAGGAGAGCGCATCCCCCACCTGCGAATAGACGTATTTGAGCGCCATGTTTTTGATGAACAGCGGCATGAGCCGCAGCACGGCGTTGCGCTCGGAACGCACGTTGGTCGTGATCTTGACGTTCAGCAGCTTCGGGGTGACTTCCATCGCCATGAAATGATGCACGATGTTCAGCGTCTCGTCAAAGGTATATTCGCCGAGCCGCGGATCGATGCCGGGGTTGACGTAGTTGGCGAAGTTTCTCAGCGTCTTGCTCGGAAATACGTTTCTCAGATTGATCGGCACCGAGAGCTTGACCGGCTTGTATTTGTGCACGCTCGGCACGCGCCGCCGCTGGATGGCGTCCACGGAGAGGATCAGCGCCGCCGTGAGATATTCCGTGACGCTCACGCCCTTTTCGCGCGCCTTTGCCAGCACGTCCGCGGCGTTCATGGAGCCGGTGATGATGTGCACAAAGCCGCTGCGCTCGTCCGTCCCCTTGATGTGGTAGGCCTTGACTTCCTTACGGGACTGCGTGATCTTGCCAGAATGCACGGCGAAGCTGTCCTCCGTCTCCTCGGGCTGGGACGGCTCGGAGCAGTCGAGAATTTTATCGCCTCGCGGGATATTCGCGCCGTATTTCAGGCGCAGGTATTCGGCGACGAGCGTCTGCAGGAAGACCTGCCCGCCCGTTCCGTCGGTCAGTACATGAAAAAACTCCACCGCGATGCGGTTGTGATAATACCGCACGCGCATGCAAAAGCCGTCGTTTTCGTTGAGGCGCATGCGTACGCAGGGGTTGGCGACGTCCTCCTCGATGCGCGGCAGATCGTCGCTGTGCTCGAGGTAAAACCAGAACAGCCCGCGCTTGAGCTTGTAGGCAAACCACGGAAGGCGGCGCAGGGTGCGCTTCTGCGCAACCTCGAGGATGTCCTCGTCGACGCGTTCGGTCAGCGTCGCCGAGAGGCGGAAGAGCGCCGTCCAGCTGCGGTTCATCGTTGCGGGGTAGATGAGCGCCGCGTTGTCGAGCTTCATCCATTTCGATGCGTTTTTCTTTTTTGGCATAGCTTGTTCCTTTGGTTGCGTGGCCGGCGTTACAGGCCCAGCCCCAGCTTTGCGCGGATAAAGAAGGACATCCGCTCGAGCGCGCGCTTGCTTTCGGGCGTGCCATAGAGCGGGTAGACGTGCCACATGCCGTCCTCGACGACGAGCTCGCTGTCGACGCCCGCCTGAACGAGCCTTTTCTGTACGGTCTTCGCGTCCGAGAGCAGGATTTCGTCGCTGCCGGCAAAGAGCAGGCAGGGCGGAAATCCCGAAAAATCCCCGAGCACGGGGGAAACATACGCTTCGCCCTCATGTCCGGCGGCGTAGGCGATGGCATAATACGCAAGGGACTCGCGAATCAGCGTGGGATCGCGCAGGACGTTGTTGCTGTAGGACGAGCCGGAAAGCGTGAGATCCGCCCAGGGGGAGATGGCGACGACGCAGGCCGGCATGGGCTTTCCTTCGTCCCGCAGGCGCAGGCCGAGACTCAGCGCGAGTCCGCCGCCGGCGCTTTCGCCCGCGAGCGCGATCTGCTCCGGCGCATAGCCGGAATCGAGCAAAAACTGATAGGCCGCGAGCGCGTCGTCCTGCGCGGCGGGAAACTTATGCTCCGGCGCGAGGCGATAGGCCGCGCAGAACACGGTCAGCCGCGTCTGCGCCGCAAGCAGCGCGCCGAACCCTTTTGCATAGTCCAGCCCGCCGGCCGTGTAGCCGCCGCCGTGCAGATAGAGCACCACGCGGTCGCAAGGCGCTTCGCAGGCGTGCGAAACGGCGTAGCAGGCGGAGAATTGTGCGAATTCGACCGGCTCGAAGCCGACCTTTGTTTTCAGGATGGCCGCGGTCATGCGGCCGAGCTGGTCCTGCGCCTTTCGGGCGGCCTCTATGCCGGTAAAGCGCGCAAAGGGTTTTGCCAGCCGCAGCTGCGCCTTGATCAGGCGTGTTCCTAGGGTTAAGGGCATGCGGGAGCGTTCCTCTCGTGTCGATACCAGTATAGTAACACATTTTGCCTGCCGCCACCCGAATTCTTTTTCGGGACAGGGAAAATTTGAACAAGGGCGATTTTAGCAGAAGAGGTTCAATATTTGGTTAATTGACAAAAAAAGAGAAGGACGAGTATCCTTCTCAAGATTGGAACAGACAGAAACTCAATCTGGAGGTCAACGCCGACGCCTCGCGCCGAAACAGTTTACCAGTTTTGATGAATAGAAAAATTTAACCCCAAGGCCACGCCGGCGCCTGACCGCCGAAACAGCTTTAACTGTTTCGGCGAATAAAAACTCAACCCGGAGGCCACGCCAGCATCCTGCCGCCCAGTATATGGAAATGCAGATGCGGAACGCTCTGCTGTCCGTCCCGCCCGCTGTTGACGACCACGCGGTAGCCCGTTTCGGCCACGCCGAGTTCTTTGACGAGGTTCGATATCACCGCATACGAATGGCCGATGATGGCCTCGTCCTCGGCGGTGATCTCGTTTACGCCCGAGATGTGCTTTTTCGGCACGACGAGCACATGCACGGGGGACTGCGGCTCGATGTCGTGAATCGCGACGACCAGATCGTCCTCGTATACTTTTTTCGAGGGAAGCTCGCCCGCGACGATCTTACAGAAGATGCAGCTGCTCATTTGTTGTCTCAACTCCTTTTGTCTATTGTACCCCGTTTGCCCGTATCAATTCAATCCAAACGTGCGCCGAACGCCATCTCTCCGTCGAATCCCTCGAGGCGGATGCGAACGATGTCGCCCTCCGGCGCGTCGGTGCGGACGCGGATGTAATTGCCGCTGTAGCCCGCGCCGTCGCTTTCGGCCAGCACCTCGACCACGCTGCCGATCTGCGCGCGCAGGGATTGCGCCGTCAGGCGTTTGCCCAACGAAAGGAGCTCCTTTGCCCGCGCTTCCTTGACCGCCCTGGGCAGCTGTCCGCCGAGGGTTTCCGCCTTTGTGCCCTTGCGCAGCGAAAAGGGAAACACGTGCATCCGCGCAAACGCCGCGCGCTCGCAGAACGCGAGCGTCTCGCGGTGCTCCTGCTCCGTCTCGCCGGGAAAGCCCGCGATCACGTCCGTGGTGACGGCGCAGTCCGGCATGTATTGTCGCAGCAGTCCGACGGCCTGCAGGTATTCTTCTGCCGTATAGCGCCGGTTCATGCGCTTCAGCACCGTGTCCGACCCGCTCTGGAGCGAAAGGTGGAACTGGCGGCAGATCTTCGGGTTCTCGGAGAGTGCTTTTGCCGTCGCCCCGGTGACAAACAGCGGCTCGAGCGAGCCGAGGCGGATGCGCTTTATGCCGTCAGGCTCGCTTGCGCGCGCGATGGCGTCGAGCAGCGTCGCGCTTTTTTCTGTAAAATCGCGCCCGTAACTCGCGAGGTGGATGCCCGTGAGCACGATCTCCCGGTATCCCTCCGCGGCAAGTAGCGCCACTTCGCCGGAGATTTCGTCCAGCGGACGGGAGCGCAGGGGGCCGCGCGCATAGGGAATGATGCAGTAGGAGCAGAAGTTGACGCAGCCGTCCTGAATCTTCAGCGTGGCGCGCGTGCGCGAGTCGCGCACGGCGGAAAGCGGTTCGAACGTTCGCATTTCTTGGATCGGGGAAACGTATGCTTCGCCGGACTTCGCCAGAAGCGCCTCTTTTACGCGGGAGACGATTTCTTTTCGTCCGTCGGTGCCGACGACGAGCCCGACGCCCTCCAGCGCCGCGACGGTCTCCGGCGCGGTCTGCGCATAGCAGCCGACGGCGACGACCAGCGCGTCCGGGTTGCTGCGGTGCGCGCGGGCGATCATCTGGCGCGACTTCGTGTCGCTCGTCTGCGTTACGGTGCAGGTGTTCACCACGTAGACGTCCGCCGTGTCGGAAAAGTCCACGAGTTCCCAGCCGTCCTGCGCGAAGAGCTCGCGCATGGCTTCGGTTTCATAGTGGTTTACCTTGCAGCCGAGCGTGGTCAGCGCCGCTTTCATATTGTTGCCTCAAATGATCCATGCGGAAGCATGACTCTTTTCGTCATCATGACCCTACCTCGTAGAGCACCTGCGCGAGCATCGCCATGCCGGCCGTCTCGGTGCGCAGGATGCGCGCCCCGAGGGAGACGCTCACCGCGCCCGCGCCCGTGAGGCGTGCTACTTCGCTTTCTTCCAGCCCGCCTTCGGGGCCGATGAAAAGCGCGATGCGCTGCGGCGCGCTTGCCGCGCGCAGCGCCTGCTTGAGCGAGCGGGCGGTTTCCTCTTCATAGGCGACCAAAAACAGGTCGAACGCCCGTGGGTCGATTTGCTTGAGCTCGACAAGCGGCAGCACCTCGGGCACCAACGCGCGGCGGCTCTGCTTGGCCGCTTCGGCGGCGACGCGGGCGTAACGCTCGCGCTTTTTTTCAAAATCCTTGTTTGGCACGACCACGCAGCGCGCGGAGAGCACGGGCGCAACGGCGAATACGCCGAGCTCCGTGCATTTTTGCACGATGGTCTCCAGCTTGCCCGTCTTGGGCAGGCACTGGAACAGCGTCACCTGAACGGGGCTTTCCGCGCCGCTCTTTCGCCGCTCTCCTACCGCGCAGACGGCCGCCTCCGCAGAGACGGAGGTAATCACCGCGTCGTATTCGTAGCCCGCGCCGTCGCAGAGCGAGAGCGTGTCCCCCGCCTTCATGCGGAGCACGCGGCCGATGTGGTGCGCGTCGTCGCCCGTGATGGTTGCGGTGCCGCCCGCGATGTCGTCGCAGAAAAACCGGCGCATGCGCGTTACCCCTGTGCGCGCAGCAGCATGGCCACCCAACCCTCGCTGCGCAGTACGGTTTCCACGGAGAAGCCCGCCGCAGTCACGGCGGCTGTTACCTCGACCTCCCGCTCGTCTATGATGCCGGAGACGATAAACGGCGTGCCCGTTTTGCAGCAGGTTCTTGCAAACGGCGCAATGGCGATGATGACCCCCGCAACGATGTTTGCCGCAACGACGTCGTAGCCGCGCCGGATGCGCGCGCAGAGCGCTTCGTCGCTCATCAGATCGCCGATCAGCACGTCGTAGTTCGAGCCGTCCACGCCGTTCATGGCGGCGTTTTCGCGCGCGACGTGTTCGGCTACGGGGTCGATGTCCACCGCGACGGCGTGCTTTGCGCCGAGCAGGACGGAGGCGACGGAGAGGATGCCGCTGCCGCAGCCGAGGTCGAGCATGTCGTCGCCCGGCTTGACCACGGTTTCGAGCAGCTCGAGGCACATGCGCGTGGTGTGGTGCTCGCCGGTGCCGAAGGCCACGCCGGGATCGAGCTTCAGCGTCACCCGACCTTCGGGCGCGGGCTCCTCTATCCAGCAGGGCAGCACATACAGCCGCGCTCCGATATTGAGCGGCTTATAGTATGCCTTCCAGTTGTTTTCCCAGTCCGCGTCGTCCATGCGGTTGACCACGACGAGAAGCGAGCCTGCGTCGAAGCCGAGGTCCGTTTCCCGAAGATGCGCGATCTCGCGCTTGACTTCGGCGACCACCGGCGCGCTTTCGGGCACGTCCGCCACATACGCCTTGACGCAGGGTTCGTCCACGCCGACCTTGTCCGCATCCGCAAAGTCCCAGTAGACCGCGCGCTCGTTTAAAAACGCCATCGCGCGCTCGTGGCTCTCTTCAATGCTCACCTGATCGATGCCGGCTTTCGAAAACGCGAACGTCACCGCATCCAGTCCCGCGTCGGTCGTGTAGACGCAGAGTTCCAACCATTTCATGTGCAATCTTTCCTGTCCGTCCGCGTAAAAAAGCGCGGCAAACCGTAGTGTCGTAGTCAGTATAACACCCTGCCGCGCGTTCGCACAACCAAGCGCGCCGCACACGATTGACAAACGCGGCGTCCTGTGTTTAACTCGAACCGATGCCGCCTAAAGAAACGAGAGAAACAGCAAAAGACCCCCGCCTTTTTTCGCCGAGGGACGCTTATTCGATCGGCGTCATTCGCGCGCCGTTGTTTCACGCGCGCCCGGCCGCCGTCGCGGCGGCGGGGCTGCTGTTCGGGCTGCTGATCGGAGACGGATTTTCGCTGATTAGCGCGCTGGTCGCGGCGCTCGCGCTGCTGATCGCCGCGTTCGGCGCCAGGCTTGCGAAAAAGGCGATGTGGGTCGTGTTTCTCGTGTGCATGGCGGTAGGGTTCGTGCGCGTCGCACTCGCCGCGCCGTCGTCCGTGCCGACCGGGACGGGTGCGGTGCAGGGGCGTATCTGCGAAACGCCGGAGGCGCGGGAGGACGGAAGCTGGCGCGTATACCTTGCAAACGCAACGCTGGACGGTACGCCGGTCGACGGCAGGCTGCGGCTGTTTTCAGACTTTGCCGAGCCGCCCGCCTATGGACAGATCGTCTCCGCTGAGGCGGACGTCGTGCCGTCCGCCGAGCAATATCGCCTCGGCGACCGGGCGAGCGGCGTATTCGCCGTCGCGTTTGCAAAAGGCGAGACGGCCGTGATCGCACAATCGCCGCCGGATGCATACGGCTGGCTCCTGCGACTGCGGGAGCACATCGGCGGTCGCATCGAGGCGCTCTTTCCGAACGCGCCCGGCGAGGCGAAGGGCATGATGCTCGGCGACACGTCGGACATTGAAGACGAGATGCTCGCCGCCTTTCGCGGCACGGGCATCGCGCATCTGCTCGCGGTGTCCGGCCTGCACGTGTCCCTGCTTGCGGCCGCGTTTTCGCTGCTCTTTCGCCGTAACGCCTGGGTGCGCTTCGCTGCGGTCGCGGCCTTCTGCGCGCTGTATGCGGCGATTACGGCGTTTTCCCCGCCGGTCGTGCGCAGCGGCATCATGATGACCATCGGTCTGCTGGCGTTCCCGCTCCGGCGGCGGCTGGATGCGCTCAGCGCGCTGTCCGCCGCGTTTGTGCTCATCCTGATCGTCCGGCCGTATTCGCTCTGAAGCGCGGGGTTTCAGCTTTCGTTTGTCGCGGTGCTGTCGCTCGTTCTGCTTGCGCCGTTGTTCCAGCGCCCGCTGGCGAGGCTGGGTTCCGCGGCGTCGGGCTTAATCGGCGCGAGCGCCGCCGTGGTGATTGGCACGCTGCCGACGAGCTGCCTGTTTTTCGAGCAGGCGCAGCTGCTCTCCATCGTAACGAATCTGTTTGTGCTTCCGTTTGCCGGCTTGTTCCTGATTCCAGCGTTTGTCGGCGTGCTGCTGTCGTATCTCTGGTATCCGCTGGGCGGCGCCGTCTGCTCGGTCGGCCGTGTGGCGCTGGACGGAATCCTCGCCGTCGCGCGATACGGCGGGCGCATCACGCTGTATTTACCCCCTCCGCCGGCGGCGGCGTATCTGCTTTGGCTGACCGCGATGCTCTTTGCCTCGCGGCTCTGCCTTCGAGACGCGAAACGGCGCGCACTGTATGCCGGCGCGCTCTTTGCCGCGTCCGCCGCGCTCTGGGCGCTGCTTGCGCGGACGGTCTGAACCATGCAGTCGGGGCCATTGTGGATAACTCTGTGCATTTGGTGAACAACCGTTTGGTCCGGCCACGGTTTGTTCATCGGAAAACGGCGTTTTTCGGACGATTTTTCGATTGTGGTTTGAATTTTTCCGCCGTTATCCACAGAGTTATCCCCAGAGTGTGGAAAACTTTGTGGAAACGGAACGCCGGCACAAGGGTGGAAATCGATCGGGGTTCTCCTAAAAAAGAAGCATGAGCGTAGAATTTTGAGAACAATCGTTTGCAAGAAACGCGGAGGATGGTATAATAACCCCTATGGACGGAATCGCATTTCTCAATGAGCTGGCGGGCGGCAAACCCGTCGGCGGCGCGTACTATTTCTGCGGAGAGGACCCGTACAGCCTCAATAAGGGCTTGCGGGCGCTCGTCGAGCGCACAAACCCCGACCTGCGGGAGATGAACACGACGTTTTTGAAGGCTCCGTTGCCGTCGGACATTCAGGCCGCGGCGGAAACGCTGCCGTTTTTCGACGATCTTCGCGTGGTGGTGGCACAGGAATTCGACGCGGATACCGCCAACGCGCTGGAGGACTACGTTAAAACGGTGCCGGAGACCACGGCGCTGCTGTTCGTGCGCCCGGGCAAGGCGCCGAAGACCAATCCGCTGTATAAGGCGATCGACGCGCTGGGGCGCGCGGTGTCGTTTAACCCGCTCGAGCCCGCGCAGGCGCAGGCGTTTCTGCAAAAGCGCGCAAAGGAAAACGGCATCCCGCTGGACGGCATGGCGGCGCATCAGATGATTCAGTATCTCGGCGTGGACCTCGGCGCGCTGGAAAATACGCTGCTGATGCTCGGCGCATACGTCGGTTTTGGCAACCGCGTGACGGTGCAGGCGGTGGACGCCTGCGTCAAGCCGTCGAGCGAATACGAGGTGTTTAAGATCATGGACCCGCTCTGGGCGGGAAACAAGCGCGAGGGAATCCGCATTCTCGCCTCGCTGCTGAGCGATCCTTCCGAAAGCGCGATCGGGCTAGCGACGCTGTGCGAGCGGAACGTGCGCGGCGTGCTGGGCGCGAAGCAACTGCTGCTGGACGGAAAAAACGAGGCGCAGATCGCGCAGATCTTGGGCATGAAGCCGTATCCGGCGAAAAAAGCGGTCGCCAGCGCAAAAAAGCGCAGCTACGAACAGCTGGTGAAAATGCTGGACGATTTCATCGCGGTGGAGTGGAAGCAGAAACAGGGACTGGCAAAAGCGGAGGACTCGCTGATTCTGGCCTGCCAGCAAAACTTCTGATAAAATAACGGTTCAAAATAAAAGGAGACATACGCATGATCAAGCACATCGTCTTTACCAAATTTGAAAATCCGGACGAGCAGGCGTCGGTTGCCGGCGAAATGCTGCTCGCGCTCAAAGACAGGATTCCCGAAATCCACAGCATCGAGACCGGGCGGGACTTCAAGCACAGCGAGCGCAGCTTTGACCTCGCGCTCATCGTCACCTTCGACACGAAGGAGGACCTCGCCGCTTACGACCGTCACCCCGAGCATGAGAAGGCGCGCGCCTACATCAAAGCGCACCGCACGGCGACGGCGACGGTCGATTTCGAGTTTTAATCCGTCCGCCCGCGTTGCGCGGGCGGCTCGGCGACAGTTGCGTTTTGCGAAAGGAGCGTTTACTTGCTCAAATACATCGTACTCTTTCAGTTTCGCGATCCCGAGGAATGCCTGCCGACCGTCATCGAAAAGCTGCACGGCATGGTCGGCAAAATCCCCGAGATCCTCTCCATGGAGACTGGCGTGGACATCTGGCACAACGGCGCGCGCAGCTATGACCTTGCGCTGACGTGTACGTTTGCCGACCTCGACGCCATCGCGGTGTACGACAAACACCCGGCGCACGAAAAAGCGCGGGAGTATATCTATGCGCACCGAATCGACGGAAAGACCGTCGTCTATGAAATGCCATGAACGAATTCAGACTGGTATCCGAATATGAACCCGCGGGCGACCAGCCGCAGGCCATCGACCGGCTTGCGGAGGGGATTCTGCGCGGCGACGGGACGCAGGTGCTGCTCGGCGTCACCGGCAGCGGCAAAACCTACACCATGGCAAAGGTGATCGAGCGCGTGCAGAAGCCCACGCTCGTCATCGCGCACAACAAGACGCTCGCGGCGCAGCTCTGCTCCGAGTTTCGGGAGTTTTTCCCCGACAGCGCGGTGGAGTATTTCGTGAGCTATTACGACTATTATCAGCCGGAGGCGTATATCCCCTCGTCCGACACATACATCGAAAAAACGGTGGACATCAACGAGGAGATCGACCGCCTCAGATACAGCGCGACGAGCTCGCTCAACGAACGGCGGGATGTGATCATCGTCGCGTCCGTTTCGTGCATCTATGCGCTCGGCGATCCGGAAGAGTATATGCGCATGTCCGTTTCGCTCAGAAAGGGCATGCAGATCTCCCGCGAGGAGGTCGTCAAAAAGCTCGTGGACATCCAGTTTCAGCGCAACGATCTGGATTTTTCACGCGGAACGTTCCGCGTGCGCGGAGACGTGCTGGACATCTTCCCCGTCTCCAGCGCGGGTACGGCGGTGCGCGTCGAGTTTTTCGGCGACGAGGTGGAGCGCATCATGGACGTCAACTCGCTCACGGGCGAGCTGCTCGGCGAGCGCGCGCATGTGGCGGTATTTCCCGCCTCGCACTATGCGACGAGCCGCGACAAGCTCGACGCGGCGATCGACAGGATCTGGGACGACGCGCTTGCCCGCCGGGACGAATTCAAGCGCATGGACCGGCTCATCGAGGCGCAGCGCATCGAGCAGCGCACGCAGTATGACATCGAAATGATGCGCGAAATCGGCTATTGCAACGGCATTGAAAACTATTCGCGCTATTTCGACGGGCGAAAACCGGGCCAGCCGCCGTTTACGCTGATCGACTATTTTCCCAAGGATTTCATGGTGTTCATCGACGAGAGCCATGTGACCATTCCGCAGATCGGCGCCATGTACCGCGGCGACCTCGCGCGAAAGACCTCGCTGGTGGACTACGGGTTCCGTATTCCCAGCGCGTTCGACAACCGCCCGCTCAAGTTTCCGGAGTTTGAGGCGCGCATTCCGCAGATGATCTGCGTCTCCGCCACGCCGGCCGAATACGAGATGAAGCGCGCAACGCAGGTTGTGGAGCAGATCATCCGTCCGACAGGCCTGATTGACCCTGAAGTGGAGGTTCGGCCCGTCAAAGGACAGATTGACAACCTGCTTGGGGAGGTACGCATGCAGGCGCAGAAGGGCTACCGCACGCTGGTCACCACGCTGACCAAGCGCATGGCGGAGGACCTCACCGAATACCTCGACGGCATGGGGGTTCGGGTGCGCTATATGCACGCGGACATCGAGACCATCGAGCGCATGGAGATCATCCGCGACCTGCGGCTGGGCGATTTCGATGTGCTTGTGGGGATTAACCTGCTGAGAGAGGGACTGGACTTGCCGGAAGTGGGGCTCGTTGCGATTCTGGACGCGGATAAGGAAGGGTTTTTACGTTCGTCCACGAGTCTTGTGCAGACCATCGGCCGCGCGGCTCGAAACGTCGAGGGCAAGGTCATCCTCTATGCGGACACGGTCACGCCGTCCATGCAGTACGCAATGGACGAGACGAACCGGCGCAGAACCCTCCAGATGGCGTTCAACGAGGAGCACGGGATCACGCCGCAGAGCATCCGCAAAGCGGTGCGCGAAACGCTGCTGATCACGACGAAGGTCGAAGACGTCGGCGACGAGATGAGCGACGAGGAAAAGGCCGCGCGTGTGAAGATGCTCACGGACGAGATGCGCGCCGCGGCGCGCGAGCTCGAGTTTGAGCATGCGGCGAAGCTGCGGGACGAGATTAAAAAACTCTCCGGCGAGGAAGCGCTCGAGCGCGCCGCCAAACCGAAACCCGGCACCATCGGCGCCAAGCGGCGAAACCGCGGACGCTCGAGAAAATAGCGAACAAAAAAACGGGAGCGGATGCTCCCGTCTTTTTCTTATCCGTCAATCCTCCGGCACGCCTTCAATCGAATCGTCCGGCTTGGGCGTGGCGTCCGGCCAGGGCGTACCGTTCGGCGCGGGCGTTTCAACCGGCACATACGTCCACTCCGGCTCGGCGTATTCGTAGACCTTCCTCAGCCCGATGTCCGTGTGCATGTGGCGGTTGATGTCGTTTTCCGTGAGCATGAAGTGCATCGCGTCGCAGGTGGTTTCGTAGTAAAAGCCCCATTCGAAGCCCGCGCGGAAAAACGCAAGCTCATAGAGCAGATAGTTGATAATCGTCTTCGGCACCCGCTTGTATCTGCCGGAATAGCTGCCGGTATAGAGAAAATCGTAATACGAAACGCCGTTTTCGTCGGTCCGGATGCCGTTGTAGATCAGGTGGTTTTTCACATCGTCGCCGATCACTTCATGGTTTTCGGGCCTGTTTTTATTGGGGACCATGGTGTCGTTGACGTCGATGGCCGTTCCGAACGTATGATGGCTGATGTATTCCTGATTGGACTGGAAGCGCGGCACATAGGTTGCCGACTTTTCGAGCAGCTCGTCCAGCAGCAGCACGCTGCCCTCGGAGACAAGCCCCGTGACGGGATTTTGCAGCGAAACGCGGACATAGGTGTTTTTCAGATAGTGTTCCGCCGCCTCGAAATGGGGCAGCGCGTCGACGTGCACGCGGCCGAGGCTGGACACGACGAGGTATTTGTTGCGCCAGTCTTCGTCGGTGGCGATGTATCGGCCTTCCCTCCGCGAATAGTGGAAGAGAAACTTATCCGTGTCGCCGCCGAAGAACTCGAGCGCGTCCAGATAGTTGTCGTCAAACTGGTTCTGCGTCAGCAAAAACTGCTGGGTTCGAACGATGCTGCACTCGCGGGAGAGCAGCACCACCGGATCCGGCTGCGCGACGGTCGTGGCCGAGAGCGTGAATCGATACGATCCTGCGCGCAGGGACTTTACGAAAAACAACAGGTTCAGCGATTTTTCTTCGAGGGGCTCCGCGCTGGAGCTGATGGAGTAGCTGCGGATGTCCGCCTTTGGATCGAACGTGACGACCGCGACTTCGGAACTGCCGTAGCCGAGGTTTTCCAGCGTCGCGGTCACGCTGGTGAGCGGGCTGTTTGTGTAGACCGAGCCGTGGAGGCTGAATTCCTGTCCCTGCTGCAGCTCCTGTCCGTCTGCAATCGGCGGAACTTCGAAGCACGAGCGAAACTGAATGCCGTCCCGACCGACGGGTTCCTGGCCCGTTCCGGTGGCGACGGTCAGCATCGCCATGGCTGCCTTTTTCAAAAATCCCTGCTGGGCCGCGTGCGCCAGCGCGGTGTCCCAGTAGTCGACGGCGGCGCAGTCCGGGCCCGCGCGGAGCATCTTTGCGGCGTTGGCCGCCGTCGCCTCGGCGAGCGGGTCGCTTTCCGTCTCCAAAACGGCCGGCGCGGCGGCGCGCTTCAGGCGCTCCTCCAGCGCCTGCGCCGTGACGAGCCTGAGCTGAACGGGTCTGATGAAGCCGTAGTTTCCCGCTTCGGTGATGACATAATAATATCCCTTAATCTCGCCGAGGATGCGCACGAGATGCTCGCTCTCCCGCGCGAGGACGACGCCCTTTTCATCCGCCTCGGAGAGCAGCTCGCAGTTGGCGGTGCCGATTTCCGCAAAGCCGGTCACGCCGCTCTTGAGCAGCGCGCTCTCGCGGGTGTCCTTGACGAGCACATATCCTGTGTCGCCGGAAAACGTGGAGCGCACAAAATAAAACAGCTTTCCGTCGGTCGCGGTCACTTCCGCGAGCACGATGAATTCGCTGACTCCGCGTACGCTTTGATTGACGAGTTTGACGCGCTGCGATCTGATTGTGGGCTCCGGATAGAGAAAAATGGCGGACCGGGTCATCGCAACGAGGTGCAGCGACCCCTGGTCGGTCAGCAGGTTTTCACGAATGCGCTGATAGGACGAAACAGCCGGCTCTCCGGCAGCGTCGGACGCGGCGGAAACGGCCGGGTCCGGCGTCCCCGTTTCGCCCGAGGGCGAAGGCGTCGACTCGGCATAGCTGACCGCTGCGCCGCCGGCGGACACCGCAAAAAACAGAATCAACAGGCAGGCGGTGAAAAAAAGAGAACGCTTCATAATCCTCCGGACGGGTCGGACCTGCCGCGCCGCGGCAGCCCCGGGACGGGCCTCGTCGAAGCCCGTCGGCTGATCTACAGTATACACGAGTGGGGTAAAAAATCAAAGAATACACCGTGAACAATCTGATTCGAAGATAAAAAAGAACGGGAAGGTTTTCCCGTTCTCCACAAATGCGAAAGCCGGCGTTCGGCTCAGTCCTGGTCGTATACGATGCGCAGGGCGTTGGTATAGAGCCCCTGCAGTTCGGGGCGAAAGCCCGCCACCAGCGTGCCGCGGTAGAAGTCCGTCACGGTGGTGGAGTGGATCACGCGCATATCGCCGAGGTAGATCATCACGTGCGAAATGCGCGGCTGCGTTTCGCCCACGAGAAAGATGAGGTCGCCCCGCTCCAGAAGCGGTATGGTGGATTCGTCCCCCGAGCTTTTGGAGACGTACTTGAGCGGGAGCTTCAGCCCGTCGTAATAGAGCAGCTCGAGATGCGCAAGGCCGGACGCCGTCGTTTCCCGGAACTGTTTGTTTCCGCTCTTGAGCTGCGTTGCGCCCGCGCGGCGCAGCGCCCAGCCAACGAGGCCGGAGCAGTCGTAGCTCGTCTCGCCCATGCGGCAGAAGTTGTTATAGGGTGTGCCGAGGCGGTCGTAGGCGGAGGAAATCATGCATTCGAGCAGGTATGTTTTCCGATTCGTCACCTCGGTCTGAATGCGGCGCGCGGAGTCGAAATACTGCCAGAGCGGCGATGTGCTGAGCTGCTCCACCTTTTCCACCTGTCCGCCGTTGACCCAGAGCATGGCGTCGTCGCCAAGGTAGATGCCGCAGGAGGTGATGTAGCCGGAGTCCGGCCCGCGCAGCACGACCTCGTAGGTTTCGACCTCGACGGTATCGCCCGCGCCGTACTCGGCGAAGAAGAGCAGGTCGCCGCGTTCCAGCGCGTCGCCGCGCGCAACATGCGCCCACTGCGTCGGGTGGTCCTCATAGTAGGCGAGGTTGCCCGCGGAATTCCAGAGTTTGAAGATAGAGGAATTGTAGACGTCCTCGCGGTATCCGATGGGATACTGCGTCAGGTCGAAGAGATCCTTTTGGAAAAACCGATAGTAACCGGGATTGAAATAGAAACCGAGCTGCGACAGCCCGTCGTAGATCAGCGCTTCGGTGGAGGCGGCCGCGGTCTGCTCCTCCGCGTAGGCGATCAGGTTGTCCACGCTGTATGGCTCCTGCGCCTGTGGCGTGAGTCCGGAGGCGAGATACGTCTCCAGCGTCGCGGCATCGATCATCTTGAGCTGGCCGGGCAGGACGAACCCCGCGTTGCCGTCTTCGGTGATGACGTAGTAGTAATCCTTATATTCGCCGAGGACGCGCGCGGCGTGATAGCTTTCCTGCGCAAGGACGGAGCTTTCCTCATCCGGCGACTTCATGAGCGAGCAGCCGGGGCAGAGCATGAGCGCATACCCGCTGACGCCGCTGGCCGCGAGGCGACTGTCCCGCGTGTCCTTGGCGAGCACATAGCCGGTGACGCCGGAAAACGCGGCGCGCACCTGATACATCAGCTTGCCTTCGGGAGAGGTGACCTCGCTCAGCACGATCAGGTCGTTGATCGAGCGATCGGTCACGCGATTGACCAGATCGACGCTGTCGCCGGCCGTGCTGGCTTCCGAAAAGAGCTCGATCGAGCCCGCGAACGACACGAGCTGCAGCGTCTCGCGGTCGGTCATCAGATTGTCGCGCACGCGCTGGCCCATGTGGTCGATCGGCTCCGGGGTGGGCTCCGGCGTCGGGGTGGGTTCCGGCGTAGGCGTCGGCGTATTGGAGAGGATGACGACGTGCGCCGTTGCCGTCGGCGCCGGCGTCGCGGGGGCGGACTCCGCTGCGCCGCCCGTACAGCCCGCGAGAAGCAGGAGCGGCAGGCAGGCGAGCAAAAGGTAGGGACGCTTCATACACCCTCCGGATTTTGAACTAAAACAATCGGGCGAAACGCCCGCAAGGGGAGATTTTCTTGCAACCTCTCCGTTTGAACAACAGTATACACGAACCTGCGTAAAAATCAAAGAATCGGGCCGCAACTCCGGTAAGTCCAAGCAAAAAAAGCCCGAAAGATCGGGCTTTCATGCGTCGGACCACCGATCGACGGCGGCATATGCCGGAAATGTTACATAAGGTTACATATTGGCATGCTTTTTGTTACATTTTTGGGATGTCATGTAGCAATTGCCTTGCAAAAGCAAAAAACAGGCGAAATGGCAACGTTTTCAGGAACGATTCCTGCGCCTGATGCAAAAACCGATCAGACGAAGCGTCAAGGAAAAAATTTCGTTGACGACACGGCAGGGGAAGGACGCAATCACGCGCTGTGGTGGAGCCGCCTAAAAGGAGGGGAGTCCGCCGTCGAGCAGCAGGTCGGTGAAGATCAGCGCGCCGTTGTCGTTCAGATGATCGCTGTTCAAAAACAAATCGTATCGATCGATAAAGCGAACATCCTGAGAAAAGTCCAGATACTCAATTTGCTGCTCGGCAGCGAGGGTGTTCAAATAAGACCGCTGCATGTCAAGGAAGTCTTTTGGCACAAGGTCGTTGTATTCGCGAAGAAACGGGGTTGTGATCAACACGGGCGTTATCTGATGGTCTTTGCACAGAGCTATGATGCGGTTCAGGCAAAGGAGCGTTTCCTCGTTATAGGTATATTCGCCGTTTTTTTCGTGCACGAGGATGTGCCGCTGTACGGCGGCGTTCGCATCCGCTTGAACGTCGATGGTATCGGCCGTCTGTACACCGGCTTCGTCGAATTCATCGACCGTCCAATATTGCGCCTCCCAGTTTGGAATGAATAATCCGGGAGATTTTACAGCCAGCCATTCACGCCATGAAAAGTTGATGATCAGATCCCGGCGCAAAAAATAGTAATAGCGGCGGTTAAGGGACAGGAAATCACTTCGGTCGGAAGAAGCGGAAAGAAGAGACGAATAAGAAACGGGAATGTAGAGCACCGCTCCGTCGGAAAAACGGTCGATATAGTTTTCTAATACACGCTCGTCCATCATAATGCTTTGCGATCCGAACGCCAGATTCACGGAAGCGAGCTCCGGATGATCGAGATAGGAGAATCCATTTTGCCCGTGGCTGCTGCCAAGATTGGCCACCTGAATCTGTTTGGGCGCGTCGAGAAAGCGATCTACATACGCCGGCGTCAAGCTGCCTTTGATGAAATAAAAGGCAAGGTTGGCCGCCGCGGCAATCAGCGCGCAAATCAGCAGAAGAATGCAAAACTTCTTAAAAAACAATTTCATGTCAGACTCCTAAAACTGAAAGTAAATGAACTCGGACCCGCCGCCGGTGCCGGGAAAGAACAGGATGAACCAGATGAGAATGAGGTATACGCCCCAGCGGAACACCGGTTTCCAGCGCGACATTGCGGCAAACACGTTTGTGCGGCGGTTGGCGATATCGAAAACAGCCAGCATGCCGACCGGCAACAGGCGAATCAGCAAATCGTAACGATCGAGCTTCAGCTTTGTTGCGGCATCGGCGACATAGTGCAGGGGCGAACGAATGCCTTCAAACATATTGCTCAAGCCGTAGAATGCGTCCGCCATGCTGTCCGCGCGGAAAAACACCCAGGCAAAACAAACCAGAGTGAACGTGAGAACCAGGCGTACGGCCGAGGACAGCCAGCTTTGAGAGGGCTTTTTTTCCTTGGGGGAAGCAAAACGCGATTGGATTTTGTGAATCAGCGTTTCAGCAACCACATAGAACCCATGCAGCGCCCCCCAGCAGACAAACGTCCAGTTTGCGCCGTGCCAAAGACCGCTCATCAGAAACGTAAGCATCAGGTTGATCAGATGGCGCGGGAGCTTTTTTCGATTGCCGCCCAGCGGAATATAGACGTAATCCCGAAACCATGAGGACAGAGAGATGTGCCACCGGGTCCAGAATTCGCGCAAAGACAGCGACAGATAGGGGCTGTCGAAATTCTTCATCAGATTGATGCCGAGCAATTTCGCGGATCCGATCGCGATATCGGAATAGCCGGAAAAATCGCAGTAGATCTGAAACGCGAAAAATACAGTTGCAACAATAAAGGGAAGCCCGTGAAAACCGGCAAGGTTTCCATAGACCATATCGACATATACGGAAAGCGAATCCGCGATTACGACTTTTTTGAAGAGACCGAGCGCAATCCATTTCAGGCCGTCGCTGGCCGGCTGAAATTCAAACGTTCGCTCTCGCCGGATCTGTGGGATCAGGTTTTGAGGCCGTTCGATCGGTCCAGCGACAAGCTGCGGGAAAAAGGACACATAGAGCGCATAGATTCCCAGATGCCTTTCAGCAGGGACTTTGCCGTGATATACGTCGATGACGTAGCTCAGCGTTTGAAACGTATAGAAAGAAATGCCGACGGGCAGGATCAGCTTCAGCGTCAATTCATGGACCGGAAGCGACAGGGAACGCAGGATTGCCGTTACCGAATCGCTGAAAAAGTCAAAATATTTAAAGAAGAATAAAGTTCCGAGGCAGATGACCAGCGCCAGAATCAAAAATAACTTTTGAAGATGCGAGGGCTTGTCGTCACTGCCGCGGTATCGCTCAATCAGCAATGCGCAGGAGTAGGAGACCAGCGTGGTTAAAACGATTAATACGATCAGTTCGGGGTTCCAGCTCATGTAGAAGTAATAGCTGGCGATCAGAAGCATGATCCATCTGAATCGATTGGGCAGCAGCCAGTGCAGAGCAAACACAACAACCAGAAAGATTGCATAGGGGAGAGAATTAAACAGCATAAAGTGTCGATCCTCCAATGAAATGAGAATAGGGGGACGATAAAGGAGAAATCCGGATGGAAAACCGCGAGGGGAATATTAACGCCGCACGAAAAGCATGTGGGGGAAAAACGCCGTTAAACCAGAGAAACGACGGCGCTTGCGGAGATGCAAAGCCCTTTTCCCTCGTCGTTCATGCCTTCAGTGGTGGTCGCCTTGATCGAGACGGATTCGGGGAAGACGTGCATCGCCTCGCTCAGGCGCGCGCGCATGGCGTCCGCGTGGGGCTTGATCTTCGGCCGCTCGGCGATGACGGTCGCGTCCACATGGCCGACGCGCAGGCCGGTTTGCTCAATTTGGCGCACGACCTCCCGCAGCAGAGAGACGCTGTCCGCGTCCCGATAGGCGACGTCCGTGTCCGGAAACAGCCGTCCGATGTCGCCTAGGCCCGCCGCGCCGAGCAGCGCGTCCATGATCGCGTGGGTCAGCACGTCCGCGTCTGAGTGGCCGAGCAGGCCCTTTTCAAACGGGAGCTCCACCCCGCCCAGTATCAGCTTTCGTCCTTCGACGAGGCGGTGCGTGTCGTAGCCCGTGCCGAAGCGGGCATAACTCGCCAGCGCAAGCTGCCAGTCCGCGCCGGTGGTGAGTTTCTGGTTGGCCGCCTCGCCTTCGGTGTAGACGAAACGCGGCTCGTATCCCGCGGCGATGTACAGCGCGCAGTCGTCGGTCACCGCGCCCAGATCGCCTTTGTCATAGGCCTGTCGGATGCGGTCGAATCGAAACGTCTGCGGTGTCTGCATGCGGATGAGCTTGCTGCGATCCAGCGGGATCACGTCGCCGCCCTCGAGCCGCATGATCGTGTCCGTCACGCGCCCGGCGACCACGCCGCTGCCGAACTGCTCCGCGCTCTCTATGCTCTCTTTCACCGTCTCCGGCGAAACCATGCAGCGCGCCGCGTCGTGGATGGCGACGATGTCCGCGTTCGAAAGGACATTCAGCGCGTTTCGGACCGACTGCGCGCGGGTCTCCCCGCCTTCGACGATCTGCCGGGGAACCGGGCAGGCAAGCGCTTCCACAAATGCCCGCGTCGCGGGGGAAACGGCAAACACGATCTCCTCCGCGCCGCCGAGCACCAGCGCGTCCAGGGAGCGCTCGATCGCGGTCTTTCCCGCGATGGGCGTGAGCAGCTTGTCAAACCCCATGCGCGTGGACCCGCCCGCGCAGAGCAGCACCGCGGCCGCGCGACTCATCGGTCCGCGTCCCCGCTGAGCACGGAATACATGCCGGCCGCGTCCTCTTTGTGCACGCTTTCCTTCAGGCTCTCGACGCGCACCAATAGATGCCGCCCGCCGAGCAGGATATCCAGCGTGTCGCCTTCCTTCACCTCGGTGGAGGGCTTGGCCACCTTGCCGTTGACGCTGATGCGGCCCGCGCCGGCTGCTTCGTTGGCGACGGTGCGCCGCTTGATGATGCGCGAGACTTTGAGATATTTATCCAGACGCATGGTTTTTTCGTTCACTTTCCGCTTTTTCACTGGCGCCGCAGCACCGAGAGAATACGAAATCATGTTACGTTGGAAGAAAGTGTTTGTCAAGGTTGACAGACAGACAAAAAGCGTGTATTCTAATTCGCATCACGGGGGCGTCCGGAAGAACAGCCGGACTGAGAAGTACCCTTGGAACCTGTTGGGTCATGCCATCGAAGGAAAGTGATACATATCGCAGCTTCTTTTTGATGGTCGTCTCACTGGCGGCTATTTTTTTATGTGAAAAGGAGAAAAAAATGGAATTCAAACTGTTCAGTAAACTTGCCTCGCTCGAAGGAATCGATCTGTACATGCTGCTCGGCGCGCTCGTCGTCCTTGGCCTGCTCATCTGGGCGGTCGCGGCTTACGCAAAGCGAACAAAGGCGAAACCGACGGACGCGCCCGAAGCCGCAGCGGGCAAACCCGGCCGCACGCAGGTGCTCGTGTACGGCGCGCTGTCCATTACGCTCGCGTTCGTGCTGAGTTACTTCAAACTCTTCACCCTGCCGTATGAAGGATCGGTCACGCTGCTTTCCATGCTGCCGATCTTCGCCTACGCGGCGTACTTCGGCCCGGCGAGGGGCTTTACCGCGGCGTTTGCGTTTTCGCTGTTGCAGGTGATTCAGGGCGCGTATATCATTCACCCCATTCAGTTCATTCTCGACTACTTCGTGGCGTTCACATGCCTGGGCTTAGCCAGCTTTTTCCCGAAAAACCTCCCGCTCGGCGCGGCGGTCGGCGGCTTTGCGCGCATGATGGCCTCCACGGTGTCCGGCGTCGTGTTCTTCGGCTCCTATGCGGCGGATTACGGGTTTACCAACGTCTGGGCGTATTCGCTGGTCTATAACTTCTTCTCGATCGGCGTGGATACCATCCTTTGCGTCATCGTCGCTTCGCTGCCGCCGGTGCAGCGGCTGTTCAAGCGCGTGTTCAGCAAGGCGTAAAGGTACATTTCTAAAAACGGAGATAACGAACAAATTCCCGCGGCGAAAGCTGCGGGAATTTCGCGTTTATAAAAGAAAATTCTTTTTGAAAACTGGGCGAGCATGACAACGAAACAACAACAAGCTGCCGTGCAAAAATCCGGCTTGTCGGCCGAAGACCAGTGGGCTCTGCTCAATGCCGCGCCGCACTATGTGGCGACCATCGCCAAGGTACAGGATTTGTTTGCAAACAGGTACGATCTTGGTCTCACTGTTACGGACGCAAGAAATCTCGCAAACGAGCTGTTTGCCATAACAGATGAGCGTAACGAAGCGATCACCCGTACCGGCAAATATGCAAACGACGCAGTTTTCGCGCCGAAAGCCTTGCGTTGGCTGGACGAGCAGGAGGATGAATTGCTGGACGGACTTGGAAAAGACACAAAAGAAACTGGTGCCGATACATGGTATAATGGGGGAAATCCAGACTTGGCTGCAAGAGCGGCCAGACGTGCTTCCTATAAGGACATCGACGATGCGGCTGCAACCAGGCAAATAGAAGAATTGATCATGAAGAATATGAAGGAGGCGAAAAGGCTTGCGTCTCTTTCTGAACTAGGCGCCGGCGAGCTTGCGGCAGAAAGCACACAGCTGCTATGGTTCTATAACAATGTTAAAAAAGATGCGTCGATGGATTATAAAAACCAAATAATCTGGGAAAAAGCATTGCCGGGGCTTCCGTTTCCGGAAGAAGACAAAGTGTACCATGTGTTTGGATATGACGTCAGCTCGTCCGATTTGGGAAATTTGAACTATGCGTTGGTTGGTAAAGCGCTGGGCATACCGGAAACACTGCTGTTACAGCAAGCTGGAGCGGCGCAATTGAGGGAGCATAAGAAGTACCGCTTTATCAAGTCACAGATAGAGTCCCTAAAAGATCGAGATTATGGTGATGAAGAGCAAGATCAGAGTATGATCAAAATGGGATTTGATGTGTATAATTCATTGGATTGAGGTGTAAACGTATGAAAAAGTGGAAAATCGCACTAATACTGATTCTAGTTTTAGGCATTCTCTCTTTTGTATCATATGTTGCAATATTGTTATTAAGTCCGAGCGCAATCATTATGGGCAATGCGGTCGCATACCACACGAAAGAAGAGCTGACGGATCTCTACTGGAAGAATAAAGACTTACTAAACTCAGTCAAAGACAGTGTTTTATCCAATAAAAAGTTGCTGCAAGCTATGAATGAGGAAAAAGACGGCGATATCGGGATTTATGTAAAAGAGGATAAGGATTTTTTTACAGAGGAAGAGTGGACGGACATCGTAACTGTCTTTGAAGAACTTCATCCATACATGCTGATGATGGAGCGTAAAGGCAGGCCTATGAAGTTTTATATAAACTTTGCCGATCTGGAGCTTGATTCGGGATCGAAATTAACGTCGCTTTATTGGTTTCCCAGCGAAGATGAAATCGAAGTACATAAAGAGTGGTCTTTGGCGGATAGCATTGAATACACGCAAATCGATGGAACCTGGTATATCGTCGAAGAAACATTTCCCTGGTAACGCACGTTCGGCAAAACCAGAGTGATGCGCTGTACGGGTGGGTCCGCTCTGTACCGCCTGTACGGCGTTGCATTATAAATCAGGGGTTTTCTTTTCGGCCGGCAAACGGGGCGGGCGGGGTTCGACTATTTTGTCCGCAGGAATGAGGCGTTGCATGAAAACATGTAAAAAGGTATTTCTCGGTCTGCTGATATTAGGGGTAGTCGCCTTAGCGATATATATTGCTATAGATCTTTCATCAGGTCCGAAATTCATTCTTCCAGCAAAAGCTGTCGAATACCACACGAAAGAAGAATTGACCGAGCTCTATTGGCATCATAAGGACTTGTTGAATTCAGTCAAGGACAGTGTGCTTTCTAACAAGGGCATGATGCAGGAATTGATTGAGTTTAAAGAAGGCGATACCGGAATACTGACAGAGCATGAAAAAGATTTTTTTACAGAGGAAGAGTGGACGGACATCGTCATCGTCTTTGAAGAACTGCACCCATATATGCTGATGATGGAACGCAAGGGCCATCCTTTGACTTTTTACATCGTCTTTGGCTCCCTGAAACAAGATTCTGTTACTAAAAAAACGTATCTCTTCTGGTTTCCAAACGAAGAAGAGAAGGAATACCATGAAAAACCAGGCGTATACCCTTACGGGGTTTTCACGCAGCTCGATGAAGGCTGGTATATCGTCGAAGCAGAGAGAAACCAATAAAGCACCCCTCGTAAAAACCAGAGTGATGCGCTGTACGGGTTGGGTCCGCTTTTACGCATTTATACGCATCACAACAGACCCGGCACCTCGCATAAACTCTCGATCAGCGTCGCTCCGAGGGAGGCGAGGTGTTCCTTTGTCTGGTGTCCCGAGACGAGCAGCGCCGAGGCGCAGCCGATGGACGAGGCGATCTCAAAGTCGTGGTCCGTGTCCCCGACGAACAGCGCGCGCGCGGGGGAAACGCCGCTTTCGTTCAAAAAGTCCACGGCATAGTCCGCTTTTCCGTGGGCGAGGTTGTTGCTGCCGCCGATCACGCGGTCAAAGTAGCGGTTCAGCCCGAAATGCCGCACCTGATCGTCCAGTTTGTCCTGTCCGGTTGCGGAGAGCAGCACCTGCCGCGCGCCGGTCTCCAGCACGGCGCAGAGCGCCTCCTCCGCGCAGGTCTGCAGCGGGCAGGCCGGAAAGCGCTCGGCGTACACGGAAACGAACTGCCGCGAGATGTCCTCGAACGGCTCGGTTTCGAAGGTATACCCCATGCGCCGGTAATAGTCGATCACCGGAAAGGTGAAGATGGAGCGGTAGTCTTCCAGCTGCGGCAGCGGCGACATGCCGCGCTCCACCAGCATCTCGTTGGCGATGCGATAGCACATCTCCGTGTCGTCGAGAAGCGTTCCGTTCCAGTCCCAGATGACGAGGTCGTAATTTCGCAATCGCTGCATGAAGGATTCACCCGTTTCCGCCCGCGCGCATGGCGGGCATGAAGATTGTCACCATTTGTTGTGCACTTTTTCCGCAAAGCAGAGAAAGTGCCGTAGTTCGATGGTATTGCCGTCGTCGGCCCCGATCGCGCCGTCCATATAGCCGAACACCTGGTGCTGGTCGGAGAGCAGCGGACCGACGCTCGTGCAGGCCGCGCGGTCGAGAATCGGCGTAAACGCGGTTTCAAACCGCCCGTCGTTCGAGGTAAACGTCCACGGCGAGAGATAGTCTTCCCTGCCGTCCTTTTCGGGAATGTTGAACGTCAGCCGGTCGAGCTTGTGGCATACGCCGTCGATAAAGAGCATGTTTTCCGAGGCGGCGCTCACGTCCCCGAAGCCGTAGCCGAGGTTAAAGCCGACCACGCGTCCGTCCACGACGCCCTGCCCCGCGCCCCAATACCAGGTGTTTTCATAGGTCCAGACGCCGCGCCCCCAGTCGAGCATGCCGAAGGAGTCCGTGGGATCGAAGGTCCTCGTCGTGCCGCCGATGGTAAAGCTGCCCGCGGCGCGCATGGCGATGATCTTCTGATTGTAGTAAAACGCGGTCTTCTTCTCGGCAAACGGCGTGGCGATCACCATCGTGTCGCGCGGCGCGTTGGTCAGCAGAATGTCGCAGTCGAACGGCAGATCGCCGTCGAACCGGTCCAGATGGAACTTCAGCCGCCGCCCGCCCGCTTCGTGCGTAAACGAGCCGCTTGCGTCCTTCACTTGCTTGACCACATCGCCCGATTCCGAGCTTGCCGGAAAATGCGTTTTGCCGAACGGCAGCCAGAACATCGGGGAGAAGGTGCGTTCCGTCTTCGCCTCGAAATCGAGAAACGACGCGGAGAGCAGCCCCATGTAGGAGTTGTCCGCAATCGTCAGCGCGACGCCGTAGCGGCCGTTGTAAATCAGATAGTAGTCCCATTCCTTGATGCGCGTCGCGCCGCCGCGAATCGCTTTGCGGTCGTAGGATTTTACCAGCGAGGTGGCGTATCCGGCCTCCGCAAGCGCGCCGGAAGGATCGAGAAGCGGGCCTCTGGAGAGAAGATGCTGCATGAAACGCGACCTCCTGTTGGTTGATTGCCGAGTGGATAACATCTGGGGTTTGTTTACTTATTATACGCTCGGCGGCGGGTCCGGCGCAAGAAACGCGCCGCGCCTCGGACAGAACCGAAAAAAGAAATGCCCGATCAGCGCGGCGTTTCTTCAAACGCGGGCATGGAGTATGTTATAATAGCCGAATGGAAAAACGCGCGCGACTCAACAGAATATTCGGAATCGCCCTGCTTGCCGCGGCGCTCGTCGTCATGGGCTGGCAGCTTGCGCTCATCTATATATCCGGCATGCGGCATGTGCTGCACGGGCTTTTGCTCATCTTGGCCGTCTGCGGCCCGCTCGCGCTCGGCACGCATTTGCTCGCGCGCTCGTTTTCGGCGGAAGCGGACCGCCGCCGCGTGGTGCGCACGGCGCTCTTCGTCCTGTTCGGGTTTTACTGCGCAACGCTTGTCGGCGCGCTGATCGTCTCGCGCGTGGACGCGCTCCACTTTGCCGAATCGAGGGCGGATTACTGGGACAACTTCGACCTGATGACAAACTTTCGCCCGTTTGAAACCGTGCGGCTCTACCTCAACGCAATCCGGTACGATTACATCGGCATGGAGATTCCGCTGAGCAATCTCGTCGGAAACGCCATGCTCTTCATGCCCATGGCGGTGTTTCTGCCGTGCCTGTTCCGCCCGATGCGGCGGTTCTGGCTCTTTGCGCTGACCATGGCGCTCGTGCTCGTCGCGGTGGAGGCGCTCCAGCTGCTGCTGGCCTGCGGCAGCTGCGACGTGGACGACGTGCTGTTAAACCTCACGGGCACGCTGATCGTCTTCGGCGTGCTCAAACTCCCGCCGGTGAAGCGGCTGCTCGTTCGAACGCGCCTGATGCCGGAGGACGCGAAAGCGGACGAGGCCGCGCCCCCGACGGCTACAGCGGAATAATCCGCGTCGCGATTTCGTCCACAAACGCGCGGTCGTGTTCGACGAACAGCATGGTCGGCTTTGCCGCAAGCAGCAGGTCGCGCACCTGCAGGCGCGAAAGCACGTCCACAAAGTTCAGCGGCTCGTCCCATACATACAGGTGCGCCTGTTCGGAAAGCGTCTTTGCAAGAAGCGCTTTTTTCTTTTGCCCGCCGGAGAAGGAGCGCATGTCTTTTTCAAACTGCACGCGCGGGAAGTCCAGCTTTCGAAGGATCGTCAGAAACAGCGTTTCGTCCAGCCCGCACGAGCGCGCGTAGTCGAGCACCGTCCCGGAAAGAAACGACGTATCCTGCGGCATATAGGAGACGACCAGCCCGCTCGCAAGGCGGAGCGTGCCGGTATGCGGGACCGGTTCCCCCGCGAGCAGCCTGACGACGCTGCTTTTGCCGCTGCCGTTGCGCCCCGTGAGCGCAACGCGCTCCCCCTGCCGCAGGACGAAATCCAGCGGTCCGCAGACCGTTCGGGGTCCGTATGCGATCGAAAGGCCGTCCGCTTCCGCCAGAACGTCCGCATAATGCCGCAGCGGGGTGATCTTGAGCGTGTCGTTGCGCTCGATGTCCTTGAGCAGTTTTTCCTTTTCCTTCGCCGCGTTTTCCTGCCGCCGCTCGGCGGACTTGGCGCGCTTCATCACGCGCGCGCTCTGCGCGCCGATGGTGCCGCGATCCGCCCGGCCCTCGACGACGCCTTCGCCGATTTTCGTGCGCTCCAACCGGTCGCTCCATTCCGCGGTGCGACGCGCGGCGGCCCGCAGTTCGCCGATCTCCTGCGTCAGGCGCTCGTTTTCCGCGCGCTCAAAGTTATCCTGCCGCCTGCGGTTCTTCTCCCAGCTCGAGAAGTTACCCTTCTGCACCTCGATGCTTGCGCGATTGATCGAGAGGATGTGATCGACGCAGCCGTCGAGAAACGCGCGGTCGTGGCTGACGAGGATGAACCCGCGTTTGCCGCCGAGATAGCGGCTCACCACGGCGCGCGCCTCCATGTCGAGATGGTTTGTCGGTTCGTCGATCAGCAGGAAGCGCCCCTCGCGCGAAAACAGCGCCGCGAGCAGCACCTTCGTCTGCTCGCCGGGGCTGAGCGTGGAAAACGCGCGCTCGAGCACGCCGGGATCAACCTCGAGCAGATTCAGCTCCTTTTCCAGCCGCCATCTCGGCGCGTCGGCGATGGATTCGTAGACCGCTTCGGTGGTCAGACTCGCGTCTGCAACCGCGAATGGAAAATAGTCGAACGCCACGGACGAGGAAATCGTGCCTTCGTAGGCATATTCGCCCATCAGCAGCTTGAGAAACGTGGTTTTGCCGCGTCCGTTCCGCCCGACAAAGCCGAGCTTCCAGCCCGTGTCGATGGAAAAGGACATGTGCGAAAACACATTGTCATAACTGCCTTCGTAATGAAATGTCAGATCGTTTACCAGAATCTGGGACATATGGATAGACCTCCGTTTGCAGAAAAACGGCGATGCCAAAGTGGTTTGCGCAACAAAAAAAGAACCCGTGGACGGTTCGCGCTCGCGTTTGGCATCGCAGGCAAGCGGCGGACGCAAAAACTGCTTCCGCACTACCGGACAATACCAAGGGCGTTAGCGAATCATCGGAGTCCTCCCGTCGAAAGATTTCATACAATTATACACAGGCACAAGGCGTTTTGTCAATGCGGCCGGTCGCGGACTCATCCGCCGCCGCATATGCTATAATGAAATGCGGATTAGTCCGCAGACCAACGGAACTGTGATAAAAAAATTCCTGCCTCCCCCGCAACCTTTTACGCGGAAGCGAAGTGTTATGGGTGGAAGAGAGAGGTACAAAAACGGTTATGGAACAGCTGGCCAAACCAAATGTGCCGATACCGGCCGACAACGCGGACGCGCTGTTTGCGGAATATGCCGACATGGTATACCGCCTGGCGTTTCTGCGCACCAAGAGCGGATCGGATGCGGACGACATCGTGCAGGAGGTCTTCCTGCGGGCGCTGCGCGCAAAGCCCGTCTGGAACAGCCTCGAACACCAGAAAGCCTGGTTTTTGAGGGTGACCATCAACTGCTCGAAGTCGCTGCTGACCTCCGCCTGGCGGCGCAACACCGTACCCGAGGACGAGAACCTTCTCACGCAAATGCAGACGACCACCGAGGTGTATCCTTATGTGCTGGCGCTTCCGACGAAGTACCGCACGGTGATCCATCTGTATTATTACGAGGGGTATCGCGTATCCGAGATCGCAACGATCATGGGTGAAAAAGAAAACACGGTGAAATCCCATCTCTTCCGCGCACGCGATATGCTGCGGGAACAGTTGAAAGGGGAGTTTCAGGATGTTTAAAGAGCAGTATATCCGTGACAACGACAAGCTGAAAGCAAAGGAGACGTTGCTCATGGAAATCAAAGAAAAACACACGCGTGAGAAAATTGCGCTCACGCCGAGACAGAAGTTCGTCCGCTACGGCGCGGTGTTCGCGGCATTCGTGCTCGTCGCCGCAGGCGTATTCGGGGCGATCAGCGCAACGAGAAGCGCGGACGGCGCGGCGCCGCAGAACGCGACGCTTTCCTCCGCCGCCGAGAGCGCGGCAACCGCCGCCCAGGACAACGCGGCGGTGACCGAGGTGCAAAACTACGACGACATCTACGCGATGATCCAAGCCATGCAGTCCGGCTACGGCGTCAATACGGGCGGCGTAATGCTCGAAGGCGCGGCGCGCGACGACGTCATGGCGGCGGCGCCCGCGGCGGATGCGGCAAAGACGGAAGTCGCCGCGGCGGAAGCGCCCGTTTCGGCCGGCGGCGGTCTCGATTATTCCGAGACCAACGTGCAGGTCAAGGGCGTGGACGAGGCGGATATCGTCAAGACCGACGGCAGCTACATCTATTATGTGGCGGGCAACCAGCTCAACATCCTCAAAGCGGACGGCGCGAACACGAAGCTCGTGTCCACCACGCCGCTTTCGAGCGACGACAGCTGGTGGGGCTATAACTCCGAAATGTTCGTCCTCGGCGATCGGCTCATGGTCATCACCCAGAGCTATAACACCGTATGGATCAACGATGTAAACGGCGGCTACGACAACTATACCGACCAGACCACCGCGGTCATCTACGATATTTCGAACCCCGCAAAGCCCATGCAGGTGGTATCGCTCGGGCAGAGCGGCAACTATGTCAGCGCGCGCATGATCGGGGACTATGTCTACCTCGTGACCGCGCAGTATATCTACAACCCGGTGAAGGACACGCCGATCACCTATATCCCGTCCACCACGACGGGCGCGGAGAGCAAGCTGCTCATGCCGACCGACCTCTTCTACGTCGGCGGCGGCCCGCAGAACGCGGCGTATACCGTCATCGGCTCCATCAACCTCAAGAGCGGCGCAAACTTCGCCTCGGCAAAGGCGCTGTTCGGCGGAACGAGCGAGCTCTATGCAAACGCGGACCACATGCTGCTTGCCATCTCGCGCTATGACGAAGAGACCCTGCCCATCGCGCCGGACAAGGACGGCAAGAACGTTCAGATTACCAACGGCTCTTCGAGCACGGACCTCGTGCTGCTCGGCCTGGCCGAAGGACAGATTACGAAGCTCGCCAGCGGCAATGTGCCCGGCAGCCTGCTCAATCAGTTCGCGATGGACGAGTATCAGGACGTGTTCCGCGTCGTGACCACGGTGAATACCTGGCAGCAGCGCATCTACACGGACGGCGTGGACACCTACGAGTACGACAACACGAACACCAACGCGCTCTATACGCTCGATAAGGACCTGAACATCCTCGGCAAGATTGAAAACCTCGCCAAGGACGAGACGGTGCAGAGCGTGCGCTTCGACGGCGACATCGGCTACTTCGTGACCTTCCGCCAGGTCGACCCGCTGTTTGCGGTGGACCTGAGCAATCCCTCCGCGCCGCGCGTTCTGGACGCGCTGAAGATCCCGGGTTTCTCGGAGTATCTGCACGTGTTTTCGGACAACCGCCTGCTCGGCATCGGCTACAATGCGGATGAAAACACCGGCAGGACGCAGGGCGTGAAGCTCTCCATGTTCGACACGTCAGACAAGCGGAACGTGAAGGAACTCGCGACCGAGAGCGTGGACGCGAGCTGGACCATCGTCGGCAGCAACCACAAGTCCATCCTCGTGGACGGGGAGAAGAACCTGATCGCCTTCCCGGCGGACAGCAGTTACTTCATCTACCGCTACACGGCGGCGGACGGGTTCACGCTTGCGGCAAAGATCGGCATGACCGCCGATCTCTCGAGCTGGAACCTGCGCGGCCTCTTCATCGGGAACTACTTCTACGTTCTCGGCGACTCCGGGGTCACGGTGATCTCGCTGAGCGACTTTACGACACTGGCGACGGTGAAACTCGGCTAAATCAAAACAGACACAACAAAAGCGGGCGAAAGCCCGCTTTTGTCTTTTGTATGCGTACAGAAAGCGTTATTCGGATACGGTGTTGGTCAAATCGCCGATTCCCTCTATGCTGCAGACGACGACGTCCCCGGGCTTCAGGTATTTCGGCGGATGGAACCCCAGTCCGACGCCGGAAGGGGTGCCCGTGGAGATGATGGTTCCCGCGCGGAGCGTCATCCCCTGCGACAGGTCGCTCACGATTTGCGCGATGCCCGTGACCAGAAGGGACGTCAGGCTGTCCTGCCGCAGCTCTCCGTTTACGGTTGCGGTGATGCGAAGCGCGGGCGGAAACGAAATCTCGTCCGCGGTCACGATGCAGGGGCCCATCGGCGTAAAGCCGTCCAGACTCTTTCCGAAATACCACTGCTGATGATTGGTCTGCACGTTGCGTGCGCTGACGTCGTTGAGCACGGTATAGCCGAAGATATATGCGGGGACGTCCTCCGCGCTGACATGGAAGGCGTCTTTTCCAATGATAACGGCGAGCTCCGCCTCGTAATCCAGACTGTCCACGATGTTCTGATGCGCGGGGATCGGCTCGCCGTCCGCCACGGCGCGGTTGACGCGCTTGGAAAAAAAGATCGGATACGGCCGCTCGGCGCCGGGTGCGTTCGAGTGCGAAAATCCCGTCTCTTCGGCGTGCGCCAGATAGTTGACGCCAAGGCAGATCACATCCTGCGCGGGACAGGGGATTGGGGCCAGGAGCCGGACGGCGCTTTTTGCAATGGCGTGAGGGACCTCTTTGCCGGGTTTTTCCGCCAGTTCCGCGAGCCGCCGAAGCGTTTGCGGCGTCGCGTTTTGAATCAACTCCAGCATGCTGCCGTATGAAACGGCCGCGTCGGACGCGGGATAGACAAAATCCCCGGTGCGGCTCAACACGCCGATCTGTTCCTTGCCCTGCTCGACATACGTAATCAGTTTCATGACATACTCCTAACCTAAGATGAATTTCAGCACTTTTTTCGCGTCCGCTTCCGGGTTCAGTCGCAACGCCTGCGCCGAGATGGCCTTGACGGCTTCGTCTTTTGAAATCGCCGCCGCTTCGGCAAACACGCCTTCGCCCCAGAACTGCTCCATCGTACAGAACACGGTGGAATGCCAGCCGTATTCCTCGCCCGTTCGGGAGAGCTTCTGCTGCCTGCCGCACATGGTCAGATACAGCCGCATCTGCAGCTCGGTCAGCGCGCCGTCAAATCTGGATTTATTCTCCGCGCCAAAGCCCGCAAGCTGCTTAATGGCGTGCAGCGGCAGCGTGCCGTGTTCCTGCACGACGCCGTAGATGCGCTTGGCCTCGTGGGAGACGGTTCCCGCCGCATACGCTTGCTCAAAGGCTGTGCCGCCCCTGCGCGCGGCGATGAAATACGGCGCCCAGTCCTTTGTGATGTAGCCGCTCTTTTTGAAAAAGACCTTGCCGTAGGCGATGTCGTTCCGTTCGTCCAGCACGCGCATGCGCCATTCCCACGGATCGGTCTCCGGTTCCCCGGTATGCCAGCGCACGGGCGTATCGTATGGCGGCGTCTCGTCCCAGTTCCATGGGATCACGGAATAGATGCCTTCGCTGTTTCCGCCGCCCATGGAAAAGCCCGCCTGCAGCAGCGCGCGCGTAAAATCGGCGTAATTTCGGATTGGCTGAACCTTCACCGTCCTCGCCCCCTTTTCCCGTTCAGCATATCAAAAGAGGCGCCGCAGCGCCAGTGGTGTTTGACGGATTTTTGTTATTTTTCCTGCGGCGCGGCGCGCAGGCGGATCAGCGCCCTGACGTCCTCCAGCATCCGCGCGTCTGTCACGCGGATCATCAGCCAGCGCGCGCCGTTGTATTCCTTCGTGCGGGCATACAGCTCGCGCAGCGGCTCCGAAAACGTCGGCAAAAGCAGCTCCGCCTCGGCGGCCTGTTTCGCGCCGACGGTGACCAGCGCGGTGAACGCCCCCGCATCGGGATACAGCGTGCACAGCGCGCGGCCGCCTTTTCGATACTTCACGTTCCAGCCCGGCGCGCCGCTGCATGTGCTGTGCTCCGTCTTCGGCTCGATGCCGTAGCTCCGCTCGACCCAGCGGCAGAACTCGCCCCAGAGCGGGGTTTCGATGTAGCCGGCGATCTGCGCCGGCGTCGGCTGCTGCGACCTTGGATAGCGTTCATACCAGTTCATACCGGCGCTCTTCCTTTTCCGATGGGATACTGCTTGCCGCAGCCGCTGCAGCGGCCGAAATGCAGGTCGATCAGATGCCCGCAGTCCCGGCAGGTGTGCGCGGCGAGTTGCCGGCGCAGAAACGCCTCCGCGCCGAGGCTGCGCAGCGCCGCCGCATCCGCGTCGAGATCCACGCCGTAGCCCTCGCGATAGCGTTTGGCAAACGCTTTCATGCGCTTGCAGGGACGCTTTGCGCACTCCGCGCAGGTGAAGAACCCCTGCTCCGCCGTGCAGGCGCGCATGACGCATTTGCGCCGGTAGCCGTCCGGCTCGGACAGGCGCGCGCGGCACCCCGGGCAAGGGTTTTTGCCGAGGTGCCGATAGCAGAGCGTGCAGTTGAGCCCGCAGGGGGCGAGCAGATCCGTGTCCGGTTGCGTCGTCGGTTTCATAAATAAGCCGCCTTTCGATTGCCGGGAGCGGGACAGTTCGGCGCGGTTATGCGCGCCAGCGCTTGAGCTTGGGGAATTGTTCGTTCATCATGGCGCGCGCGCTTTCCTCCGTCATGCCGGGCACGTTGTCCAGCATCGGCTGTACGCAGAAGTCGATCATCTCCCGCATGGTGCATTCCGCCGTAAACGCGCCGTTTTCATAGCAGTATTTGCAGTAGTCCTCGCTCTTTGCTCCGTCCTGTTGCGTGCCGAGAAACTCGTCCGTCGGTCCAAGCGGCATGCCGCAGCTCTGGCAGCAGCGTTCTTCCATGTTGGTTGCCCTCCCTGTCGATTGATACAGCCATTGTATCGGGCAAAACCTGACAGAAAGCTGTCATGTTTGATTTGAAGCGATTTGCATTTTATTTTGCGTGGTGCTCCCAGATTGCCTTTGCATATCCCGCGACGATGCCGCGCATGGCTTCCGGCTCCAGAATGGTCACGTCCGCGCCGAACGAGAGCAGATAGCTCACCACCCAGCCGTCCTGCGGAAAGACCGCGCTTACCAGCAGGCTGCCGTCCGGCTCCTTTGCAATCATGGAGGCGTCGAATTCGTCGTAAACGCGAAACGCCGCGCCGGGCGAAAACCGCAGTCGCATGGCCTGGAACGCAGGCGCCGCGGGCGGAGGCGCTTCGACCGGCGGAATCTCATCCGGCAATTCGTCGAAGCGCTCGTCCAGCAGGGTCATCTCGACGATGCGGTTCACCTTAAAGAGGCGGTAATCCTCCGCCTTTCGGCAGTAGGCGTGGAGATACCAGCTCTTATCCTTGAAGATGAGTTTGAGCGGCAGGATGACGCGGCGGCGCGTCTCCCCGCTCGAAGAGCAGTAGACGATCTCCAGCGCGCGCCGGCCGATCAGCGCGGACTTGAGCCGCTCAAACTTCACGCCGTCCGTTTTGCTCAGTCCCCAGCGGGAGAAGTCCACCTCGATCCAGTTGGCGTCCCGCTTTTGAAACACGCCGCCGAGCTTATCGAGCAGCGCTTCGACCGGCTGCTCCGCCGCGCGGAGGCTCTGTATGGCGTAGAGGATCTGGTTCTGCTCCTCGTCCGAGAGCAGCGCTTTATCGAAGGCGTAGTTCGGCAGCAGCGACACGCCGCCGTTTTTGCCCTGCGTGGCGTAGACGGGCACGCCCGCCATTGAGAGCGCCTCCACGTCCCGATAGACCGTGCGGACGGACACCTCGAGCGCGCGGCTCAGCGCCGGCGCGGTCATCGCGCCGTTTTCGAGCAGCAGATAGAGCAGTTGAAACAATCGGTCGTTTTTCATGCTGCTTTCAGTATAAAACAAAAAACCTGACAGGGAAATGTCAGGTTTTTTGAAAACGCCGGTAAATTTTCAGAATGGTTTTTGAATTCGGTCGGGCAAACCGCGTCATCCGCGCCGGATCTTCAGGCGGGCCTGCGCGACGTTTTGCTCCAGCAGGGCGCGGAACGCGTCCGCGCTGGCCGCGTCTTTAAACTGGTCCTTCGGCATGACGTTTGCGTGCGAGTCCGTGATGAAGATGTAAAACGCATGGCTCGTTTCGCGCACGGCGACGATGCGGTTCCAGGGCAGGTCGGAATCCCCGCGCTCGGACGTTGCGTGGATGCCGTTTTTGTCCGCGGTGAACGTGACGGTGAAGTCCGAGAGTTTCTTTTGCCTGTAAAAGTTGTTGATGCGCAGAATGGTGGTGGCGATGTTGATGCTTGCTAGGATGAGCATGCCGACGACGCCCATGATCAGGCCGTTGAGCGCGGCCGACAGGAGGGGCGTCCCCTGCGCGTATCGCAGCAGGCCGATCATCGCAAAGATGATTACAAACACCAGCGCGCTCGTTGCGACGAGCTTTTTCTGCATCAGGAAAAAATTATAGCGGAGGTTGTCTTTTTTTGTAATCGTAAACGTATGGGAGAATTGCGTCATAACAGAAATGCTCCTTTTTACGGATGTCCTCATTATACCGTGCGGCGCATGCGCTGTCAAAATACGCGCCGACGCAAAAAATCCCGCGGACCTGGCGCCCGCGGGAGACGATGGGGGGGGACATCCGCCGCACCCGGCGGCGGAAGGGGATCGGACGTTTGCGTCAGTTTCTCTGCAGCGCTTCGATCGGCGTCAGCTTGCTTGCCTTGGCTGCCGGATAGCTGCCGAACGCCACGCCGATGACCACGCAGAAGAGCAGGGCGACGATCGCCGCGCGCCACTCGATGGCGATGGTCATATCGGCCACGATCGTAAAGATGCGCAGGCCGAGCGCGGAGAGCCCGAGGCCGATGAGCCCGCCGAGGATCGAGAGCACGCAGGCCTCGATCAGAAACTGCATCAGGATGTGGCTTCTGCGTGCGCCGATGGCTTTGCGGATGCCGATTTCGCGCGTGCGCTCCGCGACGGACACGAGCATGATATTCATGATGCCGATGCCACCGACGAGCAGCGAGATGGCCGCGATGCCGCCGAGCATGAGGGAAAGCGTGCTCATCACGTCGTCCATGGTTTCCAATAGCTCGCTCATGTTGTAGACAGTATAGGAGTCCTCGTCCTGCGTGAGCTGCAGCATCTTATATTCCGTGAGCGCCTGCGCCAGATCCACCTCGTTGGTGGACGCCGCCCTGACATAAGCGGTGGTGATTGCGGTGCTGTCCGAAATTCGCTGCGCCGTGGTCAGCGGAACGAGAATCTGCGTGTCCGTGTCGGAGCCGGTTTCGGAGAGCAGGCCCACGATGGTAAACGTATGCCCGCTCATCGTAAACGTCTGGCCGATCACGTCGTAGCTTTCAAACAGATCGCCCGCGACGCCCGTTCCGATCACGGCGGTATAGGTGCGCCAGTCGAGGTCCGATTCCACGATTGCGCGGCCCGACTCCAGATCGAGTCCGGCGATGTCCATGTATTCGCCGGTGATGCCGATGGCGGAGACGCTGGTGTAGTTGGAGCCGCTGCGCGCGGTGCTGCTCACGGTGAGGTAGGGCGCGACGCCCGCGATGGAGTCGTATTGCTCCAGGTCCAGATAATCGTCCGCATCGAGCGTGAGGTCTTCGTCCGTCACGGTGACGGTCAGCAGGTCGGATCCCATCGAGGAGATGGCGCTCGTGATGCTGCTCGTCGTGCTCTGCGCAAGGGAGACGAGCACGATGACGCTCATCACGCCGATGATGATGCCGAGCATGGTCAAAAACGAGCGCATCTTGTTTGCCAGCGTCGAGCGGATCGCGAGGCGGAGAGAGTTGAAAAACATCGTCATACCGCGTCCGCCTCCTCCAACGTGTCAAACAGCCGTCCGTCCCGCACATAGACGATGCGCTGCGCAAGCCGCGCGACGTCGTCGTTGTGCGTGATCAGGACGATGGTGTAGTTCTGCTCCGAGAGCTTGTCGATGAGCCGCATGATGTCGTTTCCGCTCTTGCTGTCGAGGTTGCCCGTCGGTTCGTCCGCAAGGATGACGCGGGAGTTGCTCGCCAGCGCGCGGGCGATCGCCACGCGCTGCTGCTGGCCGCCGGAGAGCTGGCTCGGGCGGTGCTGCATGCGGTTGCCGAGCCCCACCTGGTCGAGCGCGAGCTTTGCGCGCTCGATGCGCTCGCGCTGCGAGTGCCTCTGGTAGATCAGCGGCAGTTCCACGTTTTCCAGCGCGCTCATCGAGTCGAGCAGGTTGAACTGCTGAAAGACGAAGCCGATCTTTTCGCTGCGGATCAGCGAGAGCTCTTTGTCCGTGCACTCGGCGATGTCCACGCCGTCGAGGACGTAGCTTCCCGAGTCTGGCAGGTCGAGGCAGCCCATGACGTTCATCAGCGTCGTCTTGCCGGAGCCGGAGGGACCGCAGATGGCCACGAATTCGTTCGGCTTGATGTGCAGCGACGCGTCGTCGAGCGCATGCACCGTCTCGTCGCCTACATAGTAGGTCTTAAAGATGTGTTCCAGTCGCAGCATGGCGTGCTCCTTTCCCACAACCCTGTGTTGGCAAATGTTTGTGTCGCAGCATGGCGCGCTCCTTAACCGTTCGGTCCGCTGAAGTTGCCGCCGCCGCTGAAGTTGCCGCCGTTCATGCCGCTCGGCGGCTGGAAGCTGCCGGTGTCGCTGCCGCTGCCGCCCATCATGCCGCTCTGGCCGAAGCTGAAGGTGGTGGTCGTGGAGTCGTCCTCGCTGTAGGTGGCGGTGGTCGTGCGCTCGGGCACCCAGATCAGATCGCCCGCCGCGAGCCCGTCCGCCGTGACGGTGATGTAGGAGCCGTCCGACATTCCCGTGGTGACGGTCAGCTTGGTCAGGCTGTCGAGGTCGATCGCGTCTTCCGTAAGCGAGGTGCCGGCCTGCGCGTCGTCTCCCGCAAGGTAGACATACGCCGTGTCGCCTTCGTACTGCACCGCCGAGACGGATACGATCAGTGCCTCGCCGCTGGTCTCGGTGGTGATTTCCGCCGACGCGCTCATGCCGGGATAGGCGCCCTCGATGGGTTCGGTGGTGATGGTCGCCGTATAGCTCGTGACATAGCTGCCGCTGCCGGAATAGGAGATGTTGGTCACCGTCCCGGTGAACTCGCCGTCCAGCGCGTCCAGCGTAATGGTTGCGCTCTGGCCGAGCGCGACGGAGGCGATGTCCAGCTCGTCGATGGAGAGCGAGAGCGTGAAGCCGTCCGTTCCGGTGAGCGTGCAGACCGACGTGCCGGAGGCGATCGTATCGCCGACGGCGACGGAGAGCGCGGTGAGCGTGCAGTCGTTTTCAGCCTTGACGGTGAGTTCGTCCTGAAGATCGGCGATCTGTTCGAGCAGATCGGCTTCGGTCTCCTTCAGCGCGGTATACGTTGAAGTCGGCGCGCCTTTGGCGAGCGTGAACACGGTGGCGCCTTTGCTGACCCGCTTATTGTCCGTTACGGATATGGACGCGATCCGGCCGGAGGCGGCGGTCACTTCAACATATTCGTTCACGGTCATGCTGCCGGTGCCGAGCGTGCTGCCGCTTTCGTCCAGCACGGTTGCGCTCGTGCCGACGGGGTAGTAGTGGTCCGTGAATACGACCGTCGCGGTGCCGTCCTCGATCTTCGTGATATAGCCGCTTTGTTCGTCGTCTCCGACCACGACGGTGACGGCGTCATACTGGTTCATGCCGTCCGTGGCGGGGATGCTTACCTGCATCTTGCCGTCCGTGGCGATGAAGCAGAGATAATCCATATCGTCCACGATGGACCCGACTTCGGCACGGATATCCTTGACGATGCCGCTTTTGCCAGCGGTGACTTTGAGGTTGGTCAAGAGCTGCGTTGCGCTGGCGAGGGAGGAGCGCGTATCGCTCAGCTCGTCCTGCAAATCGCTCAGCTGGCTTTCGATATCCGCCGAGCTCATGGTGAGCACCACGTCGCCCGCCTTGATCTCGTCGCCCGGGGCGAAGTTGATCGCGGTCACGGTGGACTGCGCCGTCGTGGTCACGCTCTGGCTCTCCAGCGCGGAGAGCGTGCCGCTGCCGCTGATGGTGGAGCTGATCTCGCCGCTTGAGACCGAGCTCACGCGGTAGGAAAGCGTGCTCGTGCCCCCGCCGTCCGTCTTGGCGATGTTGATGACGACGAAGGTGCCGACTGCGGCGAGAAGCACGCCCGCGCAGATGAGTATGATGTTACGCGTGCGCTTTTGCTTCTTTTTCTTTTGTTTTGCTGCGGTAAACGATGTTTCGAAAGATTCCATACGATTTTATCGCCTCCAAATTCATTCGCTTTTGATCATATGGGGCGCTTGTGACATAAAAATGGCATAGAACAGCAGAAATTATGTAGCATTTCGGCAGGCGGATAAGAAAAATCCGGGCGCTGCGAAAATCGTGATAAACCGTCGACTTTACGCCAAGATTTTGCCAAGTTCGATCCCTATGATATAGAAAACGGATCATATGGCCGCGCTGCGTTATTGGCGCGGGCCAAAACAGGGAGAAAGACAGATGAAACGGATTTTTTCCAGAGGCGTTTTGCGCGTATTTGCGGCGCTGTTTGCCGCGGCGTTTTTGATGGGCCTTGGGGTTGCGGCCACGGCCTCCCCCGTGTTTGTGAGCGACGCTTCCGAGCTGACCGCCGCGCTCAGCGACGCCGCGGCGAGCGGAGACGCCACCACCATCTACTATCTGGCGGGCACGTCCCTGATCGAGCTCTCCGGTTCGACGGTGACGATTCCCACGAATGTGACGCTCGATCTGAGCACGAGCACGGGGACGCTCCGCCTGTCGAGCGGCACGCTGAACGTCTACGGCGTCATCTCCGGCGGCGCGGTCGACATCACCGGCGGCGCGCTGATCCGCGAGAGCGGCAGCAGCATCACGGCGACCATCACGGCCGGCGGCAGCGGCACGGTGCGCGCGCCGCGCACGCTCTCGCTCGAAAATCTGGACCCGTCCAGCGGGGAGTCGATCCTGTCCGTCACCTATGCCGGGGAAGCTGCCGCCGATACGTCCGACTATGTGGCGCGGCTCGCCACAGGCGTGATCTATCCCAGAATGACGGGAACGAATTACTCTTCCTATAAAGAGATTGAAACGGTCGTTACGGACGCCGGGCACGTATTCCGCCTCGGCACCAAGTACACCGACACGCTCTCTCTGGCGTATACGCTCACCTACGGCGGCCTCACCGGCGCAACGCTGGATACGCTCAACCCCTCCAGCTATACCGCAAGCGACGCGGCGTTTGCGCTCAACAATCCGACGAAGGACGGCTTTACGTTCGCGGGCTGGACCTGCGACGCGCTGGGCGTCACCGTGCCCGCGAGCGAGATGGTCATCCCCGAAGGAACGACGGGCAATCTGACGCTGATCGCCAACTGGGTAGAAGGCACCCCCGGCGGCGGCGGCAGGAGCGGCGGCTCTAGCTCGTCCGGCACGACCGGCAGCACGACGGATACCACCGAAGACGCGGCCGCGCAGCAGGAAGCGGCGGCCGCCTCGGACACCGCCACAACGCAGCAGAGCACGCGACGCACAAGGGTTGCGTCTTCCTCGACGAAGGTGTCGTTTTCGAGCAACGAGGACACCGTGCTGCCGACGATTGAGAGCGTGCGCAAGCAGTCGTTCCCGTGGGGCTGGGCGGTCGGCGGATTCGCCGGACTGGGCGTGGTCATCTATGTCGCCGTGAAATCGGCCGAGAGAAGAAAACTGCGGTAACCCAAATATGAAAAAAAGGCGGATGCAATTGCATCCGCCTTTTTTACGTTTCGAATTACTTTGCGTCCACGCCGGACGACTTCGCTTCTTTGTCCGTTCCGGAGTCCTTCTTCATGCGGTCGGCATAGGCGTGAAACGCGGTTTTGCCGTCCTCTTCCCACCAGTCGTCGTAATACTCCCAGTCTTTCCAGTCCTTTTTTTCGGCGGTTCCGCCGTTGCGGTGCTTTTTCTTGCAGCGCTTCGACTCGCCGTCCCCGGAATGGCTCGATCCGCCGAATCCCAGCAGGATGTGCGCGAGCAGGAAGAGGCCGAGTCCTTCCCAGAAGCCGATGGTCCGAAGCCCGAAGAGGCTCGGCATCAGCCAGTTCCAGAGCCACATGATCACGTTGCCGAAGAGCAGCCCCAGAAGGAACGCCCCGGCGAGCCCGAGCACGGTGTAGAGCGTGTATTTCGCCCAGTTGGGGACGTTGTCCCAGTTTTTCTTGATGTCGCTCATAGCGATATTCTCCTTTTTATATTGTCCTGTCCTGATTGTTTTTTCTGTGTTCGCCGGGTCGGGATGCGTCAGACGGGGTCTTCTTCCAGCATGCGGCGCAGCGCCTTGACCGCGCGGCTTTTGCGCGAGAGCAGCGTGCCGATGGGTTCGCCCCATGCCTCGGACAGCTCGCGAAACGATCGTCCCTTGAGCTCCGTGGCGACCAGCACCGCGCGCTGCCGCGGTTCGAGCCTGCCGATGGCGTCCGTCAGCCGGTGCATCCGCTGCGCCTGCTCCTCCGCCTGGAACGGTTCTTCGTTGTCGGCGGCGATCAGCGCCAGCAGCGGCAGTTCGCCGTCCTCGTCCGCCATGCCGTCGAGACTGACGGTTTTTTGACGGGTTCGCTCATAGTCGGCGATGCGGTTGCGGATGGAGCGGTAAGCGTAAGCGGCGATGTTTTCCACGGACCCGTTCGACTCGAGGCGGCTTACGAGGGAGACCATCACGTCCGCAACGATGTCCTCGGCGTCCATCGTGCTGATGCGGCGCGCCTTGCTTTTGACGAAGCGGATGAGCTTCTCCCCGTCACGGGTGAAGAACGCATACCACCTGCTGTTTTCGCTTTGCTCCATCGCCATCTTGCACATCCCTTATACTCTATAGACGGAAAACGGGTAGATTTATTGCATCCAAAATAGAAAAAAGTCGAGTACTGTTTCAGATATATCATATTCCGGCAAAAATGCATAGAAAAAGCACGCGCATGGGCGCGTGCCTGTGTTCGGATATCCTGCTTAGATGATCGGGGCCAAAAATCCGCCGCCGGGCAGCAGATAGGACTGCCCGCTCAGATATTCGTTTTCCGGCGCATTGGAGTCGTAGTAAATGTAGAATCCGTTGGACTGGACGTTTTGGTGCGTCACGTCCGCGTTGGCGAACACGCTTAGATACGTGTCCCCCGTGAGCGTGAGGCTGCTCGTCTCGTCGAGATACACGCTCGAGCGCGCGGGCAGTTCGCCGCCGAGCGCGCCGGTGAACGCCGCGCCGTTGGTGAGCCGCAGGATCAGCGTCGCGTCCGCAGCGATGGCGGGGCTGTCGCTGAGCGACATATTGTCCAGGGAGAGTTCGTTTTCGCCGGAGACGGCGCGCACCAGCGGGCTGTTTTTGGCAAAGAGCGTCTCCTGCGCAAGCGAAACGCTGCCGCCGCTGAGCAGCACGCAGGGGGAATCGGTTCCCTCGGTGGTGACCGTTCCGTTCGTAAAGGCCAGCGCGCCGCCCTCCGCGGCCACAAGCGCCGGCGAGGAGTCGCCTGCGGTGCTCAGATAGGTCTTGTCTGCCGTCAGCACGGAGCCCGCGCCGGAGACGTACAGCCCGTACCCGCCGAGCGCGTTGGTGGTGACGTTGCTGTCCAGCAGCGTCAGCTGCCCCTGCGAAATCACCGCGACGGCCGCGTTCAGGCCGAAGAAATTCCCTTCCGCGTCGCCGGTCTTGTTGATGTCCGCGCTGGTCATGGTCAGCACCCCCGCACTTTGCACGAGGATGGCGTTTTCGTTCGAATTGCTGGAGGCGTAGGAGCCGCTTTCGGACTCGTCCGTCGCTTCGTCCACGCTGTAGATGCCAATGTTGTAGTCGCGCTCGCCGCCGTCGGCGGAGTCGCCTGCCGTGACGCCGGCCGAAACGGACACCGCCGCTTTTTCGTCCAGCGCGGCCTTGCCGCAGCCGAAGGCGACGATCAGCACGGCGGCGAGGACGAACGCGAACACGCGCTTGAGGATGGATCGATCCGTCATATGCATACCTCCATAGGCGTCGGAGTTCCGTCGATCGATACGGGTGGCCGGGGAAAATCAGAATCCGGTTTGATCTTATAAAAGAGTTGTGTCCGGCGCATGTCGGGCATATGAATCTTCTGTCAAAAAAGCCCGCGCGGTGAACTGAACCCCGGGAAATGGACATTGAAAGAAAAGAGCCTCCTATCGTAGGATAAAGCGATAGGAGGTTTTTGTATGGGAAAACAATTCGGGAAAGAAATCATGCCGCAAGTATTGGAGCTAAAAAGGCAGGGCTATA
>JAAYUE010000018.1 GCA_012517905.1 Clostridiales bacterium | reverse complement strand
TATAGCCCTGCCTTTTTAGCTCCAATACTTGCGGCATGATTTCTTTCCCGAATTGTTTTCCCATACAAAAACCTCCTATCGCTTTATCCTACGATAGGAGGCTCTTTTCTTTCAATGTCCATTTCCCGGGGTTCAGTTCATTCTCCAGCGGGTTTTTTTGTGCTATTGTTTCTCGACGTAACGTTTGTAGCTGTCCATGATCGCCTGCCAGCCTTCGCGCTGCCGCTCGGCGCTGTTTTCGCTCTCCGCTTCAAACGTCTCGGTGACTTTCGTGCCGCCGGAGACCGGCTCAAACAAAACCGTCACCTTGCGCCCGTCTCCGAGCGTGTAGGCGATCAGATGGTTTTGCTCCACCGCGTCGTATACGCCCCCAAAATCGAAGCCGTATTTTCCGTCCTTCGACTCCATGCGGGAGGTAAAGCTGCCGCCGGCGCGCAGGTCGTTTTCCGCCCGCGGCGTGTGCCAGTCGTCGGACGCCTGATTCCATTGCGTGATGTGGCGGGGCTCCGTCCAGTAGTTCCAGGCCAACGCGGGCGATACGGCAACCGTCGTTTCGACGGTGATGCGGGTTCGTTCCGGATGCTCCATGGGGTTCGCCGCCTTTCGTTAACAATAAGGTTGGTTGCGGATGTGTTCGGTAAGGTTCGGGAAACGCCGCTAATCGACGAAGTCGAACTCCCATTCGCCGAGGCGGATGTTGTCGCCGTCGGCCGCGCCCATCTCGCGCAGCGCCGAAATGATGCCGGTTTTGATGAGCAGCTGCTGAAAGCGTCGCATGGAGACTTCGTCGTTCGGATCGGTGGTGTCCAGCAGCTTCTCCACATCCCCGCCGGAGACGACAAACGTGCCGTCGTCCTCCCGTTCGATGTGAAACCCGCTTTCGTAGCCGGGCGTTTCCACAAGGTCGGTCTCCTCATAGCGCAGCACGGGCGGCAGCGTGTCGAGCACCTGCACCACGCGGTCGAGCAGCGCGTCGAAGCCCTGCGCGGTCGCCGCCGAAACGGGGAACACTTCCACGTCCGGATAGGTTTCCCGAAAGCGGGCGAGGTTTTCCGCCGCCTCCGGCAGATCGGTCTTGTTTGCGGCCACGAGCTGCGGAATCTGCGCCAGCAGCGGAGAGAACTTCTTCAGTTCGTCGTTGATCTTTTCGTAATCCTCCAGCGGGTCGCGCAGTTCGCTGCCGGAGATGTCCACGACGTGCACGAGCATGCGCGTGCGCTCGATGTGCCGCAGAAAGTCGTGGCCCAGGCCCGCGCCTTCCGCCGCGCCCTCGATGAGTCCGGGGATGTCCGCGAGCACAAACGAGCGGTTGTGGCGCAAGGCTACGCCGAGGTTCGGCGAAAGCGTCGTGAAATGATACGCCGCGATCTTCGGCTTTGCCGCGGTAAGCACGGAGAGGATGGTGGATTTTCCGACGGAGGGGAGGCCGACGAGCCCCACGTCCGCAATGGATTTGAGCTCCAGCTCCACCTCGTATTCCGGCGTTTTGATGCCGGGCTGCGCAAAGCGAGGGGCCTGTCGCGTGGAGGTTGCGTACTTCGCGTTGCCCTTGCCGCCGCGTCCGCCGTGCAGGATGACGCGCTCCTTGCCCGCCTCGCTCATGTCCGCGAGGATGGCGTCGCTCTCGACGTCCCGAACGATCGTGCCGACGGGCACGTTGATGACCAGCGGTTTGCCGTTGCGGCCCGTGCAGAGCTCGGGCTTGCCCGGCTCGCCGTTTTCCGCGCGGTAAAAGCGCTGATACTTGAAGTCCAGCAGCGTGGACATATGCGGATCGGCAAAAAACACGACGTCGCCGCCGCGCCCGCCGTCGCCGCCGTTTGGGCCGCCCTGCTGCACATATTTTTCCCGATGGAAGGACGCGTGCCCGTCGCCGCCGTTTCCGGCTTTTACGACGATGCGCGCTTTGTCGACAAATTGCATGGAATACCTAATCTTTCTGTTTGTCGGATTTCGCCGCGGTCTTTTTTGCCGCGGGCTTCGCCGCCGCTTTCAGCCCCGCCTGATAGTATTCGCAGAGGTGGCTGAGCGGGCAGATTTCACACTTTGGCTTTCGCGCGTCGCAGATGCGCCGCCCGTGATAGATCAGCCAGTGGTGCGCCGCGGACCAGTCGTCCCGCGGGATGGCGTTTTGCAGCTGCTCTTCGGTCTTTTCCACATTGTTCGCGTGCGCGAGGCCGATGCGGTTGCTCACCCGAAACACATGCGTGTCCACCGCGATGGCGGGGATGCCGAAGGCGTTGCTGCCGACCACGTTCGCGGTCTTGCGGCCCACGCCCGGCAGGGTTTGCAGCGTGTCGAGATCCGCCGGCACCTGTCCGCCGTATTGGGTGACGAGGATGCGCGCGGTCTCGAGGATGTGCCTGCCCTTGGTGTTATAAAAGCCGCAGCGTTTGATGTAGGGAAAGAGCTCCTCCTCCGTCATGGCGGCGATCTGCTCCGGCGTGTTGGCCACGGGGAAGAGCTCGCGCGTGCAGAGGTTTACCATCACGTCCGTGCTCTGCGCGGAGAGGATGGTTGCGACCAGCAGCTCGAACGGGGACGTAAACTCAAGCGCGGGCTTCGCGTTTGGATAGGTTGCCGCCAGGATGGCGAGCGCTTCGGTTTTCTGTGCCCTGGTCAGCATCAGGTGCGGATCTTTCCGTTGTATTTGCGGACGATGATGTGCGCGAGCGAGAGCGCCTGATCGAGAATCTCCTGTTCGTCCTGTCCTTCGAGCATGATGCGCACGAGCGGCTCCGTGCCGGAGGCGCGGATGAGCACGCGTCCGTTTTTGCCGAGCTTGGTTTCGATCTGGTTCGACAGCGCCGCGAGTTCCCCGTCCGCCAGCGCGGCGTCTTTGCTCTCGTTGTCCACGATGACGTTGACGAGCACCTGCGGATACTGCGGGATGCGCGCGGCGAGCTTGCTCAGGCGCTTTTTCGTCTCGGCGACCACGCCGAGAATCGAGATGGCGCTCATCAGCCCGTCGCCCGTGGTGTTTTTGCTCAGCAGTATGATGTGTCCGCTCTGCTCGCCTCCGATGGAGTAGCCGTTTTGCAGCATGCTCTCGAGCACGTAGCGGTCGCCGACCTTGGTTTCGACGATGTTGATGCCCGCGTCCTTGAGCGCGTTTTTCAGGCCAAGATTGCTCATGACGGTGAGCACGAGCGTGTTTTTCGCCAGCGTGCCGTGCGCGAGCATGGAGAGCGCGAGGATGCCCATCGCCTGGTCGCCGTCGACGATGTTGCCGTATTCGTCGCAGGAGATCAGCCGGTCCGCGTCGCCGTCGAAGGCGAAGCCGAGGTCCGCGCCGTAGTTGACCACCATCTCCTGCAGCCGCTCGGGGTGCGTGCTGCCGCAGTGGTCGTTGATGTTGATGCCGTCCGGCGCGCAGGATTTCGCGATGACCTCCGCGCCAAGCCGCTCAAAGACTTCTTTTGCGATGAACGACGTCGCGCCGTGCGCGCAGTCGAGGACGATGCGCAGCCCTTCGAAGCGGTATTCGGACTGCTCCACAAGGTAGTCGCAGTAATCTTTTTTGGCGCGTACCGCGGAGATGATGCGCCCGACTTCCCGACCTTCCGGCGTCGGGAGCGCTTCGCCGCTTTGGATGATCTCTTCGATGCGGTCTTCGATTTCGTCCGAGAGTTTGAAGCCGTTTTTATCGAACCATTTGATGCCGTTGTATTCCATGGGATTGTGGCTTGCGGAGATCATGACCGCCGCATCCGCCTCATACAGGCGCACGAGATACGCCATCGCGGGCGTGGGCAGCACGCCGACGTCCAGCACGTCCCCGCCGACGGAGCAGACGCCCGCCGAGAGCGCCGCGCCGAGCATAGGACCGGATTTTCGCGTGTCCATGCCGATGAGGATGCGGGGGGAGTGTACTTCGTTGGTGAGCACATAGGCGCCGACCGCGCCGATCTTGTAGGCCAGCTCGCAGCTTAGGTCGCGGTTTGCGATGCCGCGGACGCCGTCCGTTCCGAAAAGTCTTGCCATACGGGCTATGTTCTCCTGTTCGTCAAATCAAAATGGAATCCGCGCGGGAAATGTTTCTCGGCGCGGATACAAGGAATCAAACTGCCTGTCAGTGGCAGGCGATGAACTCCAGCGCTGCGGTTGCGGCGACGGCGCCGTCCGCACAGGCCGTGATGACCTGCCTTAGCGGCGTGTTTCGAATGTCGCCCGCGGCGTAGACGCCGGGGATGTTGGTTTTCATCAGTTCGTCGGTGACGATGCTGCCGCCTTCGTTGAGCGTTACGAGATCCTTGACCAGATCGGTCTGCGGCTTGATGCCGACCGCGACGAACACGCCCGAGACGGGCAGAACGCGCGCGATCGACGTTTTTTTGTCGAGAATTTCAAGGCCCTCCACCTGCTTTTCGCCCGTGAACGAAAGCGGGATGCACGAGAGCGCGAATTGGATATTGGGTGTTTCCTTCGATTTTTCAACCAGCACGGACGCCGCGCGGAACTCGTCGCGCCGGTGCACGACGGTGACGCTCGTGCAGAAGCGCGAAAGATACAGCGCGTCGGAGATCGCCGTGTCGCCGCCGCCGATCACCGCGACTGCCTTGCCCTTGAAAAACGCGCCGTCGCAGGTTGCGCAGTAGCTCACGCCCGCGCCGGTGAGCTCGTCCTCGCGCGGGATGCCGAGGGAGCGCGCGTGCGCGCCCATGCAGAGGATGACGGCCTTTGCCGTGTCCTCGCGGTCCGGCAACAGGATGCGTTTCGGGGTTTCGTCCAGAACCAGCCCCGTCGCGCCGGCGTACTCCACCTTCAGGCCGAATTTTTCCGCCTGTTTCTGAATCGTGGAGCCGACCTCGTAGCCGACGATGCCGTCCGGAAAGCCGGGATAGTTTTCCACAAGCGGGGTCTTTGCGATCTGTCCGCCGGGAAACAGCTCTTCGTAGAGCGTTACGCTCGCGCCGCCGCGCGCGGCATACAGTCCGGCGGTTAATCCGGCGGGACCGCCGCCGATGATTGCGATATCAGAATGCATAATAAACAGAACCTCCGCGAAACGCACAAAAATTACTTATTAGTATAACGAAGAGACGACAAAAAAGCAACGAACGCGGCGCGGACGCATGGTGACTTGCGCACGGAAGCCCGCTTTTTCGGGTGCGGGCTGCGAAAATAGATTGTTCGCGTTTGACGCTGGCGCGCGGAGTCCGTATACTACTAGCAGAGCGCCGGCAGACCCGGCGCCAAGCAAAGGAACCGGTTTTATGCGGCCAAACAGCCTGTTTTTCGACCGGGGCGGTGGCAGGAATGCCGCCCGCGCCGTGTCCATGCTCATCACGGCGGCGTTTCTGGCGTTCGCCGGATATATATTGATCCGATACAAACACTTTACTTACATTTTGCGTGGGGAGTTTCTGACCACGCCGGTCTTCGGCTGGCTGCTGATCGGGTATGTGCTGCTGCTCGCGGCGTTTGCGCTCGTCATTCGCTGGTCAAACTGCCGCGTCAGGCGGATGCCCGCGTTCTGGGCGCTGGCGGTCTTTCTTGTGGCGATGGCCCCGCGCATGCTGGTCCTTTCGTATACGGCGCCGGCGGACGGACTGTCGCCGTACGCGCTCGCGCTTTGCGTCGTCGCGTCGCTCTCCGCCGTGTTGGCCTATCTCGTCGCGCGGCGGTTCGACGAGGGCAGCGCGCCCGCGGCGGGGCTGCTCTCTGCGCTCTATCCGGCGAACATCGTCGTTTTGCGCACGGCAGGGAACATCCATGTCGCGGTGCTTCTCGCGCTCGGCTCCGCGCTGCTGTTGCTGCATGCGCTTTCCACGACACGGCGCGTGCGTGCGGCGCTGCTCGCGGCGCTTTCCGGCGCGGCGCTGGCGGCCGCCTGCGCCCTGCTGATCTCTTTGCGCGCGGCGATGATCGGCTACGGCCTCTTCTGGCTGGTGCTGTTTCTTTCGTCCCTGCGTCAAAAAAAAGAACTGTTGCGGCTGCTCTTTGTCGCGCTCGCGTTCTGCGCCGTGTTCTTCGGCCTGCGCGCGGCGGGCGCGGAGACTTACGCCAAACGCGCGGTGGACGGCCTTGGCGGCGTCGTTTCGGGACAAAGCGCCGTTTGGGGGAGCGAAACCGCCGATTTCGGCTGGAACGCATCCTGGATGACGCAGCTCGGCGAGGGGTTGCAGACGGACGAAGGCCCCGCGCGCATCGGCGCGAATATCATGCATCTCTGGATGGAGAAGGACGTGCGTTTCGCTCCGTCGGCCGATGGCGGCGCCGCGGTTTCTTCCGCGCGCATCGCGCTGCTGCAGGGGATGCAGCTTCTGGATTTTTTCTTCGTTGCGGGGGTGTTCCTGTTCGCGTGGTTCGGGGCGTTGCTGCGGCGGCGCGGGGGCGTCGGGGATTTGCTGCTTTGGATCCTTCTCGTCTGGGCGGTCGCGCGCGTGTTCAGCGAAAATCAGGCGGTGGCGCGCGGTTACGGCATGCCGTTTCTGATGATCTTCGCGGCATACGGCTTTTTTGCCGTCGTCGGGCCGCGGCGGCATGCGAAATCCACGCCGTCCGGCGCGGCCTGCGTGACCCAGAGTATGGCGGGCGCGGGCGAAATCCCGCCGCAGGAACAGCAGCCGGACGACGCGGGCGGACTGTACGTCGGCATTTCGGCGGCGCAGCGCGCGGAACAAACCGGTTCAAACCAGAAGGGATTGAATATGAAGGATCACTATCAGGACGTCAACGCAAAGACCGTCGACCGCTGGGTGGAAAACGGCTGGGAATGGGGGCTTCCGATCACGCACGAGCAGTTTCTCGCGGCGAAGCGGGGGAACTGGAGCATCGTGCTCACGCCGACTAAGCCCGTGCCGAGAGACTGGTTTCCCGAACTGAACGGCGCGGAGCTGCTCGGCCTCGCCTGCGGCGGCGGGCAGCAGATGCCGCTCTTTGCGGCGGCGGGTGCGCGCTGCACGGTGCTGGATTACTCCGAGCGGCAGCTTGAGAGCGAGCGGATGGTCGCAAAGCGCGAGGGATATGAAATCAAGGTCGTGCGTGCGGATATGACAAAGCCGCTGCCGTTTGCTGACGCGTCCTTCGACGTTATCGTGCACCCCGTTTCCAACTGCTATATCCGCGAGGTGGAGCCCCTCTGGCGCGAGTGCTATCGCGTGCTCAGACCCGGCGGCGTAATGCTCGCCGGCGTGGACAACGGCATCAATTATATCTTTGACGAATCGGAGACGACGCTGACGCATCGCCTGCAGTTCGACCCGATCGCAGACGAAGCGCTGTATGAGGAATGCGTCAACAACGACGACGGCGTGCAGTTTTCCCACACGCTGGAGGAGCAGATCGGCGGTCAGCTCAAGGCGGGCTTTGTGCTCACGCACCTGTACGAAGACCTCAACGGCTGCGGAAAGCTGCATGAGTTCAATATTCCGACGTTTGTCGCCACGCGCGCGGTGAAACCGAAACAATAGAAAACCGGATCTTTCTGAATCAACCGCCAAAAAGCCGCCGGTCAACCGGCGGCTTTTTGACGCAGCGCGCGTTCGTTTCGAATGAAATACCCCGCCGCGCGTTTTTCCAGAACGTCTGCGTCGCAGAGCGCTTTGAGCGAGCGCAGCAGGTGGCGGTAGCTCACGCCGAGCTGTTCGGAAACGTCCGTCAGCCGCTCGGAAAACAGCCTGTTCTGCGCGCTCTGCAGCAGATACGCGCAGAGCCTCGCCTCAAACGGGCGCAGGATAATCTCCGTCGTATTCGCCACGCTGTCGTGCAGCTTGTTGGCGAGCCCGCGGCCGACGCGCAGCAGAAACGGCGGGTGGCTCAGCAGCGCCGGCGCGTAGACGCTCAGCGGCAGGCCGATGCAGACGACCGGCGTGAGCGCCTGTACGGACGAGATCGCCTCGCGCCGACCCATCATGAGCTCCACGTCCCCCATGATCCCCTCGGAGATGTAGTAGCAGAGCAGCAGGGTCCGCCCGCCCGTTTCGCTCATATAGACCTTTGCCTTGCCGGAGAGGAGGATATAGAGGTATTCAAACGGCTGCTCGGCAAGCAGCATCCAGTCCCCGCGCTCGAAACGGATCAGCTGCGCGGCGGCGGGATCGAGTTCGCCCAGATCGACCTGGGCCAGCTGCGGGTAATACGCCTTCGGCAGAGGCTGCTTTTGCATGCGTGGTTCCTGCTTTCGTGCCGTTTTATCCATAGTGTGACATATGTCATATGCCGCGTCAAGCATTCGCCCTATACTCAGACTGTCAGCCGTCGCGGCCGGGGCAGCAAACGCCTGCCGGCCGAGCGATTCTGACACGGAGAACCCCTGTATGTATTATCTGGCATCGTTGCTCATCGGCATCCTTGTCGCCGTCATGATCACCGTCAACGGCGGTTTGACCGCGTTCTACGGCGTGTATTCGGCGACGGTGATCATTCATGTCGTCGGGCTCTGCCTCATCGGCGCGATCATACTGGTGCGCCGCGAAAAACCCTTTGCCAAGGCGCAGCCGTGGATACTTTACATCGGCGGCGTGCTCGGCGTTGCGACGACGGCGGCGACGAACTATGCCTTCGGCAAGATCAGCGTCTCCGCCATCCTCGCGCTGGGACTGCTCGGACAGAGCGTAGCCGGTGCGCTCGTCGACCAGTTCGGCCTCTTCGGCATGCGCAGGCACCCGTTTCGAGCGCACCAGATTCCCGGCATTCTGCTCGTTTTCGGCGGCATCGCCTGGATGATGGGCGGCATAGTCGCGCTGCTGCCGGTGCTTGCGGTGTTCGGCTCCGGCATGTCCCTCGTCGTTTCGCGCTCCTATAACGCGCGGCTGGCGGACAACACGAGCGTCTATATCAGCACGTTTTTCAACTATGTCTTCGGGCTGCTCACCGCGATCCCCGTCTTCCTGTTTTTCGGCGTGAAGGAGCCGATTTTGCTGGGGTTTACGCTTGCGCCGCATTGGTGGACGTATCTCGGCGGAGCGATCGGCGTGATCACCGTCTGGCTGAGCAATGTTGTTGTGGTCAAAATTCCGCAGCTGTACGTAACGCTTCTGATGTTTGTCGGGCAGGTGTTCACGGGCGTGCTGCTCGACGCGCTGCTCGACGGCGCGTTTTCCATGGCGAATATCGCGGGCGGCGCGCTGGTCGCGCTCGGCCTTGCGCTCAATCTTCTGCTGGAGCGGCGATCCTCCCGGCGGCTCACGGCGGAATATAACGCGGCGGGGGATTAGCCGCGTATTACGAAAAGCGGCGCGCAAGAAACTGCGCGCCGCTTTTTGTTACGGTCAGTAGCCGGCCAGAATGTCCCCGATGTGGTTCTTTAAATATTTGTCCTTTGTATAGACGAAGTTCTGGGAGACGATATAGGCGTTTCCGTCGTTCCAGAGGATGGTTTCGGTCTTGTCCTCGGGATTGGCGCGGCCGGTCACCGTGGTCGCGCGGTTGTGGATGCGGTTGGCGAGCAGAATCATGAACTGGTTCTTCTCGGGGTCGACCGAGAAATGGTTGCCCGTGAAGCCGTTGAGCGCAATGGTCCTTTCACCGAAATACGCGGGCACCTCGCTGAAGGTCTGCACCGGCTGCTTGGAGTAGCAAAGATACCCCATGTACTGCGAATCCCCGCCGCCGGGCAGCGGTCCGCCCGTGCGGTTGACGCCGATTTCGAGCAGCGTCTTTCGGCTGAGCAGCGCGCCGCCGAGCAGGCCGCGCGCAAGCAGCGTCATATCGTCCAGGCTGGAAAACAGCCCCGCGTGTCCGCAGGGAGCGAGGCGGCCGGTGTTGAGTAGGCGCGCCTTCGGGTCGTGCGCCGTGCCGGGCGGGCAGGCCGTGTCCAGCAGGTATTCGCCGCAGACGATGCGCCGCTCGTAGTTGCAGTTTTCTGTTTCGTCCAGCAGCGCGGCGGGCACCTCGGCAAACGTGCGCGCCATACCCAGCGGCCGAACGATGTTGTCGTTCAGGCAATCCCAAAAGAGTCGATCCGCCGCGGACTCCACGACGTATTTGAGCACCATCGCGCCCATGTCGGTGTAAAACTTTCGCACCGGCGGCGGGCCGACGCGGATGTCGAACAGCAGCGCCTCCGCTTCGTCCGCGGACGCGGCCGCGTCCATGCGCGCCGTGGTCTGCAGCGAGGTGCGAAACGAGAGCAGTTCCTCCACCGTCACGTCCGCAATGTGCTTAAACCGGCGGTCGACGCTGCCGATGGGCGCGTCGAGGCGGAGTTTATTTTGCTCGCAGAGCTGCAGCACGGCGATGCACGTGAAGAGCTTTGTTACCGACGCAAGATCGAATACGGAGGTCGTCTCCATCGGCGCGGGGTCGGGCAGGAATGCGCCGTTTTCGAGGCGCACCTCGCGGATGCTGCCGCGGCAGAACGCCTCGCCGCGCGTCAAATCGCCGTAGGACACGGCGATGCCGCTGACGATCCTGCGTTCGTTCACCAGATGGCGCATGCCCTGTTCCAGCCGTTCTCTCGGGGAAAGTGTCATGCGCCTGCTCCGCCCGTGCCCTGCGGCGGGGTCAGCGCCGCGTTTTTTTTGTCCCAGCGCTTCATAAACGCCCGCCTGACGGGCGCTTTTTGAAACATCCCGGGGTCGTATGACGCATAAAACGCAGCTTCTTCACGCAGCGCGCGAACGAGCAGCTCGTCCATGGCCTGCGCGTCGGCGGATACGTCCGCCATCCAGCGCTTTTCCAGCGCGTCGCGCCCTGCATAGAATTCCGCAGGGACGGTTTTGCCGATCAGCGCGCGGCGAAAGCGCTCCGCCTCGTGCCAGTAGCGAAGGCCCGCTTCGTCGCCGGGTGAGATCACGGGCAGACGAACGGGATTGCCGAAGCGATAAGGCTTGTAGAGCGAGACGCAAGGGGTGGAGGTTCCGGTGAGAAACACCGTCGGCGCGCCGCCGTCGAGCCGGACGATCATGCTCGCGGTCGAGTGGTCGCCGACCATGCCGCCATAGTGCATGCAGCAGCTGGATACCGACCCTTCGGCAAACGGGTTTGTCACGCCGTCGTCGTGCGTGCGAAGCGCGCGCGCCATATCCCCCTCGCTCTGCACGCTGGGCAGCGCGCAGGCGCTCTGCCCCTGCCGCCTGCGCGAACCGGAGAAAAACGTATAGAGCGGATCGGAATGCTTCTTTGCAAAGTCGCACACGCCGCCGCCATATCGCTCCCCGTCCGCGCCGATGGAGAGGCGGTTGCTGATGGAGACGCGCCGGTAGGACTTGACCACCCAGTTTTTTTGACTGGTTTCCAGCACGAAGAGCCTGCTTTGATCGATGACGAGGAACGAGTTGTCGTAATAAAACTGGTGATCGTAGCCGCAGTTGCCGCCCTGTCCATAGAGTTCGAGCAGCTCGATGATCACGTTCACCGCCCGCTCGGCGCTCTCCGCGCGCTCGAGCGCAAGGCGCAAAAGGTCCATGCCCGTCAGCGACGGCGCGCCGTATTTTCCCTTGGTAAACACCGCCTCGTTGCCGATGGCGACGCCTGCCTCGTTGACGCCGATCTCCGCGCCCCACATCCAGCTCGGGCGCGAGAGCAGCACGCCGAGTGTTTCGCGCGCCTGCGGAATCAGCCGATAGGTGCAGGCGACTTCTTCTTCGTCATGGATGCGGGCGGGCGAGTATTCCGTCAGCTGTGCTTCGTTTGGGCTGCGGTCGCTGTTTTTGCCGAAGAGCGCATAAGAATCCGTCAAAACGCCGAGCGTGTCGCACATGGGCATAGCCTCCTGTATGATATTAAAAATCGGGCCGATAGGATCGCTTTTTTGCGGCGCGGAGCAGCTTTTGCGGACAAAAACGCCGCACTTCAGTATACCATATGCCGAAGCGGCGGAAAACAGCCCGCGGCCGCATCCGGTCTGCGGGTTTCGGGACGCAAAAGGTTGTAGGTAACGTTCCGGTGTGGTACAATACCTTGCGGAAAGGGATGGAAGCGGCGCATGGATCTGGACCCGCTGGCGATACGAAATTTGCTCATCTGGGTGGCGCTTGCGCTTTGCAGCACGATCCTGCTCGGCGGCGTGCCGAGCTGGATGCGCGGCGCGGCAAAGCGGGCGGACCCGTCCGCGGCGGCCGCCGTGTTCGCGTTGCTGCTTGCGCTTGCCTGCGTCGCGCTGCTGTATGTCGGCGGCGGCGTGGGGCGCGCGCTTGCGGTGACGAATGTGCAGCTGCTCTGGCTGGCCGCGTGCGGGTTTCTCTCCGCGCTGACGTGGCTCAGCCTGTTCACCGCACTCACCGGCGGGCGCGTGAGCAAGGTGATGCCGGTCTACCTGATTTCGTCCCTCGTGACGCTTGCCGCGTCGCATTTTCTTTTCGGCGCGCCGATGGGTCTCTGGAAAATCTGCTGCATGATCCTGATTCTGCTCGGCATCGTGTTCATCGAGAGCCGCACGCCGCAGATTCAGAGCCAGCTGTGGTTTGTCTATGCGCTTGTTGCGGTGCTGGCCGGCGCGGGCGTACAGCTGCTGCGCCGCGGGATGATCGGCGAAACGTTCGACGCGGAGGTATACCAGCTCTGGCGGGCGGCGTTTGCGGCCGTGTTCCTCTGGATTTTTGTATTCGTCCGCAAAAAGCAGGTTACGCTGGGAGATTTTTCGGCGCGCGCATGGATCGGCGTGTTCTTCGCCGCCGTTTTCCTCGCCGGCAGCTATGCTGCGGACTATTTTGCTTCGCTGCGCGGGGACGTGAGCTATCTTGCCCCGATCGGCGTGCTCACGAGCCTGTTTGTCATGCTCTTTGCGCGCATGTTTCAAAAAGAGAAGCAGCCCGGTTCGGCGGTGTTCGGCACGCTGCTGGTGCTGCTGGGACAGTTTGGCATCCTGATGGGGCTGTAACGCCCGCCGATCAGACCGGGATACCGATTACGTGACAGAAACGGAAACGATAAAAAATGGTAAAGCTCTGTGTATTCGACCTCGACGGCACGCTCGTCAACACGCTCCACGACCTGACCGACAGCCTCAACTACGCGCTGAACGAATGCGGGTTTCCTCTGCTTTCCGAGTCGCGGGTCGCGGCCATCGTCGGCCACAGCGTGGAGTATATGTGCGAGCACGCCGTGCCGCCGGAGCACAGGGATCAGGCCGCGCGTGTGCTGGAGATTTATCGCGCGCGCTATCGCGAGCACAGCCTGGACCGTTCGCATCCCTACGACGGCATGATCGAGGCGGTGCAGCGGATCAAGGCGGCGGGCGTCACGGTCGCCATCGCCTCCAACAAGCCGCATGCGGACACGGTGAAGGTCGTCGAGATGCTCTATCCCAAAGACCTGTTTTCGCTCGTGCTCGGGCGCACAAGCAAGTTTACCATCAAGCCCGCGCCGGATGCGCTGCGCTTTATCATGGGGTACTTTGGAGTATCGCCCGATGAGTCCGTCTACGTCGGCGATTCGGATGTGGACGTGCAGTTTGCCCATAACGCGGGGATGCGCTGCGTCTCCGTCGACTGGGGGTTTCGCTCCGTGGAGGAGATCCTCGCCGCGGGCGCAACCTGTATCACAAGCGATCCGGCCAAGGTGCCGGAACTTGTGCTGAACGGGCCGAAAGAGGGAGACGCTTGCTGATCAACGTTTACGATTTCGACAACACGATCTATCGCGGCGACTCGAGTTTCGATTTTTTTCGTCACTGCGCCGCGAAGTATCCGCGCGCGCTGCTTTCGGCGCTTGGCGCCATGCCCTGGATGTTTGCCATGGCGCTCGGATTTGCGGATAAAACGCGCGTTAAGCAGCGGTTCTACCGCTACCTCAGGCACGTGCCGGACGTGGCGGAAGAAGTGGATCGCTTCTGGCTGACGCACGATAAAAATCTGAAGGACTGGTATTTCGCGCAGAAGCGCGAGGACGATCTGGTCATCTCCGCCTCGCCGGTGTTTCTGCTCGAGCCGCTCATGCGGCGGCTGAACCTGAAGCTGATCGCCTCGCGCGTAGACGCGCGGACGGGCCGCTACGACGGACTGAATTGCCACGGGGAGGAGAAGGTGCGCCGCATGCGGGAGCTCTGCCCCGAAACGCAGATCGACCGGTTTTATTCGGACAGCAGGCATGATACGCCGCTGGCCAGGCTCGCGCGGGAGGCGTTTATGGTAACCGGGGACGACAGAAAGCCGTTTCCGCTGAACTGACACGACTGGCAAAACGGACGAATGCCGGAAAGGGGCGAACGCGTATGAAGGTACTGGCAATCAACGGCAGCCCGCGTGTAAACGGCAACACGGGCGCGGCGCTCAAGGTGATGACGGACGAGCTGGAACGGCAGGGCATCGAAACCGAGACGATTCAGGTGGGCAATCAAAGCATTCACGGCTGCACGGCCTGCGGGCACTGCAGCACGTCCGCAGGCAACCGCTGCGTGTTTACGGACGATTGCGGAAACGAAGTGACGCAGAAGATGCGCGAGGCGGATGGGTTCATCCTCGGTGCGCCGACCTATTACGGGGGCATGCCCGGGCCGATGAAATCGTTTCTCGACCGCGCGCTGTTCTCCAGCCCGACCTATTTTCGAGGAAAAGTGGCGACGAGCGTCGCCGCGGTGCGCCGCGCCGGCGGCGTGGACGTTTTGCATCAGCTCAACAACTTTCTCAACCTTGCGCAGACCGTGACGCCGCCCTCGCAGTATTGGACGCTCGCGTTCGGCATGAACAGGGGCGAGACCGCGGGGGATGGAGAGGGGATACAGACCCTTGTGAAAAACGCGCGCGCGATGGCGTGGCTATTAAAGCTCATCGACGCGGGAAAAGACACGCTTCCATACCCCGAGGACGAACCGAGGATACTGACGAATTTCATCCGCTGACCCTATGCATCTTTGGGCCGCGCGACCGCGCGGCTTTTTTTCATGACCTTTAACCGAAATTCGAATGGAACAATCCCTGCCGCCTCATCGATGACCGCTTGACAAAAAAGTGCATTAAGTGTATGGTGTGTATTAATAAAATACACACTTGGAACAAGGTGAGAAATACGATGAAAATCCTTATCTCAAACACCCTGGACGTTCCTCTTTACCAGCAGATCGAAGATCAGCTGAAAGACGCAATCCTGAAAGGCGAATTGTCGGAGGGCGATTCGCTTCCTTCCATCCGCGGATTTGCAAACGACTTGAGAGTGAGCGTATTGACGATCCGAAGAGTATATGAGGAGCTGGAGAAAGAAGGCTTTGTAGTAAGCCAGATTGGAATCGGCACGTTCGTCTCGGCGCAGAATCTGGAGCTGCTTCGGGACTCCAAACGCCGTCTGGTCGAGCAAAAGATGCAGGATATGATACAGACGGCAAAAATGCTGAGCATTACGAAAGAGGAATTGAATGCCATGATGGATATTCTGTATGAGGAGATCTGACCATGAACAATATTTTGGAAGTTGAAGGGCTGGGAAAGGACTACCGGGATTTTTCGCTTTCCAACGTCTGTTTCACATTGCCTGAAGACTGTATCGCCGGATTCGTCGGAATTAACGGCGCGGGAAAGACCACCACGATTCGGACGATTCTGGGACTTGCGAAAAAATCTTCAGGAACGGTCAGAATGTTCGGCAAAGACTTTTCGCACAACGAAACGGAAATAAAGAACCGGATCGGCGTCGTATTGGACGAAGGATATTTTTATGACGACTTGTCCATGGCGCAGATGAAAGGCATTCTGGCTCCGGCATATTCCAACTGGAACGAGAAAGCGTATCTGGGTTGCATGGAGCGGTTTTCGCTGGACCCGCGCCAGAAAATTGCAACGCTTTCGAGAGGGATGCGCATGAAATTTGCGCTGACGCTGGCGCTATCGCACGATGCCGAGCTGCTGATCATGGACGAGCCGACAAGCGGTCTGGACCCTTTCGTCCGCAGTCAGTTTCTGGACATCATCGCCGACTTTATGCAACAGGGTGGCAAAGGGGTGCTTTTTTCGACGCATATCACGTCCGATCTGGATAAAATCGCCGACGTATTGATTATGATCCACGAAGGCCGGATCGTATTGCAGCAGGAAAAGGATTGGTTACTCGAGAGCCATCGCCTGGTTAAAGGCGACCGAAAACTGCTGGACGAAAAAACGGAACCCCTGTTGTTGAATTTTGAAAAAACGGATTTCGGGTTTTCAGGCATCACAAACCAACCGGAAGCGGTCCATAGAAGCATGCCCGGCGTTATCACCGAGAAACCGACCATTGAGGACATCATGCTTGGGTATATAGGGGGCGAAAAGTAATGTTGCTGTTCCAGCTCGTCAAAAAGGATTTGCTGCTCATAAAAAGGTACGTCGTCGTTACGATGCTGCTGCTCGTTGCGATTCCCTTATTCATTATGCGGACCGCCCCGTCGCTGCCGGGGATGCTCTCTTTTTTGTATATGGTTGCTCTGGGCGAGCTTATGCTGCTTCAGGCGCTGTCCCAGACCGAGGCGAAATCGCCGAGAGCCGTTGCTTTGCTGTGCGCGGCCCCTTACTCGCGCAACACGGTTGTTCAGGCGAAATACCTGTTCTTTTTTCTGACGTTCGCATATTGCTATGTTGCGTATACGCTTATGACGCTCGATGCAAATACGGGAGCACTGCTGGATGTTATGTCCGTTTTTATCGTTCTGCTGTGCAGCATCACCATATTTGCGATCTATCTGCCTGTTGAGTTCAGGTATGGATTGGTGAAAGCGAAATTTATTTTTATGATTGCAGTCTTCGCATTTTCACTGGGACCAATCCTGATTTCCAGCTTGTTTTCAAATATCTCCATCGATTTTTCAGCGCTTGAAGCGCTGCCTTACGGCATAAAGATCGCTGCGCTGGCATTGGCGAGCGTTGTGATTCTTTGGGTTTCCATGACGGCGTCGCTGAGAATCTTTAACGGAAAAGACCTGTAGCGCAGTCCCCTGAAGGCTGTTTGCTCCATGCGTCAATAAGCGAAGATCCGTACCCTGGTCTTTCGTATGATCTCATGCGATCGCTTGCAGGGGGCTGTCCGATAAAACATTTTGAAAAGGGTTGGAATTTTCTATCTCACCGCCGCGCAACCGCGCGGCTTTTTTGTGTTTTGTGAGGGAGACGAGGACGGCGAAATGATATATTTGCGGAAAAAACGCCACGCTGCATAAAATCCCTGATACAATATGCATATGCGCCGTAAAGCGCAGAGTTTCGCAGCGTTTTGGAAAGCGGTTGCGAAAGGGAACGGATTTTATACGTTCCGGGGAACGGCGGCTTGTCCGCGCTTTCCCGCATCACCCCGATTCAGGAGGAAACGCATGGATTCACCCGTACGGGTCAAGAGCGAGGTCGGCAGGCTCAGGCGCGTGCTGCTGCACCGCCCGGGGCAGGAGCTGGAAAACCTCATGCCCCAATATCTCTCCCGCCAGCTCTTCGAGGATATCCCATATCTCGTGCATGCGCGCGAGGAGCACGACCAGTTTGCCGCCACACTTCGCGAATGCGGCGTGGAGGTCGTATATTTGCTCGACCTTGTGGCCGAGGCGATCTCGCTTTCGGGTGCGCAGGAGCAGTTTGTAGACGATTTCATCGCGGAGATCGGCCTCTCCGCGCGGGGCGCGGAGCCTGCGGTGCGGGACTACCTGCTCGACATGTCCGTTGAGCAGATGCTCGGCAACATGGCGCGCGGCGTGCGAAAAGCGGACCTCGGCCGCCGCGGACAGAAGCATCTCGTGGACTATATCGACGATGCGTATCCGTTTTACGTCGACCCCATGCCCAATCTGTATTTCACGCGCGACCCGTTTTTCATGGTGGACGGCGGCGTCTGCATCTCGAGCATGGCGAACACCGTGCGCGCGCGGGAGACGCTGTTTGGGCGGTATCTCTTTCAAAAGCACCCCATCTACCGGCATACGCCGGTGCTGCACGAGCGGACGGACCCGTTTTCCATCGAGGGCGGGGATGTGCTCGTGCTCTCGGGCGAGGCCGTCGCAATCGGCATCTCGCAGCGCACCGACCCGCATGCCGTGGAGGCGCTTGCCGAGCGGCTGATCTGTCAGGAGACGGGGATTACCCGCGTGATCGCCATAGACATCCCCAAAACCCGCTCGTACATGCACCTCGACACGGTCATGACCATGGTGGACCGGGATAAATTTACGATTCATCCGTCGATTCTGCCGACGCTGCGCGCCTTTTCGCTCGCGAAAAAGGACGGGGCGCTCGTCATCGAGCCGGAAAAGAAGAAACTCAACGAAGTACTGGCGGACGCGCTGCATCTGGACAGGGTGACCATGATCCGCTGCGGCGGCGGCAGCGCCATCGACGCCGCGCGCGAGCAGTGGAACGACGGGACGAACACGCTCGCCGTCGCGCCGGGCGAGGTGATCGCCTTTTCGCGCAACTATGTGACCAACGGTATCCTGCGCGAACACGGGGTCAAGGTCCACGAAATCCCGTCCGCCGAGCTTTCGCGCGGACGCGGCGGACCGAGATGCATGAGCATGCCGCTCTGGCGGGAGTGAGCGCATAAGAGGGGGCGGCGCGCGTGTGAAATCCGCAAAATAACAGTTATATCGAATAAACCTGCAAAACGGTCAGATTTGCGATAGATATTATTGAAAGCAAAAAAAATATAAGGTATAATACCCGCAATACGTCTTATACTGCGGGGGTATGCCGTCGCTTCGGGACCTGACGGTTCGGGCGCGGGAAAAAAGAACAACAATCGTTTCTAACGGAGGGGTAGGACAACTATGGAAGACCGGTTTCGTAACGACGCAGCGGTGCAGGTGCCGCGCGTATTACTGCCGAAAAAGGGCACGGACTATTATAAATGGGCTGTTGTGGCCTGCGATCAGTATACATCCCAGCCGGCTTACTGGGAGGAGGCGAAGCGCATCGTCGGCAAGGCGCCCTCGACGCTGGAGCTTATCCTGCCGGAAGCATATCTGGAAAAACCCGGCGAAGACGAGCGCATCAAGAGCATCAAGGATCACATGCGCGAGTATCTCGACAAAGGCGTTCTGGTGGAAAAACCCCAGGGCTTCGTGCTGGTCTCCCGCACGGTTGGCGGCGCGACGCGCACCGGCCTCGTCATGGCGCTCGACCTCGAGGCTTACGACTATGCCAAAGGCTCGACGACGCTGATTCGCGCGTCGGAGGGGACCATCGTGTCCCGCATTCCGCCGCGTCTGAGAATCCGCGAGGGCGCGCCGATCGAGCTGCCGCACATTCTGGTGCTGATCGACGACCCGGACCGTACGGTCATTGAACCGCTCGCGATGAAAAAAGCGAAGCTCACGCGGCTCTACGACACGGACCTCATGCTCGAGGGCGGTCATATCACCGGCCACCTTGTGGACGGGGAGGACGATATCCTCGGCGTGCTGAACGCGCTGGAGGCGCTCAAGGACGAAAAACGGTTCGCTGAGAAATACGGCGACCGCGCGCCGATGCTCTTTGCCATGGGCGACGGCAACCACAGCTTCGCCACCGCAAAGGCAAACTGGGAGAAGATCAAGGAGACGCTGCCCGAGGGCGAGCGTGCGGATCATCCCGCGCGGTACGCGCTGGTGGAGGTGGAAAACGTCCACGACGAAGGCATCGTCTTCGAGCCGATCCACCGCGTGGTGTTCGGCACGAGCGGGAACCGTGCCATCGAGACCATTCTGCGCCACCTCAAGGAGCAGAACGACTGCGCGCGGGTCGAGCTCGGGCGGTTGCTCGGCGCGCAGAGCGGGGACACGCACATCCTGCCGTTTATCACGGGCGAGGTCGAGGGTGCGTTTGTCGTGAGCTGCCCGAAGGCGCAGCTCGCGGTCGGCACGCTGCAGGCCGCGCTGGACGAAGCGGTCAAGGAGATCTGCGGCGCGGAGGTGGACTATATCCACGGCGCGGACGTGGTAAAGGACCTGGCGAAAAAAGGCGGAGCGATCGGCTTTTTGCTGCCCGCCATGGAAAAGAGCGAGTTTTTCTCCACGGTCATCTACGACGGCGCGCTGCCGAGAAAGACCTTCTCCATGGGTGAAGCGAACGAAAAGCGATATTATCTCGAGTGCCGTTCGCTCGAAAAAAAGTAAAGAACGAAGCGCAAACGGGTTGTCCGGCGCTGCCCGATACCGGAAGCGCCGGAATGCGAGAATAGAAACGGGGGACTACCAGTGGCGGTCAAAACAGTCAAATTCGGCGGAACGAGCCTATGCTGCGCCGAGAGCTTTACAAAGGTCAAGGACATCATCCTGTCCGACAAGGCGCGCAAATACGTCGTGCCGTCCGCGCCGGGCAAGCGTTTTCCCGGGGACGAGAAGATCACGGACCTTCTGTACCTTTGCTATGCCAAGCAGTCCAACGGGCTGTCGTTTGACGACACGTATGACCAGATCTTCGAGCGCTATGTCGCAATCGAGACCGAGCTCGGGCTGAAGACGAACATTGCGCAGGAGCTCTCCGCCATCCGGAAAAACATCATTGCCGGCGCGAGCGAGGACTATATCGCCAGCCGCGGCGAATATCTCAGCGGGCTGTTGCTGGCGGACTATCTGGGGTTTGATTTTCTCGACGCGGCGGAGCTCATCAGCTTCCACGCGGACGGAACTTACGACGACGAGACCACGCAGAAATGGACGCAGAAGCTCGCGGACATGCAAAACGTCGTCATTCCCGGGTTCTATGGACGCAGGCGCGACGGCAGCATCAAGACCTTCTCCCGCGGCGGCAGCGACATCACCGGCGCCATCGTCGCGCGCGCCGTGCAGGCGGACGTATACGAAAACTGGACGGACGTCAGCGGCTTTCTGATGGCCGACCCGCGCATTGTGGAGAACCCCAAGGTCATCTCCGTGGTGACGTATTCCGAGCTGCGCGAGCTGAGCTATATGGGCGCGACCGTGCTGCACGAAGATTCCATCTTTCCCGTGCGCCGCGCGCAGATACCGATCAACGTGCGCAACACCAACCGCCCCGAGGACGAGGGGACGATGGTCATACCCGACGCGTTCCTCAAATATTACAAGCGCGAGGGCGTGCTCACGGGCGTAGCCGGACGCAAGGGCTTTACGGTCATCACCGTGTATAAGGACAACATGCACAACGAGGTCGGCTTTGGATACCGGCTGCTGCGCGTGCTGGACCGCTACAACATTTCGTTTGAGCATGTGCCGAGCGGCATCGACACCATGAGCCTCGTCATCTCGGATACGAAGCTCAAGGAGCATCTCGAGCAGGTGCTGCGCGAGATTCAGCGGGACTGCGATCCCCAGAGCATCGAGCTGCACTCCAACATGGCGCTCGTCGCCACGGTCGGCAAGGGCATGATCCACTCGCTCGGCGTTGCGGCGCGGCTCTTCGGCGCGCTCTACGAGGCGGGCGTCAACGTGCGCATGATCGACCAGGGCTCTTCGGAGATGAACATCATCGTCGGCATCGAAAACGACGATCTCGAAACGGCGGTCAAGGCCATCTATCGCGCGTTTGCGTAAAATTTCGGCGACCTGCGAAAAACCAACTCTCCCGCAAACGGGGGAGTTTTTTTTGTATCGGCTCGACAGGATATGACAAACGCCGGATTCCCATTTCGCCGATTTCCCCGAAGGGCCTGCCGAACAGGAATTACATCTGATTTTGTG
>JAAYUE010000017.1 GCA_012517905.1 Clostridiales bacterium | reverse complement strand
TTGCTACTTCCTATCTTTTTTAGAAAACAGCCGGGGCACCCCGACTTCCACAACTTACCCCTCAAACGCCAACTTACCCCTCAAGCGGCAAAATCAGCGGAGGAATAATTAAATTGTATCAATCTTGGTGTTTTTATATCATAAATGCGATAGGTTGTGCTTTTAATTTTATCTTGTACTGGAATAAAAGCGAGGTCAGCCATCAACTCTACAATGTCTCGCGGCGTAAAATGTCTTCCGGCATCAGTCACGTTAGTTTCCTCATTAAACATACGGATAACTTCCTCAAAAAGCGAACCCATTGTATGATTATCCAGCCCTTCAATACGAACGCTGCCATCTTCATTTAAAACAGCCTTGTTGCTGAAGTTATACCGTGGATCAACGAATTTCTCTATAAGGAGACCTAACCGATCTTGTTCTGAGAGCCTATCAATTTCATTTCTGATTTTAAACTTGTTTAAGATTTCCTGCACATTCTGTGAAAACCCATCCAGATAATCAATAAAATCACGCTTAAGCTTCTGTTGATTGGTACGGGACTTCAAATCAGTTAAGGTATAATCGGACTTGTTTACAAACGCTTGTCCTGCAATAGAACATAAAGCGGGGTCCAAATCAACCGTAAGGCCCTTTTTTTTATAATCATTTTTAGCTTTAATAACATCATCGTGCTTTTCTTCCAGAACTGCATCAAAACGCCGAATAACAAAAAATGGAAGTATTATTTTGCGATAATCTCCAACATCGTAAACGTCCACAAGGCAGTCGTTCGCGATGCCCCATATAAATGCTTTTAAAGAATTGTAAGTCGCTTGATTCATTATATAAATCTCCTAATCTCTTTTTGTAATAACAACAATTAGTTTTCGCTCTTATCATTCACCATTTCCATGATGTCGCCTACGTCGCATTCTAAAGCTCTGCATATTTTAGCAAGAATATCAGTGCTGACATTTTCGTCTTTACCTAACTTGGCAAGAGTCGTCGTACTAATACCGGTTACCGCTCTGAGGTCTTTTTTTTTCATATTTTTATCAATTAAGAGCTTCCAAAGTTTTTTATAGCTCACTGTCATACTTTATACCTCGCTTTCGCTTGCTTTGTGAATCGCATACAATAACTCAAAATATAGTATAACACGAAATTGCGAATTATACAACATTATGTCTGAAAAAGAAGATATTTAATTTGTTAATGCGAATTATCGGCATCTGCCTTTTCTGAAGCGTTTTTCAGAATATTTTTACATATGCACTATTGACAGAGGGACAACGTCTGTGTATAATAGTGTTAGGAATAAGCTTACACGCTTTTTCAATACAAGGAGGTACCAATATGGATACACGTTTTGGCGAATATGTTAAAGCTAAAAGGTTGGAGAAGGACGTTAACTTAAGGAAGCTGGCTGAGATACTTGGAATCGTTCCCGCTTATATGAGTGACATCGAAAAAGGAAGGCGCTATCCCCCAGACAGGGAAAAGATTTATAAGATTGCCGAAGCTTTGTCACTAACCGAGGATGAAACAAATGAAATGTTTGACCTCGCTGCACATGCAAAAGAGAACTCTATCTCTCCCGATCTGCCTGAGTATATCATGGGAACTGAAAAAGCACGTGTTGCTTTGAGAATGGCTCGCGATATTAATGCAAGTGACGAAGACTGGTTGAAAATTATTGAGATGCTGGAAGCTAAGGAAAAAGGAGACGCAAATCATTGATCTATTACCAGTATTCACCCTCTCAGCTTGAATCAAAAGCCATTGAACTGACACAAGGTTTCGACAAGGAACGACTCATTATCGCTAAACCCATCGACGTCTACGATGTAGTTGATTATATTGGTTGTACGCCTGACTGGGTATATCTCACTCCGAACCAGTCTTACCTCGGCATGACCGCATATAACGATGGATATTGGTGGGCATGGCCAGAGCCCTATTACGAAGAAGGAATGCTTCCCACTAAGATTGGTGTTTCTGCAGGTACGATATTGATAGACAGGACTATAAGCGAAGGCGAAAACCGTGGGATTGAAAATTTCACGGTCATTCACGAATGCTTTCATCAAATACTTCACCCGCGTTGCTTCCGAAACAAGACGGCAAACTACCAACATTTCTGTCAAAAGAAAGATTTTCGCGCTGAAACGGGAAATCAAAAGATTATGACGGCGATTGAGCGAATCGAAGCGCAGGCAAATTATTGCGCAGCTGCATTTTTAATGCCCAAGTCAGCCGTTGAAGCAGTTTTTATGGAAAAAATGGGACTGTCTGCGCTACCCTTATCTCCAATTAAAATTAACTGGAAAATTGACAGCGTAATCAAAGAGATGGCAGCCGTATTCAGCGTGAACTACTCTCCCATGAAGTATAGGCTGCAGACGATTAACCTTCTATCAAGGGAAGATGCTTCGCTAGAGGAGTATCTTTGTAGTTAGCACTGGGAATGTGCGTAGACTTGTGCATTCCCAAATTTTTTTGCCCTATATGTAGTAAATAAGCGAACAAGCTTATTAATAACGATTGGAGGTGTTGCTTATAAATATAAGCGAAAGGAGGACGTCTCGTGGAGATACTCCGTGATTGCATCGGTCGCATTGCCTGCAAAGGAGATGCTGCCACAGGTCTTATCGAAACCTTGTATAAGGGACATAAGACTCGCACCAAACTCCCCATCGGTGAGAAATTCGTAATCGAGCGGGAGGGCACTGTAACAACAGTGACACGCATCAACAAGAATACTTTCCATGTGGAGAGTCACCGCTGCTGCGCAGCATAACAGCGTAAACAACTGAACATAAAATCCGCAGAGCTGCACGACGGCCAGGATTAGTTCTCATACCAGAGGACTATCCAGGCCGTTTTTCTGTTACTACGGATTGATTGGCTCCTGCGGATTTCATGCAAATCTGAAAGGAGTCAAATTTATGTCAAACCAAGCAAATCAAAACCAACCCAACGAACGCTCAATCTACCTCAAGGACCTGCACCAGTGGGTGCCCGTCAGCAAGACCGATTATGACAATTATTACCGCGACATTAACGCTTACCGTCGTAGGCAACAAGAACACGGCCGCTGTGTCTGCCCCGCAAGTAAGCGCTATCTCTGCGACATGGATTGCTGGACCTGCCGTTTTCACAAGGCTGGCGATGAGCTTTCCCTTGATTACACCGTGACCGACGAGGATGGCAATGAAAAGAGCTGGCTCGATGACTTGGCGGACGATGCTCCCAGCGCTCAGTCCATATTGGAAGAACGTGAACTGCTTGACACCCTTATTTGCATGCTGGAAAAGCTCGACCCCGACGGACGCCGTATCTGCGAGCTACTGCTTCAGGAAAAGTCCGAACGAGAGATTGCTGCCATCATGGGCATTTCTCAACAATCAACCATCCACTACAAGAAGAAAAAAGCTTTTGATGCATTGCGGGAGCTCCTACTCGACTACACCGATGAAGGCATCTCGGCGACTAACACAAAGAAGCGTGATGGTTTCAAGCAGATGGTCAAGGACGCACTTGCTGGGAAGATCGACCTTATCGTCACAAAGTCGGTCAGCCGTTTTGCCCGTAACACCGTGGACAGCTTGACGACCGTCCGCAAGCTGAAGGAGCACGGGACGGAGATTTACTTTGAAAAGGAGAATATTTTCACCTTTGACAGCAAGGGCGAACTGCTCATTACCATCATGTCAAGCCTTGCACAGGAGGAAAGCCGTTCGATTTCAGAGAACGTCACATGGGGCCAGCGGAAACGCTTCGCCGACGGAAAGGTCAGTATGCCATATAAGCAGTTTCTCGGTTACGAAAAGGGAGAAGATGGTGCGCCGGTGATAAATGAAGAGGAAGCCGCCATTGTCCGGCTCATCTACAGGCTTTTCCTTGAGGGTAAAACGCCTGCCGGGATTTGCAGGTACTTGGAGCAGCAGGGCATTCCGACGCCCTCCGGCAAGCAGAAATGGAGCCAGACCACGGTGGACAGTATTCTCTCAAACGAGAAGTACAAGGGCGACGCGCTCCTACAGAAGAAATTTACAGTGGATTTTCTGATGAAAAAGATGAAGGTCAACGAGGGCGAAGTTCCACAGTATTATGTGGAGCGCAGCCATGAAGCCATTATCGAGCCACTCGAGTGGGACATGGTACAGGCAGAGATCGCCAGACGAAAAGCGCTCGGCAGAGCCTACAGCGGTAATAGTGTCTTCTCATCTAAGCTGGTTTGCGGCGACTGCGGCGGGTTTTATGGTCAGAAAGTATGGCACTCCACTGATGCTTACCGCAAGGTTATATGGCGCTGTAATAGCAAGTTCAAAGGCGATAGCAAGTGCGCCACCCCGCATCTGGATGCGGAAACCATTCAGAAAAGGTTCCTGATTGCCTACAATCGGCTGATGGCAAACCGCGAGAGCGTCGTCAGCGATTGCCTTCTGATGAGGCAGGTGCTTTCGGACTGCACAGCGCTGGATGCGGAAATCGATAATCTGAGCGAAGAAATCACCGTTGTGGCAGAATTGGTAAAAGCCTGCGTCAAGGAGAACGCGACCTCCGCACAGTCGCAGGAGGAATACGCTAAGAAATATAATGGGCTGCTTGCTCGCTACGAAAAGGCCACGACGCGGCTGGCGGAGTTAACAGCAGAGAAAGAGCGGAAGCATGACCAAGACCGCGAAATCCGGCTGTTCATCGAGGAGCTAAAGAAACAGCCCCTCGTCCTTGAAGAATGGGACGAAAGGCTGTGGATAGCGATCCTTGACCGAGCGACGGTGTTCCGCGACGGCAGGATTGTATTCCGGTTCAAAAGCGGAAGCGAAATCGGGGTGGAGCGTTGATGCTCCACTTCTTTTTTGTCTCCCGCACCATTTCGTTAGCGACAGTGAACACCCCTGCGCTCGAAAATGAACACCCCTCCAAAAATGAACACCCTTGCCGATAAATCGTTAGCGTTGGTATGCAAAAGGACTCTACTTTGGAGAAATCAATGACAGCTTGCCACAATGCAGAGAGCGGAAAATAAGCGATGAAGTGCTGAAAGTGCCGTGTTTGCTGGCGATTTGGGCATAAAATAAGAACGCTAACCTCGATACTTACTGTATCAAAATTAGCGTTCTTATATGGTGGAGCATGGGGGATTCGAACCCCCGACCTCAACATTGCGAACGTTGCGCGCTACCAACTGTGCTAATGCCCCAAGCCGCTTGATTATGATACAACAAGACCTATCAAAAAGCAAGTGCTTTTCGGCAAATTTTCGGTGGCGATTTTTCCGCCTTTTTCGTTGCGCAGGATCGAAAATCGATCCTGCTTTTCATTCGGTTTTGGGCTGCTCCGTCTCCGAAACAGGCCCCTGCGGCGTCTGCTGCGCTTGCGGCGCGGCGGCGGGCTTTGGCGCCGGAGCGGCGTATTGGGAGAGGTCCTCTTCGCTTGGCTGCGCAGGCTGCTGCGGCGTCACCTGCGGTTTTTTCGCGCTGCGCTTGATCAGGGCGGCAAGCAGGTAGAGAAACGGCAGCACCATGACCGCGATGTTTTTCCAATAGGTCTTAACCCCCTCTCCCGCAAGCAGATTGATCACGAGCGGCACCGCGGCGATGCCGAGCAGCACAAGGCCGATGATGCGGCAGCGCTTGAGATTTTTGCTCACGAGGCCGAAGATGCCGGCAAGAAAGCCGAGCACACCGCCGATGATGAGAAACACCGCGTCCGTCACGCCCGCAAAGGTGAGCGTTACGTCCGTATTGGTCAGTTTATAGAGCGCAAAGCCGATCATGCCGAGCGCAACGAGCAGATAGATCCAGCTCATGACGAGCAAAAACGACGCCGCGCGGGGTTGGGACTGCTGCTGCATAAAATCGATGCTCCTTTCGAAAACAGGTTTTTTTCGTTCAAACCGAACGGTCACGGGCCGGCAATCAGCCGACGTTGTGGATGTCCACGACCGTATGATTCTTTCGCGAGTCCTCCGCCGCAATGCAGATCAGATGGCTCTGAATCGCGTCCCGAATCGAGCTCTTGACCGCGCCATCTTCCCCGCGCTCCATGCGAATGAAGGAGGCGATCAGGCCGAAGTCGCCGCCGCCGTGTCCGTCCCCCATGCCGCCGGGCAGCGGGTTCTCTGTCGTACGGACGGAACCGTCCCGAAAGTTGGTCACCTCGATGGTTTCGTCGGACATCTTGGCGCGAATTTCGCCATGCGAACCCATAATGTGGATTGTGCGCCCGTGGCGGAAGTCCGTAAACGCGGAGACGGTCAGCGTTGCCGTCACGCCACCCTCAAACTCCAGCACGGTGGACTGATGGTCGACCACGTCGTTGTCGCAGCGGTAGACGCAGCGGCCGTACGGACCCTCGCGCAGGGCCTTGAGCCTGCCTTCGGCGCTGACATCGTCCGTGATGACCGAGACCGGCCAGCCGGTGAGAAACGGAATCATGTACAGCCGCGTCGCATTGTACGGACACGTGGCCGCGACCGGGCAGTCGAGACAGCGATCCGCGCTGCCCTCCGGCGCATTTTCGGCGGTAAAGTGCTTCAGGCTGCCGAAGGAGGCGACGCGCAGGCAGTCCTTGCCGACGAGATAGAGCAGGATATCCGCGTCGTGGCAGCTCTTGGCGAGGATCATGGGGCTGGTTTCGTCCTCGCGCCGCCAGTTGCCGCGCACGAAGCTATGCGCCATGTGCCAGTATCCGATGTTCTCGCTGTGGGAGATGTTGATCACATCGCCGATCTCGCCGCTGTCGATGATCGCCTTGAGCGTGTTGAAAAAACGCGTGTAGCGCAGCACGTGGCAGACCGCCGCGCGCTTGCCGGTGCGCAGGGATGTGTCGTAGATCCGCCGAAGCTCCGACTCGGTCTTGGCGATGGGCTTTTCCAGCAGCACGTCGTAGCCGCGTTCCATCGCAAGGCACGCGGGGTCAACATGCTGGTTGTCCTGCGTGGCGACGAGCACGGCGTCCGCCTCGATGCCGGCGGAAAGCGTCTCGCGCCAGTCCGAAAACGCCGCGCAGTCCGGCAGGCCGTAGCGCGCGGCAAACGCGGCTCTGCGGCTCTCCCGCGGCTCCGCAACGCCGACGATCTTGAGTTGGTCCGGAGCGATCAGAGAATACGGGGCGTACGCGTCCATGCCGCGCGCACCCGCGCCGAGAACGATCATTCGAACGGGATTCATGCAGTCACAGGTTCCTTTCCGAAAAACTGGAGTATTCAACTGACGATCATATTACCGTTATGCTCAGTGTAGCACGAATCGAGAAGATTGCAAGGTAGGCGCGCAGTACAAAAAAATCATCCGGCACAATCGCTATGCCGGATGATGGGTTGTCGGTGCGTCGCTTTCCTGCTCCTTGATCCTCTTGCGCGCAGGGACGGCGCAGTCCCTCGCAAGCGGCAGGCCGACCACATAGATCAGGCCGACGAAATTGAAGAAAAAGCCGGTAAAGAAATAGCCGCGATAGCCTTTCTTTGCCGCGAGCTTTGCGGTAAAGATGCCCATGATAATCGCGGGGATCAGCGAAAGGATCACAAACAGATACCAGATGTTCGCTGCCGACGAAAGCATGTCGTTGAAATATGTCATGTCCATAAATGTACCTCCTTCCTGCCTGTTTTCTTCATCATACTATATCCGTCAAATCAGTCAATCGTTTTCAATGCATATGCGTTGTCTTTTTCGTTACTTTGTCACACAGTAAACCCTTTTCCATTCAAGCTGCACGGCGGACAGCTCACCTGGAATCCTGCTTTTTCGGCGCGAAGTATCCCTCGATGCAGTAGAGCGTAAACTTGTGCGGGTGGTTTTCCTCCGCGCACTTTCCCGCCAGACAGCAGGGGCACAGATCGTCCAGCCTCGCGTCCAGCAGGCCGTTCTGTTCGTAGAGCGAGTAGAGATATTTCAGATATTTTCCTTCGGCGATCCGGTTGACCTCATTTTTGTGATCCAACCCTACCCACTCGTATAACCCCTTTGCGCCCTTGCTGGAGTTGCAGCTCTTGCAGACGCGCACGACGTTGTCCGGAACGTCCTCCCCGCCGCGCGAACGCGGCAGGATGTGTTCGGTGGTCAGCGCGCCTGCCTGTCCGCAGTAGATGCAGACATGCGGCCGTTCCATCTCGAGCAGCCACTCGCTCACGGAAGTCGACCAGACGATCTCTCCGCTTTGCAGTTTTTTGAGAAAGCTCATGCGCAGCGCCCACTCGCGCTTGTCGCCCGTTGCCGCGCCCGTCATGATTGCCGCATACTGCCAAAAGAGCAAATCCCGAACTGTCTTGACTGCCGGAGGCGGCATAACATCTCCTCTTTTCGCATGGATTGATACCTGCAGTATAGCATCAATTGTTCCGCAAGTCCCGAAAAATCACTCGTACAGCCGGTGCTCCTGCTTCAGGCGCCGCTTCATCAACGATACGCGAACCACGCCGTAGACCGCCGTGGCTGAAAACGCCGCGAAGAACAGCCCGACCGCCAGATGAAACACATCCGGCCAGCCTTCATAATACTCCAGCAGGAACCTGAGCGCGTTGACGATCATCAGCGGCGTAATGCCCGCGATCAAAACCAAAATACGGTTGAGATGCCGAATGCGGCAGTCGAAATCCGAGTAGAGATCAAACGCACCGAGGCTGCTCTTCTTGCGAAAATAGATCCAGCGAAACAGCGAATCGATGTGCTCCGCGCCCGTGCTCTCGACAAAGCGGATATACTGCTCGCTCTGCGCATTCGTAGGCAGATTATCCAGCAGTTCGAGCCGGACGGTGTATTCCCCCGGCTCGCAGGGCTCGAACGTATACCTGCAGTATCCGACGGACGTGAGCGCCAGCCCTTTTTCAGCCATCTCGTTGAGCCAACGTTCCTCTTTGTCAAAATTCCAGATCCAGAACCATTTGTACATCGTCCGCTTCACGATCTTGTTTCCCCCAAAACCGTCTTTCCGTTGACCAGCAGCTCGCTCAGCCGCGCCATCTCCGCATCCAGCAACTTCCGCCCCAGCGGCGTGATGCCGTATTCCTTTCGCCTGCTGTCCATCTCCCCGGGCAGCGAGCAAATCCATCCGCGCTCCAGCATGGTGTTGAGCGCGCCGTAGAGCGTACCCGCGGCAAGGCGGACCCGGCCGTGCGAAAGCGCCTCCACGTTTTGCATGATGCCGTAGCCGTGCATCGGCTCAACCAGCGAAAGCAGGATGTAAAATACGCCTTCCGTCAGCGCGGCGCTTTCCGTTCCCAAAGCACGCACCACCTTTCACAGGATGGAACCATATAACGCAGTCCGTTATATCGTTCACCGATATATTATATCGTCGCCCGATATATGTCAAGCGGTTTCGCGCAAAAAAATACGCTGCGACAGACGGCGTATCATTCAACCGGGTGCGATCAGATCAGCGCAAACTTCGCCGCCTGTTCCGCGTGGATTACGGTCGTGTCAAAGAGTGGCAGATCCACATCCTCCTGCCGCAGGATCAGTCCGAGTTCCGTGCAGCCGAGCAAAATCGCCTCCGCTCCGCGCCGCTTAAGATCGGCGATCACCCGAAGATACGCCGCGCGGGATTCCTCCCTGACGACCCCGAGGCAGAGCTCTTCGAAAATCACCTGATTGACGAGGTCGATGTCGTCCCCTTCCGGAATGACGACCGCTACGCCGCGCGCAGTCAGCTTGTCGCGATAAAAATCCTGCGTCATGGTATATTTCGTCCCGAGCAGGCCGACGCGTTTGATCCCATGGGACAGCAGTTCATCCGCCGCGGCTTCTGCGATATGCAGCAGCGGCACGCGGATGCGCGCCTGCACCTGCGGGGCGATTTTGTGGAAGGTGTTCGTGCAGATGAGCACACAGTCCGCCCCCGCCTGTTCCAGCCGCCGCGCCACATCGCCGAGCAATTCGGCCGATTTGTCCCACTCGCCGCGGGACATCAGCGCCTCCAGTTCAGCAAAGTCCACGCTGTAAAGCAGAATCTTCGCCGAGTGCAGCCCGCCAAGGCGCTCTTTGACCGCCTCGTTGATCAGCTGGTAATACGTAATCGTGCTCTCCCAGCTCATGCCGCCGATGAGTCCGATCGTTTTCATGAACATCCCTCGCTTTCGATAAAATGATCGCCCGCTATAACAGATCGCTTACCTGTACATCCGGGTAATGGTATTTGATTCCGTCCGCACGGCTCCAATGCTGAATCGCGCCGACAGGACACCACTCATCGCAGGCAAAGCACATTTCGCAATGATGCCGATAAACCGGCCTGCCATTTTGCATGGCGATATTCTGAACGGGACAAACCGAGGCGCAGGTTCCGCAGCCGATACAATGCTCCCTGACCACGATACTTCGATCCGTCAGCGGAACCAAGCGCTCCGCCGGCTGCGACACGTCGGCGTCGAGCTTCGCCATTTTCGCCAGTACGTCCATTGTCTGCCTGCGAAACGCGAGATAAATCCCGCTGACGAGCCGGCAGGTCAGCCATTTCAGAAGAACGAACCGCGTCCCCCTCCCGCTGAGAATGCGCCTGCCGATCCGATCCGTTTTGCGGTTCGCGCGTTCGATGATCTTCGGAATGTCTTTGGAGATCGGCACGGGAATGTGCTCGTAGTCCAGATTATTCATCGGCATGCGAACCGAATAGGCTGCGTCGAGCTGGCCGCCGCACTTGCAAATCAGTTTCTTCAGCTTTTCCAGCGGAACAAACGCGTTCGCAAACGGATACCCGCCGCAGGTGCATACCGCAAAGATGCGCATGTCCTCTCGATAATCGATCGAGCGGCAAAACCGTTCGACGATCAGCGGCAATCCCATCACCGACGTCAGATACGCAGGAAAGACGATGCCGATCCGCCGCGCCTCTATCCGGACGCGGTCGTTTTGCATCTCCTTTGCAATCGATACGATATCCGCATCGATCCCATGCGCAATCCGTTTGGCGACAGACAGACAATTCCCGGTTGCGGAGAAGTAGTAAATCCGCGTATCCATTTGCTCGCCTTTCCGCAGCCCGTGCGCTAGATGCACTCCGGCGCCTCCACCGAAGCGGCTTTCAGGGCGGAAAGCCTGTTCAGCGCTTCTCCGCTGACGCGGTAGACCGTCCAGTCGTCCATCGGTACCGCGCCGAGCGAGCGGTAGAAGTCGATGCTCGGCTGGTTCCAGTCAAGGCACGCCCATTCCAGCCTGCCGCAGCCGCGCTCGGTCGCAATCTGCGCAAGGCGAACGAGAATCGCTTTACCGTATCCCTTGCCGCGGTGCTCCGACAGGACGAATAAATCCTCCAGATAGATGCCGCCTCTGCCGAGGAAGGTGGAGAAGTTATGGAAATACAGCGCGAAGCCGACCTCCACCCCGTCTTCCAGCGCGAAAAACGCCTCCGCAACCTTCTTTTCAAACAGCCATTCGCGCAGCAGTTCCTCCGTTGCGCAGACTTGGTCGGACAGCTTTTCATACGCCGCCAGCGCGCGGATAAAGCGCAGCAGCAGCGCAGTGTCCCCTTCTTTTGCAAAACGAAACGATGCGGGCATATGATTCCTCAATCTCTGCGGCCTATGCCGCAAATAATGTTATGTAAGCTTCTTTATTGCATCAATTTTTCGATGCTTGTTATATAGTATCAGCTTTTAGTCAATAGTTATATATCTTTTGCTGCGAAAAAAACATGATCCCATTTCTGGGATCATGTTTTTTCTGGCGCGCCTGGCAGGATTTGAACCTGCGACCTACCGGTTCGTAGCCGGGCACTCTATCCACTGAGCTACAAGCGCATGTGTCACGTTCAACGTGCTTTATCATTTTAGCCACATGCGGTTCGATTGTCAACCCTTTTCACTCGAATGCGGCAGAGTAATTTTCGCACGGAATCCCCCGCCGCGATGTGGTATCATAACTTTATGTTTCTGCGATGGCGTCTTCGCTTGCTACGGCTAAACGCAGCGGCCGCCGTCCACGCTGAGCACCTGTCCCGTGATAAACGAGGCGTCCTCCGAGGCGAGAAACAGCACCGCCGCGGCGATATCCGCCGGCGTCCCCGCCCGCAGAAGCGGCGTCTCCTCGCAGATGCCCGCGATCACATCCTGCGGAAAGCATGCGGTCATATCGGTGAGCACAAATCCCGGCGCCACGCAGTTGACGCGGACGCCGCTCGGCGCAACCTCTTTTGCGAGCGCACGGGTGTAGCCGATCACCGCCGCCTTGGATGCGGAATACGCAACCTCGCACGATCCGCCCGTCACGCCCCACATGGAGGAGATATTCACGATCGCTCCGCGTTTGCGGGAGATCATCTCGGGCAGCACGGCGTTGGTCACGAGAAACATGCCGGTCGCGTTTGTCTCCAGCGCGCGGTTCCAGTCCGCCAGCGAGGTGTCGGTGACAAGCTGCGTCGGCAGCGCGATGCCCGCGTTGTTGACCAGCACGTCCACAAACCCAAAAGTTTCGCGCACGCGCGCGACAATCCCTTTTACCTGCGCTTCATCGGTGATGTCCCCCTGCGCGAGCATGACGGAACAGCCCGCCGCGGCGAGCTCGTTATAAAGCGCGCGCGCCGCATCCTCCCGCTCGCGATAGTGAATCGCGACGCGGTGCCCTTCCAAGGCGAAGCGCCGCGCGATGCCCGCGCCGATGCCGCGCGAGGAACCCGTTACCAATACCGTATGCTTCATACGCACATTCTAGCAAACCGCGCGGATTCGCGCAACGAGCCAAACGGAAAAGGATCGTTTCGGATCGAACAGAGGAGTTTATGGAAGAACAAACGCTGTATCTCGGCTGCCATCTGAGCAACGCAAAAGGCTATCTCGCCGCGGGCCGCGTCGCCCTTTCCATCGGCGCAAACACATTTCAGTTTTTCACGCGAAACCCCCGCGGCGGGAGCATGAAGGCGATCGACCCCGCGGACGCGCAGGCGCTGAACGCGCTCTGCCGCGAAAACGGGTTCGGCACGCTCGTTGCGCACGCGCCGTACACGCTCAACCCATGCTCCGCCGACCCAAAGGTGCGGGATTTTGCCTACCGCTGCCTGTCCGAGGACATCGAGCGCATGGAGTATTTCCCAAACCAGGTCTACAACCTCCATCCCGGCAGCCATGTCGGTCAGGGAATCGCCGCAGGCATCCGGCTGACGACCGAACTGCTCAACGACATTCTGACGAAGGAGCAGTCCACAACGGTGCTGATCGAAACCATGTCCGGCGGCGGATCGGAAATCGGCGGAAGATTTGAGCAGATTGCGGAGTTGATCGCGGGCGTCAAGCTGCAGGAGAAGATCGGCGTCTGCCTCGACACCTGTCATGTGTTTGCCGCGGGCTACGACGTTCGAAACGATCTCGACGGCGTGCTGGAGCAGTTCGACCGCATCGTCGGCCTCCGCCGGCTTCGCGCGCTGCATCTCAACGACAGCCTGTTCGACATCGGCGGCGGCAAAGACCGCCATGCGCGCATCGGCGAAGGGTTCATCGGCCTTTCCGCCATGCGTGCCGCCGCGCATCACGAAGCATTTCGCGGACTGCCGATGATTCTCGAAACCCCGAACGAACCGCCGGAGCACGGGGACGAAATCCGGCTGCTGCGCGAGCGCTGATCGTTTCGACGCTTGTTTCCCGCAGCGCACAAAACCGCTTTCGGCGCGATTGCCCGCAAAGCGGCTTTGTATTATAATATGGGTAATACATATCTTCGGCACATCCGCCGCACATGGATCGAACCGCATTCAAATCGACGCAGCATGTTCCGCCGCAGACCGGCACGAAAGGAGCACATCAAATGGAAGCCGTCAAAAAACCCGGCGTAAAAGAACCTTTTAACCTCTCGAAACGCATCGAATGGCTCAGGGAGTATTATTTCCGTGGCGACACGCGCAAATGGAACAACGAGTTCGCCGCCTTTACCACGGGAACGCCCTGGGACGAAGTGTTCGACGAGACGACTTTTTTGATCGTTCCGGAGGTATATTCGTTTTTACCGACATTTCGCAAGTCCTTTCTGATGGCCGCGCGGACCATCGAACCGCCGCAGGGCTTCTTTGCACTCTCGCTGCCCGAGCGGCGCGCGTGGCTGATCAAGGAGGCCATCGTCAACCGCGTGCCGCAGGAACTCCTGCCGGGCGACCTCATCGCCGGCGGACGCTACAACCTCATGGCCTCCCGCTGCTGGAGCAAGGCCGAAACGAAAGCGCGCAACGAAGCCATGCTCGGCAAAGGCGGCATCCGCAAGGCGACCTACGAGTTTCAGGACCGCGGCTACGGCAACTGCGGCGCGACGAGCGGGCACCTCATCCCCGACTATCCGCGCGTGCTGAAGGAGGGCTTTTCCGGCGTCAAGGCCGATCTGATGACAAAATACGACGCGCTTTCCCCCGCGGACAAGGCTGGCGCAAAGGGCGGGCAGCTTCGCGGCATGCTGCTGGGCTGCGACATGCCCGTAGAGCTTGCGGCAAAGTATGCCGCGCTCTGCGGCGAGCTGGCCATGGCCGAACCGGACGAGGAACGCAAACGCGAGCTGCTGAACATGCGGGACATCCTCGCCCGCGTGCCGAAAGAGCCCGCGCGGGACTTTTACGAGGCGCTGCAGTCGCTCTGGCTGACGCACATGCTGGTGCTCACGGACGAAAACTACCCCGGCGCGGGCGTTTCCTTCGGGCGCATCGACCAGTATCTGCTGCCCTACTGGGAGGAATCCATGCGTCAGGGCATGGATCGCGAATTCGGCAAGGAACTGCTCAAGTGCTTCTGGATGCACTGCAACTTCGCCTACGACGCGATGATACAGACCGGCAATCAGGGGATCCCCGCGGGCTACGGCCAGCTCTTCAACCTCTCCGGCATGGGCAAGGACGGCGCGGACATGACCAACGACCTGACATGGGTCTTTCTCGAGGTCATCGACGAGATGAGCCCCATCCTCGAACCCAAGCCGAACGTGCGCCTGCACGAGCATTCGCCCGACGCGCTGCTCGACAAGGTCGTGGACATGATTTCGACCAGCCAGGGCGCGCCGTTTCTGCTCAATTTCGACGAGCGCTCCATGGCCGGAATGCTGGAAGAGGCGAAGCGCGCGCATGTCGAACACCTGATCAACGAAGACAACGTGTTCGACTACGCCAGCGTCGGATGCCTCGAAAACACCATGTGCGGCAACGACCGCTCGGCGACCGTGGACTGCAACCCAAACCTTGTCAAGGCCGTGGAGCTCGCGCTCGGCGGCGGGCAGGACCTCATCTGCTACACCGACGCGCTCTGGGGCAAGTCCTATCCCGCCGAAACCGACGCGCCGAAGACGGGCGATCCGCGGACGTTTGCGGATTTCGAAGCGTTTTACGCGGCGTTTCTGGCGCAGCTGAACTACGTCATGCAGCGCATGGCCGCGCTCTACGAACGCTCCACTAAGCTGCGGGCGGACTACGCCCCGACGCCGTACCTGAGCTGCCTCGTGCGCGGCTGCGCCGATCAGGCGAAAGACTGCACGCAGGGCGGCGCGGAGCTTTCGTTTGTCACCGTTGAAGGCGTAACTTTTGCAACAACGGTTGACTCGCTGCTCGCAATCCGTTATCTTGTTTATGACAAAGCGGTCTGCACGATGGACACGCTGGTCAAAGCCCTGCAGGCAAACTGGCAAGGCTACGAGATTTTGCAGGCGCAGGCGAAAAATCGCGCGCCGAAATACGGACGGGACGACGACGACGCGGACGCGCTCGCGCTTCGCGTGATGAAGGACTGGTCGGACATCGTCTGGCGCTACCGGACCAGCAGCACCAACGCGCAGTTTCGCCCCGGCATGCTGAGCTGGAATTACTGGATCGGCAGCGGGTTCATCCTGCCCGCGACGGCGGACGGACGCGCGCGCGGCCAGTTTCTAAGCAACGCCATCTGCCCCGTCAACGGCGCGGACACAAACGGCCCGACCGGCAACGCCAACTCCGTCGGCAAAGCGCTCGGCGGGCGGGACGCATTCGGCCAGGTGCAAAACCTGCTGCCAAACGGCGCGAGCCATACCATCACGCTCTCGCCCTCGCTCATGCGCGACCGCGAGCGGCGCGAAAAACTCAAGGCCTTTTTGCGCGGCTACATCCACAACGGCGGCACGGCGCTGCAGATCAACATTCTCGACGCCGAGACGCTCAAGGACGCGCAGAACCATCCGGAGAACTACCGGAACCTGCTGGTGCGCATCACGGGCTACAACGCGTATTTTACGAGCATCGGCAGAGAGCTGCAAAATGAAATCATCGCAAGGGAGAGTCACAACCGTTACTGATATGACAAAAATCCGTTACCTAGACATCCAGCGCATGTCCAGCGAGGACGGCCCCGGCCTTCGCACGACGGTCTTTTTCAAGGGCTGTTCGCTCGCCTGCGCCTGGTGCCACAACCCCGAGAGCATCGCAAAAAAGTTTCAGGTCCATTGGCTCGGCAGCCGTTGCATCGGCTGCGGAAGCTGCGAAACCGTCTGTCCCAACGACGGGCTGAGCCGCGACGAAACCGGCGTGCACATCGACCGGCGGCTCTGCACGGGCTGCTGCGCGTGCGTTTCCGCCTGCCCCACGCTCGCGCTCGAATGCAAGGGCATCGACGCGGAGCCGGAGGAGCTCTGCCGCGAGCTGGTCAAGGACCGCGCCTACTTTGGGCGCGACGGCGGCGTAACCCTCTCCGGCGGCGAGGCGCTGCTGCAGGACGGCGCCGTCGAGCTGTTGCGCCTGCTCAAGGCGGAAGGCATTCAGACCGCCGTCGATACCTGCGGCATGGTGTTTACAGAGCAATTACAGGCAGCGCTGCCGTATACGGACATCCTGCTCTACGACCTCAAGCTCATGAACGACGCGGAGCACACGCGCTGGACGGGCCGCGGAAACGCAATGATCCTTCGAAATCTCGGCGCCGCCGCGCTCTGGGCCAAAGGCAGCGGGCGGCTCTGGATCCGCACACCGGTGATCCCCGGCGCTACGGACAGCGAAGCGAACATCCGCGCCATCGGCGAGCGCATCCGCGCCATCGGCTGCGCGGAGCGCTGGGAGCTCTGCGCGTTTAACAATCTCTGCACCGATAAATACAAGCGTCTGGACATCGACTGGACGTTTATGAACACGCCGCTGGTTTCCAGGCGGCGCATGGAGGAACTGCTCGCTGTCGCGCGGAGCACCCGCGCCTGCGAGGACATCCGCGCGACGGGCGCGCTCAGCGAAGAGGAGTAAAAAAATGAAACCTTCGTACCGTGACAGGATCGACGAAGCCTCCATCGCCATGATGGACTGCGACAGCAAGGTCGGCGTGCTCGCCACCGAGGACGAGAGCGGCTATCCGCATCTGTCGTTCATCTCGTCCATTCAGGCGCTGGGGGACGATTCCCTCACATTCGGCCAGTTTTCGGCCGGATTGAGCAAGCGCTTCATCATGGACCGGCCCCGCGTGGGGTTTCTCGTGCTCAGCGCGGACAAACGGTATCTTTCCGGAAACGCGACCTATACGCACAGCGCAAACACGGGCAAGGAGTTCGACAGATACAACAACAAGCCGCTTTTTCGCTATAACTCCTACATGGGATTTTACCGCGTATTCTACCTCAACCTCGACCGCATCAGCGCGCTAAAGCCGCTGCCGATGGGCGCCATCGTTTTTGGCGCGATCCTTTCGCGCATCAAGGCGCTGTTTGTTGCAAAAAGCGGGCACGACGCGCTTCCCCTTGTCGGGCGGAAGCTCTTTTCGCAGCTGGATTCGCTGAAGTTTCTCTGCTGGTACGACGAAAAAGGAGAGGCGACGCTGCTGCCTGTCGTGCAGGCGACCAGCGCCGGCTCCGACCGCATCGCGCTGACGGGCGTTCCGTTTGGAAAGGCGCTCTCGCGCATTCCGGATGGCGCGAAAGCCTCCATCCTCTGCCTCAACCTCCAGATGGAGAGCGTGCTCGTCAAGGGCCGCTATCACGGCGGAACGCTGGACATCGAGCGGGTCTATAACTCCATGCCGCCGAAGATGGAATACGTCTACCCGCGCAGCGAAGCCATCGAACCCGTCCGTTCGTTTTGAGCGGCAAAACGCAGACGCAAAAGCGGAGGCCTGCCTCCGCTTTTTTTGTGCGCGCGATTTCATTTTATCCGTTCTGCTGCAGATATCTCGCGACGGTATAGAGAAATTCCTTGTTCCCCGGCGGATACTTTCCGCGGTTGATAAAGAGCTGATCGAGACGCTTCTGATTGCCGAAATTCCAGATCGCCTTGATCTCTTCGCGCACGTTCCGCTCGATGCGCGCGGGCTTTGTTTTGCAGCGCTCCGCCACTTTCGGATACAGTACGCGCGTGGTACTGGTCACCTGTTCTTCCTCCATGATGTATTCGAGCGTGATCGCCATCTGCACATACCCGAGCCGGCCGGTCGGAGCGCCCAGCCGGAGAAGTTCCTGTTCGATTTTCGACTTCACATATCTGTCCTCCCTGTCAAAGTTCACCCTTAAACAGACATTAATCTACAAAATACGAAATTACAACGTTTCCGCTATTCTTCGAGAATAATCGACTAAATTCGCGTTTTTTCGATTCCTTCTTCTAAAAACGTCAATAAGACGCCTGTTGAAACCACTGAATCTTCCGTTCCCCCTTCCTTGCGCATATCACCCTGTTTTGTAACGGACACGTTTCAATTGTTGTATCTTTAGTTCATTTTTTCGATCAACAAGACGATATCGCCCGCCCCGTGGTCTATACAAGTCGCGCTCGATTGCGCGGGCCATACCGGCGTGATACAATGAAACAGGCGGTAACAAAAATTCTATATTTGACGGAGGCGCGAACCCATGCTTTGGACACTGAAAAAAATCTGGTATCGCGTATTTCAGCTTGTGCTCACTTCGGCGATGTATCTCATGCCCTGGCGCCAGCCGGAGCTGCTCACCGGCGCGGGCAGCATCAAAAAGCTGCCTGCGTTCATTCGGAGCAAGGGCGTAAGCAACGTGCTCATCGTGACCGATTCGGTGCTGCGTAAGCTCGGCCTTCTGGATTCGTTCTTCGCCGCCTGCGACGAAGCCGGCCTCAAGGGCGTCGTGTTCGACGGCGTGGAGCCCAACCCTTCGATTGAAAACATCGAGGATGCGCGCGGCATGTATCTGAAAAACAAGTGCGACGGCATCGTGGCCTTCGGCGGCGGCTCGGCGATGGACTGCGCCAAAGCCGCGGGCGCGCGCGTGGTAAAGCCCCGCCAAAGCATCGCCAGAATGGGCGGCACGCTGCGCGTGCTCAAGAGACTTCCGCCGCTGTTTGCGGTGCCGACCACGGCGGGCACCGGCTCCGAGACGACCATCGCCGCGGTGGTGACCGACCGCGCGGCGCATCATAAATACGCCATTCAGGACCTGTCTCTGATCCCCCGCTACGCCGTGCTGGACCCCGAACTCACCGTCGGCCTGCCGCCGCACATCACGAGCACGACCGGCATGGACGCGCTGACGCATGCGGTGGAAGCGTATACGAACCTCTTTGCGCCAAAGAGCACCGATAAACTCGCCGTCGAGGCAGTCAAACTCGTCTTCGAAAACCTCGAAACGGTCTATAAGGACGGTTCGAACCTCACCGCGCGTTACAACATGCAGCTCGCTGCGTTTTATGGCGGCGCGGCGTTTACACGCGCATGCGTAGGATATGTGCACGGCGTTGCGCATACGCTCGGCGGGCTCTACGGCACGCCGCACGGCCTTGCCAACGCGGTGATATTGCCATATGTCATGGAAGCCTTCGGCCCCGCCGTGTATTTCAAACTTGCGCGGCTTGCCGAGGCGGTCGGCATCAACGGCAAGGACGACGAGGAAAAGGCAAAGGCGTTTATCCGCGAGATTCGCCGCATGAACGCGGACATGCGCATTCAGGATACCTTCGACTTCATCCAGGACAAGGACATCCCGCAGATGATCAAATGGGCCATGATGGAGGCAAACCCGATCTACCCCGTGCCCGTGCTCTGGCACGAGCCGGAGTTCGCCGCGCTCATCTCACGCATCCGCGCATAAAGCCGCATGTTAGCCGAACGCTACGAACGTCAAATCGCTCTGCCCGAAATCGGCGAAGCGGGACAGGCGCGCCTGCTTGCGTCATCGGCGCTTGTCGTCGGCTGCGGCGGGCTTGGCTCCACGCTGCTGTACTGTCTCTGCGGCATGGGCGTCGGCCGCATCGGCTTTTGCGACGGGGACGTCGTGTCCGCGAGCAATCTCAACCGGCAGTTTCTCTATACGCCGGCCGACGTCGGAAGAAAGAAAACCGAGGCAGCGCATAAGAGGCTCCGCGCCTTTGCGCCGGAGCCGACGCTTGAACCGCTGGATGCGTTCGTCACGCCCGACAATGCGCCATCGCTCGTTTCACGCTATGACGTCGTGCTGCTCGCGGTGGATGCGATCCCCGCGCGCCTCGCCGTCAACCACGCGTGCGTGGAGGCGGGCGTGCCGCTCGTGGACGCGGGCGTAGACGGCTTTCACGGGTCGCTCTTCACCGTCCGTCCGGGCAAGACCGCCTGTCTCGGCTGTCTCTACAGCGCTTCGGCGCCGGAACAGCCCGCGGTCCCCAGCTTTGCGCCCATCGTCTCCGTCGTCGCGTCGCTGCAGGCGCAGTGCGCGGCAAACATCCTCCTGAATCTGCCCAATCCGACCGATGGACGGATGCTGCTCTTTGACGGCGCGGCCATGGCGACGGAGTTCGTCACCATTGCGCGAAACCCACGCTGCCCCATCTGCGGCAAATGAGATGCGAAACAAAAAGCAGGCGTGCGACAAGCGCACGCCTGCTTTTTTCATTTAGAGACTAAAAGTGAATGATCGGCGTTTTCACCCAGTTCAGAACGAGCGCGCTCAGCCCCGTCAGCGGCAAAAATACCAGCATGGCGAGCATCATCAGGAGCTCATAGGCAACGTTACTGCGCGGGTCCGCCTTGCCCCGAAAGCGGTTGATGAACGAGCCGGCGGGAATGCCCGTTGCGTTGCCCATCATGATCATGCGCGTCACGGCAAGTATGCCATATGCGCCCGTCCTGCCGTATTGATCCACGATGCGCCGCCAACTCTCCTGAGTGGGCTTTCCCCGCAGATCGGCATAATGCTGCGCAAAGAGCACGCCGCCAAGCTGCTCCTCCGGTACGTCCGCAAAATCTCCACCCAGCATGGCGCGAATCTCTTCTTTTGAAAATCCTTCCTCCAGCGCGACCCTCGTGTGATAATACGAGCACATGGCGCAGCCGTTGACCTCCGTAACGGCGAGCATGATGCGCTCGAGAAACGGTTTGTCCATCTCGCCCGCCGCCTTCGCCCGCTTCAGCAGCGGAATCGAGCGGAACGCCAGCGTCATGATGCGATAGAGCTCAAAGACCGAGAACAACTTTTTATCCGATGTCTGCATATTGTCTCCTGACTTCGCCGAACGATGCGGCTTGTCCTCTATCATACCGCGAAACCAGCGAATCCGCAAATCAATACTTGCCGCGGGCAGCGAAAACGATTCATCCCGCGCCGCGAACAGAATGGACAAAGAAAGCGCCCGCCGAAAGGCGGGCGCATGAAAACGGAAGCGGTTATTTTTTTGCCTTCAGCGAAGCGGCGACGAATCCCTTGAACAGCGGGTGCGCGCGGTTCGGGCGGCTCTTGAACTCGGGATGGAACTGCACGCCGATGTAGAACGGATGGTCCTTGAGCTCGATCGTCTCCACGATCCGATCGTCCGGCGACGTGCCCGAAAGCACGAGCCCCATGCTCGAGAGGCGGTCCCGGTAATCGTTGTTGAACTCGTAGCGGTGGCGGTGCCGCTCGTGGATCAGAGGCTGCCGATAGCAGGCCTCGAGCAGGGACCCTTCGAGCACCTTGCACGGATAGCTGCCGAGTCGCATCGTGCCGCCTTTGTTGATCGTCGCATACTGGTCCGGCATAAAGTCGATCACCTTGTGCGGGCTGTTTTCGTCGAACTCGCCGGAGTTCGCGCCGAAGAGCCCGGCGACGTTTCGCGCAAACTCGATGACCGCGATCTGCATGCCGAGGCACAGCCCGAGGTATGGAATGTTATGCTCGCGCGCATATTTCGCGGTCTGTATCATACCCTCCACGCCGCGCACGCCGAAGCCGCCGGGCAGCACGATGCCGTCCAGCCCCTGCAGCTTTTCCTCGACATTCTTGGCGTCGATGGCCTCCGAATCGATCCACTCGATATCGACCACGGCGCTGTTTTCATAGCCCGCGTGGCGCATGGCCTCCGCAACGGAGAGATAGGCGTCGTGCAGCTTGACATATTTGCCGACGAGCCCGATCTTGACATTCTCCCTGCAGCCGCGCACGCGATCGAGCATCTCGTTCCAGTCCGTCAGGTTCGGCTGCGGCAGGTCGAGCTGGAGCTCGCGGCAGACCACCTCGGAAAAGTTGCTTTCCTCGAGCATGATCGGCGCTTCGTAGAGCGTTTCCACCGTGAGGTTTTCGATGACGCAGTCCGTGGTCACATTGCAAAACAGCGCGATCTTGCGCTTGATGCCCTCGTCCACGGGGCGGTCGACGCGCATGACGATCACGTCCGGCGTGATACCGGAGGACTGGAGTTCTTTGACGGAGTGCTGCGTGGGCTTGGATTTATGTTCGTCCGAGCCGGAGAGGTACGGCACCAGCGTGACGTGGATGTACAGGCAGTTGCCCGGGCCGACCTCGTGGCCGACCTGGCGGATCGCCTCCAGAAACGGCTGGCTCTCGATGTCGCCGATCGTGCCGCCGATCTCGGTGATGACCACATCCGCATGCGTCGCATCCGCAACGCTGTAGATGAACCGCTTGATCTCGTTTGTCACGTGCGGAATGACCTGCACCGTTTCGCCGAGATAGGCGCCCGCGCGCTCGTTGGTCAGAATGTTCCAGTAGACCTTGCCCGTGGTCAGGTTGGAAAACCGGTTCAGATCCTCGTCGATGAAGCGCTCATAATGTCCGAGGTCCAGATCCGTCTCCGCGCCGTCTTCGGTGACGAACACCTCGCCGTGCTGAAAGGGGCTCATCGTGCCCGGGTCGACGTTGATGTACGGGTCGAGCTTCTGCGCGGCGACCTTCAGCCCGCGCGCCTTGAGCAGACGCCCGAGCGATGCCGCCGTGATGCCCTTTCCTAGCCCCGAAACAACGCCGCCTGTTACAAAAATATACTTCGCCATACAACCTCCTCCGTGTCTCTTCCGTTTCTATGTGCTTTTTTATGAAAAACGCATGCAAACCCGAACGCGATCCGCCGGGCGCTTACATTCCGAACCATTCGTTCAACAGTACGTAAAACAAAATCAACGCCCCTTTTTGAAAAAGGGGCGTCAAGTAAGGCGGTTACTCCACCGTCACGCTTTTGGCGAGATTTCTCGGCTGATCCACCGAACATCCTTTCTGCACCGCCAGGTAATACGCCAGCAGCTGCATCGGAACGATTGCACAGAGCGGCGCGAGCGTTTCATCCATCTTTTCGATTTCCCACTGTTCGTGCGAATGTCCCTTCGCGCCTTCCCAGGGTCCGTTGGTCAGCGCGAGCACATGCGCGCCGCGCACGCGAACCTCCTCCATATTGCTGGCGACCTTCGCCTGCAACTCCGGCTGCGTCGCCAGCGCGACGACAAGCGAGCCGTCTTCGATCAGCGCGATAGTGCCGTGCTTGAGTTCGCCCGCGGCATACGCCTCGGAGTGGATGTAGGAAATCTCCTTGAGCTTGAGCGCCGCCTCCATGGCGAGCGCATAGTCCATGCCGCGGCCGATGAAGAACACATGCTTCACGGCAAACGAGCGGCTGGCGAAAAACTGAATCTGCTCTTTGTTGTCGAGGATCTTCTGCATGGAGGCGGGTACGCGGCTCATCTCCTCGAGCCTGTCCGAAACCTGCCGCTGCGTCATCACGCCGCGCTTCTGAGCCAGGTCCAGCGCGCAGAGATACAGCACGATAATCTGCGTAAGGTACGATTTCGTGGCGGCGACGGCGATTTCCGGCCCCGCGTAGGTATACAGCACGTGCTCCGCCTCGCGGGAGATCGTGCTGCCGGTTACGTTGCAAAGCGCCATGGTCTCGCAGCCAAGTTCTTTGGCGCGCCGGAGCGCGGCGATGGTGTCCGCCGTTTCGCCGGACTGGCTGATGACCATGAACGGCTCGCCGCTCTTGATCAACGTGTCGCCATAGCGGAATTCGCTTGCGATGTCCACGTCCACCCTGAGGTTTGCCATATGCTCGATGAACTTCTTGCCGAGCATGCCCGCGTGGTAGGCCGTTCCGCAGCTCACGATAGAAATACGCTCGAAGCGCTTTGCCTTTGCCTCGTCCCAGGGGAAGTGATCCGACTTGAGCGTAAAGTCTTTGGACACGTACTGGTCAAACGTCTTTTTGAACGCGTCCGGCTCCTCGCAGATCTCCTTCATCATAAAGTGCTCGTAATTGCCCTTCTTGGCGGACTCCACGTCCCAGTCGATATGCGTCGTCTTTTTTTCGATTTCCACGCCAAACTCGTCGTAATACTGGATGCCTTCCCTGCGCAGCACGGCGATCTGCCGGTCCTGCACAAAGCAGACGTCCCGCGTGTATTCCAGAAGCGCCGGGATGTCGGAAGCGACGATGCTCTCGCCGTCCCCGTGGCCGACCACCATAGGGCTGTCCTTACAGGTGCAGTAGATGGTCGCCGGATCGTCCGCAAACAGGATCGCCAGCGCGAACGACCCTTCGAGCATGGCGACCGCCTGCGTCAGCGCCGAGAGCGGATTTCCGCGGTAAAGATAACCCAAAAGCTGCGCAACGACTTCCGTATCGGTCTGGGACAGAAACACGCAACCGTTTTTCTCCAGCATGGATTTGATGTGCAGATAGTTTTCGATGATGCCGTTGTGTACGATGGCAAGGGTCTTGCGCGTGTCCGTGTGCGGGTGCGCGTTGATATCCGACGGTTCGCCGTGCGTCGCCCAGCGGGTGTGGCCGATGCCGCTCTTGCCACCGACGGGCGACTCCTCGAGCAGCTCCTGAAGCTGGTCGATCTTGCCCTTCGCCTTTCGGAGGGTCAGTTCTGAGCCTTCCCAGACCGCGACGCCCGCGGAATCATATCCGCGATAGGCCAGCGAGGTCAGCCCGTTCATCAGGATGGGAACGCAATTCTTGTCGCCGGTGTAGCCAACGATTCCGCACATGTACAGGAATTCCCCCTTTGCCAAAAATGAAGAGTCCGATAATAAGCCGCCAACCGCCCACCCATTATCGGACGCAAAATCCTTTGGGTATTATACAAAACCCGCCGAGTCCGCGTCAAGCAAATTTTATACGGGGCGGGCACAACCTCTTGCGCCGCCCCGTATTGTCAGATACATAATATGGAGATTGTGAAATCAGGATGTCGGCTGTCGGTTTTGCAGCAGCTTCCGCCGCAGCCACGTCGAGTCCGATGAAACGAACCGTTGTTTCTGATTATTTGTTTTCGAAGAATTTTTCTCCGCAGCCATAGTGGTCGAACACGTAGTCGATGTCCTTGTCACCCCTGCCGGAGAGGTTTACGAGGATCGAGCCGCGGTTGTTTTCGCGCGCGTAGCGCATGGCATACGCCAGCGCATGGGAGCTCTCGATGGCGGGAATGATCCCCTCGTAACGGCTGAGGAAGAAGAACGCTTCCATCGCCTCTTCGTCGGTCACGCTGGTGTATTTCACGCGGCCGACGTCGTGCATAAACGCATGCTCCGGTCCGACGGACGGATAGTCGAGCCCGCTTGCGATGCTGTAAACCGGCAGCGGCTCGCCTTTCTCGTCTTGCAGCAGGAGGCTTTCAAAGCCGTGCAGCACGCCCTTTTTACCGAAGGTGATCGACGCCGCGTTGTCGCCGATGCTGGACCCGCGCCCCATCGGCTCCACGCCGACGATCTCGACCGGCTCTTCATAAAACGTCGTAAACAGTCCAGCCGCGTTGGAGCCGCCGCCGACGCAGGCGCAGACGATGTCCGGCAGCAGACCGGTCATGTCGAGAAACTGCTCCTTGGCCTCGATGCCGACCACCATCTGGAAGTCGCGCACCATCTTCGGAAACGGATGCGGACCGACGACGGAACCGATGCAGTAGATCGCATCCTCATACTCGTTGAGATACGCCATAAACGCCGCGTCCACGGCCTCTTTGAGCGTCTTGAGCCCATGGGACGCGGGGATGACGCGCGCGCCGAGCATCTTCATGCGGGTTACGTTCGGGGCCTGCTTGGCGATGTCCACGTCGCCCATGTAGATGTCGCACTCCAGGCCAAAATACGCCGCCGCCGTCGCGAGCGCTACGCCGTGCTGGCCCGCGCCGGTCTCCGCAATGAGCTTCTTCTTGCCGAGGAATTTGGCGAGCAACCCCTCGCCCATGCAGTGGTTGAGCTTGTGCGCGCCGGTGTGGTTGAGGTCCTCGCGCTTTAGGTAGATCTGCGTTTTGCCGAGCATCCGGGAGAGGCGCTCGGCATGGTACACCGGCGTCGGGCGGCCCTGAAACTCCTTGCGGATGCGCCGAAGTTCGCTGATGAACTGCGCGCTGTGGCAGATGGTTTCGTAAGCGTCGTCGATTTCCTGGAACACGGGCACGAGCTGCGGCGGCAGATAGGCGCCGCCGTATTCGCCGAAGCGGCCGTTTTCGTCGGGGTAGAGCTTGACATAGTTTGTGAAGTCTTTGTAGGTCATCATGGGTGTTTCCCTTCGCCCGCCGTTGGCCGCGGACTTTTCCTTTCTTTTTTCTGATTTTTTTTGTTTTTGCGGCAAACAAAAACGCCCTCGCTTCGGCGCTTGTGCCGAAACAAGGACGATGCTCTCGCGGTGCCACCTTGTTTCCCGACGATGAGTCGGGCTCTTTGCGGAAATGCCAACACATTCCCCGCGATATAACGGTCGCGGCCCGTCGCGGGATACTCGATTCCCCCGCGCGCTCGGCGGTCCATTTGAACGATCGTATCCTGCGGGGCTTTCACCCTACCCCCGCTCTCTGCAAGGCCGGTTTCGTCCGTTATCTCCGCTTCACAGCTTATGGCGGAATTATATATGACCGGCGGCGCTCCGTCAAGCACGAATTTTCGATCGGATTCGTCCACCTGTGCGCTCTTGATCACAGAAACGACATATTTAACGTTTTTATGAAATCGGCAAGCCTATCTTGAAACCGAGTGTGTTATATGCGATAATACACTTATTCTTATGAGATATGATTTGAATTGCGATCCCTTTTTGCAAAGGCGGACGCCGAAGTCCTCGCCGGGTTTGAACCGAAAGGGTATGCGTATGAAGAAAACGCTTCTGATCGCGCTGCTTGCCGCCATGGCGCTGTCGCTCTTTGGCTGCAGGAAAAAACCGGAGATTTCGTTTGTCGATACGCTCCCCTGCGATCAGGTGAGCGGATACACCTGGGTTGCGCGCGCAAGCAGCGGCGACACCGGACAGGTGTATGTCGAGCAGACCTATCGCGACGACGAAACCTATGAGCTGCTCGGCGCAAGCGGCGTGCTGGAAAACGCGTTTTCCGGCGTCGTGCCGGGCGTTGCGACAGTGCGCCTCTACTACGTTCATGAAACGGACTGGGACGGCTACAACAGCAGCGCGGAAGGCACGGCGTACTATGAGTTTCTCATCTATGAGGACCTGACCATCAGCCTGCTGTATTCCGAGGTGGAACTGCCGGACAGCTTTTAACCGATTGCAGAGTGAATTGTCAAACTAAGTGCAACACTTAAGGAGTTCACACTCCCACAAAGACTGAGGCGAACAGAAGCTAAGAACTTTACGAGGCCTGGCGTTGAGAAGCGCCAGGTTTCGTTTTAGAGTGGCGGGGCTGACTCTGGAA
>JAAYUE010000016.1 GCA_012517905.1 Clostridiales bacterium | reverse complement strand
TATAGCCCTGCCTTTTTAGCTCCAATACTTGCGGCATGATTTCTTTCCCGAATTGTTTTCCCATACAAAAACCTCCTATCGCTTTATCCTACGATAGGAGGCTCTTTTCTTTCAATGTCCATTTCCCGGGGTTCAGTTCAGCAGGGGAGAGCTTTTTATCGCGTTTTTTACTTTACAAACGACGTGACGAGCGCAGTCAGGATGTCCACAACCTTTTCCATCGTCTGCACGGCGATGAATTCATAACGCCCATGAAAGTTGTAGCCACAGGTGCAGAGGTTGGGGCAGGGCAGGCCCATATAGCTGAGGCGCGAGCCGTCCGTGCCGCCGCGGATGGGCGCGAGAAACGGCGTGACGCCGACGGCCTCCATGGCCGCCTTTGCCGCGTCCACGACGAACGGCGGCACTTTGGATTTCATGTTGTAGTAGGTGTCGTTCAGTTCCAGCGAAACCGTGCCCGCGCCGTATTTTTCGTTGAGAAAGGCGCAGGCCTTCTGCATCAGCGATTTTTTCTGTTCGAATTTTTCCATGTCGTGATCGCGCAGCAGGTAGTGCATGTAGGCGTTGTCCACGCGCGCGTCGAGCCGTTCGAGATGGAAGAACCCTTCGTATTCTTCCGTGCAGGCGGGGTTTTCAAAGCGGGGCAGCAGCTCGTGCAGCTCCATGGCGAGAAGTGACGCGTTGATCATGCGCCCCTTTGCGTCGCCCGTGTGCGTGCTCAGGCCGTGGATGCGGACCTCCGCGCTCGCGGCGTTGAAGCACTCGTAGTTGATCTCGCCGAGTTGGCCGCCGTCTACCGTATAGCCGAAATTCGCCTTGAACGCGGCGACGTCGAATCGATCCACGCCACGCCCGACCTCTTCGTCCGGCGTAAAGCCGATGCGGATCGTGCCGTGCGCCGGCGCGCCGGGCGAAAGCAGCCGCTCGGCCAGCGTCATGATCTCCGCGACGCCCGCCTTGTCGTCCGCGCCGAGCAGCGTCGTGCCGTCCGTGCAGATGATCTCCTCGCCGATGTGGTCCAGCAGCGCGGGCGAATCCATGGGTGAAAGCGTGTAGCCGTTGCCCATGTCGATATCCCCGCCGCCGTAGTTCGGCGTGAGCACGGGCGTTACGTTTGCGCCGCTGACCGCGTCCGCGGTGTCCACATGCGAAAGCAGGCCGATCACGGGCGCTTTCCGGTCCGTGTTGGCGGGGATGGTCGCGGTCACATAGCCGTGCGCATCCAGCTTTACGTCCGCCGCGCCGAGGGCCGTCAGCTCGCTCTGCAGCAGGCTGCAGAGGTCGAGCTGCTTGTCCGTGCTCGGAATTTTGCTTGCGTGCTGTTCGGACTGGGTGTCGATTTTTACATATCGCAGAAAGCGGTCTTTGACGGATTCCATGTCGGTGTTCTCCTGTTGTTTGTTGTGTTTACTAGAGAGCATACCACGCGCTCTGCCCGATGGCAAGCCGGCCAAAGAGCGCATCGGCGGGCCGCCAAAATTCGGAAAAGGCGCTTCCCTTGCGGGAAACGCCTCTCAGGTCGTTCTGTCAACTCTGATTCCGATTATGTCCGAGAACGGAATAAGGGGAATACGTCAGCGGCCCTTGTGGTTCTGGAAGCAAGCGCTGCAGTAGACGGGGCGGTCGTTTCTGGGTTGGAACGGGATCTTGGTGGGTGCGCCGCACTCCGCGCAGACCGCGTCAAACATTTCGCGGTCGCCGCTGCGGGTGGTCTTACGGCTGGTGCGGCAGTCCTTGCAGCGGACGGGCTCGTTCTGGAATCCCTTCTCCGCATAGAACTCCTGTTCGCCGGCTGTGAAGACGAATTCCTTACCACAATCCTTGCATACCAGTGTTTTGTCTTGGAACATTTGGCTTTTTTCCCCTTTTCGGTTCAAGAATTTTCTGATATCCGAGTGCCGGCTGACCTGGTTTTTGCCCCCACACCCGCCAACTGGAAGGGTCGCTACCCGGCGATGTGCCTCTCACTACTGCCTCTCTCGAAATGCATGTTTAGATATGCTTCGGTTGGACTTACATCTAGACCGCACCATGCTCACGGGGCTTTGCCCGCTTACGTGGATCGTTTTGCCTGCGACTGGCATCGATTTTCAACCACAGACCCGATACGCGGATACCAAAACCATTATAGAGCACACAAATGTAAAATTGCAATGTATTTTTTTTTACACAATGCCGTACAATCGCGATGATTGGGCGGTTTCCGCGTCATTTATGCGCCGGTTCGTCCTGATTATACTGCGCGCGCGGACCGCCGACGTACTTCGGGCGCGTCTTGGCGAGCACCAGCGTGGCCTCTCCGATACTGCGTTGGGCGGTATGGACGGGCACCACGACGGGGTGCAGATGCATGCCGATGAGCGTGCCGCCGATGTCTATGCCAAGCGCGGCTTTCGCGTTCAGGTTTTCCACCATTACGCGGTCCGGGATGCGCACATACGCCTCGGTTGCAAACGCGCCGCCCGCGTGCAGCCAGGGACGCACCCAGACCTCCTGCAGGCCGTGGCGCTCCATGCAGGCGCGGCTCGTGCAGAGTGCGCGGTTGATGTGCTCGCAGCCCTGCACCGCGAGATAGAGCCCCGCGGCGGTCACCTTCGGCAGAATCGCATCCATGACGGCTTTGGCCGCTTCTTCGTTGGAGGCGGAGCCGATGCGCTTTCCGACGATTTCGCTCGTCGAACAGCCGATGACAAAGATATCGCCCTCGCGGTATTCCGCGCTGGCAAGAAGGGTATCGACGGCCTCGGCCGCCTGTCGGGTCAGTTCGCTGGTATCCACTCAAAAAACACTCCTTTGATTGCTGGCAAAAGCGGCCTTGCGCGCGACGCGAAAAAGCCGCCTTCAGAAAGACAGTATAGCACAGTTTGCGCGGTTTGACCGCGAATTTTTCACGCATGGCAGCGCGGGGATGTGTGCTATACTGGTCGCATGGATTGGATTGCACCTTTAACGGAATGGTTTTTGCAAAACGCGCGGGATCTGCCCTGGCGCAGGACGAACGACGCCTATGCCGTCTGGATCAGCGAGATCATGCTCCAGCAGACGCGCGTCACCGCCGCGATTCCCTATTACGAGCGATTTTTGGGCGAACTGCCGAATGTGGCCGCCTTGGCGAATGCGGACGACGACCGCCTGCACAAGCTCTGGGAGGGACTGGGGTATTACAGCCGCGCGAGAAATCTCAAGCGCGCCGCAATCGAGATCGTCGAGCGGTTCAGCGGCAGTATGCCGCGCCGCTATGAGGAGCTGCTGACCCTGCCCGGTATCGGGGAATACACCGCGGGCGCGATTGCGTCCATCGCTTTTCATGAGGCGGTTCCCGCCGTGGACGGAAACGTGCTCCGGGTCTGGGCGCGCCTGACCGCGGACGGCCGCGACATCCGCGATCCCGCATATAAAAAAGAGGTCCGCGCCGCGCTGCTGCCGCTGATTCCGGCGGGGGCGCCGGGCGTGTTCAATGCAGCGCTGATGGAGCTGGGCGCGCTGCTTTGCCTGCCAAACGGCGCGCCAAAGTGCGGGCTGTGCCCCGTTCGCGCCTGGTGCGAAGCATACCGGCAGGGAAAGACGGCCGAGCTGCCCGTACTGTCGGCGAAAAAGGCGCGCAGGGTGGAGACAAAGACGGTGTTCGCGCTCTCGATTGCACAGGGGCTGTTGGGGTTTCGCAGACCGGTGAGCGGGCTTCTTGCGGGCTTGTGGCAGCTGCCGGAGGCGGCGGGGAAGCTGACCGACGCGGAGGCCGCGGCATGGCTCGGCGAGCGGGGCATTCTGCCGGTCGGCGAGCTGCGTTTCTACGAGCGAAAGCATATCTTTACCCATGTCGAGTGGCATATGCGCGTGTGCGCGGCGGACGTTTCGATCGGCCAACTGCCGGAAGGCTGGATTGTGCTGGACGAATCGCACGCGCTGCCGACGGCGTACCGCGTTTGTTTATAAGGGTAAGCGCAGATATGAATCGACGCATTTGAGCAAAAAAATAACGGCCGAAGCCGTTATTTTTTGTGCCGCTTAAATCGGTCTTCTGCCCTCCATGGCCTTTGCCAGCGTGACCTCGTCGGTGTATTCGAGGTTGCCGCCGATGGGGATGCCGTGCGCGATGCGGGAACAATTGACCCCCATGGGCTTGAGCAGACGCGCGATGTACGAGGCCGTCGCCTCGCCCTCCACGTCCGGATTGGTCGCGATGATGACCTCTTTCACGCCGCCCGCCTTCACGCGCTCGACCAGCTCGTTGATGCGGATGTCGTTCGGGCCGACGCCGTCCACGGGCGAGAGCACGCCGTGGAGCACGTGGTATTTTCCGTTGAATTCGCGCGTGCGCTCCATGGCGACGACATCCTTTGCGTCGCAGACGACGCAGAGCACGCTGCCGTCGCGCGCAGTATCCGCGCAGATGGCGCAAGGACTGACGTCCGTATACGTGCCGCAGACAGGGCAGTCGACGACCTTTTCGCGCGCGGCGACGATGGCGGCGGCAAGCTCCTGCGCCTGCGCCGCCGGCATGTCGAGGATATGATACGCAAGCCGCTGCGCGGTTTTCTGCCCGATACCGGGCAGGCGCGAGAGCTGCGTGGTCAGCCGCACGATGGGTTCAATGGTGAGCATACTTACAGACCGAGCCCGCCCAGCCCGCCGGTGATCTTGCTGATCTCTTCTTCGATGGTCTGCGTCGCGGTGCGCAGCGCCTCGTTGACGGCGGAGAGCACGAGGTCCTGCAGCATCTCCACGTCTTCGGGATCGACGCATGCGGGGTTGATGACGACGGACTTCACGTCCTTGCCGCCGTTGACGGTGATGGTGACCATGCCGCCGCCGCTGCTGGCGGTGAACTCGCGCTCGGCAAGCTCGGCCTGCGCGCGTTGAACGTCCTGCTGCATCTTCTGTGCGCGCATCATGAGCTGCTGCATGTTGCCGCCGCCCATTCCTCCCGGGAATCCTCCCTTGGCCATATGACAAATACCTCCTGAACTGGTTGTTCTTTGTTTCATGTTCGACGCGGGGATTGTTCGCTTTCCGCCGCGGTGAAACTTATTCTATGGTCAGTTTGTCGCCGAAGAGCTCCTTTGCCTGCGCCTCGGCCTGATCGCTTGCGGGCGCGGCCTTCGTCGTGGTGACGATGAGCTTTGCGTCCGGCCGGATCTGCTGCAGCGCGCGCTGCGTCGGCTCGAAGTTGATCGGCGCGGAGAGATTCTTCTGCTTCATCTCCTGCGCTTCGGTGAAGCCCACCGTGAGCGTATTCTGCTCAAATTTCAGCGCGATGGCGTCCCGCGCCAACGCCTGAATGAACATATTGGGGATGTTTTCGATGGTTTTGCGCCAGATGGCCGCCGCGTCGTCCGTGCCCGAGGCCGGTTTTATACCGTTCTGCGTCGGGGTCGGGGCCGATGCGTCTGCTTGCGGCGGCGGCGCGACGATTTCGGAAAACTGCACCGGCGGCGCGTCCATGTCCGAAAACTGCATGGGGGGCGCTTCCTCTTCCCACGGTTCGAATTCCGGTCCGGGGTCCGCCTTGGGCTGCGGTTTTATTTCGACTTTCGGGTCCGATTTTTTCTCCGGTTTGGGCGCGGGCTCCGCGCGCGCGGGAACGCCGCTTTTCAGCTGCGTCTCGAGGCGGTCGAGCCGCGCTTCCAGATTGGTCAGCGTCAGCGTGTCCTCCGGACGGCAGATGTGAATCAGCGCGCTTTCGAGCAGCGCGCGGGGGGACGGCAGATAGCGCATGTCGTTCTGCGCGCTGAGCAGCCGGTCGACGGCGAGCATGAGCCGCGCTTCGGACGAGGCGCTCGCCTGCTCGAGATAGCGCGTCATGGCCTCTTCCGTGCAGTCGAGCAGATCCTCGCAGCGTCCGCAGGTTTTTGCCAGCAGCAGCGCGCGAAAATGCGCCGAGAGATCGGCGGCGAATACCGAAAGATCGCGCCCCGCCTGCACGATGCCGTCGAGCTGCCTCAGCGCGCCGGGCGCGTCCGAGCGCAGCAGCGCGTTGGATATTTCGAACAGAAACGCATCCTCCATGCTGCCGAGCACGTCGTATACGTTTTGCGTGGTCACATGATCCCCGCAGAAAGCGAGGCATTGGTCGGCAAGCGACAGCGCGTCGCGCATGCCGCCCTGCGCCGCGCGCGCAATGAGCGTCAGCCCGCCGTCCTCAATGCTTGCGCCGGCGCGTTCGAGTACGCTGGAGAGCGTCAGCTTGATGTTTGCAATCGAGAGGCGGTGAAAATCGAACCGTTGGCAGCGGGAGATGATCGTCGCGGGCAGCTTTTGCGGCTCCGTGGTGGCGAGGATGAAGAGGATGTGCTCCGGCGGTTCCTCGAGCGTCTTGAGCAGCGCGTTGAACGCGGCGCCGGAGAGCATATGCACCTCGTCGATGATGAACACGCGGCGGCGCAGCTTGAGCGGCGCGTACTGCGCGTTTTCGATGAGATCGCGCACGTCGTTGACGCTGTTGTTGCTCGCCGCGTCGATTTCCGTGATGTCGGAGGCGCTTTCCGCGGCGGTGGCGAGGCAGGCCTCGCACTTACCGCAGGGCTCGCCGTCCTCCGGCGAAAGGCAGTTGACCGCGCGCGCGAGGATGCGCGCGGAGGTCGTCTTGCCTGTGCCGCGCGTGCCGCAGAACAGATAGGCGTGCGCAGGACGATCCGACGCGACCTGATGCTTCAGCGTGGTTGTGATGTGCTCCTGCCCGATTACCTCGGCAAAACGGGCGGGGCGATATTGGCGGTACAGCGCGCGGTAGGCCATGAACTTCGTTTCTCCGTTACTGGATTCAACCATCATGATACCATATTTTGTAGACGAGCAAAAGCATGAATCACAAGCGGGGCGGCCTGTCCGGTTGCTATCGTTGCGGTCGATTGTTACGCCCGTGGCCGCCGCTTTGCTTCCAAACCGGACAAAATCGAAAGTTTCGCCAGGCGTTGCCGGGCCGAACCATACGGCCGCTTATGGTTTGCGCAACAAACTGCAGCGCTCATCCTGTGCGACGATTTCGAACCGTGCGCGCTCCTGAGGAGGGAGGGCATCCAAATCCGTCATCAAAATATGAGCGCCGGCGTTCGCCTTTCGAAAGGCTTCATATCCGCCGTCGATGCAGACAAATCCGCCCGACAACTCCGCTTGAAGCAGTTCGTCCTGCGTCCAGTCGCCGGTGTCGATATAACAGTCCGCGCCCGAACGGTCGCCGTCTCGTTGAATCGTGGTTCGCAGGAACGCGTGCGTCGGGTTCAAATCCGGCACATCGATTACGGATTCTATATTGTTGACAACCAGCTTCAACGAAAACAGCAGCAGCGCCGCGCAGAGACCCATGGTCCAGAGCTTTACATTTGGGCGGCAGAACAGCTTGGAAAAGGATACCGAACCAAGAATGATCAGCGCGATGTTCGCCGGATAGATATACCAGTTCAACTTCGTCTTTACGAATGAAAAAAGTACGACAGGGACGGCCGCCCAGAGAAATATCGAAACCGTACGCGAAGAAACGCTACGCTTTTGCGCAAAATGTACAGCCGATCCCGCCGCAGTCATGACGAGAAGCACCCGCACGCTCCAGTAACGCAGCGGCTCCATCACGTAATACCATGCCGTGCCGACATGCCCGTCCAGCACCTCGGAGGACCTTGTGACCAGATCATATGCAAACATGTCCTTTAAAAACACAGTGCCATCCGAAACATAGCGAGCGACTGCCCAAACCGCAATCGGAAGTACGGCGCACAGAACTGAAACGATCCAGTTAACCAGTGTGAGCCTGCGCAGTTTTTTTGCGGCGATGAGGATGAGCGCCATGGTGACGACAATGCACCCCGCATGAAAACTCTTGGCCAGAAACGCGAAGGCAAAAGCAAGGCTCGCCAAATACAGAAGTTTTGAATTTTCGGTCTCCGTGTAACGAATGACAGACAGCATCGAAATGGTGTAGAGCAGCACGAATAAAGCATCCGCATCGCCGGCTCTTGCCATGTGATTGAAAAAAACGTCGAAAGACACGGCAAACATCAGCAATACGGTCAGACTGGCGACTTTGCCATAATGCCGCTTGACCGAGAGAGAAACGATCAGGCACGTGACCAAATAGGATAAAGCGGAATAAAACCGAAGCGCAAACGCATGAAAGCCGAAGATCCGATATGAAAGCGCGATGATCCAGGCGCTCAACGGAGGCTTTAAATTCCAATAATCGGTCGCATACTGATAGGTCGTTCTGATAAAATCCCGATTCTGCAGCATCTCATACGCATTGACGCCATGCCTCGCCTCATCCCAAGGCTCAATCTGCGGCAGCCCGAGATTGGTAAATCCGATCAACAGAAGGATGATTAGGAGAATGCCGAAGTACACGCCCCAGTAAGCGTCGATCGACCGAATCAGACCGCTCCAAATGGACGCAGAGAAGTCTCGAACCCTTTGAACCAGTTTTCGCATGCTCCGTCCTCACTTAACTGCGTGTCGCGCTCTTTGAAATCGACGGATCGGACCGACGCTTGGCGGCGGGCGCAACCCGGCGACCAGACTGAGGATTGCAAACGGTTGATCCGACATGATTGTATTCGGAAACGGATTGCAGTGTCAATCAGGATTACGGCAAAGGTTCGTATGTTGGGACGGCCCAAAACCGTCTTTTTTATTAAAAGAGCATCAATTCCCGGGCGTTCCGGCTCAAATTTTGAATGCAGGTCGTGATGGATCTGATTGGTTTCCTGAAAATCACAGGATATGCCGCCGGCGAATAAAACGGCAAACGAATGATTCAGCGCGGCATGCAATTGCTCGACAGAATGAATCGCTGCAAGCAATCAAGCGCTGTCCGGAGGTTCCATGCAAAACTTCGTTCACGCTTTCTTTCGTTGACCATAGCCGCCGCTTGGGGTAAAATGATATCCGTGAAACGAGTGAGTAAAAACTTGAAATATTCGCCCCGGCGCAGGCTGAATCTGGACGCTACGTCGTTTGGGCCTCTGCTGAAGCTGGCCGTCGCGGTGCTGTTGCTTGCGGCGTTCGTGCTGCTGATCGTGTTCGTCGCGGTTCCGCTGGTAACGGCGCGGCTGGAAAGCGGTGTGCCGCTGTTTGGCGCTACGCCCGCCGTCGAAGCCGCAAAAGCGACGGAAAAGCCCGTGAACCCGATTCTGCTCAACGAGGTCGAAACCGTGCAGTTCGGCGAGGGATACGGTCTGCCGACGGCGGTGGTCGATCCCAGCGTGTTCGACGGAGAGATCCTGTTTGCCACCGGCGCAAGCGAAAACGCCTGCGACCGGCTCGTGCGCCTCAATCCCGAGACGGGCGTGTTTGTCAACATCGACATTTCGCTGCTCAACGACACCGTCCGCTATCCTGTGGAGAGCGAGAACGTGATCCTTTATGCCGACTGCAAAACGGCCGGCGGCGGCAGCATCATCCGCCTCGACAAGGCGACGGGCGAGAGCGCCGTGCTGTCCGAATTTGCGTTGGATGCGCCGAAACTTTCGCTTGAAGCACCGTATGCGGTTTGGATGGAGCGTACGGGCGAGGCGGCAGCCAAGCTCATCGTCTGCGATGTGGTCAGCGGCGAACTGCTCACGCTCGGAATGTTTACGAATTCGCCGTATGCGGAAAGCGACCCCTCGATCAAGAGCGGCCAGGTGATCTATGCGGACGCGGATGCCGCCAATCCCGGGGACAGCCTGATTCGCACCGTGCTGCTTTCGGACAACAGCCGCTGGGACTATTCGGCGGGCAGTTTTGTGCACGATCCCAAGTCGGCAGGCGATCGCTGGGCATATCTCAGCGGCAACCACGACGGAAACAGCGACCTGTATGTCAGCGTCGGCGGCGCGGCGGCAATGCGCGTCGCCCGCGGCGTGATCGACTTCGATATCACGCCGAGCTGCGTGGTGTTCAGCCGCGACGAGACGGTATACGCTTATGTTTTTTCGGATAATAAAACATATGTGCTCAGCGAAACGGGCACCAACTCGCAGTTTGTCATGGCGGGCGGAGAGTATGCGCTCTGGCGCGATATGACGAACCCCGATCAACCGCTCTGGAAATACATCAAGGTGGTCGGCTGATATGGCGGCGAAGGAGCGCGTAACGTTCATCTGCGGTGAGTGTGGCTATGAATCCGCCAAGTGGATGGGCAAGTGTCCGCAGTGCGAGAGCTGGAACACCATGACGGAGTTTTCGGAAGTCAAGGTGAAGAGCGCCGCGCCTGCGGGCGCCGCCGTTTCGCAGAAGCTGAGCAAGGTGGTGCCGCTGCCGCAAAAGCGCGTCTCGGCGGGCATGGGCGAGCTGGATCGCGTGCTCGGCGGCGGGATCATCCGCGGCATGGTCGTGCTGCTCGGCGGCGACCCGGGCATCGGAAAATCGACGCTGTTGCTGCAGGCGGCGGATACGCTCGCGCAGGAGGGCGTCGTGCTCTATGTTTCCGGGGAGGAGAGCGCGTCCCAGATCAAACTGCGCGCCGATCGTCTCGGCATGAAAAACGACATCGATATCCTCTGCGAAACCGATCTGGACCAGATCGTCGACGAGGCGACGAATACGCGCTGCAACGTGCTCATTGTAGATTCGATTCAAACGATATACACCGAGGACAGCGCAGGCGCGCCCGGCAGCGTGAGCCAGGTGCGCGCCGCAACCGCGCGGCTGACGCGCTATGCCAAGGAGACCGGCGTGGTCGTGCTCATCGTCGGTCATGTGACCAAGGACGGCAACATCGCCGGGCCGCGTGTGCTGGAGCACATCGTGGACACGGTGCTGTATTTCGAGGGCGACCGGCATGAGGGGTTAAGGCTGCTTCGCGCGGTGAAAAACCGCTTCGGCTCGACCAACGAAGTCGGCGTGTTTGAAATGGGCGACTGCGGCATGCAGGAAGTTGCCGATCCTTCGCGCCTGTTTCTCTCCGGACAGAGCGCGCCGGGCTGCTGCGTTACCTGCGCCATGGAAGGCACGCGTCCGATTCTGGCCGAGGTGCAGTCGCTGCTGACCGACAATGCGTTCGGCAATCCGCGCCGCACGAGCGCGGGCGTGGACATCGGACGGTTGAGCCTGCTGCTGGCGGTGCTTGAAAAGAAGGCGCATCTGCGGCTTTCGACGAAGGATGTCTACCTCAATGTGGTCGGTGGCCTTCGGCTCGACGAACGCAGCACGGACCTTGCCGTCGCGCTGTGCGTCGCCTCCGCGATGATGGATCTGCCGCTCCCGCCGCGCACCGCCGCGTTGGGCGAGGTGGGGCTGACGGGCGAGGTGCGCTCGCTCAGCCGTATCGAAACACGGCTCAACGAGTGCGTGCGCCTTGGTTACGAAACCGTATTGCTGCCCAAATCCGCCAAAGCGCCGAAGATTGCCGGGCTCACGACCGTGCCCGTGGCGACCGTCGGCGAGGCGATCGCCTATTGCTACGAAAAGAAACCTGTGGTATAATCCCTCTTGCGCGTTTCGGGGGAAATATGCTGCGATTTTACCCGGCTCCATGCGAATTTCATAGCCCATGTGCCCGTAGCTCAGCTGGATAGAGTATCAGACTCCGACTCCGGTGGTTGCAGGCGAGAATTTGACAACTACATACTTGTGCCCGTAGCTCAGCTGGATAGAGTATCAGACTCCGACTCTGAGGGTCGAAGGTTCGAATCCTTTCGGGCACGCCAAAAACCCCCTAATTAGGCGACTTTTTAGGGGGTTCGTTTTTAGCCCGTTTTTCAAAACGTGCGACAATGCAACAAATCTATAAAAGCGTTATTTAGGGCAGAAAGAGAAAGACCTGCGAGAGGGCGAGCTCGCAGGTCGATTTTAGTTTTTGTCGCATTTTTGACGCACGAGGGGGAATATTATTGTATGATGCGTTGGCTATATCGATCGTTTATGATGGATTATAAGCAACATCAAACAATCGTTTATCAGTTTAGTATTACTTCTTTGGCTTGAAAAGCGCACTATATGTTTGAGCGGCCACATCCTTCATAAGCCAGCCGAATTTTCTGAGAAACTCTAACTTCTGCTCGTCAGTCGTCCATTCTTGCAATGTGTGCATCACACCTTCAAAGTGCTCATTTTCTTTGCCATTAAAGAATTTGCCGCCAGGACCTTGCTTGAACTTTCCTGGCAATCCATTCTTGATTGCCGTCCAAACGGTGGAGCCTCCGGTAGTAGTTAATTCATCACCTACTAATCCATCTAGTGCACCTGAAGCTAATTTTTCCAAAAGAGATTTTTCTTCATTCGTAATCGCCATTTTTATACCTCTCATTAATCAAGATTAATATCCACATCTTTATTTATTCACTCTTGACGTCAATACCATCGTCTCTACATGGCATGTCTGTGGGAACATGTCCACGGGACGGATGGCCTATTCGAAATTTGTGAGGATTACTATTTGCTCAAACCAAGTATACCTAAAACGACTCCAGCTATTGACGCTATTGTACCAATTATTGTTATGCAGGTGAGCACGTTAATACGTTTTGTGATATCTGGTTTTGTGTATATTTGGCTGATGCAATTGCTTTTGCCATCAAAGTATTCAACGTTGAATCTAATTTCATCTGAGTCGCTGTTGGCTTGCATTTCAACTCGTGAAAATTCACCTTCCGCTTTTACGTCGTGGAACGTAATAGTTCGTCCTTTCTTAAAGCCTTTACCAACTAAGAATTCACCAATAAAATCAGTAATGTTCGAGTTATCCCAAATCCAATGATAAAGTTTTCCAGTTATTGCATCGCCGCCGAGTTCGAAACTGCCACCATTGATTTTCGAAAAGTAGTTTTGATCAACCATCTGTCTAATCTCCTTCTGCTAATATTGCATTTATCTCAAATAAGGAGAGTTCACACGACTTTTACGCCTATTAAGAACGGCCAACTTCGTATCGCGCTTTCCCCACACTGAATTTGAGTTAAAATGCTCCTTGAATGTTTTCCGCCCAACCGCAATTACTTGTTAGTTAACTCAGATGGTAACTTACAATACTTATTTGGATACCATTCGAAGACTAGCTCTAAAGAACTTGATTTGTCATATATATCAACAAAATCAGTAATGGTTTATATAGTAAGCAAGATGCCAATCAAACCAAGCAATATATACAACTTCTGCATTTTTTGCTTCTGCTCTAGTTCTCTGTTTTTTTGCTTTTCTTCTTACTTGATTTGATATCTAGTTATTTTAACTGGTCTCTTTGATTTGTATTCGAGGTTCTTCTCTACTAATCCCTCAACATTGGCTTCGATATTTGCCTTTATTTTCAAGACTAAAACTGAGCTTCATATGGCGTCTCCTTGCATTTACGGATTATTTGCCAAGCTGTTGATAAAACGTAGCTGATAGTAACACGATGCATTCGGTATTCAACATCAGGGAGAACAGATAAATATTGTGGATGGGGTTCTAGACCCGGTTACCAATCACCATAGAAAACAGCATGGACATCTGTGGATCAATTTCGGAAGGATCAATCTCGCTTATTAGTTTGCTCCTTGAACAACTTTTTTTACAGTATGATCGAAGGATACGATTCACACAAGCATTAGCTTCTTTTCCATTAACAATTCCAAGTTTTGTCTCCAAATCCGTCCACTTAGATTCAACGTATTTTCTGGCTAGTATACTGGCATGACCAGCTCCCTTATCGGGTTCAAGCATGAAAAATTCATTGGTGTATGCAATTATTACCGATTCAAATAATATATCAACTTCATCTTCAATCAATTTTAAAAATTCTACATGTTGAATTTCGGGTAATTTGCTTATTCGCAATATTGCAGGAATACATAGGGTATAGCTCTCAAGCTCTTTTTTGTCCCAAACAAAAAGGGTAAGATGATTGTCCATCGCTTTCTTTTGAAGTGTATCTATAGCTTCTTGCGGATGATAATCTCTATCTAGTATACAAAATGATCTGAACATACCATTTGACTGCTCGTATAGTAGCCTAGAAGCACCAAGCGCTTCATCAAACCTTGACCATCCGCCAAGTGCAACCGAAGGAATATCTCTTATGGATTCTGTATCAAACGGTCTGAGACTTTTCTGAAACTTATCCAACAAACTAACATCTTTTCCTTCTACAAATATACATTTACAGGATGACGCTAATCCCACTAGTGCAAGATTTTGTGAGCTTCCAATTACATCCATAATCGCTTGCGCGGCTGCAGAGTCACTCGCATATTTCATTGTTTTTGCAGACTTTTCAATTTGTACGATATCATGTGCGTCAACACGTGAAATAATCTCTGCCGAATGTGTTGCAATGAGTACTTGTGGGGCGATTTTTCGAACTAGTTTTAGTACAATATTTTGCATTTCCGGATGCATGTAGATGTCAGGCTCATCAAGAATTATGATTGAATTCTCGCTGCAACGGCTTAAAAACCATATAATCTGCAGCCACATTTGAAGACCGCTACCCATCGCGCCAATTTCAGCGGAGAAGCCTTCGTCATATACAAGCAGAGTTATAGGGTTATCGTCACCGTATTCATAATCTAAGCCTTGAATTCTTAATCCGCGCCATGTTGTTTCAGCTAAATCTTTGAAAATCTCAAAATAGCGATCCCTGAAGTATAATAATTCATTTCTAAAATGCCTCGATGAAAGACGTGTATCCAATCCTTCGACGATTGTTTGTTCAGATAACTTTGTTTCACTGTCACGAAGTGGATTAATTTGTGGCAATATATTTATTGTCGGTATTTGGACAACATTTGCTTTTGCTTTCGATGCTATTAGTACACCGAAAGAATCATAAACATTTGCGAAAACACTACTATTACAACAATACACAACAATCTTGGTCTTATTTGAAAAGATGGCTGTAATAGTCGCATAATAACCATCTCGATCCATATATTGATAAACAATTGTTCCCAGATCGATATCAATAGGATTTATTGGAACTAACAGTCCTTTCTGAACAAGTGGTAGATGCAATTCAGCAGGCGGCGTTTTATAGTTATTAGTTTTATAGTGTTTAGCAACATACGCTACGAGCCGCAATGCTTCAATGACTGTTGATTTGCCAGCATTATTTTTTCCAACAATAATAGTTAAGCAGCGACATGATAATGAGGCATGCTTAAAGCATCTATACTTATCAAAAATAATACGCTCAAGCATAATGCATATTAATCCCCAAACCCAAAGTCCTTGACTTTTAATGTGCGGCAATTCTCGAGCACCGTTCTTACGGTAGGTACAGAAAAACCTGCATGGGTCTTGGCTGACACTTCAAGGCTGATTTCAACTTCGCATCCTTCGGAAACAGATAGATGGCTGATCACTTCTTCGACCAACCGCTGCACGTCACGGTTGATTCGAGTATTGTCGAGGCCTGCGGACAGAAAGAAGCTGGTTGGAGCTTTTGGTTGGGACGGTGCATTAACATTTGATATCCCGTTAACCATTGTTTGCGTGGCATTATCCGCTTGTGCAGTGGGAGTATCCACTTCGGACTCCAGAGGAGTTTGGGGACTTTGCTGCTCGCTTGATATTTGTTTGATTGCGGCATCAACTCTCACCAAGTACGCGGATCGATCTATTTCATGTATTGGCTGATCAAATTTCAGATCAATATATCGATCGTTTCCAATACCGGCAGCCAGCGCAAAGTATTCTTTCGAATTCAATCCGGCTAGAATTGCTGCTTCAAAAACAGAGTAATCGGACAAGCGGGGAAGATAACAGTAAGTGCATAACTGCTCCCAAAGTTTTTTAATATTAATTTCGTTACTGTCTTTCCAAAGAAGCTGATCAAGCTGCATCCGAAGCAGAGCAGGAGCCCATTTAGTGATTAATGCTTCCGACTGAGTCAACGCTCTTGCTGCTTTTCTAACAATCGCCTCATTGCCTCCTGGAATCTTTGTTTTTTCCCAGAAGATCAATTTTATATCAACCTTACGATCGATTCCTGGAACCAGCAGCCAACAATAAGCTTCACAAATCCTTAATTCAACCGTGTCCTTGGAACGAGATACATTGCTTTCAACATCGCGATTCTGCGTTGCGTCCAGATTCAATTGTTCTCTTTCTCGATACATGGAAGACCATGCCAGATACATGCGCATTTCCGCGCGCACAGATTTTATCAGTTCATAATCCGGCGCTACAAATACCAGCATATTTCGATAAATACGTGGCGCAGATCCGCGATTATTTAAAATCTCTTCAGCTGTGCTAACTGCATTGTTCTCTGCGTCCGGTAACGATTGCCTAAAAGTATCCTGCGGGCGCAGCAAAACAAGCCCAACAGTTTGATCATCTGGAACATCCTGCGACGATACTGGGCAGATATGAAGCCGACATAAAGGGACTTCCTTGTGGAAATGTCGAGCCCACTGCTCAATTTCATAATCAATTCTATCAGTTGTGTATTGCGAAGCACGATCCTCGACCATTTTGCGAAGAGTCGGGCGAGTATCATACCAGAATCGATTTCCGGAATCATTCTCATAGAGATACGTCAGAGATTTTGAAAGAGTGCCGAGCGCATCGTTGAAATCCGAAATCGTTTCGCCGGGCTGTACAATTCCGAGACGAATTCGTTCTGAAGCTACACCGCGCACGGCTTGCGAGCGGCTGCTGGGTGCGCTGCCTAGAAAGATCGTTCTTGCGACTCTCCGAGCGGCCAATCGATTTCCGTAACGCGGAATCTCCTGATCTTTTTGATATGGGATGGAATCCCTGCCGTCCACTTCATGGTCGACTATGGCATTCCAGCCATCGTCGCTTTCCAGATATTGGATCAGTTCATCGCGCACGGTTGGTACGTTGAGCGGTATCGAGCCCGGCATAATCAGTAAGCCTGCGTCGTTTCCCATCCAGAGTTCATGTATGACCGCAGCCATCAGCCGAAGGACGCCGCGCGTGCGTTGAAATTTCTCCAAAGTCGCCCAATCGCCGTAGAGACGGTCAAATACCTCTGGATGAATAGGGTAGCATGATATCAATCGGTTTTTATAAGCAAGTTCTTTTGTATCAATTGGGAAATCAGATGTATTCTCGAGATACATTTTACTGAAATTGCTGCACACAGAATCGCGGGCCGCAGGGTCTTTGCATTCGAGGAACAACCGACGACGCACCACTTCGTATCCTTCCGTCGCAGTAACTGGCTTCCAGATCGCTTCCATGCGGCCAAACGTTTTTTCGATTGCTTCCAGTGCGCGTTGTCCGGCTTCACCACCAATTTCAGCGTTCGATTCAGGAATGGAGGCGACTATTATACTATTTTGACTTGCGCTCGCTGCTTCGGTGATCTGCTGGGTGAAAGTAATGAAGTTCTCAAACGTACCACCCGGCAGGTTCTCATGGCCAAATAGAGTTCTGGCGTAAGCTACGAGCTCGTCCATTAGAATCAAGCACGGACCGCACGCATCAAATAGATTTTTCAGATCTTCGGATCCGGGCGCGACGTGCATTCGATCGGATTCGCGTACAAAATCGTACAGCTCCGGCTTTCCGGCCGCGATTGCAAGTTGCGCGGCCATTTCACCCCAAAGCGTATTGATCGTGATTCCCGGCAAATTGGGTAAACGCTTCGTTTTAGCAGGACTGAGAGCGGTGCCTACCAGTACGGCGATCGTAGCCTTGGGCAGTGTTTGCATACCGGCTGCCTGGACGATCGGTTTGACCCAGGGGATTTTATCCAGAGGAACCTCGCCACGCAAGGCATGATACAGCGCCAGCATGCTGTGGGTTTTACCGCCGCCAAATGCCGTCTTTAACTGAATTACCGGTTCGCCGCCTTTGCCAGCAACACGGCGGAATGCTTGTTCCATTAAACCGGACATACCTTCCGTTATGTAGGTTCGGGAGAAGAACTCGACAGGATCCCGATATTCGATCGCACCGTCACCACGCGCAACTTCCGCAAGATTGGCGGCAAACTCCGCATTTTTATACTCTCCACGGCGCACGTCGGGATGTGGCTCTATAACATCTCGCCAACTGGGAAGTCCCTGCAGAGGCACGTTCTTAAGAATCCCCTCCGCCTTGCCGTTTCTCCTTGGTTCCGCGGCGACGGTGGCCTCGGTCATGGCAGCCGAACCTTGCTCGGTTCCATAGCGCGTTGTTCGAAGTAGCGTACGGATTTCCTCGGCACCGTCTTGATCGATCTGTTCGCACAGCCGAGCCATTGTGTCCAACGCTCGCCATGTATCGTTGTCCGAAAAATCCTTTCCGCCCGTATGCGCCCATTTGTTCCGTACACCCATGAGTTCTTTCGCCCATGTACGGTTATCCATGGAGAGTTTTCTGCGGAATACATTATTCCAATGCCGGTCAAAGAGGATTAGGCAACGCTGAATATCCAGCGAGTCCACCAGTGTTTCCCACTCGCCAAACGCAGGCAGATCGCGCTTTTGATCAAAAGTAAGCGTGTCCATCACTCCATCTTGCCACCAGCGATCTTTAAACTCGATTTGCAGTTCTCGCGCGATGTAGACCGACAGCGAGCGAACGAGGATATTGAATCCCTTCGTTACGATTTCGTGATTATTCATACCGCATCCTCCCAATGGATTAGTCGAAAAGTTTTCCTTGCTTGGGCTTCTGAGATCTTAATTCGGCGGCCTTGCTCTGAATATCCGGCCAGGCGACAACCAGCGAATTGTAAGCGAACGCTTCCTGCGCCCAACCCTTGCGCTCTGCAATGGTATATAGCCGATAGGCAAGCGCTTTCGCTTGGGCTCCCAAAGCGTCGTCGGCTTCAATCAGCAGTTTTGCGCAGCTTTCTACGCCGCCGGTCTCCATGGCGTGCGTAAGCTGCTGCGTGAGCAGCCAGAGGGCAGGCGTGCGCATATCGAAATGCGCCGGCAGTTCCTCGCGCGTGAGCAGGCGAACGCTGCCTCTTTCGGCAACCAACATACCTCTTGCCGCCATGCGGTCGACGGAAGTATTCTTCGCCCTTGCCAGCACGTCCGCTTCGCCGAACTTCATGCTGTTGAACGCTTGCTGCGTATATAAGCCTGCGCAAAAGCGTGATTCGCCGTCTAGCGCGCCCTCCTGCTCGGTGAAATAACTGTCCAGTTCCTGATTTATTATAGCGAGCGCGGTGCGCACGCTCATAGGAGAGCCGTCCGCTTCTAGCACCTTGCTGTAGCGGGAGTATACGCCAATGCCGGGGCCGATGGCCGACTGCGCGAGATCAACCGGAGCGATGTTTGCGCGCTGTAGCTCGGCTAAAGCCGGGCGAAGCTCACGTTTGAGGGTGGCGACAAGGTCGCGGCGCGTGCAGACGGGTGCGTCGGCAGGGCGTTTACGGCAAACGAGAACAACTGATGAAGCAAGAGAATTGTTATCCAAACTGGTTGCTCTATTAATCATCTCAGTTCGGATTGGCCAAGTGCCGGTAATTGTAAACCCGGCCTGAATGACGGCGGAGAGCATCGTTTCCCATCCGGTTGAAGCAGTTTGCTGCGATCCGTCGTCATCATCGTCCGTATCGCTTTGCTTGTATGCATAATAGATCGTTACAGGCACGTCTTTGCGTGCGTAAATATATATTTGCCTGCATGCATTCAACATGCCGTCCTCAAAGAAATCCCGCGCTTTTTCCGTGCTTCCGTCAAAACGATATGGCGTTGCAATAAGCTCTTCGGCTTTCGGAACGAGCATGGTGCGAAATAGCTTCGGATAAGTGCCTTTCAATGCCTGGCGCATCCAAACATAGAAAAAATCCGACAAATCCGCATAGCCGATATTGTCGTAATAGGGCGGATCGGTTGAAAGCATGATATCGCGCATGCCATTGTCGCTCTGAGCGTCGAATTGAAGAGCAATTCCGGATGAAAAAGCAGGGAATTGTTCAAGACATTTATATATCCATTCTATCGAATTGTCCCAACATCCAGATGAATTACTAAAGGGGTTACTCTCCGCGAAATCCCAAACCATAGGTATAGCTTGCCGTCCAAATGTGTTACGAACTCCCTCTCGAGATGTATCCCAACTACAAATCGAAGAATTGCGATCCGCTGATTTACTTATTAAAAAGGTTAAATACACTCCCACAGCTTGCCCATACGCCTTTGCGCCGCTTCCTCCATCGACCAGCGGCACGCCGTCGTCCGCCATGCCCGCGGCAATGGCATCCGCTTCCGCGCGCGTCTGCGCTTCGGCGACGAGGTCGCTGAAGGTGGTGAGGGCGGTGAGCTGGCGGGGAGTGAAAAGTTTATCGTAGGTGTCCAACCCATACGAAACACACCAAATATTTCGCGGGTCATAAGGTAAGGCCTGATCGGGATACCAAATTGGCTTACTAGTTAATGCAACATTCCTTTGTAGTTCATCTGGAGATATATAGATTCGACCGCTTTTCCCTTCTGCAACTACGGCCATCATAACTGAATGCATGCGGCCTTCAGCGGCTTCTTGTTTAATATAATCTGCCGTAACTGGTTCACCACATACAAGACATTTAAAATTTGCACCTCGTGATGTTTTTGCCGTAATGTCATTTCTAGGGCTCCCAGTTTTGACGCAATAGTGAATTTCTTTTTTACCATAATCAAGGATTGGTTCAATATATGATTCATTTCCGGCTTTTTTTGACAATACAAAACTACTAGCCAGCGGCATTTCACTTCCACACGCCGGGTTCGGACATTTCACCGTACGCGCCCATTTCCACGCGATCACGGTCGCTTCGCCACCGCCCTGCTCCTTTGGCACCTGAACCTTAGGATAAAGGTGTCCGATGCGCTTGAACGCCTCCTGCTTCATCCATTCGCCGTAATAACGCACGTCGTCCGCAAGCCCCTGCGCGCCTTTCCATTGAGCGCTGTAATCCATCCTGCGGCGCGCCTCCGGGTTGACCGGCGGCATGCCGGCAAAGCGAGGCGGAATTTCGATCATAGCCTTGTTGATCATGACCGCAACGGGGTTGAGGTCGCTGGCGTGCGCTTCCAGCCCGAGACGCTGCGCTTCGAGTGGGATGGAACCGCCTCCCGCAAAAGGGTCGAGTAGCGGCGGCGGATTCCCGCCGGTGGATCTCATAATTTCCGCTCTTGCAGCAGCAAGAACCTGCTCATTATTAGAGTTTTCCCATTGGACGAGATCGGTTAATATTTTAAAAAGTCGTTCGCGTTCTTTTTCTTGCGTTTCCTCCGTTGGGAATTGCTCCAGATGCGAAGAAGGATCGTCCACAAGCGACGACCAGATGACCGCGCGCGCAGTGGCGGTGGGTTTTCGAGACCACCAGAGGTGCAGCGTGGAAGGGTGACCGTGCCGGATAGATTTCTCTCGGGCGGATGCGACGTTGATCGCTTCTAGTGGAAGCGCAACTTCGATGAGTTTCTTTTTTTCCATGTAAAGTAAATTCCTGTTCAGTTTTTGAATATCAACTCGGCGTTTCGAATTAGGTTCATCATATCATAATTGACGCTGGTTGCGCCAAAATCCGGCGCCGACTGAAACGGCTTTTTCAGGTAAGTCGTACGGGTTTCCAATCCATCCACTTCGACGATCGCAAGGATATATTCGTCCGGCCGATTCAACCCTGTCAGGATTTCATTTTTGCTGACCGTGATCGTCGGAGCGTCTTTTGCGCGCCCTTTTACTTCGATAAAACGCAGGCATGGGCCGCCCTTTTCGCGCTTATCTTCCGGAATGCCCGACTCGATATCGTAGCCGCAATTCTCGGCGCTAACATCCTTTGGCTTAAACCCGAGGGATGCTTCCAGTTCCATGACGGTGCGCATGGCGATCAACTCAACGGAACGTTTGTCTGCTCCGCCGAGGGAGAATTCCGGCGCCGGGGTTCCGCACAGCTGCCGCAACAGTCCCACCGGGATAATCAACGCGCCGCCGACGATGACAGGTGGAGCGGAGAGTACCTGCTTTTCCTCCTCAAGCTCAGCAAGTCGCTTTTGCATACGCATCTGCAGTTCGTCCGCGCGGCTGCGGGCCTGCGCCGCGTTCAGTTTTGAATTGGCTTTTCCGGCTGCTTCCTTCTGCGCCAGTTCACCAGCGCGGAAATCCCAATATTGGATTTCAGCAGTCAGCCGCTCTTCAACCGCTTTTTTCGTTTTTTCGACGCGTCCGACGATCCGTTTTTTTGTCTCGCTGAAGTGAACCGGCAGCAGAGTGGAGACGGCATATTCAGCCGCACGCTCTTCCACTTCGGAACACAACCAGTCCTGCGTTCGGATGTAAGGTTGGATAACAGCAGTTTCTTCCGAAGTAGCTGCACGATAATCAAGGTACGGCGCATAGCCGGCGTTTCGCGCGGTCCCTTCCTGCATCAATTCAATGAAGTGAACGTTTTTTGAAACGACCCGCCTGTTTCCATTCGGTAATATGTGCCCGTCCTGAATCGTATCCTCGATATAAAAGAGCAAACGTGGAACAGTAGTTTCGTCATGCTCATCAACAAAGATGGCTCCACGCTTAAGCAGATTGTTATAACGTTCCCGAATCAAGTCGATCGTGGCTTCCAGCAACGGATGACCTGGGCAAAGCAAATCGGCTATCGGCAATCCTGGGAGATTGCATAAGTCTTTATCAAAACAAACGCGCTCATAATGTTTCAGTACAGGGGTACCGAACCCAATCTGCATGTCGCGATTTCGTATGGCAAAAGGGACAGTTTTAATCTCATAACGTCCCTTTTCCCGAGGATGAATCGTACCACCAATACATTGGAAAGCAGCAATGAAGAATGCTTCGATAAAGTGGGGTTGAAGCTTATGTGCTTCCATGCGCTCCATATCTTCTCGGATGGCCAGAACCTTATGGATATCCATTGTTTCTGCAGTTAAGGCTCGCTCTTCAAGCAACTTCCGGATTGCTTCTGGGTTCATGGAATGGTCGACCACCTGATATAATCGCGCGCGAACGTCCGGGTCGTTTCCATAGCGGACAGCTTCGATTAGAAGGTCACGCAGCGGTTTATCGTCGAATTTTATTTTTCCTAGGATATCAAACACTTTTCCGCCCAATGCGGACCGTTCGTGCTCCAGCTTCTGAAACAAACGTTGAAAAACCATTCCTTCGCGGGTTTCATTTGCAACCAAATTCCAAAGATGGCAGACTTCGGTTTGTCCGATGCGATGTATGCGGCCAAAACGCTGTTCTAGCCGATTCGGATTCCAAGGCAGGTCGTAATTGATCATAAGATGAGCGCGCTGCAGGTTGATTCCTTCGCCAGCGGCGTCGGTTGCTATCAAAATCCTTACAGTCGGATCCTGTTTGAAACGTTCTTCCACCTTCCGTCGTTCATCACGGAGCATACCTCCGTGAATCAGCTCAACGGCTTCCGCACGTCCAAGAGTTGAACGTATTCTACTGGCGAGATAATTCAGTGTATCACGGTGCTCCGTAAAAATGATAAGTTTCTCGCGTTCACCATCAGAAGCAAACATCCGCGAATCGTCTTGAAGAAGCTTTGACAATTCATCCCACTTTCGATCTTCACCACTGATGCGGACGGCGTTTGCCATTGCTTCTAGACGTTTCAATGTTTCAATTTCAGCTTCCAGTTCAAGTATTGTAGAGGCAGCTGACGCCTGGTCGGAAACTTCGTCTTCGGTTTCTTCGAGTTCTTCTGCTGTGAAATCATCTTCGTCATAATCGTCAGGTACGACGACATATTTTGCATCAAAATCAATTGCACGTTTTTCCAGTTTCTCTTCGGATAGCCGTCGCTCGAGACGTTCTCGCCGGCGCCGCAAAGACTGGTAAATTGCTTCTGGAGAGGAGGCAAGACGCCGCTGTAATATCGTCAATGCAAACCCGACCGTATTTCGTCTGTCGCTCTTGAGCTGCTCGGCGCGGTTAAATTCAGATTGAACATATTCGGTAACTGCTGAATATAGCGCAGATTCGCTTGGAGACAGCGAGTAGTTTACTGTATATGCCCGTCGCTCAGGGAACAGAGGTGTTCCGTCAAATTTAAGGAGATCTTCTTTTACTAGCCGGCGCATCACATCCGATACATCGACCGCTTGTTGTCCGGAGCGCGCAACGCCTTCGAACCGATCAGGATCGATTAGCGACATGAATAGCTGGAAATCTTCTTCCTTACCATTGTGCGGTGTTGCGGTGAGCAGTAGGAACATTCTTGTGATATTTGAAAGAAGCCGCCCCAACTGGAAACGCTTTGTATATTTGATTTCCCCAGCCCAAATTGACGCGGACATCTTATGGGCTTCATCACAAACGATTAAATCCCAGTCAGATGCGAGGAGTTTTTCTTGTAATCGTTCATCTCGCGAAAGTTTATCAAGCCTAGCAATACAGAAATTCATTTCCGTGAAGATGTTTCCGGTTACAGCAGCCACGATTCGATCGTTTGTTAAAATCTCGAATCGAAGATTGAACTTCCTAAATAACTCATCTTGCCATTGTTCGGAAAGATTACCTGGGGTTACGATCAAACAGCGCTTCAAATCGCCTCGAACAATCAGTTCTTTCATTAGCAATCCGGTCATGATGGTTTTTCCGGCACCTGGATCATCCGCGAGAATATATCGAAGATGTTGACGCGGAAGCATTTCTTCATATACTGCAGAAATCTGATGAGGAAGTGGCTCGATCGCCGAGGTATGTACGGCTAGGTACGGATCAAATAAATGAGCTAGTTCAATGCGATAGGCTTCTGATACGATCCGGAGAAGACTTCCGTCGGCATCAAAACCCCATGGTAACAATTGTTTGATAATCTCAATTGAGCTTTCAGAATCGCGATATAATAAATTATTCTGGACTTTTCCGCTACTGGTTTTATAAGTGATTTCTAGGCCGGTTGTTCCGAACCATTTGATTGCAACAACTGAAACTGGTTCAGTGCCAATAATTCCGGTCAAAGTGCTTCCTACTGTTATGTTTTCAAGCTTTGCCATGTGCTTTCCTCTTGTACTGCTTTTTGGTCATGCAATTAACATGTTATCGGATGGTCGAAGGGCTATCGTTAAATCTCGCTGTCTTCATCTTCAGAGCCACTTTCGTCAGGTTCATCGTCTCCGTCAATCTCGTCGTCATCTGCGTCGCCGTAATCGCCGGTACTAGATGCAGTGCTATTATCGTATAAAGTTCCTTCCAACAGCTGAACGCCGATAACTTTTTCCTCGAGGCTAACTTTTCCATCATTATTAAAATCGAACAAATCCCACATGATGAACCCCTCCTTACAGGTAGTCTGTGAAACGGTTAACCTCGGTACATCCTTGCAACCTGCTGCGCATGTTCTTTCATTTCTGCTGCTACCGAAACGGGTGACAGAATTTTCATGCTCTTTCCAAACTGAAAACACCAACCGAAGAATACGGGACTGACCAGGACATCCACCTTAGCCTTGCAGAGATTGCGCTTGCAGGCGACGATTTCGACGCCCTCGCCAAATTTATCGTGCACTGCGTCGATCAGCTTACGGTCAAACTGAAGTTCGATCGTCGCTTCCGGTCCATTGAACATTTTGAAGATACGTTCTGTGTAGCCTGCAAGCTCGCCGGATAATACTATCGCCTGTTGGGCGACCGGTTCGTCTTCTACCTGCACATCTGCCATACGGTCGACTCGATAGTTGACGGTCGCTTCGTGCACTTCGTGGTAGGTCACGAGGTAGTAATTGTCCTCATGATAAACCAGACCAATTGGATTCACGAGATACCGCTCGCCTTCTTTTCTAAAAACGCGCTCACCGTGTTCATTCAGATCAAAATATCGAAAGGACGCTTTGCGTTTTTGTTGCAAGGCGTTCTCGAGCGCATCGACAATATAGTAGATGGCTTCGTTGGTATGCTTTCGAGTGTTAAACGTAACCAGATTACCCTTGAGCACAGCAGCTTTGTGACTGCCGGCCAAACTGGCAACTTTAGCGGTCAACGTCTCGGTTTTGTGCTTGGTGATGAAGCTGGCAGCCTGAATGGCGTCGATTAATATCTTTACCTCGGCGAGATCGAATTGCCGATCGACTATATAGTAGAGTTTCGCGTAGCGGGTGCGCCTATGGAGTACTTCGAATCCGTTGGCGTTGAGTGTATCGATATCTTCCGACAACGTGCGGCGATCACAAGTGATACCTTCCGCCTCGAGCATAGCACAGAGTTGGTTTGTTGATAGCGGGCGCTCCTCATCTGTATGCTGGCGGAGCATCTCGTAAAGTTTTAATAATTTGATTTTTTGAGGATTAATTGCTTCCATAAACCCTCCGCGCCCTTTGCCGTCAATTATATCAAATTGCCGTTGGATATACAACTATTAGCTGTCACAATAAGCAGACATCTTTCAGAATGCGAACAAATGTACGTTGACAAACCGAATTTTCCGGCGTTATAATGCCTGTACAACATTGAGAAGAAATGGAACCAGAGCTATTATTTGCTGATATGAGTCAAGTCAGCAAGAATCCCATCGTTCAAGTAGCTGAAGACTGCAACGAAAGTTGAACGAACTTCTGAAAATAGACTATTTCAGATAGTTTATTTCTTATACCCTAACCTAAGGGAAGGAGGTGCGAATATGGATCGATCGATTCTGCATGTGGATATGAATTCTTGCTATGCCAGTATTGAGTGCCTATATGACCCGTCGATAAGAGACAAACCCGTCGCTGTGGGCGGAGACGCGGAAGCTCGACATGGCATTATTTTAGCCAAGAACCAGATTGCGAAGAAATATGGTGTGACGACAGGCGAAGCGTTGTGGCAAGCGAAACAGAAATGCCCCCAGCTCGTAATCATAAAGCCACACTACGATCGCTATCTCCGTTTCTCTGCACTGGCTCGTCAGATCTATGGCAGCTATACGGACCAAGTGGAGTCGTTCGGGCTGGATGAGTGTTGGCTTGATGTTTCGGGCAGTGTGCATCTATTCGGCGATGCTGCAGTTATTGCCGAGGAAATCAGGGAGCGTGTGAAGCGCGAGCTCGGCATCACCGTCTCGGTCGGCGTGTCGTATAACAAGGTGTTTGCCAAGCTTGGCTCCGACCTGAAAAAACCTGACGCTGTTACGGTGTTGACACGGGAGAACTATAAGGATAAGGTCTGGCCGCTGCCGGCATCGGAGTTATTGTATGTTGGGCGGGCAACGACGCGAAAATTGTACAACTATGGGGTTGAAACGATCGGTCAGCTTGCGAAGACGGATCCGGAACTGTTGCAGGCATGGTTCGGCAAGGTGGGGATGATTTTATATTGGTTTGCTAACGGACTGGATAATTCGCCAGTCATGGCGGTTGGCGACGAAACGATTATCAAGTCGATCGGCAACAGCACCACTACCCCACGAGACCTTATGAATGAACTCGACGCTAAGATCGTATTTTATATGCTTGCGGAAAGCGTCGCAGAAAGAATGCGTGATCATGGATTTCTGGCCAAGACTGTTCAGATCAGCGTTCGAGACAACGGATTGCTTTGGTTTCAAAAGCAAATGAAACTGAATGAACCAACATGCCTTGCAAGCGAATTGTGTGAAACCGCTATGGAGCTGCTGCGAATAAGCTATCGCTGGCAGAATCCGCTGCGCAGCATTGGTATTCGCGGCTGTGATCTTATCCCGGCAACGACACCCAAACAATTGAAGCTCTTTGAGGATGAAGCAGAACGTGAAAAACTGGAGCAACTGGAACGTGCGGTAGACGATATCCGGCGCCGATTTGGGCATTACGCTATCTACCGCGCCGTTGTAGAGTTTGACCCAACGCTCAAACATATCAACCCCAAAGAGGATCATACCATCCATCCGATTGGGTACTTCAAGGCGATCTGAGGTTAGGCATGGCGAACGATGTAAAAAAGGAATATGTTTCAATTCTCGCGCAAATCAACGTGGATGGGACAATCCAGCCGCTTTGCGTGCTGCTTGAAGATGGTCGTAAGTATGATATCGATGAGGTGAAAGACAAGTGCAGAGCCGCCAGTTTACGTGCAGGTGGCTGTGG
>JAAYUE010000004.1 GCA_012517905.1 Clostridiales bacterium | reverse complement strand
TTTGCCACTGTCAAGGAATCGGCTTCGCCTTGCCAAGGCATCCTTGACAGCGTCTGCCACCCTTGCTCCGATGTAATCAAGCCCAGCTTAAGCTGGCCTTTACTCTACCATGAGTGTCCAACTTGCAATTGCAATTTGCTTTCAAAAATCTTTTAAAAAATCTGAAAAAAATCTTGACAATAGAAACAATGCTAAATAAAATATTATTAGCACTCATTATGATGGAGTGCTAATAAAGCGTCTTGATATTTCTTTTAGCTTTATTGATATTTATTAATAGCGTTTGTTCGTTATTGATAGCTTATCTAAACTAGAAGGGCTATTAAAGCGCTTTTTGATTTTAGTATTAATAAAATTATACGAAAGGAGTCGGTTGATTAATGAACATCAAACCACTGGGAACTCGAGTACTCTTAAAGGAAATCGAAAGTGAAGAAACAACAAAGAGCGGAATTGTGCTTCCGTCAAACGCAAAAGAAAAGCCTTATATGGCCGAGGTAGTGGAAATTGGTCCGGGTGAAATGAAAGACGGCAAAGAAATCAAAATGGTTGTAAAAAAAGGCGACCGGGTTCTTTACAACAAATATTCCGGAACAGAGGTCAAACTGGAAAATGAAAAATATCTATTGGTAAAACAAGATGATATTCTTGCGGTAATCGAGTAAGGAGGCTGTTTAATCATGGCTGCAAAAATAATTGAATTTGATGAAAAGGCGAGAAGAGCCATTGAGGCAGGCGTGAACAAGCTTGCGGATGCCGTCAAGGTTACTTTAGGGCCAAAAGGAAGAAATGTTGTATTGGAGAAGAAATTCGGTTCTCCTGTTATAACCAACGATGGCGTCACCATTGCCAAAGAAATCGAGTTGGAAGATCCGTATGAAAACATGGGGGCGCAACTTGTTAAAGAAGTTGCCAGCAAGACAAATGATGTGGCCGGCGACGGTACAACTACGGCTACCTTGCTTGCACAGGCAATTGTCAGGGAAGGACTTAAAAATGTTGCCTCAGGCGCAAATCCAATTGCTTTTAAAAAAGGAATGGAAAAAGCGGTTGACAAGGCTGTCGACAGCTTGAAAAAGAACTGCCAGAAGCTAAAGGGCAAAGATGATATGGCGTTCGTTGCCACCATATCCTCAGGAGATGAAAAAATCGGCCAGCTTATCGCGGACGCCATGGAGAAGGTAACATCCGAAGGCGTTATCACTGTTGAGGAAAATAAGGCCTTTGATACGTCAATAGAAATAGTGGAAGGAATGCAGTTTGACAGAGGGTATGTATCCTCATATATGGTGACAGATAATGAAAAAATGGAGGCTATACTAGAAGACCCATATATCTTCATCACCGATAAGAAAATAAGCAACGCCCAGGATCTGCTGCCTGTTCTTGAGCTGGTAGTCAAAAACGGGGGAAAAATGCTACTGATCGCAGAGGATGTGGAAGGGGACGCACTGGCAACCCTCGTAGTCAATAAGCTCCGCGGTACGCTTACCTGCGTGGCTGTGAAGGCTCCCGGCTTTGGAGACAGAAGGAAGGAAATGCTCAGAGATATTGCGATTCTCACAGGCGGAGAGGTTGTTTCCGAAGAAGTCGGCCTGAATATTAGGGATATCAAGCTTGAATGGTTCGGCCGGGCAAAATCTGTCAAGGTACAGAAAGAAAACACAATTATTGTCAGCGGTGCGGGCGATTCCAAGACCATTAAAGACCGGGTTGATTCAATCAAAAAGCAGATCGAGCTCACCACCTCAAGCTATGACAAGGAAAAGCTCAATGAAAGGTTGGCTAAGCTTGCCGGAGGCGTAGCTGTAGTTAAGGTTGGAGCGGCAACAGAAACCGAGATGAAGGAGAAAAAAGCTCGGGTGGAGGATGCCCTGAATGCAACAAGAGCCGCTGTGGAATAAGGAATTGTACCTGGGGGCGGTACAGCATTTATTAATACCATCCCGGAAATTGTTGAATTGGTAAGTACCCTTCAGGGAGATGAAAAGACAGGGGCTGCCATCATACTTCGCGCGCTTGAGGAGCCGTTGCGCCAGATTGCGGCAAACGCAGGAATTGACGGCTCTGTGGTTGTGGAAAAGGTTAAAAACAGTGAAAAGGGCATAGGTTTTGATGCTGCAAAAGAAGAGTATGTGGATATGTTTAAGGCGGGTATTGTAGACCCGGTAAAGGTTACAAGGTCCGCACTGCAAAACGCGGCTTCCGTTGCGGCCATGATTCTGACTACAGAAAGCGCAGTAGCCGAAAAGCCCGAGAAGAAGAAAATGCCTCCTGTTCCGGCTGGCGACATGGATTATTAAGATTTTCAATGTTGTGGAGCTTTCAGCCAACCACCAAAAGTCTTCGGTGGTTGGCTTTTGCTCCAATTTTGCAGGTTTTCCGGCAATAGTTGCCAGAGAAGCAAATTACGCTCCGTTCGGCAGACGGGGCAGCTTAAACAAGAACAGCACCAATCTGGAAAAATGATGAGTGTTCAGGACATCAAATATAATAAAACATTACTCCATAGTAAAGAATTTGGCATAAACCAAATGGCCATTCTGCAATTATTTCGCCTTTGCGATAGTGTACAAAAAATCTTTTTTATAGGGAATAGTAAGCAGTGGATCGGATAGATATAACACACCTGATAACAAATGATCCGGAACAAAAAGAGTCAGACCGTTATTTTTTAGATATAAGCAATATGCCGGACTATGCCAAGCGTATCATTGAAGAAGCGATAATGAACTATACAACTGTCACCAAAAAAGAAAACATGAACGAAGGTAAATATTAGTATTTGTATAGTATATAGAAACCTTCTACGGGGTACAAGATTATCACTGCGGCTTAATTGTCTTTAATTGGCTCGTGTCGATTGACGCAAATCTCATCCTCTTGTGTTTCATCTTGAATATCAGGAACGTTTTCTTCGTCATCCATATAAAAATCGTCATCCACCATATCTAACTTTTTCGTGTACAATTTTGACCACTTAAGCGGATTTTTCAGTTTTTTATTATAGGCAAGCAGCATAGCTTCAGCATAGCCAAGAGATCCGGCCTTGCGCTCTTTGGCTGTTCGCCCTATATCTCTGGCCGAAAAAATACCCACTTTATCTTTAAAAGAATCGTCCTTCAGAACATCGCCGAAGGCTGCAATCAGCCGAGCTATCCCTCTTAGCATGTTAGCGGTCAGTGAATTATAATCGCCTTCCCATGTTCCTATGCAGAGACGTAAGGTGCGGTCGAGTACATGGAATCCATACTTTTGATAAATATGTTCCAAACAGGATATGGCGCAAATACCGCCGGGAACTTTATTTGATGAAATAAACAGCCCGTATGATTCCACAAGGTCTTTGATCATAAGCTGTTCATCGTTGCCAGCCTCAATATTAGCCATAAAGATTTCATATGGCAGAAGCTGCTTGACATATTTCTGCTGATTCGCAAAAATATCAGCTTCCTGTGTATATTCGAGTTCGTCATAAATCATACACCAAACTGGGGTTTCACGTGACCCGGAGACTGTCGCAACAATTTCAATTGTATGCTGGCCATTAAAAACGTAATTAATACCGTCGCGGCGGCTGACCTTCACCGGGTTAATTTGGCACAAGTCAAAATTCTCTACTGTATGCCGGACATGTGACATTGACAGACTCCTCTGATACTCCTGATTCGATACGAGATTTTTAATTGGAATCTGCTCAAAATGTACTTTGGGAACGAACGCGCTGTAGTCTTCCATTATATTACCCCCTTAATAGCTGACATCATAGATTCAATAGTATCTTTTAATTTTAGCAGTTCAATTTCGAGTTTACAGCGTGCATTATCCGATATGTCATTAAAGTTTGCGGCAGAACGTACACGGTCAATCGAACTTATCCAGGACGGAATAGTAAACACAAGGCTTGATATTTCCGCATCCGGATCGTAAGCAGGCATGTCCTTGATGGAACCCGTGGGTATTTGAAGGGGCTGATTTTCTGCTGAGATATGTCTTTTCATAATAATCTTTCGTATATCGGTATCTGTTGCGCCATCATATAAAAACTGTCTCATCCTCCGGGCGTCCTGTGCTGATAAACAGGACAGATCAACAACGTTTTCATGGGATAGTCTCACTTCGCCGGATAATATTTTTGGAACCAGTTCCGGGAGAATACCCGATAGCTTATCCATTGCCTGAGAATACTTCTCATATTTAAGGATGGTAGGATGCGATATGCGGTATTCCTCGCCGAGCCGCTCCCTTGTCCGACCCGCTGTTATTCCGAAAGGAGGTTCGGGCAACATATTTGCCCTGACCTCTTTTTTCGTATGCTGATTTGTTCCGGCGGCATTATGGGCACCAAGGATTTTTTCAGTTTCATACCTTTTCCCGATAAGGTATTTGCGTGTTTCATCCGTGATGTTACGGCGGCCAAGCTGGTTGGCACAAATCCATGCTATAGCCTCCTCGCGGTTTCTGAAAAAAATATATTGAATCAAAAATAGAATCTGTCTTCGCATGCATATTTCATAACGGTTGTGGCCATCTACAATCGTTTTATTCCATACGCATAACGGTTCGCGACATCCGTCTCTTATAATATTCTGTTCAAGCTGCTGCAGTTCTTCCGCTGATAAAGGTGAAATCAGTTGTTTGAAACCTTCATCGATTTTCAGCTTGTATATACCTTTTTCTCTCATGATACTATCACTCGGCTCCGTTCACTAATACTGCCTCGGACATGGAAAAACGGGCCATTCCTTCGCATGGAATTATCTCTCCGTACAGACGGTATGACTGGCTGTCCTGCCACCCGCTGCACACCTCACGCAGATTCTTTACCAGAGAACGACTGTACAATTCAACCGATTTATTTGACTCAAGTGATGTTGTGGTTATACGGTACGACCGCGGATCTGAACGTTCGCTTCTAAGTACCGCAAGCGTTCGTTCTTCTGGATTGACCAAAAGCAGAACATAATTCGGAGTACCGATGGAACGGAGCGTATTTTTATGTATTCTGATCCGATACTTTTTAAGGTCGACCAATATTGCAGGCCTTATCGTACTGTTATCTGTCATTCTAATCATCCTTTCTGACAGATTATCTTTCAGGCGCATCCGCCGGGATAGAAGGCTTATCTTCCATCCCAAAAACGGTATAGCCTTCAAATATATTCACTTGGAGCAGCCTCCGGTGTTCCTCGACCGGCAGTCCAAACTGATTTTGCCACTCCGCAGGGAAGACAGGAGTGCGCGAAGTTCTAGGCTTCTCCCCGTCACTTAGGAAACGCTGGTAAGTTTCCGTAGCTGTAAGGTCAAATATAAACAGGTGCTCATTTCCGCTTCGCATCAGCTTTCCAAGTATCTTATAACGGTTATCCGGGTTCCAATTCATCAGTTGAATGATCTTTGCAAAGAACATACGACAGGTTATTTGTTTTGGTTTACGCTTTATGCCCTTTGTGGTGCACCAAAGGAAAGAATCCTTTTCATCCTCGGCGCTTGGGCGGACGGCAAGTTTTTTTTCTTCCGGGTTCACCAGTATTTGTACATAATCAACATCCGGCAGCCGATTAAGACATGCCGTATTCAAGGAGACCTTGCAATTGTTAAAAGTAATGGACGGCTCGAACACATGCGCAAAGAATTCACGGCGAACTACCTGATAGCCGTCATAACTAAAGAAATCTTCCTGCAAAGCGTCCTCTTCGGTAAGTACCTGTTCTTTTAATTCATATAATTCCGAGCTGCCTTCGTCACTGGGCATAGCATTTTTATTCTCCATTTTCGGCAGTCTCCTGTTCCATATTGCAAATCATCTGCTTTATTTCGCAGCCGATAACCTCGGCGCTAGTAACGTTCAATCCCGGAGAGTCACTAAATGGCTGTCCCTCCTCGTTTATATTCCATATACCTTGACTGTCAAAAGCCGCTAACTCCCGTGCCTGTGCATGTCTGTAATAGTTGTTTCCAAAATTGTCCGCCCATGAAGAGGGATACGCCATAATGTCCTTTTTGGGGCCTGCGGTAAAAGGCTGGATATCATTTATACGAAAGTCATCCACCTTTGTTTCTCTGCCGGAGCTCAAGGTATCCTGCGGTATGAATATTTCGGTTTCTCTCATATCGAAGACTACAACCGCCTCGTTTTCTTTCTGCCTGTATATGCCGCGCACACGATATTTACAGGCTGGTTTCCAGCCGAAAAGTTCATACAGCGTTTTGATATATGCCGCACAGCTGATAATACGGGAATAATACTGGCCTTCATTGCGTTTAGCCCATTGGACTGCGTTTTTTATCTCTTTCGTGCAAGGGCGCACTACGAGTAAATGCTCACTTGGGTGAACCAGCATTTCTATGTAGAGAGCTTTATCAAATTTCCGAATACACTCGGTGCTGAATACGATGCATTCAGCGGAGAAGGTGACACACAGCTTTCGGGCTGTATCAAAGAACTGGGAACGTGCGATTTCAAATCCGCGTAAATCAAAATCACCAGACTGCGCCTCAACCTCAAACCCGCAGAAGGGCTGTTCGTTAATATTATATACACTGCCGGACGCCGCCCGATAATCATCAGCACGAAAAGCTGCCCACCGGGGATTTACTGAAACAAAACCTTTTAAGGCGCCTTCCCTGATAACTTGCAATTCCGGCAGGATTCCTTTATTGCCATATCTGGCATTGCTGATAAGTCGCTGCACCGCGATAAAATCGTCCCTGGAAATAATAGCTTCATGATGGTTCCGCTTCCGGTATTGATTCCTGTCCTGCTTGTTTTTTCTTGGCTTATGGTTAAGGTAATTTGGAGTCCAGGTCTTTCGGGCGAGGACATCGCCGCAATGCCGCTCGTTCTGAAGAATTTGCAAAATAGAACCCGGAGACCATGACGTATTGTTCTTTTTTGTTCGGCGTCCAAGTTTGGTCAGAGTATCGGCAATCTGCGTGCAGGTATACCCGTAAAGATACATAAAGAAGACCAGGCGTACCGTTTCGGCTTCTTCTTCATTAATGACAAGGTTCCCGTCCGCGTCCAGATCGTAGCCAAGCAGCGGCGGGGTCAGAAAGATACCCCTGCGGAAACGCATCTCAATGGAGGAGTTCATAATTTCACTTTTGTTGTGTGATTCCTCCTGCGCCATAGTGGCCATAAAAGACAGGAGCATTTCACTGTTGCTGTTTAGGGTGTAGATATTCTCGGTTTCAAAGAAAACACCTACAGGCGGATGCATTGCGGCTAATTGCCGGACATGACCTATGCAATCCAGAATATTCCGCGCAAAGCGTGCCACGGTCTTTGTTACGATAAGATCGATTTTTCCACCCTGACAGTCTTTTATCATCTTAATAAAAGCATCTCGGTGTTGGAGGGATGTGCCGGAGATACCTTCGTCCGCATAGATTTCGACCAGATTCCAGCCCGGATGACGGCTGACAACATCCTTATAATGATTTTTTTGTAGCTCATACGATGATGTTTGTCTCGGGTCGTCTGTAGAAACCCGAGCATATACCGCTACGCGTTTTTCGTTTGTATTTTCATAGAAATTTTCCTGTGGTACAGCCGGAATGACATCAAGTTCCTCCAGGTTAATACCCTTGTATCGTTCACGAATTCGCGCTTTCTGACTATCAGTATCTTTAATTTGAACCTCATTTTCATTCATTGCAGCAACTCCCACCAACACGGTCATTTTAAAATTATATAAAACACAGTACATAAAGAAAACGCACCATAGGTCAACTGTTTGACTTATGGTGCATTTGCATGATTAAACTATTCAATTATTATTATCAGTAACCAATCTTTGTGGCGGCATGAATCGCGTCCTTTATGGACGAAACCGGAAGATATCGCCTGTTGTGTAGAATAGAGAAAATGTTTTCTATACGACAGGAGGAAAAATACGTGTCATTAAACTTTATTATCATTGGCCGCAGGGTCAAAGAATCCCGCTTGCAGAATGGAATGTCTCAGGCGGATTTGGCTGAAGAAGTTAATATGTCTGTTTCATATATAAGCCGTATCGAAACAGCAGAAAAAAAGGCAAGCTTGGAATCGCTCGTACGGATTGCGAATGTCCTCGGCGTTACAGTGGACTATTTTTTAAACGGCAATCAGACGAACGATCCGGCAGAATATCAGACAGATCTAGCAAGGCTTATAGAGGGCTGCACCAGCTATGAAAAACGGGTCATTTATGAAATTGCCTTGGCGACCAAAAAGAGTCTTCTTGAAAACAAATGGATGCAACGCAAAGATATTAACTAAATTGTATAAGTAGCGCCTTATGGGCTTGCACCCCCATAGATAAGATTGCACCCCTTTGTATAACCGAAATGAGAAAATGTTAAATTGTATCAATCTCGGTCATATTAGACAAAATAAAAAACCGATTTTGATACAGCAAGAGCCGATCAGAACTGATCGGCTCTTGCTGTATCGTCGGCTCAAAATCAACCGTACAGCTTTTGATACAGATAGCCGACGGCGATTCCAAGCAAGAGGAATCTTATGATATTAAACACGACGCCGATGAGAAAGTAATACAGGGCAGCGCCGTGCGCATGCAAGATCATGGGCATATCGATCAGAATGATGGCGACGATCAGCGCAACGGCGCTGAGCATCACGGATTTCAGGATGGGACTTTTTGTCGGAATCCTGTCAAAAAAACGCAGCAGGAAATAGCCGACGCAGCATCCGATGAGTATCCCCATCGGCAAGGAAAAAATCCAAACCGTCTGCATGCTCCAGTTTGAGAATGCCGCTCGATACTCTGCCGCGATGGGCAGCAGAGATGTTGCAATGCTCGCAATCCAGAATACTGCTCCGCCCGTAACCGCCAGCAGGGGCAGCTTGCGGCTGATCCTTAATCGGCTGCGCGGCCTGCTTTGATCGGCAGCTTGACTCATAATGCGTCACCCTTTCAAAATGTTGTCGGTATGCCCAGCGGGAATGGCGTTCATACAGCTCTTCCTGTCTCGCCGGCGACAGCAGGATTTGGCTCCTTCACGCCCTTGAACAGCAGCCACAGGCTCAGCGAGAATTCCGCAATAAAGCCGATTGCCAGTCCCGGATAGGCAATGATGTCGTAGCCCGGCAAAAGGAAAAACTGAAAGAACCATATCATTACACCGCCAAAATCGGCGATCAGCAGGATTCCAAGCCATTTGGGAAGAAAGCCGGACTTGTACACCAGATACCCGAGAGGAAGCAGCCATGCGCCATAAAAAATCTGGGCGATGGTAAAGCCGCTTTTGTGAAGGTTAAGAAACAGAAGATTCAGGGCATCCAGCTGTTCCGATTGGAAAACGCTGCTGAAATTCGAATTGTGATAAGTCATCATCGGGACAAACGAGTTCAGCAAACTGTTGCACTGTACGGCGACGCCCGCTGCATTCAGAAGAAGGAACAACAGCGCGAGGTTTTTGTTGACCGGCTTGAGAAGGACATAGAGCGCCCATGCCATGCCGCGACGAGGAATAAAACGGCGGATATCAGATCGACGACGGAACTGATACGGAGCAGCCACTCTGAATGGTTAAGAAGATCGGCGGTTTTTGACGCATCCCCCAATGCGATCAGATTGGCGCGGACAACCCCGGCAAAGATGCATGTTATGACAAATGCGAGGTAGAGAAACCCAGCCCGTTTTGCGTCTTTTTTACTTGAAGTTTCCATAATTATTCTCCAAATCTTGAATATTGATTTTCGATATATTATACTATACAGTGTAAATTAACTTTGTCAATAATATTTTGCACTTTTCAGTGTAATATATTATGTCCGGGGAGGCTGCTATGGCGCAGACAGGAAAAGTCAGAAAAAAAAGGGATACGAGCCTGAAACGCATGGCGATTCTGGAAGGCGCCATCAGTGTGTTTACCAAAAATGGGTTCGATGCGTCCAGTATGGATCACATCGCGGAGGTTGCGCACGTATCGAAGCGCACAATCTACAACCACTTTCCAAGCAAGGAAATCCTGTTTCAAGAAATCGTTGCGGACTTTTTGAAGCAGCGGGACGAAATAAAGCCCATAAGATATGTTTCCGCGGTATCCCTTGAAGAACAGTTGAAGGAATTCGCCCGGGCGGAGCTTTTTTTGATCAATGATCCGGTCCGCAGAGGGTTATCAAAGCTGTTCACCTCGGTTTTTCTGATGGATATCGATTTTGGCAAGAAGACCCGAAGCCAGTATGAGCCTCACAGGGCCTTTATCATCTGGCTTAATTCCGCTCGGGAAGACCGCAAACTGAACTTCCAGTCTCCGGAACTCGCCGCTCGGGTTTTTTACGGCATGGTGGAGGGTTGCTTAACCTATCCGGCGTTATTTTCGGACGGCGAAAGCTTGAAATACACGGAGCCGCTACTGAATGAGTTGATCTCCGCCTTTCTGGCCCGCTACCAATACGCCGGGAACACCATCCATACCGAACAAGAGGAGTAAAAGGCGATGGGGTATACCGCTCCGTCAGAAAATAGCTTGTCATGAGATTGATGGCAGGCTATTATTAATTTTATTCAACAGGAGCGGCGTATCCGGCGCGTTCTATTTTTATCCGGAGTACTTTCCCGGATTCTCCGGGGTGGCGCTTCGGACCTCGACCGCTCGGGGCTCCTGAAAACTGCGGACGAGCCGCAGCCGGGGTTGTCCGTGTTTGAGGGATATTAGGAGCGTTTGAATTCAGAAAAAGATCGACGGATCGGCATAAAATTCCTTTTCTTTTTCTGCAACTTGTTGTATCATAAGCAGGCGGCTTTTTCGTGTTTGTTTTAGGAGCCGACTTTGTTGAGAGCGGGGGTCATTCCCCAATTTCTCCCCGTAAGGAGAACCCCGCCCGATACAAGGCGAGGCTCTTTTTTTGCGGCACTGAGAAAATAAACCGGATCGGCGAATATTGTTTTGAACCGATCTTGGAAAATAAGGATTACAGGATCAATGGAAAGTCTGAGAAACGAAGTCAACAGAAGAAAGACGTTTGCGATTATTTCGCATCCGGACGCGGGCAAGACCACGCTCACCGAAAAGCTGCTGCTCTTCGGCGGCGCGATTCGCCTGGCCGGAACCGTCAAAGGACGCAAGGCGAGCAAGTTCGCCGTGTCGGACTGGATGGAGATCGAGAAGCAGAGAGGCATCTCGGTCACGTCCAGCGTGCTCAATTTCGACTACGAAGGGTTTCGCATCAACATCCTCGACACCCCCGGCCATCAGGATTTCAGCGAGGATACCTACCGCACGCTGACGGCGGCGGACAGCGCGGTGATGCTGATCGACGGGGCGAAGGGCGTCGAAGAGCAGACGAAGAAGCTCTTTCATGTCTGCCGCATGTTCGGCATTCCCATCTTCACGTTTGTCAACAAGCTGGATCGGTTCTGCAAAAACCCGCTTTCGCTGATGGAGGAGATCGAGGCGACGCTCGGCATCCGCTCCTATCCGATGAACTGGCCGATCGGCGTGGATGGCGACTTTCGCGGGGTATACGACCGCAGGACGAAGCGGATCGAACTCTTCGAAGGCGGCAGCCACGGACAGGAGACCACGGTGTCGGATTCCGGGGATGTTTCGGACGCGCGCTTTCGCGCCATATTGGGCGATCATCTTTACGACCACCTGCTGGAGGAGATCGAACTTCTGGACATCGCGGGGGAAGAGCTGGATCTGGACAAAGTCCGCGCGGGCGAACTGACGCCGATGTTTTTCGGCAGCGCCATGACGAACTTCGGCGTGCGTCCGTTTTTGGAGGCATTCATCGAGATGGCGCCCTCGCCCTATGCCAAGCGGCACAGCGCGGGCAGCGTGGAGCCGGACGATGAGGATTTTTCGGGATTCGTATTCAAGATTCAGGCGAACATGGACCCCGCGCACCGCGACCGGATCGCCTTTCTGCGCATCTGCTCCGGCAGGTTTGAAAAGGGCATGGAGGTCACGCACCAGCGAACGAACAAGAGCATGCGCCTCGCGCAGTCCCAGCAGTTTCTTGCGCAGGAGCGCGTGAGCGTCGAGGAGGCGTATGCGGGCGATATCATCGGCGTATTCGATCCCGGTTGCTTTTTGATCGGCGATACGCTCTGCGGCGGAAAGCAGGCGTTCCGGTTTGAAGGAATTCCGATGTTTCCCTCCGAACACTTCGCCGAAGTGCACGCGCTCGACTCCGGCAAACGAAAGCAGTTTCTCAAGGGCATCAAACAAATCGCCGAGGAAGGCGCGATACAGGTGTTCAAGCAGCCCGATCTCGGCATCGAGATGTACACCGTCGGCGTTGCGGGCGCGCTGCAGTTCGAGGTGCTCGAATACCGGCTGAAAAACGAATACAACGTTGAAATCGGCATTCGAAAGCTGGCGTATCAGCTGGCGCGCTGGATCGTGACCGATCGCTTCGATAAGGACATGCTCGCGTATACGGATACGCTTTTGCTCGAGGACCAGTTTCAGCGCCCCGTGGTGCTCTTCAAAAACGAGTGGTCGCTCAGCCGGATGGAAGAGAAGCACAAGGACGTGCAGTTTCTGGACATTGCGCCGCTGAACTAAAAAGAATCATTGCCAAATGAGCATGTCGCTATTGACATGCTTTTTTGATTGGACTAATATGAGTGAGCAATCACTCATTATCGAAAAAGGAGCTGACGACCTTGCGCGAAAACAACTACGACATACAGGAGTTTTTGCAGGACTATGCCGAGACAAGCCCCGACAAGGAAATCCGCATCATCAACGCGGCGATCAACGCTTTTTCCGAAAAGGGATTCGAGGCTACGCGCACGAAGGAGATCGCGCAGCGCGCGGGCATTGCGGAAGGGACGATCTTTCGTTATTTTCCAACCAAGGATGCGATTCTGGAGCGCATGGTGCCGCTGCTCGTGCGGGTGATGCTGCCAAAGATCAGCGGCCCGATCGACAAGATCATCTCCGAGCATTCTCAGGAGCCGGTCGAGCGGATTCTGTTTGCCATCCTGACGGACAGGGTGCAGATGGCGCGTGACAACGGGCGGTTCATCAAGTCCGTCCTGCCGGAGCTGATCCACCGCGCGCCGCTGTTGAATCAACTCCAGCAGAGTATATTGCCTGTGATCGAACAGTATGTCTCGAAGGTTGTGGATTACGGCAAAAGCAGGGGCGAGATGGATGAACATCTGGACCCGCATCTGGTCATGATGCAGTTGCTCGGATTCATCATCTCCTGCGGCATGTTCGGCGGAGAAAGCGAAGCCGACATTGCGCAAACCGTCAACGCGTTTATACATTACACCATGAAGGGATGGAGCAAATAAACATGCAGGCTATTACGGCAACCGGTATCTACAAGCGCTTCGGCAGCGAAGAAGTTCTCAGCGGGGTGGACCTGACATTGCAGCCGGGCGAGATCCTCGGCATCCTCGGGCCGTCCGGCGCGGGCAAGACCACGCTGGTCAAGTGCCTGCTCGGTACGCTCGGACTCGACGGCGGCACGATTCTCATCGAAAAGACGCCCATGCCGAATCTGCGCATGATGGACCGCATCGGCTATATGGCACAGCAGGACGCGCTCTACGAGGACCTGACGGGACTGCAGAACCTCATCTTTTACGCGCGCCTGAAGGGCATGGACAAGCGCGCCGCGGTGGCGCAGGCGCACGCGCTCATGAAGCTGGTCGAGCTCGACAAGGACGAGAACAAAAAGGTCGTCAATTATTCCGGCGGCATGAAACGGCGGCTGAGCCTGACGGCGGCGCTGATCGGTGATCCGGACGTGATCGTGCTGGACGAACCGACCGTCGGCATCGACCCGCTGCTGCGTGAGCTGTTCTGGACGGAGTTCGACCGGCTTAAAGCGCTCGGCCGCGCCATTATCGTGACCACGCATGTGATGGACGAGGCGGAGAAATGCGACCGCCTGATATTGATTCGCGGCGGCTCGATCATCGAAAACGGTTCGCCGGAAGCGCTGAAGGCGAAGACGGAAAAGGGTACGCTGGAGGCTGCGTTTATCGAGTCCGCCCGGCGCAGCGGCAAGGGAGGCGACGCGGCATGAAGATTTTTGTCATCGCAGGCAGGCTCATCCGGCAAATCGCGGGGGATAAGCGCACGCTCGTCGTCATGCTGATCGCGCCGATGCTGATCATGACGCTTTTATACTATCTGCTCGGCAACGGCGTAACGATGGCGAAGATCGACGTCGTGGGAAGCGACTATGAAGCGTCCGACGCGATGCTTGAACTCGCCGATGTGACGCTGGTTTCTACGGAGACGGAAGCGATCAACCGGCTCAAATCGGGCGAGAGCGACGGGTATATCGTAGAGGACCGCTATGTGGCCGAGGGCACGGACCCCTCGATCACCGCGCTTGCCAGGCGCGCGTTTATGCAGTATGCGCAGGAGCGGAATCTGGCCGCCCTGCCGCCGCAGATGGCTGCGCAGGCGGAGAAGCTTGCGGCCATGCCGGAGATCGAGCTCTACTACGGTTCCGGCGACTATGAGCAGTTTGATTTTCTCGCGCCGAGCATGATGGGGTTCATCATCTTCTTTCTTGTGTTTCTGCTGGCGGGCATCGCGTTTCTGCGCGAGCGCATCAGCGGAACGCTCGACCGCATCCTGGTTTCTTCGCTGCGCAGAAGTCAGCTCGTGGCGGGATATTTTCTGGGCTTCGGCGTATTCGCCGCGCTGCAGACGGTCGTGATCCAGTCGTTTCTCGTCTATGTGCTGAAGGTGCATACGCAGACGGACTTCCCGCTGGTGCTGCTGATCAACCTGACGATCGCGGGCACCTCGCTGGCCATGGGGACGCTGTTTTCTGCGTTTGCGCGAAACGAGTTTCAGCTCTTCCAGTTCATTCCGATCGTCATCATTCCGCAGATGATGTTCTGCGGGCTGTTCAACCTGCGCGAAACGCCGTTGTTTTTGCAGCTGCTGGCGAAGGTGTTTCCGCTTTCCTACGGCGCGGATGCGCTGAGAAAAGTCATGCTGCAGGGCGCCGGATTTTCGGATGTCTGGCAGGATCTGGCGATCATGCTGGGCTTTACGCTGCTGTTTTTCGCGCTCAATATCCAGGTGCTCAGAAAATATCGAAAGCTCTGATGCACGATTTCGATACAAAAAAAGAATCCGGAAACGGGTTCTTTTTTGTCGTGCGGTCGGGTATAGTATTAGGGACGATATGATTTGAAAAAGGAGCGCAGGATGATCGATTTTCAAAACGCGGTGTTTCTCAAGCTCCGCCCGGTAGCGGACAAAACGTTCTCGCCGCTGATCCTTTCGATGTTTATTCCGGGCGAGGAGATCGTCTGTTCGTTTCAAACCGTGCGGGACGGCGTGGTGTTTACCAATAAGCGCATTTTCGCCATCAACGTGCAGGGCATTACGGGCAAAAAGAAGGATTTCACCTCGCTGCCTTACAGCAAGATTCAGGCGTTTTCCGTGGAGACCGCGGGCGTGCTGGATCTGGACAGCGAGCTCGACCTCTGGTTTGCAGGCATGGGACGGGTGCGCTTTGAATTCGTCAGCCGCGCGGACGTCTCCGGCATCTGCCGCATCATATCCGGGTTTGTGCTGTAACAAAAAGCTGTAACAAAAATCAGATGTACGCGCGGTTTTCGCGCTATGAGGAGTGTCTATGCAGATCAATCCATTCGGCGGATTCGGCGTTCTTTTTGGCGTCGTTCCCGTGCTCGTCGTCGCCGGTTTTGTCGTCGTACTCGGCATCATCATCTGGCGCGCGGTTCTCGGCGCGAAAGCGTGGAAGCGCAACAACGATTCCCCGGTGTTGACCGTGGACGCGGCCGTGGTTACAAAGCGCGAGGATGTGAGCCAGTATCAGATGAACCAGACGGACATAGCGGAACGGATGTATTCGTCTTCCACCCGGTATTTCGTGACGTTTGAAGTGCCGAGCGGGGACCGAATGGAGTTTCATGTGCCGGCCGGCGAATACGGCATGCTCGCCGAAGGCGACAGGGGGCTGCTGACCTTTCAGGGAACGCGGTTCATCGGCTTTGCGCGACAAAAGGATATGGACGAAGGATCGGGCGATAGACGGTTATGAGTCATGTAAGAAGCACGGTCAAGGCGATCGTTCTGCACGAGGGAAAGGTGCTGCTCAACCGCTGCCGCGACGCGCGAAACGGGGACTACGATTCGCTGCCCGGCGGCGGACAGGAGCAATATGAAACCATGGCGGATGCGGTTCGGCGCGAATGCCTCGAGGAAACGGGCTATACCGTGGAGCCCGTGCGTTTTGCCGCGCTCATGGAGGAGATCTGTCTCGATCCGTTTATTCGCGAGACCTATCCGCAGTATGCGCATAAGATGCTGCACATCTTCGTCTGCCGCCTCGTTTCGACGGAGCGCATCGCGCCGACGGAGACGGACGACCTCCAGATCGCCGTCGAGTGGGTGCCTCTGGAAGAGGTGCCCAAACTGAATCTCTTGCCGGTGCAGGTCAAAGAGCGGTTTTCCGAGTTGACGGAGGGCGACCGCCCGCTTTACCTCGGCTCGGTCTATTTGGAGTATAATCATGGATAACGCAAGCGATCGCTGCGTCCTGATCAAGCCGGACGAGACCATGCTCGAACAGATCGCGGCATACCGCGCGGCGTTTCTTGCCGCGGGGGACAGCATGGACGGGTCCGGCCCGCTGCGCCGCATGGAAGATCCCGCGGAGTGGGTTGTGCTTTGCCGCGAGGCCGAGCATCGGCAGACCGTTCCCGCCGGATGGGTGCCGTCCGAGCAGTTCGTTTTTTTGCGAGAGCGCGACCGCGCCATCGTCGGCGCGATTCAGTTCCGGCACGAGTTCAACGACTTTTTGCGCGAGTTCGGCGGAAACATCGGTTACTCCGTCCATCCGGACGAGCGAAGAAAAGGATATGCCAAGCGGATGCTTGCCGAGTGCCTGAAGGTTTGCAAAGCGTTCGGGCTGGACCGCGTGCTGATCACCTGTCGGGTGGAAAACGAAGCCAGCCGGCGGACGATCCTGTCCAGCGGCGGCATATATGACAAAACCGTCTATTGTGCGCGGGACGACGTCACGCTGGAGCGATACTGGATTCCACTGACCTGATGCAAAGGAGGCAACTATGGGAGAATTGAAAACACTGCCGAACATTGCGGACAAACTAGAGACGCAGCTGATCGAAGTCGGAATTCCGACGATTGCCGCGCTGGAACAAACGGGCAGCCGTGAGGCGTGGCTTCGCATCGCCGCCATCGACCCCTCCGCCTGCTATATGCGCCTCTGCGCGCTGGAGGGCGCCCTTCACGGCGTGCGCTGGCATCATCTGGACGATGAGACGAAAAAAGAACTGAAAAGCTTCTATACCCTGAATAAGAAAAGCTGATAAGAACGTCCGGCCTGGAACCAGGCCGGACGCTTTTCGATTGCGGGGGTTCTGCTGGGGGAAATTACTTTTTCTCTTTGCGGAAGCACATGAACCAGTCGAGGCAATATTGGTCGTCGTTCTGGTTTTCCATGCGCTCCTTGGCCGTTCCGCAGGAACCGGCGGTCGGGACGATCACATCGTCGCCGGGGCGCCAGTTGGCAGGCGTTGCGACGTTGTCCTGATCCGCTTTTTGCAGCGCGAGGATGATGCGCTTGATTTCGTCAAAGTTGCGGCCCGTCGAGAGCGGATAGTAGAGAATTGTGCGGATTTTTGCGTTCGGATCGATCACGAACACCGCGCGGACGGCCTGCGTATTGGACTGGCCGGGTTGGATCATGCCAAACTTGTTGGCGACGTCCATGCGGATATCCTCGATCAATGGAAACTTGACTTCAACGTGCTTCATGCCGTTCCACTCGATCTCCTGAATTTTGCGCAACCATGCGATGTGCGCATAGAGGGAGTCAACGGAGAGGCCGATCAGCTCGGTATTGAGCGCCTTGAACTCGTCCGCCATGGTGGCGAAGGTCATAAACTCGGTTGTGCAGACGGGGGTGAAGTCGGCGGGGTGGGAAAAGAGGATGACCCATTTGCCTTTGTAATCTTCCGGAAAGTGAATTTCGCCCTGTGTGGTTTTTGCGACAAAAGCGGGTGCGTCGTCACCGATCAGCGGCATGCGTCCATACGTCATTTCTTCCATGTTTTGTAACCTCCAGATCAGAATTTAGTAATAGTAATAATTACTAAATAAAGAATAGATTTTTCTTCATTCTAAAACCGTGATAAAGTTACATAGAAGAAAACGGCATTCTGTCGCATACAAATCAAAACCGCGGGTCGGATTTATTTTTGGAGCAATTGACGCGGCGCCAGCGCGGGAGTAAACTGGATTTAACTCTTCGGCGGAACGGCTTTGCCATGCGGCGTCGCGACCGCCGGATTTTATGAATAGACGAGGTAAAGGAAATGCCCAGACCCAGAAAATGGCGGCATGTCTGCTGTCTGCCGTGCAGTGCGGAGTTCGGCCCGATCGACGGGCAGCGTGCGCCGGAGCGCGTCGTCATGTCCGTGGACGAATACGAAACCATTCGACTGATCGATATGGAAGGGTTTACGCAGGAGGAGTGCGCCGCGCAGATGAACGTTGCGCGCACGACGGTGCAGGGCATCTACAACGAAGCGCGCAAAAAACTGGCGGACGTACTGGTGAATGCCAAGGTGCTCGTCATTCAGGGCGGAGATTATGTGCTCTGCGACGGCACGGAGGAGACCTGCGGATGCGGCGGCTGCCATAAACACAGAAACGGTAACCACGCGAATCAATAACGCGAAATTTTCAGGGCTTTGCCGATTCGGCTATGTGAAGGGGCAAAGCCTTTTACATGCGTAAGGAAGGGGAATTGACTTGTGCGGGTGACGGTGTTGGTGGAAAACGCGGCGCTCTCGCCGCAGCTTGGCGCACAGCACGGGCTGAGCTTTTATATCGAAACAAGTGCGGGCGTTATCCTGTTTGACATGGGAAAAGACGACCTGTTTCTAAAAAACGCCGGGACGCTCGGCAAATCGATCCCGTCCGTCGATTTCGCCGCGGTGTCGCACGGGCATTACGATCACGGCGGCGGGCTGGCGGCGTTTCTCGCGGCGAACGACCATGCGCCGGTCTACATTCGCAAAAGCGCGTTCGAGCCGCATTTGTCTCTGCGCGAATCCGGCGAAGCGGCGGCGATCGGGCTGGACCCAGCGCTGCTGAAAAGCGGACGGTTCGTATTTACCGCAGAGCGCGAGGAACCGGCTGACGGCGTCACGCTGTTTTCCGGCGTGACGGAGCGCGCGTATTTTTCCAGTTGCAACGCGACGATTCTGATGGAAGAAAACGGTTCGACCGTTTTGGACGATTTTCGACACGAGCAAAGCCTCCTCCTGCGACAGGACGGAAAAATGGTGCTGGTCGCCGGCTGCGCGCACGGCGGCATCGTCAACATCCTGCGCCGCGCGGAACAAATCCTCGGGCGCATGCCGGATGTGGCGATCGGCGGGTTTCATCTGCACAGTCCGTCTCTGGGCGGAGGCATGTCCGAAGAACGCATTCGGGAGATGGGAAACGTGCTGGACGCGACCGGCGCCGTGTTTTACACCGGCCATTGCACGGGCGACGGACCGTTTGCGCTGCTTCAGGAAACGCTTGGCGATCGCCTGCGCCCGATGCATGCCGGAACGGTGATCGATCTATAACGACAGACCAAAAAAGAGCCGTCGAAAGACGGCTCTCTGGTTGATGCCGATTTATTCGTCTGCGGAAACGTCTTCACCGGAATCGTCCTCCGCGTCGCCGTCCGGCAGCGCGCCGAAGACGAGGCCCGTGCTGCGCTCGTCCAGCTGCTCCACCGCGCGTAGATTGCGCGTGATGGCGCGCGTGCGGGTGCCGATGAGCTGGTCAAGGTCGTTGTCCACCTGCTGGAGGCGCTTTCTGGAATTCGTCAGCACGTTGCTGAACTTGTTAAACTCCGTCTTGACCGCGCCGAGTACGCGCCAGACCTCGCTGCTGCGCTTCTGGATGGCAAACGTGCGAAAGCCCATCTGCAGGCTGTTGAGCATGGCCGCCATGGTGGAAGGGCCGGCGATGTTCACGCGGTAGCTGCGCTGCAGCTCTTCGACGAGCCCGCGGTTGACCACCTCGGCATACAGCCCCTCGAACGGTAAAAACATGATCGCGAAATCGGTGGTGTTCGGCGGGTCGAGGTACTTGTCCCGAATCTTTGCAGCCTCCTGCTTGATGCGCTGTGTCAGCATGGTGACCGCGGCGGAGACCGCCTCCGGCGAGCCGGACTCATACGCGTCCTGCAGGTTGGAATAGAGGTCAGCGGGGAACTTGGAGTCGATGGGCAGCAGTACGGGCGCGTCCTCGTCGGTCGGCAGTTTCACGGCGTATTCCACGCGCTCGGTGCCGCCGTTTTTCGTCACGACGTTGGTCTCGTACTGCTCCGGCGCGAGAATCTCTTCGAGTATGGCCCCGAGCTGGATTTCCCCGAGGATGCCGCGCGTCTTGACGTTTGCGAGCACTTTCTTCAGGTCGCCGACGCCGTTTGCGAGCGTCTGCATCTCGCCGAGGCCCTTGTAGACCTGCTCGAGGCGCTCGTTGACGAGTTTGAACGACTGCGCAACCTTCGTCTCCAGCGTTTGCTGGAGTTTTTCATCCACGATCTTGCGCATCTCGTCGAGCTTTTGCTCGTTGTCCTTCTGCATGGAGACGAGGCGGCGCTCCACCGTCTGGCGGATGGCTTCGAGCTTTTGCTCGTTGTTGGACTCGAAGGTTTTCAGCCGTTGCTCGTTTCCGAGTTCAAATGTTTTAAAGCGGGTTTCGCCCTGCGCGTCCGTGGTGCGCTGCTGCTCCAGAATCATGCGCCCGAGGTGCGAAACGGAGGACTGTACGCCCTCGCCCAGCTCGCGGCGCAACTCCGAAAGCGAGCGGTTCAGGTCGTTTTTCATGTCGTCGTGCAGCGTTTGCTGCCGCCGAAGGAGCGTGAACAGCAGCCACAGCATGGCGGCGAATATGACGATGGATACGATCAGGAGAATGAGTTCCGTCTGCATAGAGACCCCTTCCGTTATAGTGTGCTAAACCAGCGCGAGCGCGGAGACGAGAAGCGTCTGCGCGGCGATATAGGTGGACATCACGATGACGTTTCTGTGATGCACGGGGTGGTGAAACGCGTCGATTGCAAGCGTGGTGTCGGAGGCGACAAACAGCGCGCCGCCAAGCGCGGCAAGCCAGCCGAAGCGCGAGCCGCCGGCGAAAGCGAATATGAGCGCCGCGGACGCCATGGACCCGATGATCAGCATATACGCAAATCCGGGCGGACGCAGCCGCTTTGGAATTCCCTTCCAGAGTGCGCGTATCAACAGAACGGCGCAGGCGACGGTGACGACGCCGAGCAGCGCGAAAACATACCAGGCGGGAAACCGCGGCGTCGCGTTAAGAAAGCTGACGATGTAAAACACATGTCCCGCCGCGAACGCGGCGATGCCCGCGGGAAACGCCCAGCGGCGCGGCCGCATCAGCAGGACCACGTCTCCCGCAAACCCGCTGAGGATGGCTGCGACGACCAGCGGGGAAACCGTCCGCGCCAGCAGGACATAGCAAAGCGCCAGCAGCGGCATGAGGAAGCACTTCGTGATCCTGCGCAGCTTGAGCTGCGTTCGGTTTGCGCACGCAAACAGGTGGATGGCGGCCGCGAGGCCGTATGCGCCAAGAGCAGCGTATTGCAAATCGTTTGTCCCTCCGCGTCATCGACTGCAATCAGTATAACACAAGAACCCCGCCGGCTGAAGTAAAACCGACGGGGTGTTGTTTCAATTACATTCAAATTCAATCGTTTTCAATGATTGCTGTCGTTCAGTCGTGAAAGAGGGTCGTACGCCGCTATTTTCTGCCGAAGACTTTGTCCACGCGTTTGAGATATTCGTCCCAGTGCCGGTAGGCAAAGAGCGTGCCCAGCAGAACGCAGGCGGACTGGCGCATCTCCTCGTCGGTTTTGCGCGGCAGGTCGAAATAACTGAAAAACTGCCTGCCGGGGAGGTGCGTTTTTGCGTTGACCACGATGGCGGTGATCGGCAGGTCGCGCCCGAGCTTTCTGCGGATCTTTCCCTTATGCGTAATGCCGTCTATCCTGTAGGAGAAATCGACGGATTCTTTGAGCAGCATGCCGAGGAACTGGTCGATGTTGAGCGCGGTGAACTTTTGCTTTGCATCCTCCAGCGAGAAGATCTGGTTCAACTCGGCTGCGAGCGCGGCGTACGTCATCAGCGGGCTCGAACCGCTCTCCACCATGGACTCCACCGACGCGGTCAGCGTCATGTCGTCCGACTTTTGAAACCGGGTGATTTCGCGCACCAGAATCTGGGCGATCTGGTATGCGACGTCCCGGTCCGTGATTCTGCGAGAACCCATAATCCACCATCCTGTCGCGTTTTTACCATTTTAGCATGCAAGAAAACTTGATATATCAAATCCGAATGAAGCGCGTGTAAAACAATGCGCAAATCCATGTAAAATATTATACCACAAAAAGCGCGCGAATATGCGCAACAACCGTATCCTATAAAATATAACACGTATTCGATCTTCGCATATTGAAACGAGGGCGATCGAATGTTATACTGGACGCTGAATGAATTTGGATATACTCACCATGACAAGGAGGAACTTCACACATGCATTATTCCAGTGAAGTGGAAGAAATGACCTGCGTCCTCAAAGGCGCAAAGCATGATCCCGCCCCGATTCCGGAGGAGGGCAAGTGGGTCAAGGCAAAGCAGATTACGGACATTAGCGGCCTGACGCACGGCGTCGGCTGGTGTGCGCCGCAGCAGGGCGCCTGCAAGCTCACGCTGAACGTGAAAAACGGCGTCATCGAAGAGGCGCTGGTCGAGACGCTCGGCTGCAGCGGCATGACGCACTCCGCGGCGATGGCGGCGGAAATCCTGCCCGGCAAAACCATCCTCGAGGCGCTCAACAGCGACCTCGTGTGCGACGCGATCAACACCGCCATGCGCGAGCTGTTTTTGCAGATTGCCTACGGCCGCACGCAGAGCGCGTTTTCCGAGGACGGCCTGCCCATCGGCGCAGGGCTTGAGGATCTCGGCAAGGGTCTGCGTTCGCAGATCGGCACCATGTACGGCACGCAGCTGAAAGGCCCGCGCTATCTTGAGATGGCCGAGGGCTATGTGCTCGCGATCGGCCTTGACGAGGGCGGCGAGATCATCGGCTACAAATTCGTCAGCCTCGGCAAGATGATGTACGCGATCAAGAAGGGCGTCGATCCGAAGGAAGCGTACGAAAAGAACATTGGTACCTACGGGCGTTTCGACCAGGCCGCCAAGGTTATCGACCCGCGCAAAGCGTAAGGAGGCAGCTATGGCTATTTTTGAAGGATACGAAAGAAGAATCGATAAAATCAACGCCGAACTGAACAAGTACGGCATCAACGGCATCGACGACGCGAAGGCGATCTGTGACGCCAAGGGCATCGACGTGTTTTCCATCGTCCGCGGCATTCAGCCCATCGCGTTTGAAAACGCCTGCTGGGCCTACACCATCGGCGCGGCGATCGCCATCAAGAGCGGCGTGGCAACGGCGGACAAGGCGGCGGAAGCCATCGGCGTCGGCCTGCAGGCGTTCTGCATCCCGGGTTCGGTTGCGGACCAGCGCGAAGTCGGCCTCGGCCACGGCAACCTTGCGGCCATGCTGCTGCGCGAGGAGACGAACTGCTTCTGCTTCCTCGCGGGACACGAGAGCTTTGCCGCCGCGGAAGGCGCGATCGGCATCGCCAAGACCGCCAACAAGGTGCGCACCAAGCCCCTGCAGGTCATCCTCAACGGCCTCGGCAAGGATGCGGCGTACATCATCTCCCGCATCAACGGCTTTACGCATGTGGAGACGGAGTATGACTATTACACCGGCAAGCTGACCGTCACGCAGACGAAGGCGTTTTCCGAAGGCGACCGCGCGAAGGTTCGCTGCTACGGCGCGGACGACGTGAACGAAGGCGTCGCCATCATGCGGCACGAGAACGTGGACGTTTCCATCACCGGCAACTCCACCAACCCGACGCGCTTCCAGCATCCGGTCGCGGGCACCTATAAAAAATGGTGCAATGAACACGGCAAGAAATACTTCTCCGTCGCGAGCGGCGGCGGCACGGGCCGCACGCTGCATCCGGACAACATGGCCGCCGGTCCCGCTTCCTACGGCATGACCGACACCATGGGCCGCATGCACTCGGACGCGCAGTTCGCGGGCTCCTCGTCCGTTCCGGCGCATGTCGAGATGATGGGCCTCATCGGCATGGGCAACAACCCGATGGTCGGCGCAACGGTCGCCGTCGCGGTCGCCATCGCGCAGGCGAAATAAGCGAATGGCAAACAGAGCAGCTCTCCTTCGGGGGAGTTGCTCTTTTTTTATCCGGCTTGGCGCGTTTTTCGTATGTGGCGAATTGTCGTGATAGCGCTCTTGATTGCGTGCAATGAAATGTGAAATTATACAGACAAATCGTATATATGATATATATTTTCTTGACATGACGTATAAAAAGGAATATCTTGTTTCCAATACCGCTGCAGTGCAGCGGCTTTCTTTCGCGACTATTTTGTGTGAGGTTCATTTTTGTGCTAAACCGCAGTTCGTCCAACGCATGGTCCATCCTCTCCGTACTCGGCGCGCTCATACTCTGGAGCTCGTCGTTCGTCGCCATCAAGTTTGCCTATGAAACCTACCCGCCGATCACGCTCGCCGCGGTCCGGTTCGTGGTTGCGACGCTGATTCTCGGCGCGCTGACGCTGCTGCCGAAAAACCGCGTGCGTTTGGAGAAAAAGGACATCTTTACGGTCGTCATCTGCGGGCTTACCGGCATCATGATGTACGCCGTGCTGCAAAATATCGCCATGCAGTGGACGTCCGCGTCCAGCGCGACGCTGATCATCGCGTCCTATCCGGTCATCACGCTGCTGCTCGAGACGCTGATCTATAAGACGAAGCTCAACGCGCTCAAGATCGTCGGCATCCTCATCGCCATTGTCGGCGTCGTAATCCTCTCCTATGTCAGGGCGGATGCGCGTCAGCAGGGCGAACTGCTCGGCAGCCTGCTGCTGGTCGCCGCCGGCGTCGTATGGGCGATCTACAACTTCATGACCAAGAAAGTGGTCAACCGCTATCCGCCGGTCACGCTGCTGTTTTACACCACGCTGGTCGGGACGATCTTCATGTTGCCGATGGCGCTGATCGAGCGCGGGCAGTGGCAGCCGCCGACGCTGCTGTCATTTTCCATGATGCTGTTTCTCGGCGTATTCTGTTCGGTCATCGCGTTCCTGCTCTATAACCGCGGGCTGAAGACCATGGCCGCGAGCTCGGTGACGTCCATGCTCAACCTCGTGCCGATCTTCGGCGTGTTCTTTTCCTATATTCTATTGGGGGAAGAGGTCACGCTCCGCAAGTTCATCGGCGGCGCGATCGTGATTCTCGGCGTCATGCTCAGCATCCGCAGAACCAGGGCGGAGGTCGCGCTTGAGCGCGCGCAGCTGCAAACGACAGCGGAGCAGACGCAGGCACAGTAAAGCACTTGTCCGGATTCCGGCAAAGTTCGCCCGAGCGCTGGCGGGTTTGCAATTCGGGCGATAGTGCGTATAATAATTAAGTCGGAAATTCAGCGTACGGCGCAAAGCGTGCCGCCTGTCGATCGGGCGCACGCGCAACGCGGAGAAGAAAATCAAGTTTCACCCGTTCGATTGCGCCTTTGCGAAACTATGGAGGAACATCGGTATGCAAACGCATTCGAACCAATCGATCAGACGGCTGACCACGGCGGGCGTGCTCGCCGCGGCCATCGTGCTGCTGACCACGCTCGTCTCCATCCCCATGCCCGGGGGACTGGGATACATCAACCTTGGCGACGCCGGCGTGCTGCTGGCGGGCATACTGCTCGGCGGCGGTTGGGGTGCGCTCTGCGCGGGCGTCGCGTCCGCGCTGTCGGACGTGCTGCTCGGCTGGGGCGTTTACGCGCCCGCAACGTTTGTGATCAAAGGCGCGGTCGCGCTTGTCGCTTGGCTGCTCTTTTCAAAGCTCGGCAAAAAGATTCGCTATGTCGCGCTGTACATCGCGGCGCTGATCGTACCGCTCGGATACTTTCTTTATGAAACGCTTCTTTACGAGTCCGCTGTGGCCGTTCCGAACGTCCCGTTCAACGCGCTGCAGTGCATGGTCGGCGCGGTTGTGGCGAACGTGCTGGGCATGATGCTCTTCAGAACGAAACTCTTTTCGATCGCGAGCGGAGCGGCGCCCGTCTGTGCGGAGATTCTCCGAGAGCCGAAAAACGGACCCGACGTGGTGCTCGTTTCGGGGCGCGCGCAGTCGGAACTGATTCGAAAAGCGGGGGATATGCTCTCCGTGCAGGGCGTTATGGCGCGCCTCGTCGTCGTGGACGACAGCCGCGCGTTCGATCGGCTCAGCCCCACGCAGCGGGAGCAGTTTTTGCCGCAGGGCAAACCGTTTGTCCATGTGGAAAACGACGATACGACGCCGAAGGCAATCATGCTGGCGGCGGTGGAGGCGGTAGGAAAATGATCTATTCCAATGCGGCTCAGCTCATCGGCAACACGCCGCTGCTGCATGCGGAGCGCTTCGAGCGCGCCTGCGGCCTCGGCGCGACGCTGCTGGTCAAGCTCGAGAGCCGCAACCCCGGGGGCAGCGCGAAGGATCGCATCGCCTTGGGCATGATCGTCGCGGCCGAACAGCGCGGCGAGCTTTGCCCGGGCGCGACGCTCATCGAAGCGACGAGCGGGAACACCGGCGTCGGCCTCGGCGTTGTGGCGGCGGCGCGCGGATACCGCGTGCTTCTGACCATGCCGGACAGCATGAGCCTGGAGCGCAGGAAGATCCTCAGCGCGCTCGGCGTTGAAATCGTGCTGACCGAGGGCGCGCGCGGCATGGCCGGCGCAAACGACAAGGCGGAAGAGCTGCTGCGTTCCATCCCGGGCAGCATGCGTCTGCTGCAGTTTGAAAACCCGGATAACCCCGCCGCGCACGAGGCGACGACCGGCCCGGAGATCTGGCGCGACACCGAAGGGCGCGTGGACGCGCTGGTCGCAGGTGTCGGAACGGGCGGAACGATCACCGGCGCGGGACGCTATCTCAAGCGGCACAATCCGGCAATCCGTACGGTCGCGGTGCAGCCCGCGGAGTCTCCCGTGCTTACCGGCGGAAAAGCCGCGGCGCACGGCATTCAGGGCATCGGCGCAAACTTCGTGCCGGAGAATTTCGACCGCGCCGTGGTGGACGAAATCCTATCTGTCTTTACGCAGGACGCAATCGAGACGGCGCGGCTGTTCATGAAGAGCGAGGGGATTCTCTGCGGCATCTCCGGCGGCGCGGCGCTGTCCGGCGCGATCACGGCCGCAAGACGCGCCGACATGGACGGGAAAACGATCGTCGTGATTCTGCCCGATACGGGCGAACGATATCTGTCCACGCCGCTGTTCGATTGAGTTCGGTTCGGTTTGGGGTTCACAGCGCGCGCTCCGGCATTGCCGGGACGCGCGCTTTTCACAATCGCCCGACTGAGTTCATATTTGCCCCGGCGCGGGTGTGCATGATCCCGAAGCGCAATACCATATGTTGTATCGCGGCGTGTAATCTTGAACAATGTATTACAATATCTGGATTCCTATTGCAAAACGCGCGCGTTTTCCTTAAAATTTTTGTTTAGGAGAATGCTATGGACTTTAACGACGCCGGATCGCATCAACAGAAAAATTCTATGCAGAACACAGGCGCTTATGGCAGCGGCTCGTCCCGCGGGAACGACCCGCTCTCCTATGGCGCGTTTTCCGGCAACGCCCCATATTCTTCAAGCGGCGCATATTCCTACGGCAAAAACAACACAAGCGCATCCTGCTACAAAAGCGAACCATACGCAGGCGGATACGCTTCGGCGCAAAGCGGCGCTACCCCGTATACTTCTTCCGGCGAGTCAAACCGCGCGCAGGGCGCTTCCGCCGCGAACCAAAACGGCGCGCCGCGTGCGCGCACCTCTTATACCGACTATAGTGCCTACGCAAACGGCGTCGCGCCGCGGCGGGACACGCCGCAGAATGGCGCAAACAAAAGCAATGCGGGCGGAAACGGCTATTCTTCCGGCAAGGTCGCAACCAAAGTGTACGGCGCGGGCGGAAGCGGTTCCTCTTCGGGCAATGGTTCCATGCCGCGCGGCGGTTCCTCCTATGGCGGCGGCAATGGCGGAAGCGGCGGGAAGCCGCCGAAAAAGCCGAAATCCTTCAACGTCTGGTTCAAGTCGGCCAAAAAGAAAACGCTCAACTGGATCAAGCGCGCGCTGCGGTCGATCTACCTGCTGGGCAAACCCATGCGCATCTTCATCACGTCCGCGTTCGGCTTCGTGCTGGTCAGCGTGGTGTTGATTTTCGCCGTCTCCGGCAGCAAGCATAAAAAAGCGGAAGCCATGGCGGAGGAGCTCGCATTGGCGACGACGCCGGTGCCGACGATCGCCGCGACTGCGACGCTGGAGCCGACGCCAAGCCCGACGCCCGAAATCCGCATCGAAAAAGGCGCGGAGGGCGAGGATGTCATGACGCTTCAAAAGCGGCTCATGGAGCTGGGCTATCTCGCCATCGACGAACCGACGAGCTATTACGGCAACGCGACGAAATACGCCGTCAAACTCTTTCAGCGCCAGCATGAGCTGCAGGAAGACGGCATCTGCGGAAACGACACCATCGCCCAGCTCTATTCCGAAGAGGCCAAGCCCTACGTCATGTTCGAGGGCGCGGAAGGCGACGACATCACGGCGTTTCAGGAGCAGCTCGAGGAGCTGGGCTATCTGGACAGCACCCAGATCACCGGCTATTACGGAACGGACACCGTTTCGGCGGTGACGAAGTTTCAGCACCGCAACTATCTGACGGAAGACGGAAAAGCGGGCGAAAAGACGCTTGAGGCGATCAACTCGCCGGACGCGCGCGTCTCCTATACAAAAGAGCAGGAGATCATCGCCGAAAAGAAGAAGCAGGCGGAGCTCGCCAGGGCTTCTTCCGCCGAAGGGCGCATCGACAAGCTGATCTCCATCGCGAAGAAACAGCTCGGCGATCCGTATGTGCTCGGCAAGAGCGGGCCGGATTCCTTCGACTGCTCCGGCCTCGTGTACTACTGCCTGCGGCAGGTCAACGTCTATACGCGCCGCCTCAATGCGGCGGGCCTGAGCAAGACGACCAGCTGGACGAAAGTTTCGAGCCTCAGCAGCGTGAAAAAAGGCGATCTGCTGTTCTTCAAATCGGACGACAGCAGCACCATCGGCCACGTCGGCATCTACATCGGCGGCGGCGAGATGATCGACGCTTCCTCGGCAAACGGCAAGGTCGTGCGCAGGAGCGCAAAGAGCAGCTACTGGCGCAGAAACTTCGTCGTTGCGCGGCGGCCGATCGAATAGCGGACGGATTTTTACAAACGGCGGTGCGACTTTCGCATCGCCGTTTTTTGCGGGCGGTTCGTTCTTGCATTCCGCCGGTGGATACAGTATGATGATACCCGAACTACGGGAGGGAACCAGATGGCATACCCCAATGAACTGATACGAAATTTCTCCATCATCGCGCACATCGACCACGGCAAATCGACGCTGGCCGACCGCATGCTGGAGCTGACGGACACCGTCGCCGCGCGGGACATGGCCGAGCAGCTGCTCGACTCCATGGACATCGAGCGCGAGCGCGGCATCACGATTAAATCCTCGGCCGTGCGCATGTTTTATACGCATACGGACGGGCGGCGCTATATGTTTAACCTGATCGACACGCCCGGGCACGTGGACTTCAACTACGAAGTCAGCCGCGCGCTCGCGGCCTGTGAAGGCGCGGTGCTCGTCGTGGATGCGACGCAGGGGATCGAGGCGCAGACGCTGGCAAACGTATACCTCGCTGTGGACAACGGCCTCGAAGTCGTGCCGGTCATCAACAAGATCGACCTGCCGAGCGCGGAGCCTGAACGCACCGCGCAGGAGATCGAGGACGTCATCGGCATCGAGGCGAAGAACGCGCCGCAGATTTCGGCGAAAAACGGCACGAATGTGCAGGCCGTGCTCGCATCGGTTGTGGACATCGTCCCGCCGCCAAAAGGCGACCCGGATGCGCCGCTGACCGCGCTGGTGTTCGACTGCATCTACGACAACTACAAGGGCGCGCTCTCCTATGTGCGCGTGTTTGACGGCACGGTCCGAGAAGGCATGCGCATCCGCTCCATGGCGAGCGGGCATGAATTCGAGGTCACCGAAGTCGGCGTGTTTACGCCCGCGCCGCTGGCGGTGGACGAGCTCACCGCGGGCGAGGTCGGCTACATCGCGGCGTCGATCAAGAGCGTTGCCGAGACGAAGGTCGGCGACACGATCACCTCCGCCGAGCGTCCGGCCGCAAAGCCGCTGCCGGGCTATAAGCAGGCGAACCCCATGGTGTTCTGCGGCATCTATCCCGCGGACGGCGCGCAGTATGGCGACCTTCGCGACGCGCTGGACAAGCTCAAGCTCAACGACGCGTCGCTCTCCTATGAAAAGGAGACCTCCAGCGCGCTGGGCTATGGATTCCGATGCGGCTTTCTGGGGCTTTTGCACATGGAGATCATTCAGGAGCGGCTGGAGCGCGAGTTCGATCTCGACCTCGTGACCACCGCGCCGAGCGTCATCTACAAAGTGAAGCTCACCTCGGGCGAGGAACAGATGATCGACAATCCCTCGAACCTGCCGGCGGTCACGGAGATCGAATCGCTGGAAGAGCCGGTTGTGAGCGCGACCATCATGACGCCCTCCGAATACGTCGGCTCCATCATGGAGATCTGTCAGGAGCGGCGCGGCGTCTTTGTGGACATGAGCTATATCGACGGCTCCCGCGTGAGCATCCATTATGTGCTGCCGCTCAACGAGATCATCTACGACTTTTTCGATCAGCTCAAGAGCCGCAGCAGGGGATACGCCTCTTTCGATTACGAGCTGAAGGGCTATGAAAGGAGCGACCTCGTAAAGCTGGATTTTCTGCTCAACGGGGACATGTGCGACGCGCTGAGCACCATCGTGCACCGCGACCGCGCCTATGCAAAAGGGCGCGCCGTGGCCGAAAAACTCTGCGAAGTCATCCCGCGTCAGCAGTTCGAAATTCCCGTTCAGGCGGCCATCGGCGGCAAGATCATCGCGCGCGAAACCGTCCGCGCCGTGCGAAAAGACGTTCTCGCCAAGTGCTACGGCGGCGACATCACGCGCAAAAAGAAACTGCTTGAAAAACAAAAAGAGGGCAAGAAGCGCATGCGCCAGATTGGCACCGTGTCGCTGCCGAGCGACGCGTTTATGAGCGTACTTCGCATCAATTAGCACGATGGCGGGCATCTATCTGCACATTCCATATTGCATCAAAAAATGCGCCTATTGCGACTTCACGTCGTTTGCATGCGGCGGCGTGCCGGAGGCGTATGCCGACGCGCTGATTTCGGAGATCGGGCTTGTGTCGCGCGCCGGTGAATACCCCGCCGAATTCGACACCGTCTTTTTCGGCGGCGGCACGCCCTCGCTGCTGAGCGGCGACCAGATGCGCCGCATGCTGGGCGCGCTGAACGAGAGCTTTCCCATCCGTGCGGATGCGGAGCGCTCCATGGAGGTAAACCCCGGTACATCGTCGCGGGAAAACCTGTTTGCTTACCGCGAGGCGGGGATCAACCGCCTTTCGATCGGGCTGCAGAGTTCGCACGACGCGCTGCTGAACGTTATCGGCAGAATTCATTCCTACGCGCAGTTTTGCGAAACGCTATCGCTCGCGCGGGAAGCGGGCTTTGCCAACATCAATGTGGATGTGATGCACGGCCTGCCGGGGCAGACGCAGCGGCAGTATCTCGACACACTCAGGGCCGTCTGCGATCTCGGCGTGCAGCACGTCTCCGCCTACGCGCTCACGCTGGAGGAGCACACGCTGCTCTGGGAACAGGTGGAGTGCGGCGATCTCACGCTGCCGGACGAGGACGAAACGGCGGACATGCAGGACGCGGGCTTCGACTATCTCGAATCCCGCGGGTATCGCCGGTATGAGATCAGTAATTTTGCACGAGAGGGATACGAGTGCCGCCACAACCTGAACTACTGGGAAAACGGCGAATACCTCGGCCTCGGCGTCGCGGCGCATTCCGCGCTGCGGCTCAAAAACTGGACGCGCATGGCAAACACGGGCGCGCCGGACGAGTATATCCGCCTGCTTTCCCGCGGGAAACGGCCTGTTTCTGAGACGATTCGGCTCTATCCGGCGGACGAGATGTTCGAGTGCGTCATGCTCGGGCTCCGGCTTGTGCGCGGCGTGGACCGCGCGGCGTTTCAAAAACGGTTCGGCGTGGACATGGCGGACGCGTTTCCGGACGCGATGGAGCAGCTTCGCCGGCGCGGCTGGACGCGGGAGAGCGAGGGCGCAATCGCCCTCAACAGAGCGGGGCTGGACCTGCAAAACGAGGCGCTCGGGTTTTTCATGTAGTCCGTTTGAACGGGTTCATGCCTCGGGGGGAATTCACTGGAATGTCACATTTTTGATACAGCACTTACTTGACACCAAGGCGCGTAGGTGCTAAATTTTTGTCATGGGTTAGCACTCGCCAATTCAGAGTGCTAATAACAAGATTTCCGGAAGAAACGGACGAAAGGAGGCGATGGGGATGGATCTGGATGCGAGAAAACTCGGCATTCTGAAAGCGATCATAGACGAATATATCCTTTCCGCGTCGCCCGTCGGCTCCCGCGCCATCAGCAAGCACGAGGGGTTCAACCTTTCGAGCGCGACCATTCGAAACGAGATGGCGGATCTGGAGGAGCTCGGCTACCTTGCGCAGCCGCACACCTCCGCGGGCCGCATCCCTTCGGACAAGGCTTACCGGCTGTATGTCGACCAGATGATGCAGAAGGCGGCGCTTTCGGACGACGAGATCAAGATCATCCGCGCGCATATGAGCGAAAAACTCGACGAGGTCGAGGCCGTGATGAAGCATACCGCGCAGGCGCTCTCCGCCGTAACGAACTATACGGCGATGGTGCTGCCGCCGATGCTCGCGGCAAACCGGCTCCGCCATATCCAGCTCGTGCCGCTGCGCGAAGGACGCGCGCTCGTGGTCGTCGTCACCACCGCCGGGTTTGCGCGGGACGCGGTCATCCGCGTGCCGGAGGATATGTCCAGCGACGAGCTGGAGCGCATTTCGCGAATTCTGACCGAACGGTTTTACGACTGCCGCATGGATCACATCGGCGAGCGCGTCGCAAGCGAAATGGGCGGTGAGCTGTATGAGCGCAAAGCGTTCCTCTGCTCGGTGGTGGAAGCGATCGAGCGCAAGATCGAACCGGAGACGCCGAACGTACAGCTTTCCGGCGCGACGAATATGCTGCATTATCCCGAGTACAGCGACATGAACAAGGCAAAGACCTTCCTTGCCGCCGTCGAGGGCAGGAGCATGCTCTATGAGATGCTCAAGCGTGCGAGCAAGCTGGAGTTTACGATCACGATCGGAAACGAAAACGAGGACGAAATGTTCAAGGACTGCAGCATCGTGACCGCGACGTACCAGATTGGCGACGAGCCGCTCGGCTCGTTCGGCATCATCGGACCGACGCGCATGAACTACGGCAAGGTGATGTCTGTGCTGGAATATATGCGAAGAAGCCTCTCGGAGCTGTTGAGCAGCGAACTGAACGACGAATGACGCAGGGCGGCGCCCGAAAGGGCGGTTCACCGTCCGAGAACGAACAAGGAGACTGGAACATTGACCAAGAAGACCGACAAAACAGAACCCTTTGCGCAGGACGCGGCAAAGGAAGAAGCGACCGCGGCAAGCGCTGCCCAGGAAACGGAAGCGGCGCAGTCCGTTGTGACCGGCCCGGTCGACGACGCCGAACAGGAAAGCTATACGCTGACCGCCGAAGAGTTTGCCGCCGCGAAGGCGCATATCGAGACGATCACGAAGGAAAAGGACGAAACCGTTGCGCTGTTGCAGCGCATTCAGGCGGATTTTGACAATTTCCGCCGCAGAAACGCCAGCGTGCGTCTCGACAGCTACGAAGAAGGCAAGCGGGACGTGGTCAAGGAACTGCTCCCCGCGCTGGACAGCCTGGAGCGCGCGCTCGAGAGCATTCCCGCCGATCAGGCGATCTGGCGCGACGGCATCGTGCTCGTGCAGCGGCAGATGCTGGATGCGCTGAAAAAGCTCGGCCTCGAGGAGATCGAGAGCGACTGCAAGTTCGATCCGACCAAGCATGAGGCCGTCATGCGCGAAAAGGCGGACGGCAAGGACAGCGGCGAAATCGTCGTCGTGCTGCAAAAAGGCTATCGCATGGGAGACCGCATCATCCGGCACTGTATGGTGAAGGTTGCGGAGTAATCCCGGCGGGGCGATTAAAGAAGAGTTTCAACAGATTTCCAGCGATTGGAAACAATTTTATAAATAGTTGGAGGATAGAATCATTATGGGCAAAATTATTGGCATCGACCTCGGCACGACGAACTCCTGCGTCGCATTCCTCGAAGGCGGCGAGCCGGTCGTCATTCCCAATTCCGAAGGCATGCGCACCACGCCGTCCGTGGTTGCGTTTAAAGACGGCGAGCGTATGGTCGGCAACATCGCAAAGCGGCAGGCCATCACGAACCCCGATCGCACGGTCGCTTCGATCAAGCGCGATATGGGTTCCTCGCGCAAGGTTCATATCGAGGGCAAGGATTACACGCCGCAGGAAATCTCCGCGATGATCCTGCAAAAACTCAAGACGGACGCGGAAGCGTACCTCGGCGAAACCGTAACGCAGGCGGTCATCACCGTTCCGGCGTACTTCACGGACAGCCAGCGCCAGGCGACGAAAGACGCGGGCCGCATCGCGGGCCTCGACGTCCTGCGCATCATCAACGAGCCGACGGCGGCCGCGCTGGCCTATGGCATGGACAAGGAAAACAACCAGAAGATTCTGGTTTACGATCTCGGCGGCGGCACGTTCGACGTTTCGATTCTCGAAATTGGCGACGGCGTGTTTCAGGTTCTCGCGACCGCGGGCAACAACCGCCTCGGCGGCGACGACTTTGACAAGCTGATCATGGACTATATCGCCGACGACTTCAAAAAGAACAACGGCATCGACCTGCGTCAGGACAAGATGGCGCTCCAGCGCCTCAAGGAAGCCGCCGAAAAGGCGAAGATCGACCTTTCGGGCGTCGCGCAGACCACGATCAACCTGCCGTTCATCACGATGGACAAGGCGGGCCCGAAGCATCTGGACATCACGATTACCCGTGCGAAGTTCAACGAGCTGATCAACGATCTCGTCGAGCAGACGCAGTCGCTGGTGAAAAAGTGCCTCAGCGACGCAGGGCTCTCCGCCTCTCAGGTGGATAAAGTCATCCTCGTCGGCGGTTCGTCCCGTATCCCGATGGTGCAGGATATGGTCAAGAAGATCACCGGCAAAGACCCGTTCAAGGGCATCAATCCGGACGAATGCGTCGCCATCGGCGCGGCGATTCAGGGCGGCGTGCTTGGCGGCGAGGTCAAGGACATCCTGCTGCTGGACGTCACCCCGCTTTCCCTCGGCATCGAGACCGTCGGCGGCGTGTTCACAAAGCTCATCGAGCGCAACACGACCATTCCGACCAAGAAGAGCCAGATCTTCTCGACGGCGGCGGACGGACAGACCAGCGTCGAGGTGCATGTGCTTCAGGGCGAGCGCGGCATGGCAAGGGACAACAAGACCCTCGGCCGCTTCCAGCTCACCGGCATCGCGCCCGCGCCGCGCGGCGTGCCGCAGATCGAGGTCTCCTTTGACATCGACGCAAACGGCATCGTGCATGTTTCGGCAAAGGACCTCGGCACGGGCAACCAGCAAAACGTGACCATCACCGCCTCGACCAACCTCAACGAGGACGAGATCAAGCGCGCGGTTGCGGACGCGGAGAAGTTCGCGGACGAAGACAAGCGGCATAAGGACGAGGTCGAGACAAAGAACCACGCCGACCAGCTCATCTACACCACCGAGCGCAGCCTCAAGGAGATGGGCGACAAGATCGACGCTTCCGGCAAGGAGCAACTCGAAAAATCGATTGCCGACCTGAAGAAGACCGTCGAAGGCGGCGATGTGGATATGATCAAGACTGCGACGGAAAGCCTCACCGAGCTGAGCTACAGCGTGTTCGGCAAGGTTTACGAGCAGCAGGCGCAGCAGGCGGGCGGCGAGGGAGGATACGATCCCAACGCGCAGAGCTATGCCGGCGGCGAGCAGAGCCAGCCGCAGGATGACGTTGTGGACGCGGACTACGAAGTCGTGGACGACAACAAATAACGTCGCGGACGGACCGCGAACAAAACGGAATAGCCAGGGAGGCGCAGCGGAGCTTGCGCCTCCTTGTCGGAAACAGATATGCGAATGATGTGCACAAAGCTTAGGTGCGCGGACTGGATGGAGAGGTGACGGGCGTTGGCAGATAAACGCGATTATTACGAAATACTGGGCGTGAGTAAGACCGCGACGGAAAGCGAAATCAAGAGCGCATTCCGTAAAAAAGCGAAGGAATGCCACCCCGACCTGAACCCGGGCGACAAGGCCAAGGAAGCGCAGTTCAAAGAACTCAACGAAGCGGCGGAGGTGCTCTCGGACCCGGAAAAGCGCGCCAAGTACGATCAGTTCGGACATGCGGCGTTCGATCCCAGCATGGGCGGGCAGGACCCGTTTGCCGGCGGCGGGTTCGGCGGATTCGGCGACTTTGGCGATATCCTCGGCCAGATGTTCGGCGGCGGATTTGGCGGCTTTGGCGGCGGGCAGACGAGAAACGGTCCCATCCCGGGGGACGATCTGCGCTATAACCTGACCATCTCGTTTGAAGAGGCTGCGTTCGGCGCGGAAAAAGAGATCACCATCCCGCGCGAAGAAACCTGCGAAACCTGTCACGGCACCGGCGCAAAACCCGGAACGGAGCCGGTCACCTGCAAAACCTGCAACGGTACGGGGCAGGTGCGCACGCAGCAGAGCACGATTCTCGGCTCGTTTACCTCTACACGGCCCTGCTCGGCCTGCCACGGCACGGGCAAGATCATCGAGGAACCCTGCCAGACCTGCCGCGGCGCGGGACGCGTCCGCAAAAATCTTAAAAAGAAGGTCAAGATTCCCGCCGGCATCGACAACGGTCAGAGCCTCTGTCTGCGCGGCATGGGCAGCGCGGGGCACAGGGGAGGACCGAGCGGCGATCTCTATGTGACCATCAGTGTGCGTCCGGATCGTCGATTTGTGCGCAAGGGATTCGATCTCTACCTTGAGATTCCGATTTCCTACACCACGGCGGCGCTCGGCGGCAGCCTGACGGTGCCGACGCTCAAGGAGAGCGTGAAGTACCAGGTGCCCGCGGGAACGCAGACCGGTTCGACCTTCCGCCTCCGCGATCAGGGCATCCAGCGGCTGAACGCAAACGGCAAGGGCGATCTTCTGGTTACGGTCAACGTCTAGGTGCCCAAGCACCTCAGCGACGAGCAGAAGAAGATATTGGAACAGTTCGCCGAAACCCTGGGCGAGAGCGCGGAGAGCCGCTCGCAAAAGCGCAACTTCGGCCGCGCGAGCAGCGGCAAGCGATAAGCTCTGCGACCGATCGATGAGATCGGCGAAAAAACGAACGACCGGAAAGTCCGCGATGCAGCCATCGCGGACTTTCTGATATAATGCTGATCAAAGACATTTAATCCGGAATGGGCTTGGTAAAGCCTGATCGCTGAAAGGAGCATGCCGCTATGTTGAAACAAGGGGATCGCGTCGGGATCGTGGCCTGCTCGAACGCGCTCGGCGAAACCGAAAAAGACCAGCTGGACGAGCTGATTGCTGTGCTCGGTAAAATCGGATTGACGCCGGAGCTCAGTCCATATCTGTTTCGGCGGCGCGGCGTCTTTGGCGGCACGGGCGCGCAGCGGGCAGGCGCGCTCAACGCGATGATTCGGGACGACGCGGTCAAGGCGATCTTCGACGTGTCGGGCGGAGATATTGCAAACGAGTTGCTGGACGAGATCGATTTTGACGCGCTTGCGGGGCGGCCCAAACCGTTTTTCGGGTACAGCGACCTGACCACGGTTCTCAACGCGATCTACGAAAAGACGCGGGTCCCGTCGTATCTGTATCAGGTTCGCTGTCTTGTCCGGGAAAACGGGCGGATACAGACGGCGGCGTTTGAAAACTCGATTCTGCATGGAAAAAACGACCTGTTCGACGCGCGCTGGTCGTTTGTCCGCGGCTCGTCCGCCGAGGGCGTGGTGGTCGGCGGGAACATCCGCTGCCTGCTCAGGCTCGCCGGAACGCAGTATCTGCTGGACATGCGGGGGAAACTGCTGTTTTTGGAGAGTTACGGCGGCGGCGCGGCGCAGATGACGGCGTATTTCAGCCAGCTTGGACAGATCGGCGCGTTTGACCGGATCAAAGGGTTGCTGCTCGGTACGTTTACGAAGATGGAGGAAAGCGCAGAAAAGCCGGATATCGTTGAGCTGGCGCTGAGCATGACGCGGCACTGTGATTTTCCGATTGCAAAAACGCATGACATCGGTCATGCGAATACGTCGAAGTGTTTGACGATCGGCACCAGACAATCGTTTTTACAAAGCGTTTGACAGAGGGTTATGAGTCGATCGACGGGGGCGAAGCGTGCTTTTTGCGCCAGGAGAGCACGAACTGCATGGCCAGCGATACTGCGCCGCTGAGAATGAGGATGAAATAGAAGCTTGCCACGCGGCTGAGCAGCATCGCCGGGACGATCAGCGCGCTTTGAAACAGCACGCGAAAGATCGTGACAAACCCGCTCTCGCTTGCGCCCGCCGATCCGGGAATCGGCAGAAAGCACACGGCGAGGTAGAGCACGGACTGCAGCGCGACGAAGTCCATCATGCCGAATCCGCTGAGGTTGAATGCACGGTAGACGAAATAGGGAATGACGAACTGGGAACCGAGCAGCAGCATGTAGGAGAGCAGCTCCGCAACGAGCAGCAGCTTATGCTGCCGAAACACTTCCGCGCCTTTTTGATACAGCGCAATCTGCTTTCCCGCGCGCTCCTCGAGCTGCTGCGGATTCTTCAGGATGCGGATTCTGCCGAAGAGCGCGATCGCTTTGTGCACGATGCGCGCCGCGAAATCCTTGGAAAACATCGCAAACAGCAAAAAGAGAATCAGGCCGATGTTGATCAGCGAACCGAACAGAAAAAGCCAGAGGAACGCGCCGAGGTTGTTCAGAATCAGGCTGGCGTGAAACGGAAAGAGCACCGTCGGAATCAGCAGCACGACGAGTTGATGCGAGGCGTTGACCAGCAGCAGCGCAAGCGACGCGTAGGAAACCTCCACGCCGTAGGCGATCATGTAATAGAGCTGCATGGGCTGGCCCGCCGCGCCTGCTGGCGTAACGGCGGTATAATACTGCCCGATATAGCCAAAGCCGATGTTCCGAAGAAACGAAATCGGTTTTCCGTAAAGCGCGCGCAGCGCGATATGCAGCGCGACGCCGAACATGAGTGAGGCGACGAGCGAAGCGCCCAGCGCGGCAAGCAGCCAGCCGATGTCCGCGGAGCGCACGGCGGTCCAGAATTCGCCGAGCGACGTGTCCCGAAAGATCACGATAAGCGTAACGGCGATCAGCGCGAGCATCAGCAGCGTGCTGAGGAGGCGCAGACGTTTGCTCTTCTTCGGTTTTCCAATTTCGCCGGAAGGATGCGCGTTCGTTTCGGCGCTGTTCGGCGGGGGCGTTTGCGTCTTATCATCCATATAGCGTATCATACCCGAACGAATCATATTTTTCCAGACAAACCGAACCGGAAAACGTGAATTTATGATGAACAGCAAAACAACGCCTCAACGACGTTGTTTTTGTGATATGCGCGGCTTGTCAGCCGTCGATCGTAAAGAACGCGGTGCGGCCCATCGCGTCCACGATCTGCGCGACCGGCCGGTCCAGCCCGTCGACCGGCAGCTGCAGCGGCAGCTTTGGCCGGCAGTCCACGGCGGAAGGGGAGAACTGCTCGCCGCTTACGGTTCCGACCGCGGCGTAAACGAGCGGATAGGCGGGCGTAAAGCCGGCTTCTTCGATCGAGAGCATGCGTTTGCCGCGCGCTGTGACCTGCTTTGCCGAAAACGCGGCCGGCGTTTCGTCCGCCGGATAGCGGAGGACGAGCTCGTGATCCCCCTCCAGAAACGAGTGCGCGCTCATGGCCTTAAGCTGGCGCGCGCGAAGCGTGTAGAGCGAGAAAGGCGAAGCGTCCGCAACCAAAAACCGCCTGCCAAGCTTACTTGCCGCTGCGGCGGTGGTGCCGCTGCCGGAAAACAGGTCGCAGACCAGATCGCCCGGGCGTGAGGAGGCCAGAATCACGCGATTGAGCAGCGCCTCCGGCTTCTGCGTCGCGTAGCCGACGCGCTCGTTGTCCTTTTGCTGCAGGTGCTCGATGTCGTCCCAAACGTCGCTTGGAAACACCGGCGTATCCTCGTAATAGGTGTAGAGCTTGCCCGCGGAGCGGATGGAGAAACAGACGCGCCCTTCCTCGTCGATATAGCGCTTCATGTGGTTCCGCTTTTCCGGCCCGCGCGGGCGGCCGACCGCGTAGATGTCGAAAAACACGCGCGCGCTTTTACGGTAGAAGAGGATGGTATCGTGTTTGCGCGGATAGTAGCGCGTGCTGCGACCGCCGGACTTATAACACCAGACGATTTCGTTCATGAAGTTTTCCGGGCCGAAGAGTTCGTCCAGCAGGAGCCGGAGTTTCGCGCTCATGCGGTAGTCGATGTGCAGATACAGCGAGCCGGACTCGCAGAGCAGATCCCGCGCGCCGGAAAGGACCCCACGCATCCAGGTCAGATATGCGCCCTCCTCCATGTCGTCCGCATACGCGGGCAGGCGCAGCTGCTTTTTCCCCGATCCAATTTTGATGTGAAACGTGTCGCCCGTGCCGAACGGCGGGTCGAGATAGATCACCTGAACGCGTCCCCGATAGGCGGTGGTCAGGCTTGACAGCGCGTCTTCCGTCCGTGCGAGGATGAATTCGCCCGGGCCGCCGTTCGCGTGCCGTTCGGATGTACAGTAGATTCGCATGCCGGTGTCCTCCCGTCGTCGTGCTGGGCTGCGCTGGAATCTAAAAAGGCGGGAGTCCGGCGGCGGCTATTCGCTCGGCCGGCTTCCCGCCGCAATTGCGACGTGGGCTTCCATATGTTCTTTTGCCGCGGGCGCGTCGTGCCGCTCGATCGCCTGATAGATGCTCAAATGCTCGGCAAGCGAGTTGGACGCGCGAGCCGGCATGGTCAGCGAGCTCTGCCGCGCTTTTCGGATATTCTGGTGCAGCGAGGCGAGGATGTGCCGTATCGTCCGGCTGCCGCTGGCTTCGTAGATCAGCTCGTGGAACCGCGTGTCCAGCGTGACGAGATGCGCAACGTCGTTCTTTGCGGTGTAAAACTCCATGAGCTCCACGGTCTCTTTCAGCGCTTTGAGCTGCTCTTCGGTGACGCGCTCGGCCGCCCAGTACGCCGCTTGGCCTTCGAGAAGATGGCGGATGGTGGAGACGTCCTGCAGGTCCTCGGTCGAGAGACCCTTGACGACCACGCCGCGGTTTGGGTGCGAGGAGACGAGCTCCTCGAGCTCGAGCTGCTTGAGCGCCTCGCGCACGGGCGTGCGGCTTACGCCCAGCTCCTCGGCGATCTTCATCTCCACGAGGAAATCGCCCGTCTGATAGCGGCCTTCGGCAATCCCGTCCCGAAGAAAGCGATATACTTTCTCGGATAGCGAGCCGTAGTCCTTATTCTCATAATAACCGTTCATGAATGCTCTCTTTCGCGGCGCAAAGAAGCGCGCACGCATACGATGGGAGAAAGGAAGTTCGCCCCTGTTTTCTAGTCACCAGTGTAATGGTTTTGCATGAAGAATACAAGTGTATGTATACAAATATACAATGAACAATCAGAAAAACAATCAGAAAAACAATCCGAATACGATCTTCTGGACATATCGGGCCCGGTGCGTATCGATACGCTCTTTTATGCTCGCTCACTATCGTATTTACCGCGTCAATCGGGGAAAAATCGGCAAGGATGCCGCAAATGCGCCGCAAAGCTTTCACGCGGGAGTAACATGACAAGGCGCTTAACATATTTACAGAAGCCCACCCGACTGGTATAATTTTAGGTAAACAAGAATGGAGGTGTGCATATGTCCGAAGAAAAAAAGGCGAGCACTGAAGTTTCCAAGGTGGAAGCGGAAGGTGGCCGAATCGTATTTGCGGACGAAGTCGTCGCTACCATCGCCGCACTGGCGGTTTCCGACGTAGAGGGCGTTTCCGCCGTGAGCGGCGGAATGGTCGAGGGCATCACCGAAATGCTCGGCAAAAAAAACCTGACAAAAGGCGTTAAGGTTGAGGTCGGCCAGGAAGAAGCCGCCGTTGACATATCCGTCAGCATCAAATACGGCTATAAGATCAAAGAAGTCTGCGAAAAAATTCAGGAATCCGTCAAGAGCGCCATCGAAAACATGACCGGTCTGCGCGTTGTGGAAATCAACGTGTTTGTGCAAAGCGTCGTGTTTGAACCGGCGGAGCAGGAGACCTCCCGCGCGGCAAAGCGGAAGGAAAAAGAGAAAGCCAAGGAAACCAAGGAGAAAGAGGCGCCGCCAGTCGCCGCCGAACTCGTAGAACCGGAACCGCCCCGCGTCAAGTAAGCGGGCCATTACGCTGACCGATTGACGGGCGGAGATCGTTCCGCCCGTTTTACAGGATGCGCGGGCGAACACCGCGCAGGCAAACCATCCTAAGAGTATGCCGCCGCGAAAATTCATGCGGACGGTTGGTGAAAAGAGGTTTTTGGGATTATGAAACTCAAGGTTTTCGACCGTATCCTGCTGGGGATTCTGCTGATTGCAGCAATCCTCCTGTCGTTTGTCCTCTTCGGCATCGCGGCCGGCCTGATTCAGGAGGACATGGTGGCGGGGTTCATTTCCCTGTTTTACATGTTCCGTGAAAACGCGCTGATCCTTGCGGGCTGCGGGCTGGTCCTGCTGCTCATCAGCGTCAAGCTGCTGTTTGCCGGCAGGGGGAAAAAGACGGAGTCGCGCCCCGCGTCCGCGCTGATGCGGCAGACGGAGCACGGCGGCACCTATATCTCCCTCGAAGCGCTCGACACCATGGTGCAGAAGCACTGCCGCGCGCTTGCGCGCGTGCGGGACGTACACACCACGCTGCATTCGACCGAGACCGGCGTCACCATCGGCATTCGCCTCTGCGTTCTGCCGGATACGGACGTCGTGACGCTTTCGAGCGAACTGCAGAAGTCGCTGAAGGAGAATATCGAGGCGCTGACCGGCATTCAGGTCAACGAAATCGGCGTGCTCGTGGAGAGCGCCGCCGCGCCGGCGAATACGCCCGCCGCCGTATCCCGGGTTGAGTGAGGACAGGATCATGAACGCGTTTTGGGAGTTTGTCAAACAACATAAGTTTACGGTGCTGCTTGTCCTTGTCGGACTGGTGCTGGCGATTCTGTTTTTCACCATCGGTTTCTGGCGCACGATCCTGCTGTTTCTGATTCTCGCGCTGTTCTTCTTTCTGGGCTACATGCTCGACAAAGGCGGCCCCGAGGGGATTCGGGACTTTTTCCACAAACTGTTTTCCAAGGATTCATAACACATGAGCAGAACGACCGCGCGCGAAGTCGCGATGATGATGCACTTTTCCAATCTGTTAGGCGGCGAAGACACGCCCGAACGCGTCTGCGAAAAAGCCGAATCCCTCGGCGCGCTGGACGCGGAGGACTTGCTTTACGTTTCGCAGATGCTCGAAGGCGTTGGCGCGCACACGGCGCAGATCGACGAGCTCGTCAGCCGCTATTCGAAGGACTGGGCCATCGAGCGCATCTCGCGCGTGGATCTGAGCATTCTGCGCGTGGCGATCTATGAAATGCTCTATCGCAAAGAGGACGTGCCGACCGGCGCCGCCATCAACGAGGCGGTGGAGCTGGCCAAGCGATACGGCGGCGAGCGGTCCTATGCGTTTGTCAACGGCATTCTGGGCAGCGTCGCAAAAGAGATCGTGTCCCCATGAACCGGCTGTATCTCGGCGTCGATACGAGCAATTATACGACGTCCGTGTCCTGCGTTTCAGACGAAGGCATCGTTTTCGAGCAGAGAACGATGCTTTCTGTACCGTTGGGCGAGCGGGGACTGCGGCAGAGCGACGCGCTCTTCCAGCATGTGAGGCAGCTGCCGCCGCTGATCGAGCGGGCGCTTTCCTCCGTCAATCGCGCGGAACTGTCCGCCGTCGCCGTCAGCACGAAGCCGACCGGCGCGGAGGACTCCTACATGCCGGTGTTCCTCGCCGGAAAACTTGCGGCAGTGAGCATCGCCGCGTCGCTCGGGATTCCGCTCTATGAGACGACGCATCAGGCGGGGCATATCCGCGCCGCAATGTTCGGACAGGAGCGCGAAATCGGAGCGGCGCCGTTTCTGGCGATGCACCTCTCCGGCGGCACGACCGATCTGTTGACGGTCCGCCTGCAAAACGGGCTGATCGGCGAGATCGACCGCATCGGCGGCTGCTCGGATCTGCATGCGGGACAGTTTGTAGACCGCGTCGGCGTGAAAATTGGCCTGCCGTTTCCGAGCGGGAGCTCGCTCGAAACGCTGGCGAAGTCCGCTGTCGATCGGGGCCTGAAGCTTCCCTCAAGCGTCAAGGGACTCGACTGCTCCTTTTCCGGCCAGGAGACGCAGTGTCTGCGGCTGCTGGAGCAGGGGACGCCGAAGGAGACGGTCGCATATGCCGTCTACGACTGTATGGCGCGCACGTTTGCAAAGCTGCTGACCGGCGCTTTCGAGCGGACCGGCTTTTGCGCCGCGCTGCTCTCGGGCGGCGTGTCGGGCAGTCCGCTGCTGCGGCGTCTGCTCGGAGAGCGACTTCGGCAGAGGCTGTATTATGCTGCGGACGGGCTGTCTTCGGACAACGCCGTCGGAACCGCGCTTCTTGCGCGCGATCAATTCAGCAACGGGAGGTGAGAACGGGTGGAGCAGGCGTTAACGCCGGTCTTTCGCGTCGGCGAGCTGAACGAATATGTGTCCACGCTGCTCTCCTCCGACCCGAACCTTGCGCAGCTGCGGGTCAGCGGCGAGATCAGCGGGTTTAAGCGGCACTCGTCCGGACACCTCTATTTTTCGCTGAAGGACGAGAGCGCGCTCGTGCGCTGCGTCATGTTTCGGCAGCAGGCGATGCGCCTCAATTTTCAGCCGCAGGACGGCATGCAGGTGCTGCTCTACGGCAGGGCTGCGCTCTACGAAAAGGACGGGTCCTTTCAGCTCTACGCCAACTATCTGAAAAAGAGCGGCGAAGGCGAGCTGTATCTGCGCTTTCTCGCGCTGAAACAGGAGCTTGAGGAGCGCGGCTGGTTTGACGCGGCGCGCAAGCGCCCCATCCCGTTTTTGCCGCGCCGTGTCGGCGTGGTCACCAGCGGCACGGGCGCCGCGGTGCAGGACATCATCAACATCATCCGCCGGAGATTTCCGCGCATGCCGATCGTGCTCGCGAGCGTTCGCGTGCAGGGTCAGGGCGCGGCGGAGGAGATTGCGGACGCGATTCGGAAGATGAACGAGGCGGAAGCGGCGGACGTGCTCATCGTCGGCCGCGGCGGCGGCAGCATGGAGGACCTTTGGGCCTTCAACGAGCCTGCTGTCGCGGAGGCCATCGTGCAAAGCCGCATCCCCGTCGTCAGCGCGGTCGGTCACGAGACGGATTTCACCATCGCGGATTTCGCCGCGGATCTTCGCGCGCCTACGCCGTCCGCCGCGGCGGAGCTCGCCGTGCCGGAGATGGAAGCCTGTTACGAAGGCGTGCGGCAGCTTGGCGAGCGGATGCGCCGC
>JAAYUE010000015.1 GCA_012517905.1 Clostridiales bacterium | reverse complement strand
TTCATATCCTTCTACAACAATGAGCGGATTCAGCTCAAAACAAAACTGACGCCGCTCGAAAAACGACGTCAGTTCATGCAATCTTGAGTTTTTCTGCGATAGGGGCTTTTGTTTGTGTCTAATCAACGGGGTTCAGTTCAGTGTGAGAAGCTCTTTATATGCTTACGTTCTTTTGCTGCTTTCCCTTTCAGAAAAACAGCGTTGCTTTACTTTGCAATCACCGTTCCGGCCTTGCCGGCAAGCGCGTCGACGGCCTTGTCGAGCGAGGTGACGATGGCGCGGCGGCCCGGCTTGCTTTTTGCAAACTTGACCGCGGCCTGAATCTTGGGCAGCATGGAGCCGGGCGCGAAATGCCCCTCGGCGATGTACTGCTCCGCCTCGGCGACGGTGACGGCAGACAGCCGCTTTTCGTCCGGCTTGCCATAGCGCAGGCAAACCTGCTCCACGGCGGTGAGGATCAGCAGCGCGTCCGCATCGAGGTCTTCGGCGAGGCGTTCGCTCGCGAGGTCCTTGTCGATGACCGCGGCGGTGCCGGAGAGGTTGCCGTTGTCGTCGCGCACGACGGGGATGCCGCCGCCGCCGACGGTGATGACCACGAAGCCACCTTCGATGAGGCACTTGACCTCAGGCAGTTCGACGATTTCGATCGGCTGCGGCGAGGCGACGACGCGCCGCCAGCCGCGGCCCGCGTCTTCCTTGACGGCATAGCCTTTTTCGGCCTGCAGTTTCTTTGCCTCTTCTTCGCTGTAAAACGGGCCGATGGGTTTGGACGGGGCGCTGAACGCCTTGTCGTTTTGATCCACGACGACCTGCGTGACCACGGTTGCCGCGCCGGTGTGGTTGCCGCGCGCGCGCAGCGCCTTGGTCAGCCCCTGCTGCATATGGTAGCCAATCATGCCCTGGCTCATGGCGCCGCATACGTCGAACGGCATGGCGGGGGTCACGTTGACGGAGGTTTCGTTCTGCAGAACGATGCGGCCGACTTGCGGGCCGTTGCCGTGCGCAAGGACGACCTGGTAGCCTTTTTCGATGATGTCCGCGATGTAGACGGACGTCTTTTCGACGACCTCCAGCTGCGCTTCGGCGGTTGCCGGGCCGTTGCCCTCCTGCAGCGCGTTGCCGCCCAGGGCGATCACGAGTTTTTCCATGGAATTCCTCCAAAATCTCAAAAAAATAGAGAAATGCTAAAATTACTTTAGCATGCTCTTATGCGCTTGTCAATTCAAACCTTATCATTATATGGCAATTCTGAAAAATATATTTGAAATGAATCGAAAAAACAAACATATTGCAGAACGAACCGGGCAAATCGTATAGAGCTGTCCTCCAAAACAGATTGTAGAATAAGCCAACAATGGAATTTTAGTTGATTTCGGCTCCATGCCGGATATCGGAATCGGGGTGCGATTTTGCAACAAAACGGAAGATTCCCTGCATAATCGCAAAATTACGAACGAACGCATCGATCAGGTTCCCGGACGGCGGCGCGTGAATAAAAAGCGTCGATTCGTATAAATACGTTTGCTTACTGGCCGGAAAAGTAAAATCACGGGCCGGCCTCCCTGCTTGACTTCTCATAGCGATTCGGATAAACTTGCTATGGTATGCAGAAGGAATGGTACGAGATCAAAGGCGGTCACCGGCTCGAAGGAACCGTTACCATCAGCGGCGCGAAGAACGCCGCTGTCGCCATCATACCGGCTGCGGTTCTCGCGGGGGAAACCTGCGTATTGGAGAACCTGCCGCACATTCAGGACGTCCAGAGCCTCAAGGAAATCTTGGAGGAGCTGGGCGTTAGCGTCGACTATACCGAGGGCGACTGCATGCGCATCGACTCGCGCACGCTGACGACCACAAAGGCGCTCAGCGAGGCGGTCAGCAGCATGCGCGCTTCCTATTATCTGCTTGGCGCGTTGCTCGGGCGGTTTCACGAGGTGGAGCTTGCGCTCCCCGGCGGCTGCGTTATCGGCGCGCGTCCCATCGACCAGCACATCAAGGGCCTGCGCGCGCTCGGCGCGGAGGTGGAGCTCGACTGCGAACAGAATATCGTCCGCGCGCGGGCGGACCGGCTCGTCGGCGCGGAGATCTATTTCGACGTGGTCAGCGTGGGCGCGACGATCAACATCATGCTCGCCGCGAGCATGGCGGAAGGCATGACGGTGCTGAGCAACGTCGCAAAAGAGCCGCATGTGGTCGACGTTGCGAACTTTCTCAATATGATGGGCGCGTCCGTCAAGGGCGCGGGCACCGACGTCATCCGCGTCAGCGGGCGGCCCAAGCTGCACGGCTGCGGCTACGCCATCATTCCCGACCAGATCGAGACAGGCACGTTTATGATCGCCGCCGCCGCAACCATGGGCGATACGATCATCAAAAACGTGATTCCGACGCATATGGAGGCGATCTCCGCCAAACTCATGGAGAGCGGCGCGCGCGTCATCGAAGGCGACGACGGGCGCGATTTCTACATCCGCGTCATCATGAACGACCGCCCCCGCCCCATCAACGTCAAGACCCTGCCCTACCCGGGATTTCCCACCGACCTGCAGCAACCGATGATGGCATACCTCTGCGCCAGCGCCGGGGTTTCGACCATCAACGAAACCATATTCGAAAACCGGTTCAACCATGTGCGCGAGCTGCGCCGCATGGGCGCCTCCATCAGCCTCAAGGACAGCAGCAACGCCAAGGTGAAGGGCATCAACGCCCTGCGCGGCACGGATATCTACGCGACCGACCTTCGTGCGGGCGCGTCGCTGATCGTCGCCGGACTCGCCGCCAGCGGGACGACCTGCGTGCACAACATCCATTTCATCGACCGAGGCTACGAATTCCTCGAAAAGAAGCTGACCGCCCTTGGCGCGGAGATCGCGAGAAAGATCAAGTAAAGGGAGTTCCTTCCTTTCATTCAGTATCGGCACACAAAGCGAAATCGATCGATATCGTTCCGGCAGGCTTCCGCAAGGGAAGCTTTTTTAGTTGCGCAAGGGCGTACCCCGGGTTGCAGGAAAAAGCGACGGGACCATCACCCCGTATGGTACTGACTTTTGTATATTATTTTTTACAAAACGCATGATTTGCGTACATATTCATGATCTTGCACACCGTTTTGCGACTTATACACATCCAAAAACGCGAAAAACCCGCGAAGTGTGGATAACACGGTGGACAATGTGGATAACCGCATGTGGATAACCCATACACTTTTTGTGAATACGTCGGGCGCATAAGTGCCTTTCACGCATGGTAAACGGTTCTTTTACGATTTTTTTTTGCAGGATAGGCTTCAATGAAACCGTCGACGCCGGCCGCCGGCCGCGGATTTTGCGTTCTCGGCGGCGCGAATTCTCCCGCGGCGCATGTCCTTGCGGCACTGGCGTTCGCGGGCGTTTTTGGGTATACTGGACGTGATAAAACCCTGCGTCGAGGCCAGAAAGGACCCGTATCGAGCATGCGTCTGTTCATCGCCATTCCCCTGCCGCCGGATATTTTGCGCGCCGTCTCCGCCACCCGCGCCGCGCTGGAAGCGCACGGCGCGGGCGGGCGGTTCGTCCCGCGCGAAAACTATCACATCACGTTGCATTTTCTGGGCGACACGGATGCGCTCGGCGACGCCGCCGAGGCGATGCGCGAGGCGGTGCGGGATATCCGCCCGTTCGTGCTGCGGCTTCGCAACTATGGCTCGTTTAAGACGGACGGTTCGCATACGGGGTTTATCGACGTCTCCTGCGACGGGGACGAGCTGGACAAGCTGTATGAATCGCTCGAGTCCGCGCTCTGGGAGCGCGGCTTTGCCAAAAACCGCGGCAGGCTCTCGCCGCATATCACGCTCGGCCGAAAGATCACGGGCGACGAAGGGTTCGCGCTTTTGCCGCAAAAGGCGGCGTTTACCGCAAACGCCGTCGTGCTCTATGAAAGCCGCAGCGTGCGCGGACAGATGCAGTATACCGTGCTGCATCGGGAGATGCTGGTATGAGCGGCAAACTCACCCTCATCCTCGGCCGCGCGGACACGGGAAAGACCGCCCGCGTTGTCGCCGCGCTCAAGGCGCACCAGGCGGCGGGCGAGCGCGCGATCCTGCTCGTGCCGGAGCAGTACACCTACGAGGCGGAGCGGCTGCTGGCCGACGCGCTCGGGGGCCTGCTCGGCGTGCAGGTGTTCAGCTTCGACCGCCTGACCGAGCGCGTGCTCTCCCTCTCGGGAGCGGCGCGTCCTTTTTTATCCGACGAAGGACATCGCATGGTGATCCGCCGCGCGATCGACAAACGAAAAAACGACCTCAGGCTCTTTTCCCGCGCCGCGGACGGCGCGGGCTTTGCCGAGGAGGCGCAGGCCATCTTTCGGGACATCAAGCGCGCGGGGCTGACGCCGGACGCGCTGGACGCGCTGATCGTGCGCCTGCCGGAGGAGGCGCCGCTGACCGAGAAGCTCAGCGATCTGTCCATCCTCTACCGCGAGACCGAGGACTATCTTGCCAGCCGGTATCTGAGCCTGGACAACGCGGCAAACGAGGCGACGCGGCTTTTGCCGGAATCGTTCGTCGCGGGGCTGCCGGTCTATATCGACGGGCTGGACCGCCCGAACCGGCAAGTGCTGGGGCTTATCGGCGAACTGCTCGTCTGCTGTCCGTGCGTGACGGTGACGCTCCGCGTCGACTGCGTGCAGCGCGCGGACGACGAGCTGTTTGAGCCGGAGCGTGAGGTGCTGCTGCAGCTGCGCGCGGTTGCGGAGCGCGCGGGCGCGGCGGTGTCCGAAGAGCGCCTTTGCGAGCAAATGGGCCGTGCCGACGCGCTGATGCGCCACATCGAGCAAAATCTGTTTGCATACCCCGCGGAGACGTATCAAGGCGACGCAACGCAACTGACGCTGTTCGGCGCGAGCTCGCGCCGCGCGGAGGCGGAGTCCCTTGCGGAGGCGATTTTGTCGTTTGCGCGGGACAAAGGCGTGCGCTATCGCGACATGGCGGTCATCGTCTCCGACCTCGACGCATATGCCGGCCTGATCCGCCGCTCCTGCGAGCGCAGGGGCATCCCGATCTTTCTTGACCGCAAGCGCCCGCTCACCGGACACGCAGCGGCGGACGCGGTGCTCTGCGCCGTGCGCTTCTGCGCCAACGGCTTCCCCGCCGCCGAGCTGCTCAGGTATCTCAAGAGCGGATACGCCGGCTGCGCGGAGGAGGACGCGGAGGAACTCGACCTGTACCTCAGGCGCACCGGCATCCGGGGCAGCGCGCTGGTTCGGCCTTTTGTCCGCGCAAACCCGAGCGAGGGCGCGGAGCGTGCGCGCGCATGCGGCGCGACGCCGCTTGAACCGCTCGGCAAAGGACTTGCCCGCGCAAGCGTATCCGCGCAGGTGCGCGCGCTGTATGAATTTTTGCTGCGGATCGATCTGCAAAAACAGCTCGAAGACCGCGCGGAGGCGCTGCGGCAGGAAGGCCGCCTTGCCGAGATGCAGGAGCACGCGCAGGTCTGGAATGTGCTCGTTCGCCTGCTGGACCAGCTCGACGAGATCCTCGGCGAGCTCAAGGTTGGGCGCGCGGGCTTTCTGCGCCTGCTCGAAGAGGGGCTCGGCGGCAGCAGCATCGGCGTCGTGCCCGGCACGGCGGATCAGGGCGTGGTGGGCGACGCGGTGCGCACGCGCAGCCGTCGCGTCAAGGCGCTGTTCGTCGTCGGCGCAAACGACGGGCTCCTGCCCCGCCCGCAGCAAAACGACGGACTGCTGGACGACGCGGAGATCCGCGAGCTGATCCATCAGGGCGCGCCCATTCGAAAGACGGCCGCCGAACTCACCGCGGCGGACCGGCTGGATCTTTACACCGCGCTGAGCAAGGCGGACGAATTTCTCTACGTGAGCTACGCCTATGGCGACGGCGGCGGCGAACTCGCGCCGAGCCCGCTTGTCGAGCGGCTCAGGGACCTCTGCCCCGGCTGCATGGTCAAAAGCGACATCGCGTCGACCGAAGCGCTGCCGGACTGCGCGGCCGAGGTGCTGACGCTGACGGCGGCGGACCTGCGCCGCTTTCGCGACCGGCCGGATGATAAGATTCCGGCCCGCCTGCCCGCGCTTGTCGAATGGCTGAGCAGAAACGACGACACGCGAGAGCTGGCGCGGCGCATGCTGGACGAAAGCGCGGCGCGCTATCCCACGTTTACGCTCTCGCGCGAAACGGCGGAGGCGCTGTATGGAAAATCCGTCCCCATGAGCGCGAGCCGGCTGGAGACCTTCAACACCTGCCCGTTTCAGCATTTTGTCAAATATGGCCTTCGCGCGGAGGACGCGCAGGAGTTTACGGAGCGCGCGGCGGACCTCGGGGAGTTTTACCACGCGGTGCTCGAGCGGTTCGTTCGCGCCGTCAACGAAAGCGGAAAACAATGGAAGCGGATCGCCGACGACGAAGCGCTTTCGCTGCTGGACGAAGTGCTGCGCGAGGTGACGCCCGCGCACCACTTTGGCATCTTTGTGGAAAACGAGCGCATGAAGGCGACGCTGTTTCTGCTCGTCGAGACGCTGCAGCAAAGCGTTCTGGCGATTGTGAACCAGATTCGCGCGGGCAGCTTTACGCCCGTGCAGACCGAGGTGCGCTTTGGACAGGGCGCGCCGTTTCCGCCGATACGGCTGCTGCTGCCGGATGGAAGCGAGGCGCTCGTCGGCGGCAAGATCGACCGCGTGGATCGGGCCGTCTCCGGCGGACAGGAATACGTCCGCATCGTGGACTATAAGACGGGCGGAAAGGATTTCGACTTTACGGGCGTGCTGCAGGGACTGACGCTTCAGCTGCCGCTCTATCTCATGGCGGCGGCCGAGCGCGCGCAGACCCGCGCGGGCATGTATTATATGCCGATTTCGCAGCCGGTGGTGTCGGACGCGGAGGAGGACGTCGAGGGCGCGGTTGCCGACGCGTTTCGCCTGAAGGGGCTGACGCTGAGCGACGCCGCCGTCGTCCGCGCAAGCGACAACCAGATCTCCGGCGCATCGTCGGTTCTCTTCGGCGTCAGGGCCGCAGGCGAAGACGGTTTCTCCGGCAGCGTGTGTTCGCGGCAGGAGCTGGACGCGCTGATCCGGCTGACAAAGAAAAAATCGGAACAGACGCTCTCCGGCATGCTCGCCGGCGACATGGCTGCCTCCCCCGCCGCGCGCAAAAAGCGGCAGGAGGCCTGCGTATACTGCGACTACAAGAGCGTCTGCCGGTTCGATCCCAAGAAACCCGGCTGCCGCGTGCGGCTGATGAAAACCATCAAACAGGACGAGTTTTTCTCGCTGATCGACGGAGGTGAAGGCGATGCGCTGGACGAGTGAACAACGCCTCGCCATCGAGCGCGAAGGCAACCTCATCGTCTCCGCCGCGGCGGGCGCGGGCAAGACCGCCGTGCTAACGGAGCGCATCGTCTCGCGCATCCGCGCCGGTGCGCCGGTTGAAAGCCTTCTGGTGCTCACCTTTACGCGCGCGGCGGCGGCGGAGATGAAGGGGCGCATCGCAAAGCGTCTCAACGAACTGGCGGACGAAGCGGGCTCGGCGGACGAGATGCGTTATCTGCGCCGTCAGGCGCGCGGCGTGGACGGGGCGTTTATCTCCACCATCCATGCGTTTTGCGCCCGCGTGATCCGGCGGCACTATCACGCGGTTGGCCTGCCCGCGCGCGCGCGAACGGCGGACGAGATGGAGAGCGCCGCGCTGATCGAAACCGTGCGGGACGAGCTGCTGACCGGCCTTTCCGCAGATGGGGACGCGGACTACGCCGCGGCGCTCGCGGCGTTCGGCGGCGAGCAGCAGGTTTGGGACGCGGTCATGGCGACCTATCGCTTTACGCGCGCCGAGCCGGATCCGGAGCGGTGGCTCGCCGACGCCTGCGCGCGCTACGCGGACGACGCGGCGATCCGACGCATCCTCGACGACGCGGTGGTTTTCTGCCAAAACGAACTCTCGCTCGCCATCGAGACCGTCGTTCGGGAGCGGGACGCGCTGCCGCCGGACTGCGCAAGCGCGATTGCCACGCTGGACGACGAGCTGATGCGCTGCCGCGGCATGCTGCTTTGCAAAAGCCATGACCAATACCGCGAGGCGCTTGCCGCAATGGAGTATGGGCGGCTGACGTTTCCAAGGAGCGTGGGCAAAGAGGAGAAAGCGCCCGTGCAGGACGCGCGGGACGCGGCAAAAGCGCTGATCAAAGAGCAGCAGAAGCGTTTTTTGCGGCCGGAGTCGGAGGAGCGGAACATCCTCCGCCGTTCCGGCGAGGCGGTGTGTGCGCTTACCGCGCTCGTCCGCCGGTTTGAGCAGGCGTATGCCGAGGCCAAGCGGGGGCAAAACCTGCTGGACTACGACGACCTGGAACACTACGCGCTGCTTGCGCTGAATCAAGACGAGATCGCGCGGGAATACCGCGAGAAGTTCGGCTGGATCGCCGTAGACGAATATCAGGACAGCAACCGCGTGCAGGAGGCGATTTTGAGCCGCATCACGCGCGGCGACAATCTCTTTTTCGTCGGCGACGTCAAGCAGAGCATCTACCGCTTCCGACAGGCGGAGCCGGGGCTGTTTCTCGAAAAGCTCCGGCGCTTTTCCGGCGAGGCGGGCGCGCGCATCGACCTTTCGAGCAACTTCCGCTCGTCGAGCGAGGTGATTGCGGCGGTCAACGAAACGTTTGAGGCCATTTTGAGCGAGCAGGCGGGCGACATCGACTACGACGAGCGCGCGCGGCTCGTGCGCGGCGCGGAGCAGCCGGAGGGCGGCGCGGAGCTGGTTCTCATCGATAAGGAACGCGCCGGGAGCGAGGAAGACGACGACGCGCTCGAGGACGCGGCGGATATGGAGGTGGAGGCGCGGTTTATCGCGAGACGCATCCACGAGATCCTGCAAAATGAAGTTTATATCGACGCGCGCACGGGCGAGACGCGGAATTACCGCTATGCGGACGTTGCGGTGCTGCTGCGCGCGGGCACGGAGGCGCAGGCGCTCTCCCAGACGCTCGCGTCCTGCGGCGTTCCGGCCTATGCGCAGTCCAGCGGCGGATATTTCGACGCGGTCGAGGTGCAGATCTTCCGAAACCTGCTCTCCGTCATCGACAACCGCAGGCAGGATGTGCCGCTGATTTCCGTGCTCTGCTCGAGCATCGGCGGCTTTACCTATGAAGAACTGGCGCGCATCCGCGCCGCGCATCCAAGCGGCGCGTTTTACGAGGCGTTTTTCGCCTGCGCGGAGGCGGGCGGCGCGCTCGCGGGGCGCGCGAAAGCGTTTCTGGACAAGCTTTCGCAATACCGCGCGGAGAGCAGGCTGGTCTCGGTGGAGGAGCTCATCGGAAAACTGCTGGACGAAACGGGATTTTACGAGGAGATGGGCGCAGGCGTCAGCGGCGAGCAGCGGCAGGCAAACCTCAACGCGCTGCTGGACAAAGCGCACGCCTTCGAGGGCGCGGGCGCGCGCGGCGTCTGGAATTTTCTGCGCCATCTCGCGCTGGCCGAGGACACCGCCTCCGTCGGCGCGGCGCAGACCGTGACCGCGGACGTCGTGCGCATCCTCACCATCCATAAATCAAAGGGTCTGGAATTTCCGGTCGTGTTCGTCGCGGGGCTGGGAAAGCGGTTCAACCAGACCGACGTGAACAACAGCCTGCAGCTGCACGCCAAATATGGCATGGCGCTTCGGTTCATCGACCGGGACGGCGTGCAGCGGCTCAAGCGGGATACACTCGCGCGGGTCATCCTCTCCCAGCGGGTCAAGCGGGAGCAGCTTGCCGAGGAGATGCGCGTGCTCTATGTCGCCATGACGCGCGCAAGAAGAAAGCTCATCCTCACCGCCTGCATCGGAAAGCCGGAGGAAAAATACGCCGCCGCGCCGCGTGTGCCGACGGCGTGGCAGGCGATCAAGTGCTCCAGCGCGGTGCGCTGGCTCATGATGGGCGCGCACCGGCGTCTGCCGGTGGCGTTTCGCGCGCGGGAGGCGTATCTCGGCGGCGGCGCCGCGCGGGAGCAGGCGGAGCTGCCGCCGTATGATCCGGCGGTGCTGGAGGCGATCGAACAGCGGCTCGGCTGGACGTATGCCCACGCCGAGGCGGCGCGCATCGCGGCAAAGGCCGCGGTCAGCCGCGTGGTGCGTGGCGAGGAGCGCCTGCCGGAGTTTCAGCGGCCCGCGTTTCTCGGCGGCGAAACGAGCGCCGTGTTCGCCGGAACGGCGACGCACGCCGCCATGCAGCATCTGCCGTTCGCGCGCGCGCTGGACGCGGGCGAGGTCTCGGCGTTTCTGTCCGTGCTGGTCGAGGGCGGAAAGCTCACGCAGGCGCAGATGGACGCGGCGGATGCGGAGGCGATCGCGTGGTTTACGCGCGAGCCGCTGTTTTTGCGCATGAAAGAGGCCGCGCGGCTCGAGCGGGAACTGCCGTTTTCCTATCCCATCGGCGCGGAGCAGCTCTACGGCACGGCGGCGGACGAAAAGGTGCTGCTGCAGGGCGTGCTGGACGCGTGCTTTCTCGAAGACGGCGGCTGGACCATCGTGGACTATAAGACCGACCGCGTGCGTCCCGGCGAAAGCGCGGAGCAGGCGGCGCTGCGGCACGCCGGGCAGCTGCGGCTCTACGCCTTCGCGCTCGAGGCGCTGACGGGCCAATCCGTCCGGCAAATGCTCGTCGTGCTCCTCTCTCACCGCGCCGTGGTGCGCGTTTCGTAAGATTCGTGTAATCGAAATGATACAAACGCGCTTGCCAAGCGCAAAACAACGTGGTACGATAGGCGCAGCCGGTGAAACCCGCCGGCGCCACAACTGAATCCAGCTTCGGGGCGGGGTGCGATTCCCCACCGGCGGTGATGCGGCAGAGATGCCGACGAGCCCGCGAGCCGCGCAAGCGGCCGAAACGGTTAAAATCCGTTGCCGACGGTAAGTTGGCGGATCTGTTCCGCCGCAAGTCCGGATGAAAGAAGCAACGCCATCTTTACAATGGCTCAGCATACGCCCCGCGAAATCATATCGCGGGGCTTTTTCAATGTGAAAGGAAAGAAAACCCATGACAGCGCAACGCACCTATATCGACCGCCTGGTGAAGCTCGGCATGCTCACCGCGCTCTCCCTCATCCTCGTGTATGCGATCCACTTCCCGATCTTTCCGTCGGCCAGCTTTCTCGAGTACGACATGGCGGACGTACCGATTTTAATCGGTACCTTTCTCTATGGTCCCTGGTGGGGGCTTGGGCTGACCGCCGTGGTCAGCGTGCTGCAGTGGCTGCTCGTCTCGCCGCAGAGCCTCTGGGTCGGCGCGGTGATGCATTTTCTGGCGACGGGCTCCTATGTCGTCGCCGCGGGGCTGATCTATGCGCATCACAAAACGCGGACCGCCGCGCTCGTCGGCATGGCGATTGGCGCCGCGCTGCAGACGCTGATGATGATCCCCATGAACCTCATCTTCACGGTGCATTTCTTCGGCGTTCCGAAAGAGGCGGTGATCGCGCTGCTGCCGACGGCGATCATTCCGTTCAACGCCATCAAGACCGTCGCAAATTCCATCATCACGTTTTTGCTCTATAAACGCGTGTCGAAACTCTTCGAGCGGAACCTGACGCAGCGCCGGCCCGAAAAAGAAAACGAGGCGTAGTCCGCCGAAAATATGCCGGTTTCGTTGGAAAAAACGGAAATAGGGCTTGACGAAACGGCGCATATGGTTTAGCATAATAACAGTAATTGTTACTAACTAATGGGCGCCTGCTATGAAGAACACCCTCTGCACGGCAACCATCCGGATTTTGTTTGTCCTCGCCGGAACCCGAAAGCTTCGTGCGGCAACAAATATTTTATGAGAGGGGCTGGAACGTATGCGATATTCGCACCAGCGCGAGCGTATTTTCCGGGCGGTTTCGGAGCGCTGTGACCATCCGACCGCCAACATGATCTACGAGCAGCTCAAGGTGGAAATGCCCCGCCTGAGCCTCGGAACGGTGTATCGCAACCTCAACCAACTCGCGGACGCGGGGCGGCTCAAGAAGATTCCGCTTGCGGACGGAAGCTGCCGGTTCGACAAGACGAAAGAGGCGCATTCCCACATCGTCTGCGATCTGTGCGGCGCGGTGTCGGACGTGCACCTGCCGTCGTTTGAGGCGCTGGAGCAGGCCATTGCGGAGGAAACCGGCTATGAGCTGCGTTCCTACGACGTGGTGCTGCGCGGCGTCTGCGACAGCTGCCGCATGCGCGCGGAAGTGGAAGCCGGCTGAGCCGGACGCAGCGCGCGGTTTGAATTGGTTTATCAACGGGGCGATTGCCCGGATAAAGCACTGATTATCAGAATATAGGAGGACAGACATCATGGAACTCAAAGGAAGCAAGACCGAAAAGAATCTGCAGGATGCGTTTGCGGGCGAATCGCAGGCCAGAAACAAGTACAGCTACTTCTCTTCGGTTGCGAAGAAAGCCGGACTCGAGCAGATTTCCGCGATTTTCGCCGAGACGGCGGAGAATGAAAAAGAGCATGCCAAGCTCTGGTTCAAGGCGCTGCACGGCGGCGAAATGCCGAGCGTGGACGAAGCGCTGAAGATGGCCGCCGAGGGCGAGCACTACGAGTGGACCGATATGTACAAGCGCATGGCCGAAGAAGCCAAGGAAGAGGGCTTCAACAAGATCGCATACCAGTTCGCGGCGGTCGCCGAAATCGAAAAGAGCCATGAGGATCGCTATAACCAGCTCGCCAAAAACCTCAAGGACGGCGTCGTCTTCGAGCGCGGCGAAAAGGTCATCTGGCAGTGCCGCAACTGCGGCTACCTCTACGAGGGCGTCAAGGCTCCCGATGTTTGCCCGGTCTGCGCGCATCCGAAGGCGTTCTTCGAACTGCGCAGGGTCAACTACTAAGATAAAAGGATTGACCGGACGGGGTTTGTGGAAGCCGCCGTTGGGTCAATGAAGCAAACTCCATTGCTGATTGATACGAAGCGGCGGTTCGCGAAACAGGCGGGCCGCCGCTTTGTCCCGTCCGTTTTGAGCCGGGGCCTTTGAATATCGGCGTAAAAAACAATCGCCGCAAGGTGGAAAACCGGAGCGAAATGGGTTAGAATAATCGTTGTTAGCACTCTCGTGCGTTTGATGCTAAAAGTTCACAGTCTTGTGGTCGTGATGTTACATTGGAAGGCGCCGGCCGATTGCGCCGGCAGGCAATACCCGCTATACTGAATTTACGATCTGACATGATGGGATACGTCCATACATCCCAAAACGGGTCGAAGGTTACTTTTTACACACAGGAACAATCAGGGGATGACGATCGATCTTTTGCATCCCTGATGGAGGTGAATCAGAATGGATCTGCATGGAATCGTTACGCTGCCCGTGATCCCGCTACGCGGCATCGCGGTTTTGCCGAACGAGGTGATGCATTGCGATATCGGTCGGAAAAAGACGCTCTCCGCCATGGAGCAGGCGCTCTCGGACGAGGGATACGCGCTGTTTGTTGCGCAGAAAAACGCAAAGGTTGTGGACGTAAGTCCCGAGGATCTCTATTCCGTCGGTACCATCTGCCGCATCCGGCAGGTGTTCCGCATTCAAAACGACACGGTGCATCTGCTGGTCACCGGCGTTGCGCGCGCAAAGATTGCGGGCGTTATTTCGGAAAACCCGCACTACACCGCCCAGGTGGAGGTCATTGAGGACGTCGAGCCGGACGAATACACCGCCGAGGCGCTGCGCCGCCGTCTGAGCGAGGGCTTTACCGAGCATGCGGGCCAGCGCGACCGACTGACGCAGGATCAAAAAGACGCGGTACTCGCGTTGCCGACGCTTTCGGAACTTACGGACGCCGTCGCCCAGCATGTGGTCAACAAGCTCGAGGACAAGCAGAAACTCATCGAGCAGACGGACCTTGTCTCCCGGGCGGCGAGCCTGCTCGGCATCATCGAAAACGAACTCATGGTCATGCAGGTGGACCGCCGCATCGCGGGCAAGATCAAGGCCGCCGTGGAACGCAACCAGAAGGAGTTTGTGCTGCGCGAGCAGCTCAAGGCCGTTCAGGAAGAGCTCGGCGAGGGCGAGGACGACGTGCTCGAGGGATACCGCGCGCGCGCCGAACAGAAGAATCTGCCGCCGGAGGTGCGAAAGGCGCTCAACAAGCAGCTCGACCGCTTCGCTTCCCTGCCGAACGGCTCCCACGAGGCGCCCATGGCGCAGGCGTATATCGAGCTGATTCTCGATTTGCCCTGGACGGAGCAGACGGTGGACAATCTGGACCTCGCGCACGCGCGGCAGGTGCTCGATCGCGACCACTTCGGCATGGACAAGGTGAAGACGCGCATCATCGAGACGCTGGCCGTACAGCGGCTGACGAACAACCCGCAGGGGCAGATCCTCTGCCTTGTCGGCCCTCCGGGCGTCGGCAAGACGTCCATCGTGCGCGGCATCGCGGAGGCGATGGGACGGAACTTCGTCCGCATGAGCCTCGGCGGCGTGCACGACGAGGCGGAGATTCGCGGACACAGGCGCACCTATATCGGCGCGCAGCCGGGCCGCGTGATCGAGGCCATGCGCAAGTCCGGCTCCATCAACCCGATATTGCTCTTCGACGAGATCGACAAGCTCGGAAAGGACATGCGCGGCGATCCCTCCAGCGCGATGCTCGAGGTGCTCGACGGCGCGCAGAACTTCGCCTTTGCGGATCATTTTCTCGAGCTGCCATATGACCTGAGCCGCGCCATGATGATCACCACCGCGAACGACGCGGGCTCGATTCCGCGCCCGCTGCTCGACCGCATGGAGCTCATCGAGGTGCCGAGCTATCTCTTCGACGAGAAGATCGAAATCGCCCGCTGCCACCTGCTGCCCAAGCAGATGGAGAAAAACGGGCTTAAGAAAGGCAATCTCCGCATATCCGACGCGGCGCTGGGCACGCTCATCGGCGGATACACCCGCGAGGCCGGCGTGCGCGAACTCGAGCGCGTGCTCGCCGCCGTCTGCCGAAAGGCCGCCTGCGAGCTGGCCGAAGGCAAGACGCGGCTGACGCTCACCGAGGCGCGCATCACGGAATGGCTCGGGCCGCAGAAGTTCAAAAAGACCGAACCGCTTCGCCCCGACACCGTCGGCGTGGTCACGGGACTGGCCTGGACGAGCGTCGGCGGCGAAACGCTGGAAGTCGAGAGCGCGGCGGTGCCCGGCAAGGGCGTGCTGCAGCTCACCGGCCAGCTGGGCGACGTGATGCAGGAGTCCGCCAAGGCGGCGATGACCTATGTGCGCGCCAACACCGCGCGCTTCGGCATCGACCCGAGCTTCCTTGAGACGCTGGACGTGCACATCCATGTGCCCGAAGGCGCCGTACCGAAGGACGGCCCGTCCGCGGGCGTCGCGATGGCGACGGCGCTGGTCTCCGCGCTCACCGGCATCCCGGTGAAGAGCTCTGTCGCCATGACCGGCGAGGTGACGCTGCGCGGGCGCGTGCTGCCCATCGGCGGCCTGCGCGAGAAGCTGCTTGCCGCCGTGCGCGCGGGCGTGGAGCGCGTGGTGCTGCCCAAGACGAACCGCGAGGACCTCTTCGACGTGCCCGCGGACATCAAGAACGCGCTCAAGATCGACTACGCGGAAACCGTGGACGACGTGCTGAGCGTCGCGCTCACGATGCATCCGCACGGCAGCGAACCCCGGCTGAATCTGCCCGGGATGGACATGACGCATGAAGCAGTTCGCCATTAAACAGGCTTCGTTTCTCACGAGCGTGGGGCAGGGTCAGAGTTACCCTGCCCCGTTGCCGTGCGAAATCGCCGTGGTGGGCCGCAGCAACGTCGGCAAAAGCAGCCTCATCAACTGCCTGGCGAATCACAACAAGCTTGCCAAGACGTCCCAAACGCCCGGCAAGACGCGGCTGATCAACTATTTTCTGCTGAACAATTCGTTTTACCTCGTCGACCTGCCCGGCTACGGCTTTGCAAAGCGCAGCAAGGAGGAGCAGAAGGACTGGGGCGATTTCATCGGCGGCTACGTCGCCGGCGGCAGACCGAAGCACTTGATTTTATTGATCGACATCCGGCACGAGCCCTCCGCAGAGGACCGGCAGATGTTTCAGTGGACGCTGTATTCCGGCGTTCCGTTTACGCTGGTTGCGACCAAGGCGGACAAGATCGGCAAATCCCAGCGCGCCGTCGCCGCCAACAAAGCGGCGAAGCTGCTTGGCGCGCCGCCGTTTGCCATTCCCTTCTCCGCCGAAGAAAAAATCGGCAAAGACGAGCTTCTGGCCCGCATTGGGCAGATCGTCGAGGACTGCGAACGGCAGGCGGAGCGGGAGGCCGGAAACGCCGTGCCCGACGGCGAATAATCGCGCGGGTATGCAGCGTCCGCCGTGCTGAAAAAAGCCCGTTGCGCGGGCAATTTTATCGAAAACGAACTTTTCCTTGACACGCATAAAAATTTTTCGCATAATACCTAGCGTAACGTTTGGAATCGAAAGCAGGGCGAAGAGCTATGGCATTGCATAAGTGCCCGAAATGTGAACTGAACTATATCCGCGACGGCGAGGATTATTGCGAGGTCTGCAAGCGCGAAATGAAGCGCGCGCAGGCGCGTGGGCGCCACGTGGAGGAAGAGACCGGCGAGGACGAAGTCATCCTGTGCTCCGAGTGCGGCGAAGCGCCCGCGGTGCGCGGCGGCGACCTGTGCATCACCTGTCTGAAGGAGAAAAAGCGGCAGGTGGAGCTGGAGAATGCCTCCGAGCACTCCGGCGACGACGAATATGACGACGAGGACCTGCTGGAGGACGACGAAGAGATCGACTCCGACGAGGAGTAAACGAAATCGGCAATCCCGCGCGGTGCGGGGAGAGGAGCGGAAGGATGCGGATTTACGCCATTGCGGACTTGCATCTTTCGCTCACCTCGGAAAAACCCATGGACGTGTTTGGCGAAGCCTGGCGCGGGCATGCGGAAAAACTGGAGCGAAACTGGCGCGAGGCGATCTCCCAGGAGGACCTCGTGCTGATTCCCGGCGACATCAGTTGGGCAATGCAGCTTCCCGCCGCGTTGCCCGATCTTTCGTTTATCGGCGCGCTGCCGGGGAAAAAGATCCTGCTCAAGGGCAATCACGACTATTGGTGGAGCGCCATCGGCAGGGTGCGCGCCGCCCTGCCGGACGGCATGCGCGCGCTGCAGAACGATTCGTTTACGGAGGACGGCGTCTCCGTTTGCGGCAGCCGCGGCTGGCTCTGCCCGGGCAGCTCAAACTTTACGGCGGACGATGAAAAGATCTATCTGCGCGAGCTGGACCGGCTCTCGCTTTCGATTCGCACGCTGCCACCGGAGGCCGGAACGAAGATCGCCATGCTGCACTTTCCGCCGTTTTCGGACAAGGATCGTCCGAGCGGGTTCACCGAGCGGCTCGAAGCCGCGGGCGTGCAGATCGCCGTCTACGGACATCTGCACGGGGACGCGAACCGGTACGCCTTCGAAGGCGAAAAAAACGGCATCGTCTACCATTGCGTCGCGGCGGACAAGCTGGACTTCATGCCGAAGCGAATTTTATAGACAATTTGGATTCAAACAAGAAAGAGCCCGCAGTAATTGCGAGCTCTTTGTGTCGTTTCGGGTTGTTATGCTTCTTTTTGTTCACAGCGGACGAGCAGACGGTTTGTGCCGTTGTCCTTGCAGGTCATGAGCGTGAGCCCCGCCGTTCCTTCATAGCTCTTGAGGGCGCTGAACGCGTCCGGCGCGATGCTCTTGATCTGATACACTTCGTAGCGAACGCGTTCGCCGGTGAAGGCGTTGGTCAGGTAGAGTTCATCGCCGACCGAGAGCTTTTTGAGGATGCCGAAGTGGGCGCCGCTCTTGTAGTTATGGCCGATCAGCACGAGATTGCCTTTTTCAAGCGGGTCCGGTCCTTTGTAGCGGCAGATCGAAATCTTGAGCAGCTTATAGGACCATTTGCCGATGATGGGCAGCTCTACTTCGTACTTGGGAATCTCCAGAATGCCGATGACCCCGTCTTCGCCGGTCGCGTCGATGATTTTCTGGATGGTTTTATCCAGATCGGATACGACTTCCGGCGCGTCCGGCTGCACATATTCGCCGGATTCCGATTCGCTCGTGACCGAGCCGTCGTTGGCGAGGTGCTGGTCGGCGTCCGCCGCGGCGTTTGCATCCGCCTCGGCGCTGGTCTGCTCAAAGTTCTCGTCCGTCGGCTCCGGCGTATCGAGCGCTTCGCTTGTCGCGTCCGTCGCGCTCGGCGAGGCGCTGGCGCTCGGCTCGGGAGAGACCGTCGCCTTGGCCTTGTAGGCCGCGAGAAGCGCATCGGCGTTGCTGCCGGCAACTTCGCCCTCAAAGAGCTTGATGCCGAGCAACACCAGCGCCGTGATGCCGAGCAGGATGGCGGTCAGGCCCAGCACGCGGATGGCGCGCAGATCGTTTCGGCTTTTTTTGTTTGCGTCGTGACGTTCGTCACGGATGGAAGGCAGTCCGCTCGTCGCTCTCCGCTTATGCTTCGGTGCGTTTCTTACGGATGCCATACCAAACCCCCGCTGCGGCGAGCAATGCCGCGCCGAGACCGCCGAATACGTAAACCAGCGTCATATCCTGGCCGGTTTGCGGCAGGGAGCTCAGGCCGGTGATGACGATTGTGGTGTACACCCGATCGTCGGAAGCGCTGTTGATCCAGGCATAGAGGCGCGTGCCGCTGGAGGGGGTGTTATAGCGGGCGTAGAGCTGAATCTGCGCCTGGCCGTTTTCCATATCGGCGCGGTCGTCGTTGAGCGAGTTGCTGGGCATGCTCAGATAGCTGGAGCTCCAGCTCCAGTGCGCCGTGCTGGTGTCGTCGTCCACGACGGAACCGTCCGAGTTATGCAGCGTCAGGGTATAGGTGCCGTAGCGAGAAGAGGCGTTGAGCGTACTCGGCCCGTCGAGGGTCAGATAACGGCTGGTCTGCACGGAGACGGAAGCGGTTCGGGTATATGCGCCGACAACGGCGGTGATGGTGGTCGAGCCGTTGGTGCTGGACGAGTTGGATGTAAACGTAATCGAGCTGGTGCCGTCCGCGGCGATCGTGGTGCTCGTGCTGGAGAGGGTGCCGAGGGAGGTGTTGCTGCTGCTCCAGGTGACGGCTGTGCCGGCCGGGATGACCGTGCCCCCGTTGGTGACGGTCAGCGTCAGCGTGGTCGCCGTGCTGGGGGTGGAGATCGTCTGGCTGGAGGGATTCAGCGTCACGGTGGGAACCGTGATCACGCAGGTTTGGGACTGCGCGGGCGCGCTGTTGGCCGGCGTGTTCGTCGCGGTGATGGTCGCCGTGCCGCTGCCGACGGCGGTGACGACGCCGCTGGCGCTGACCGTCGCTACGCCGGTGTTGCTGGAGACCCAGCCGACGGTGCCGGTGTAGTTGGCGGCAACCAGCGTTGTGGAAGCGCCGGTCGCGAGCGTGACGGACGAGGGCGAGAGCGTCATCGGGGAAACGATGATGTCGATCGTATCCGTGATGGGGGTCGTCGTGTCGGCGTCACTGACGCCGAGCGTAACGGTCTGCGTGCCGGGGATACGGCCGGTAACCGTGGTCGACGCCGCGTTTGTGGGGCTCATCGAAATGGTGCCCGCAGCGGTCGGCGTCCACGAATACACGACGGGATCGGTCAAAGTTGCGGAACTGGGGGGCGCATTGATCGTCGCGGACAGCGAGAGTTGGTCGCCAACGCGAATGGTCGTAGAGCCGCCGGCAGTGATTTCGACGGTATCGACGGTTGCCAGCGCGATAGCCGGAACGCCGGTAACGACGAGCGCGAGCGCGAGCATGGTCAGCACCGACGCCGCCTTGAGAATCAGGGATTTTTTCATTTTCAAAACTCCTCCTTTGATGCCGGTGGCATCGGGTTCGGATGATACGGGAATTTCATGGACTGATACCATCATACAGCCTGCCATTGGATTGTCAACAAACATTCCATATCGTTTTCGCTTTCTTAACCGGTTTGTAACGAATTCTTCGATTTTCCGCGGTATTTGTATATATCATTCGTAAAAAACTGCGCCCGTTTTCACTCGAAAGCGAAGGGCGCAGAATACAGCGGGACGGCGTAACGGCTGCGTCAGCGGTAGAAGGTGTTTCCGCCGATAAATTCGCGCAGGATCGACGTCGGCGGGATTTCGTCCTCTACGTTCGCCTCGACAAAATAGTTGAGAAATTTTACGATGGAGCGCGCGTCGTCGAAATACGGGCTTTCGGGCGGCACGGCGCCGAGCAGCGGAAAGATGTGCTTTTTCAGCACGGCGGGCTCATAGATGAGCGTGGTGTTGAAGATGGCGTCCGCATCCTCCTGGAAGGGGAAGATCCATTTCTCTTCGCCCGCGCGCACGCTGTCCCACATCGAAAGCGTGCGCTCGATGGAGGCGCCGCGCGTCTCGTTGTCCCGCACCATACGGCGCAGCAGTCGCAGATACGTGGTCGGCACGCGGTTGTGGTCGTCGAGGTTCAGCGTGGTCAGCGCGGAGACGTAGAGCCGGAAGATCAGCTTTTTGTCGACGGCGTCCGGCAGCAGCATCGGGTTGAGGCCGTGCAGCCCCTCGATCACGAGCGGCGCGCTTTCGTCGATATGGATGCGCTGGCCCTTGTCGCAGCGCTGCTGGCGGACGAAGTCGAAGAGCGGGAGCTCCACCTCCTCACCGCGCATCAGCCGCGTGAGGTCCTCCTGAAACTGCGGGATGTCCAGCGTTGCGATGTCCTCGAGGTCGAACTGTCCGTCCGGTCCGGGTTTGAGCTGGTTGCGGTCGAGGTAATAGTTGTCCAGAGAGACGAGCACGGGCGTTTTGCCGTGCACGCGAAGCTGCGTGCAGAGCCGGTTCGCGCTCGTGGTCTTGCCGCTGCTGGAAGGGCCCGCAATGACGACGGCGCGCGCGCCACGGTCGATGATTTCGTCCGCCAGCTGCGCAAAGCGCTTTTCGTGCAGCGCCTCGTTCACGCGGATCAGCGTGCGCACATCGCCGCTGAGCACCATGTCGTTGAGGTCGGCCACCACCGTGCAGTGCATGAGCCTGCCCCACTCCTCGCTCTCGGAAAACACGCCGGAGAGCCGCGGCAGGGAGACGTGCCCGGCGGGTTTGTTCGGGTCCGCGGCGGAAGGTCGCAGCAACAGCAGCCCGCCCTTTTGCGCCTGCAGATCGAACACGCTGGCATAGCCGGTGCTCGGCGCCATCTCGCCGTAAAAATAGTCCACATAGTCGTCCTGGCGGTAAACGTCGAAATAGGCAAACCGCCGGTAGCGCAGCAGGCGAACCTTGTCCTCCTGTCCGTCGCTTGAAAAAAAGTCGATCGCGTCGTCGATCTCCAGCCGCTTGCGTTCGAGCGTGAGGTCCGCGTTCACGATTTCGCGCATGGCGCTCTTGATGCGGTCGACGTCCTGCTGGCTGAGCTTCACGCCGTCTCCGACGGTGGAAAACAGCCCCGCGCCAACGGCGTAGTTGATGCGTACGCGCGTCCCGGGGTAGAGTTTTCGCATGGCGAGCAGAAACACAAACAGCATCGTGCGCTCGTATACGCGGTTGCCGCGCGCCGTGTCGTAGCGAAGCAGCGAGACCTCGCCGTTTGCCGCGCGCATCGCGCGGCGCATCGCCACGCGCTGGCCGGACGGCAGAGCTTGCTCGCGCAGCGGCACGTAGTTGAGCGTAAAGGTCTCGCCGGAGATATTGGCCGCGAGCGGGCGTGTCTTCAGGTCCGCGCTGTCGAGCCCGAGGCGGCGCACGATGTCCAGCAGGCGCTCGCCGCAGGCGACCTCGGTGACGATTCCGTCGATGGTGAGTTTCATGGTGATCCCTCCCGTGCGGCGGTTCGCCGCAGCCCCTGGGCGCTCAGCCCCAGAGCAGCGACAGCGCGGGCACGATCTGCTTCTTTCTGGAGATGACGCCCGGCAAAAACGCCGCATGCTGCTTAAACGATATGTTCAGCGCGTGCTCGACCGCGTCCAGATCGCCGACGGCGATCAACAGCGTGCCTTCCTTGAGCACGTCGGTGAGCATCAGCAGCATCATGTCGTAGCTGTGCTGTTCCATCTCGCGCTCCATCAGCGCGACGAACTCCGCCTTTTTTTTGCCGAGCTCGTCGGTGTCCAGCGAGGTGATCTGCGAAATGCCGAGCGAGTGGCCGGCGATCTGAAACTGCTTGAAGTCGGCGAAGTACAGTTCTTCGAGGTCGCCGCCCTCCGCCGGTGAAACGGAGAAGATCTCCCGGCCGAGCGTGTCGAGCGAAAGTCCCGCAATCTTTGCCATACGCTCCGCCATCGCGCGGTCGACGGGCGTGCTCGTCGGGGACTTGAACACGATGGTGTCCGTCACGATGGCCGCCGCAAGCAGGCCGGCGAGCTTTTTGCTCGGCATGACGCCGCGCTCGAAAAACATGCTGGTGATGATCGTGCAGGTGCTGCCGACGGGCTCGTTGCGCACATAGACCGGCGCGTCCGTCTCGACTTCCGCGAGGCGGTGGTGGTCGATGATCTCGAGGATCTCCGCCTGCTCGAGGCCGGGCACGGACTGGTGCAGCTCGTTGTGGTCCACGAGCACCACGCGCTTTCTCTTGGGGCGCAGCAGATGAAACCGCGAGAGCGTGCCCACCACGTGATCCTGATCGTCGAGAATCGGATAGCTGCGATAGCGGGACTTCAGCGTGGTTTCCCGCACGTCGTCGAGGTAGTCGGTCAGGTGAAAGGAGACGAGGCCGTCCTTTCGGCAGATGCGCGAAACGGGCACGGCGAGAAACACGAGCCGCGAGGCGGCGTATGCGTCAAACGGGGTGGAGATGATGCAGCTGCCGCTCTCCTTCGGAATGAGGGACGTATCCACTTCACTTTCGCAGACGATCAGCGCGGCGGCCTGCCGCTCCAGCGCGAGGCGGATCACCTCCGGCTGGTTGCCGCAGAGCACGACGCTGTCTTTGTCGATCTCGGGCAGACCGGCGTGCGTCGGCAGCGCGACGACGAGCGTGCCGGAGAGCACCGTCTGCTCCGTCGCGGCGCTGATGAGCCGCCCGTCGAGGCTGGCCAGCAGGTTGAAAAGCGGAATGCCCTCAAGACGGCTGCTCTTGATGAAGCGCATGTCGTAGGCGGCGATCTCCTCCGGCGTAAGCATGCCATAAAGCCGGCCGTCTTCGTCCGTGACCGGCAGCGTCGGCACGCCCGCCGTGTCGCTGACGATGGTCTGCCAGGCGTGGTAGACGCTCACCGCCGCGGAGAGGATGGGCGGCGTGTCGTAGTCGAGATCCGAAACCTGCGTGCGCACCGTATGCAGCAGCGTCGGCGGCGCAAAGTCGAATTTCTTGAGCAGCATCTCCGTCTGGTCGCTCAGCTCGCCGATGCGCGCGGCCTGATAGGCGCGCTCGCCCAGCGCGTTTTTCAGCATGGCGTAGGAAAGAGACGCAACGATGGAGTCCGTGTCCGGATTGCGGTGTCCCGTGATGTAGATGGGTTCCATTCGTCCTCCGATGCTTCGCCGCGCGGCAAGAGACCGCCGCGCGCCGGGATAGACAGGTCCGAGCCTGCTTTCGAGCGGATTGTTTTGACATTCTCCATTGTAGCCGGAACACGGCGGCAAGACAAGTGCACAGGCGCATGTTTATGCGGCAAAAGCGCGCTGAAAAACAAAAAGCGGGCGAAAATCCGCCCGCTCAGAATGCCGGTTTGCTCAGCGCCCGCTGGCTACGAAGAAGAGCGCGATGGTTCCGGGACCGGAATGCGCGCCGATGCTCGTGCCGATGGTGTCGATGTGGATCATCATGTCCGGATACTTCTCGTTGACGAGCCCCGCGACATATTCCGCGTCCGCGTCCGCGTCGCAGTGTCCGATGAACACGGTGTCCGTCGCGGCGGTATCGACCGTTTTCTCCATATGGTCGAAGAGCGCGCGGAGCGATTTTTTCCTGCCCTGCACCTTTTCGACCGCGACGAGGTATCCCTCGTCGTCCACGTGCATGACGGGTTTGATGTTGAGGATCGTGGCGATGGCCGCCGTCGCCCCGCTGATGCGCCCGCCGCGCTTGAGGTAGACGAGGTCATCAACGGTGAACCAGTGCGCAAAGCGCAGCTTGGTTTCCTCCACCCATTTCGCCAGATCGTCCAGCGCCATGTCCTTCTTTCGCGCGGCGTAATAGACGAGCAGGCCCTCGCCGAGCGAGGCGGAGCAGGAGTCGATCACGACGATTTTGCGTTCGGGATAGTTCGGACCGAGTTCTTCCGCCGCGCTGAAGGCGGACTGCACCGTGCCCGAAAGTTTGGAAGAAAAGCCGATGTAGAGCACGTCCTCGCCCGCCTGAAGCACGGGCTCGAACGCCTCGACAAACGTATACGTATTGACCTGCGCGGTGGTCACGTCCTTGCCCGCGCGCATATTGGCGTAAAACGTCTCGATCGGCATGTCCGACCGACCGGGGATGTAGAAGTACTCTTTTTCGTCCATCGTGAAGGCCATGGGGAGCACGGTCACGTTCAGCTGCTCGGCAAACTTCGCCGGCAGATCGCTGGTAGCGTCGGTGAAAATGCGGTAGCTCATGCGTTGCCTCGTTTCCGCATGCCTGCTCTTGCGGCACGCTGATTTGATCGTGATGTTTCGTGTGGAAGGTGGTTCGCTGTCGGTTTGCCGCAGGGGCAGTGCTGGTTTATTGAACCAGTTAATGGTATTGTACCGTGGTTTGCGGCGGCTGGCAAGCGTTTCGCGCCCCTTGTGTTTCGAAAAACGCGGCCATGCGCCGGGCGTACGGCTGTTCGCGGCGCGGATCGTTGTGGTATAATCCTCACGGCACGCGCCATTTTGCCGAATTTGCGGCAAAGCTGCAAAGGTTGTTGCGATTTTCCTGATGCCGCGCCTGCGCTGTGCTATAATAACGCTGCATGAAAGCCGCGCCAAGTGCGGCCGCGTTTTGCCGCGTTATTGCGTTAAGAGGAGATTGACCGCATGAGAAAACTGATATCCGTCGGAATGGCGACGATCGCGTCCCTTCTGCTGATCCTGATCGTGCTGTTCACGTCCATCGGACTGGTGATCAACGACGAGACGTTTATCAACAACGAATTTACCAAGCTCGCCATCAGCGCGAAGATGGGCGTGAGCAACGCGGACCTCGTCAAGTCCTTCGGCCGCCTGGTGGACTACATGGAGGGCGACGCGGACGACATCAACGTGGAGGTCACCGTCAACGGCGAAACGTCGCAGATGTTCGACTATCCGCAGGAGGCCGAGCACATGGCGGACGTTCGCCAGATCTACATGACCATCGCGTCCTATCGGGACGTCGGCGTGCTGGTCATGCTCATCCTCTTCCTCTTTGCGGCGGTCGTGCATTTTCGCAAGGCGCCGCAGTACCTCGCGCAGGGGTATCTCTCCGGCTCGTTCGTGTTTCTGCTCGTTTTTGGATTTTTGGGCACGTGGGCGGCGCTGGACTTCTCCAATTTCTGGACGTTTTTCCACGAGATGCTCTTCTGGAACGATCTGTGGCTCTTCGACTCGACGCAGAGCAACATGATCAACATGCTGCCCGAGCAGGTGTTTCAGGATATCATCGCGCGCGTCGGCCTGTATGCCGGCGCGGTGATCCTCGTACTGATCGTGCTGAGCATCATCGCGATGGTGCTCTCCTCGGACGGATACAAGCGCCGCCGCGCGATTGCGCAGGCGCGCAAAAAAGCGCGCGAGGACGCGGTTGCCGCGCGCAAGAAGGCGCGGTATGACGCAAAGCACGCCGCCGAAGAAGAAAAACGCCTCGCGCAGAAGCGCGAGCGCATCGCCGCCATCAAGGCACGCAAGCAGGCGGAGGCGGAGGCCGCCGCCCAGGAAGCGGAGCAGGAGCGCCTGAAGGAAGAGAGGCGCGCGAAAAAACGCGCCGCGGCGGAAGCGGCGGCGGTCCGCGAAAAACAGGCGGCGACGCGCGCGCCGCGCGCGGAGCAGACCAGGCCCGCCGCAAAGCCGCGCCCTGCGCAGGCGGAGACTCCGAAACAGCGCGCGGCGAAACCGGCGAAACAGAAGGCGAACGTCCACGACGACACGGGATTTCTGGACGACTGAGGCTTGGCCGGAAAAAGCCGGCCAGGCGGCTTCCGGATCGACTGAATTTGGATTGACCATATGACGCAATACGAACGCGCCGTGAACGACAGGCTGGAGAAGCTGAAACGTCGGCCGCGCGCGCGCATCCTCGCAATTGAAACTTCCTGCGACGAGACGGCCGCCGCCGTTGTGGAAAACGGGCGGACGGTGCTCAGCAGCGTCGTTCACACGCAGATTCCGCTGCACGTGCCGTATGGCGGCGTCGTGCCGGAGATCGCCTCGCGCAGCCATGTGCAGAAGATCGGCGCGGTGGTTCGCCGCGCGCTCGACGAGGCGGGGCTGACGCTGCCGGAACTCGACGCCGTCGCCGTGACGAACGGGCCGGGGCTGGTCGGTGCGCTGCTCGTCGGCCTGAGCTATGCAAAGGGGCTTGCCTACGCCGCGGGGCTGCCGTTTCTGGGCGTGCACCACATCGCCTCGCACATCGCGGCGAATTATCTGAGCGATCTGTCACTGGAGCCGCCGTTCACCTGCCTCGTTGCGTCCGGCGGACACAGCCACATCATCGTCGTGGAGGATTACGAACGGTATCGTCTCTTGGGGCGCACGCGGGACGACGCGGCGGGCGAAGCGTTCGACAAAGTTGCGCGCGTGCTCGGCCTGCCCTATCCCGGCGGACCAAACCTCGAGAAGCTCGCGCGGGAAGGCGACCCGACCCGCTATCGCTTCCACTCCGCGTTCAACGAGGGGGACGGATTCGATTTCAGCTTTTCCGGCATCAAGACCGCCGTGGTCAACCGCCTGCACAACGCACAACAGGCGGGCGAAACGATCGACCGCGCGGATCTTGCCGCGTCGTTTCAGAAGACGGTGGTGGATATCCTTGCGGACAAGGCCGTCCGCGCCGCGCAGGCGCAGCCGGGCGCCGCGGGGGAAAAGCTCGCGCTTGCGGGCGGCGTCTCCGCAAACGGCGCGCTGCGCGCGGCGATGGAGCAGCGCGCAAACAAGGCGGGCATCGCGTTTTACTGCCCCGATTTCGCCTATTGCACGGACAACGCGGCCATGGTCGGCAGCGCGGCGTATGGCAAGCTGATGCGCGGCGAAACGGACGCGCTCTCGCTCAACGCCGTGCCGTATCTCTCCATCGAGGAACAAACGCAGGGCGCATAGCCAAAAACAACGGCAAAACAACGGATCGGCGCGCAAAAATCGGCGCGCTTTTTTTATTGGCGCAAGGAAAACGGCGCGCGGGAAGCCGGCCGGACGACCGACCACGGTGGGGGAATGCCTGTAAAAAACAGTGTATTTTATCGCCGGATGTTCAGAATAAACATGGATTTTGCCGCTGTTTTGAAAGGATAGCCTGCAAAATCACAAAGACATACTTCCGCCATATTTGCATAGCGACTGTGTGTTTTTGCGCAAAATGCGCATTCTTTTTTTCGGAGAAAGCGGCGCGTATTCAGAGGGGAAAGTGTGGAAAACTCTCCAAAAGCGCGGAATTCAACGCCAAAAAATGTGGATAAGTGTGTGGATGATGTGGATAGCCCCGTGAATATACACGAAAATACGCGGAATATCTATACAAGCTGAGAACTGTAAGCGATGCGTTACGCTGCATGCGGCAAAGGCGCTCGCTGCAAAAAGCGCGTCAATTTTTCGTCACAGACGCTGGTTTTGTTCCTCCGTTGTCGGGTCGGCGGGCGGCTCCGGCAGGGGCATGTTCGCCAGCGCCTGCCCCGCCTCCTTCAGCGCGCGCCGCCGGTGGGCGCGGCGGTAGAGCAGGATGCCGATGCCGGAGGCCAGCGCGGTCGCCGCAAACACGATGATGGCAAGGCCGTATTCCTTTAGCCCGAGCGCGTTGCCGCTGATCGTCGAGGTCAGAATGGACGGAATCCGCGCGATGCTGGTGAGCACAATCCAAGGCAGCAGGCGGATTTTCGTCAGCCCTGCCACATAGGACAGCAGGTCCTTCGGCGTGCCGGGAATCAAAAAGAGGATAAACGCGGCGGCGCCGAGCGCCTTTTCGTCGTTGAGGTATTTCACGGAGTCGATCCGCTCGCGCGGAAAAAACACCTCGACCGCCTTGACGCCGATCTTTCGCACGAACAGAAACACGATCGTGGTGCCGATCACGAGTCCGATCCAGACGAGCAGCGTGCCCCAGACCGCGCCGAACGCATAGCCCGCGGCGAGTTCGAGCGGCTCGGCGGGAATGAACGCGATGACCACCTGCAGCACGATTACGCCGACGAAGAGCACGCGCCCCCAGGCGCCGCGCGCGTCGATCCACGCGCGAAACGACGCGGGATCGCCGATCGTTTTGACGAGCGGCACGCCGACGAATACGGTCAGCAGCGCGAGCACGACAAAAAACACTGCGACCGATACGACGGCGGCGATTTTTTGCCCGCGCGTATGGACGTCGGGCCGGGTGGGGGTTTGATCCGTTTTTGTTTGCATAAGGAGAGTATATCCGATGTGCGCGGGAAAAACCACGCGGAAGCGGGAATATTCTGCAAAATGATTCGGTCATCGATCAGAGGTGATGGGTCTGCAAAGCCGCGCGGTTTGGGCCGCAGCCGCCCATCGCGGGCGGCCTGGCGGGGAAGCGGCCTTGCCGCAGCTGCATCCACTCGCGAACGAGCGCCTGCCCGGCCGGCGTGCGCCAGTCCCGCGCCAATGCGGCGTGGCATTTCTGTCCGAGACCGCGCCGTTCGTGGTGGCAAAAGCGGCATTCGAGCGGTTCGAAGCCGGTGCCGTACAGCGCGCAACGCCCGCCGGCATAGAAGGTGCAGCCGTTTTCTGAAAACTCCTGAAACGCAAACGTCCCCTCGCAGCCGCGAAACGCGGGCGACAGGACGCCATAGGTTCGATCGGGCGAGAGTTCCAGCATCATCCGCCCGCCATATCCGGCGAGGAAGGCTTGCGTCGCTTCTTCCACCGTCCACCAGCCGGGGCGCAAGCAGTATGCCCGGCAAACCGCGCAGCTGCAGGGCGTGGACGGAGGAAACAAAGCCTGAAGCGATTCAGCACGATTCTTCCGTTTCATCGGCGGCGCTCCCGTCCGGCTTCATCAGCCCGCAGAAAAATTTCAGCGTTTGGACCATGTATCCGACGACCTCATGCGCATCCGCAAATCCATATTGCGCCATGATGTACTCCTTTGTCAGCGCAAGCGAGATATAATTGTACTGCTCCGCAATGAGCCGCGCGTCCACGGGTTTCACCATCTTGCGGTCGATCATTCTTTGGATCAGCCGCTCATAATACGCCGCTGGCTCGCGAACGACATAGCGATAATACAGATCCGCGGCACGCTGCGTTTTAAATTTTTCGAGATTGATGATCATGGCCGTGTTGGTAAGCGTTCCGCCGACGCTTTGCCCCACGTGGAAGAGAATGGCTTTGAACACTTCCTCCGGCTCCATCATCACCAGCATCTCTTCAAGCGCTTCCTCCGACGGGCGCGTCTTCGGAACAAGCTCGACGAACTCGCGATACAGCGTTTCAAGGATCTCCGCCTTGCCGGAAAAGTGGTTGTAAATCGAGCTCTCCTGAATGCCGGCCTTAAGCGCGATGTCCCGAACGGAAACGCCGTCATACCCGCGCCGGGCGAACAATTCCGCCGCCGCATCGAGGACGGCGCGTGCGGTCGCGATGCCGCGCTTTCGCTTTTTGACGCGGTCGGGCGCTTTTTCTTCCATGGATCATCACCTCGCAGAATCATTATACGAGGGAATCATCCGATAATCAATAGATAAACGATCAAACAATCGTTTTTTAGTATCCGATTTGTAAAATAAGCGATGGGGCGCTGAAAAACGATGACGGATGGTTCCGCGATCTGATACGATTCCGCCAGCTTTTCGCAACTTCGCGCCGAAGCGAAAAAAACATCTTTTCAAGTACGCGAAAACCCGATAAAATACGCGCATGGCTACGATTTTGCTTGTCATCATCTATCTGGCGTTCATCAGCCTCGGCTTGCCGGACTCCATGCTCGGCGCAGCCTGGCCGGTTGCGTACGTCCAGCTTGGTGCGCCCGTTTCCTATGCGGGGTTTGTCTCCATCTGCATCACCGTCGGCACGGTGATTTCAAGCCTCGTCTCCGTCCGCGTGATCCGCAGATTCGGCACGGGCGTGGTCACGGCGGCTTGCGTGCTGCTCACGGCGAGTGCGCTGATGGCGATTTCGTTTGCAGACAGCTTCGTCGTGCTGATGCTGCTCGCGCTTCCACTCGGACTGGGCGGCGGCGCGATCGACGCGGCGCTGAACAACTACGTCGCCCTGCACTACAAAGCCAGCCACATGAGCTTTCTGCATAGCTTCTGGGGCGTCGGCGCGACCGTCAGCCCGCTGATCATGTCCCACTTTCTGAAACTCGGCGGAAACTGGCACGGCGGATATCGATTTGTCTCCATCATCCAGCTTTCGCTCGCGCTCGTCATGTTTGCCACGCTGCCGCTCTGGGGCAAGGTTTCCCATGCCAAGCCGGACGAGCTGCTGGGCGAGCCGGTCGAGATCGGCAACCGCGCGGCGATCAAGCGGCGCGGCGCGATCTTTGCGGTGCTCTCGTTTTTCTTCTATTGCGCGGGCGAGGCGTCCGTCGGCCTCTGGGCGGCGACGTATTTCGTCAATGTGCGCGGCGTGGCGGCCAGCGTGGCGGCCAGCTGGGGGGCGCTGTTTTTCTTCGGCATCATGGGCGGGCGCATGGTTTCGGGGCTGCTCGCCATGCGCGTCAAAGAGCGCGCGCTGATCCATACGGGCCTCGTCTTTGCGGCGCTTGGCGCGCTGCTGCTCGCGCTGCCGTTGCCGCAGGAATTTTCCCTCGCGGGGCTGCTGCTCTTCGGCCTCGGCTGCGCGCCGGTGTTTCCGAATCTCATCCACATCACGCCGCAGCGTTTCGGCGCGGCGTATTCGCAGGCGATCATCGGTCTGCAGATGGCGTCCGCCTATATCGGCAGCACGCTGATGCCGCCGCTCGTCGGCTGGATCGGACAGACTTACGGGTTTGGCGGACTGCCGTATTTCCTGCTGGCGTGCCTCGCCGCGCTGTATGTCACCATTGCGGCGTGCAACCGCACAACGGGGTTCGGCAGGGCGGAAGTTAAGCCGGCGTAAGGAAACGATTTCATGATACAGGCGCGGCGCGGAAGAATTCCGCGCCGTTTTTTTCACAATTTCTCCACGTGCAGTCAAAACGTTTGTTCGGTATAATGAGGTATCAACCCGTTTCGGACAGTGCAAAACGCCCGGTTGCCCCGGAATTCATTCTTATATTTTTTAAACCGGTTTTTCCGATAATTCTTCGTCTTTGGCATACGATATCCTTAGCGTATCAAACACACGGGAGGATCTGCTATGCCGGACAAATATGCCTACTTATCGGAGATCAAAAAGAAACTTTCGGTGCCGAAATTGGACGATCGGCAAACCGGTTATCCGAACACAGCCGCCATCGGCTCCGGAAGCGCCCGCCTTGGCGCAAGCGCGCACGGTTCGCTGAACAACGCGCAGATTGAGGAAGCCGCGCTTGTCAAGAAGCTCCCGCCGGATTTTCCGATCGAGCAGTGGGACGCCATGCCCACCAAAGCGCAGCTGCTCGCCATGCGCTACAGCGGCCTGAAGGAGCAGGAGCAATGGACGCTGCTCAACGCATCCACGCCGCTCGGCACGCTTTCCATGCTGAACGATATTCAGAGCGGTCTTGCCGCGCACAAGTTCAGCACAAAAGAGGCGGCTTTGCTGACCGACAGCGTAACCCGGCTCGCAGCCGAACGGAAGCGACTTGAAAGCGGAGATGCGTCAAGATTACCCTCTTTACAAAAAGGGGTATTGCGCGGACAATTAAACAGCAGGAAAGATGCTTTGCGGGCGATGATCGAAACAGACGCGCCGTCGCTAGTCCCAAATCCGATCAACCCGTATGCGCCGCAGCCGACGCCGACGCCTGATAACACGCCGTTACCGCAGCCAGGGCCATCGCCAGAAATATCATCAACTGATGAGCAACATATAGCAGAGCAGGACAATGATTCGGATTCAAATGGTGCTAATCAGGAAAAACCGGGTAAAATTCTTCTCGGTATTGACACTACCTATTTGTCGACGGGGAGCCGGAAAATTCTTGAATTGATTAATAGAAAGATAGCGAACAAAGCTCTAACGCCGGAGTTGTTCAAAACGTATCTTCTGGACTTGAGTAAAATCAAGACAGAAGCAGAAAAGGGGGAATATATTGAGAAAATTAAAGCGTCAAGTTTGCCTGAGGCAACGTGGGGAACGGAAATGATCAATAATCAGAGTGTGTACAGTAAAGCGTTTGCAACTTTTGGCGGGCTTGGAAACATTGCTGGAAATGCGTGCGGGGTTATTGCGATTCACAATGCAAACCAGATACTTGGATATAATACGGAGTTTGAGGATCTAATGTATCAGATGCAAAAATACTCTTTGATGAGCACTAATGCTTTCGGTTTGCTCGGAATGAACCCTGATGTGATCGGGGGTATCTATTCCAAAGCTGGAGCAAAAGTCACCATGTATTTTAATCCAAAGGATGTTCCTACGGATCATGATGGTTATATCGCTATGTTTTCTTATCCTATTGGAGCGCATTATGTGGCGGCAGATTTTAACAAGGAAAAGGGAACATTCGATGTTTATAATTTGGATGATGACGGAGTAAAGAAGCAATTAAATGATCTATCTCGAAAGAGTTATCCGGGTACATTTCTTTGGATTGTCTGGGGAATCGACATGCCAAATGAACCGGACATTGGAAAGACAGGGCCGATGTTTAAAATGCAGAAGTAGCGCATTTTGGGGAGGATAATATGCAAGTTTTCAGGATGAGAGAAATCAGAAGGAACGCGATACGTTCAATAAGCCAAATTTTCTGCATGGGTTTTTGTCTGTTTCTCCTTGCCGGGTGCACCGTTTATAACCCCAACATGAACAAGCTCGACAGCGTCACATTTTCTGCGAACCTCAAAGAAGATACCTTTTCGCCGAACGGCAAGAAAGCGACGTATTATGATGGGCGCATTTATTATCTCTCGTCCGAACTCGACACACAGGGCATTTACAGCATGGATGTATCGGGTGAAGATATTCGGCTGGAAATACCCACAGAAGACATCCGCGCGATTCAAATTCAGGATGATGCGATCAACTATGCAGGGTTTACCGGTATAAAAGAGAATGCGGCCGGACCGTATCGTCAGTTTCGTCTTTATTCCCGAAAGAATGGGGCGAACGCATCAAGCGATTTTTTACTGGACGCAACCTATTCGGATAATTTACGGGATGAAAACGTTTGGGATTTCTACCTTTCAGAAACCGGGACATCTATTTTACGGTTTGTCAACATCGTGGGATATGACGGCAGTTCCGGGCTATCCGCCGTGTGCTTCCAAAACGGCATAGCGGTGCCACTTTCCGATTATCAAAAACCAGTGATGTACCAGAAAGCAAGAAAAGGATTGGTCAACCAAGCTTTGCTGTCTATCGCATATCTGAACAATTTGTTTGTAGACCTTGGCAACACGATCTATGATAACCCGGAGCAGACAGAGCGGTTAACTGGCCGGGGGTCCATCAGCGTTTATGATGCGAATGCAGCCACGATTGCTACTCAAAACGATCGTCTATTCTCCGATCAAAGCGCGTACGCAGACTCTGAATTCGCGCGCTGGTTTTGCAGGGTTCAAGAAGACAGAATGATTTTCGCTTCCGTTAGGGGGCTTGAGACTTATGACTCTGGAACAAAGGTGATGTCGGACACCGTTAGCTTTTCTCCACCGGAATGTGTATTTAACCAGATTGATTGCGGGGAGAGTATTCTGGTTTTTACTGAGCTACTTAGAAATAATTACTGGGCGAATTACTGGGCGACAGATTGGTTTCACCAAAACCGCGCGCTTTCGGAGTCGCTGTATCGTGTCGATCCCGATACCGGAGAGAAGACACGCATTCTGACCACCGGCAGAAATCAGGCGTTTTTGTATGCGGATCGTCAGATCGCGGCAATTGGCGGCGGCAAGACGATCTTCATCTATGACATCAGTGCGGACACACCGAAACTCCTTCGCACCGTCGAGCTGACCCACAG
>JAAYUE010000014.1 GCA_012517905.1 Clostridiales bacterium | reverse complement strand
CCGCGCCCGTGAGCGCCACGCCGACGTCCTTGCAGAGCGCGACGACGCGCTTCGCCGTGCCGGGCATGACGTTGATGCTCACGAAATAGCCGCCCTTGGGGCGATGCCAGCTTGCGATCTCCAGCGGGTCGATCTCGCGCTCCAGCGCGTCGCAGACGAGGTCGAATTTCGGCTTCATGATGGCGGCGTGCTTTTTCATGTGCCGCAAGGTGTTCTCCCTGTCCTTGAGGAAGCGCACGTGCATGAGCTCGTTGACCTTGTTCGGGCCGATGGTCTGGAAGGTCATGAGCGAGAGGATGTATTTCACGTTGTCCACGCTGGCGGCCATGCAGGAAACGCCCGCGCCCGCGTAGGTGACTTTGCTCGTGGAGGCAAACTCGTATACGAGGTCGGGGTTGCCCGCCTCGCGGCAGAGGCCGACCATGTCCGGAAACGCCGTTTCTTCGCCCTCGAAGGCGTGGATGCAGTATGCATTGTCCCACATGAGCGCGAAGTCGGGCGCTGCGGGCTTCAGCGCGGCAATGCGCCTGCAGGTCTCAAGCGGATAGACATATCCGTCGGGGTTGGAATATTTCGGAACGCACCACATGCCCTTGACGGCGGGGTCTTTGACCAGCTGCTCTACGAGATCCATGTCCGGCCCGGTCTCGCCCATCGGAACGGGGACGAGCTGCATGCCAAAGGACTTGCTCACGTTGAAGTGCCGGTCGTAGCCGGGGAAGGGGCAGAGAAACTTGACGGTCGCTTCCTTTGCCCAGGGGCGCGCGCTGCGCAGCAGGCCGTGCGTATACGCCTTTGCGATGAGGTCGTACATGAGCTGAAGGCTCGCGTTGTTGCCGAGGATGACCTCCTCGGGCTTGCAGAAGAGGATGTCCGCAAAGAGCTTGCGGCAGGCGGGAAGGCCCGCCAGCTCGCCATAGTTGCGCGCGTCCACGCCGTCGATGGTAAAATCGCCGTCGTCGAGCGTATGGAACATCTCGTCCGAAAGGGCGAGCTGCGCGGTCTCGGGTTTGCCGCGGGTCAGGTTGAGATTGAGTTTGTGGCCGCGCAGGGCTTCATAGTCCTGCTGGACGCGGATCAGCTCAGCCCCTAGGGCCGCTTTGTCCAAATCCGAATAGCGCATGGTCGTTTTTTTCCTTTCGTGCGGGTATGCAAACGCCCGAAACCGTCAAGACCGGCTTCGGGCGGCATGGATGGCTTGTGTTTTATGCTACTTCAATCGAGTGCGTATTGCAATTCCTTTTTTGGCATAGCCAGCAGATTTTTTTGCAATATTATGCAAAATCAAACCCTACGCTTTTCCGAGGCGCTGTTTCATCGTCTTCTCTACCGCGTTCAGGATGTTTTCATATCCCGTGCAACGGCAGAGGTGGCCGGAGAGGAGCTTTCTCAGTTCGTCGCGCGTGTACTCCTTGCCGGTTTCGAGAATTTCGACCGCGGTCATGATGAAGCCCGGCGTGCAGAAGCCGCACTGTACCGCCGCCTCGTCCACAAACGCCTGCTGAATGTCGCTCAGCTCGCCGCCGGGACCAAGCAATCCTTCGAGGGTGCGGATGCGCTTGCCCTCCGCCCAGACCGCGAGGTAGATGCAGGAGTTGAAGCACTCGCCGTCGATGATGACGTTGCACGCGCCGCACTCGCCGACCTCGCAGCCTTTTTTAACGGAGGTCAGGCGGTAGTCGTTGCGGAGCATGTCCGTCAACGAAGCGCGGACGTCCACATACGTTTCCACGTCCTTGCCGTTGATGTTGCATTTGACCAGTTTCTTTTCCATGGGTTAGAATACACCTCCTGCGCGCTCGATGGCGGCCCGCAGTCCGCGGCGGGCGGTCTCGCTGATGATCTGTTTGCGGAAGTCCGCGCTCGCACGCCAGCTGGTGCGCGGATTCACGTCGTTCAGCACTTCGCGGCCGACGATTTCGATGGCGCCCTCGCCGACGGGCTGGCCGGCCAGCGCCGCCTCCGCGGTTCTGGCGCGCATGGGCACCGGCCCCGCCACGCCATACGCGATGCGCGCGCGCTGGATCGTCTGTTTGTCCGCGCTGAGCACGACGTTGACCGAGCAGCCGATGGTCGCGATGTCCATCGCGTTTCGCATGGCGTACTTGATGTAGTAGCCATAGCAGTTTTCATAGCTCTCTTTGGGGATCAGTATTGCCGTGAGCAGTTCGCCTTTTTCCAGCGCGACCTTGCCGGGGCCTTTGTAAAAGTCGTGAATGCTCAGCTTGCGGACGCCGTTTGCGCCTGTGATTTCAAGCACCGCGTCGTAGGCCACCTCGGTGGAGGCGGTGTCCGCGCTGGTCACGCCGTTGCAGATGTTGCCGCCGACGGTGCCGACGTTTCGCAGCTGCGGGCCGCCGGCGGTGTCGGCCGCCTCGCCGAGCACGGGCATGTACTGCTGCAAAACGGGGCTCTTCGTCGCGTGCGAAAAGCTCGTCATCGGACCGATGCGCAGCGCGCCGTCGGGGTCGATGGTGACCTCGCGCAGCTCGTCGAGCTTATAGATGCTGATGAGCTCCGCGCCCGCGAGCTTGCCCTCGCGCAGCTTGATCAAAACGTCGCTGCCGCCCGCGATGAGCACCGCATCGGGGTGCTCCTGCATGAGCTGCACGGCGTGGGAAACGCTCGTCGCTTCGTATAGAGCGGAAAAATCGTACATGTTCGGCTCCTTTCCTTACAGAAGGCCTTCCTCTTTGAAGCGCTCAAAGAGGATATGCGGCGTAACGGGCGTCTGGTTGACGGAAACGCCCGTCGCGTTGAGGATTGCGTTGCGGATGGCCGGCGCGCCGGGGCAGGTCGGCGGTTCGCCGAGCGCCTTGGTGCCAAAGGGGCTTGTCGGCTCGAAATTCTCCACAAACTCGGCCTTGAGATCCGGGTGGTCCATCATGGTGCAGAGCTTGTAGTCGAGCAGGTTGTTGTTCAGCGGCTTGCCGGTCTTGGGGTCGAAGAGCAGCTGCTCGCCCATGCCGTAGCCGATGGCCATGCTCATGCCGCCGTGCACCTGCGCCTCGGCGAGCTGGGGATTGATCAGCCGTCCGCAGTCGTGGACGTTGATCATCTTGAGCAGCTTGACCTTGCACATGGGGATATCCACCTCGACCTCGACAAAGCCGCAGCCGAAGGAATAGGCGTTGGTCTTGATCTGCGTGGTGCCTTCGGCGCTGAACTGCTCGGCCTGATCGAGGGAATAGAGCGCGCTGGTTGCGAGCTCGTCGATGGTCATGAGCTGTTCCTGCGTCTCTTTTTCAAAGACGACGCCTTCCGCCATATCGAGCGTTTCCGCGGGCTTGCCGGTCATGTATTCGGCGTATTTGAGCACCTTGTTTTTCAGCTGTGTGCCGATATTGTGAATCGCAAAGCCGGCCACATAGGTCTGGCGCGAAGCGTAGGCGCCCGTGCCAAAGGGCGTAACGTCCGTGTCCTGCGTGGTGAGCACGTGCACCTTGTCAAACGGTACGCCGACCGTGTCCGCGACCATCTGCGCAAAGGCGGTGTCCGCCCCCTGACCGATTTCGGTCTCGCCGATCTCCAGCTGGACGGAACCGTCCTGGTTCATGACCATGCGGCAGCTCGAGGCTTCCAGCGCGATGGGCCAGACGGCGGTGTTGTACCAGAAGATCGCCATGCCGACGCCGCGGCGGATGGGGCCCGTCTGTTTGGCATATTCCTCGTGTTTGCGTTCGTAGTCGATATACGCCTTGCCTTTGGCGATGCATTGGTTCAGGCTGTCGAAATAGTTGACGTTTTTGGAGAACGAATCCGTATACCCGACGGGCATCATATTCATCTGTCGCAGCTTGAGCGAGTCGATGCCCAGCGCCTTCGCCGCGTCCTCCACGCTGCTTTCGATGGCAAACGAAACCTGCGGAATGCCGTAGGCGCGCATCGCGCCCGCCGCCGGCAGGTTGGTGTATACGGTATAGGCGTCCACCTTGGTGGCCTTGTCGTCCACATAGATCTGCTTGAACGCGCCCGCGCCCTTGGCGTTGACGCCGTGGCCGTGGCTTGCATATGCGCCCTGATTGGAAAACGCCTCCAGCCGGCGCGCGACAAAGCGGCCGTCCGGGCGGGCGTAGGTGATGATATGGTAGCGGATGGCATGGCGCACGCGGTTGCTGACAAACGTTTCCTCGCGGCTGACGTCCAGCTTGACGAGCCGGCCGCCGACCTGCTGGCAGCAGTAGCCGCAGAGCGGCTCGTAGAGCGCATCCTGCTTGTTGCCGAATCCGCCGCCGATGTAGGGCTTGATCAGCCGGACTTTGCCCCAGGGCAGGCCGAGCGCCTGCCCGCAGATGCGGCGCACGATGTGCGGAATCTGCGTGCTGGATACGATCACGATCTTGCCGAACTGCTCTTCCGCAAAGCAGATGTGGTTTTCGATGTGGCAGTGCTGCACGATGGGCGTATTGTACCAGCCCTCGATCTTGACGAGACCCGGCTCCTGAATCGCCTCTTCATAGTTGCCGACCTCATAGCCGGTATGGTCGAGGATGTTGTTTTTGAATTCCTCGTGCAGCTGCGGCGCGCCGTCCTGCATGGCCTCCTGCACGTCCAGAACGAACGGCAGCTCGTCATACTCCACCTTCAGCGCGCGCACGCCCTGCTCCGCCGCAACCTCGTCCTCGCCGATGACTACGGCGACTTCGTCGCCGTAGTAGCGCACATGCCGGTTGAGCAGCATGCGGTCGGCAACGTCCTGATGGTGCGGGTCGGTCGACCAGGGATGGCCGGCCGTGGGGAAGGGGCGGTTCGGCACGTCGAAGCACGTGATGACCTTTACGACGCCGGGAATGTTCTCCGCCGCGCTCGTGTCGATGGATTTGACCATGCCGTGGGCGATGGTCGAGTGACAGATTTTAACGATCAGCGCGCTTTTGTCGGCAAGGTCGTCCGTATAACGGGCGCGCCCTGTTACCTTGTCGATCGCGTCTACGCGTTTGACGCTTTTTCCAACTACCATAGTACCCTCCTGTGATTTGTGGAAAAACGCAGCGGCAGATGGTTTGCCGCGGGTTCAATCATCCGGTAAAAACGCCTGCTTTCAGGCGGGCAATCCGCTTGCCGCTGCGCGGGATATGCGGCGAAACGGCGTGGAATCATCCATCCATATCATACTACCGATAGCGCGCACAAAATCAGCCTTCATGAAAACGCTACGGGAATATCACAAAATAAACAACATATTGTATATCATCCGTCTATTTCTGCGACGGGTGGCTATTATGGGTTGATCTTGTTGAAAAACTCCATATGCTTCACGTCGAAAAGCCCCATGTCCGTGAGCCGCACGTCCGGAATGACCGGCAGCGCGATGAACGAGAGCGTGATAAACGGGTCGGAATCCGTATGGATGCCGAGCTGCTGCGCGGCGGCGAGCAGTTCGCGCTGGTGCTTGAGGATGCTCTCGAGCGGCGCGTCGCTCATCAGCCCCGCCACGGAGAGCACGAGCTTTGCGAGGATCTCGCCGTTGCTGACCACGACGTAGCCGCCGCCGCACTCTTCGAGCGCGTCGACCGCCGCGAGCATATCCGCGTCGTTGTCGCCGACCACAACGAGGTTATGCGAGTCGTGCCCGACCGTGGTGGCGATGGCGCCGTTTTGAATGTCGAACCCGCGCAGGATGCCGAGGCCGACGCGGCCGGAGGCGTGGTGCCGCTCCAGCACCGCGAGCTTGAGCAGGCCGTTTTTCGGAACGAACAGCCCGTCCTCGGTGTATACGTCCTCCACGTCCAGCGCGGTGACGAGCTCCTTCGGAATCAGGCGGATGATGTTCGCCTCGCCGGAGATCGGCATCTTCAGGATGTCGGGTTTGCGCGGCGCGAGGTGGACGCTGTTGTAGATTTTCGGATCGGGCTTGATGTGCGTGTCCACGCTCGGCTCGAACACCTTGCCGTCCGTGATGACAAACTGCGGGTTGAAGTCCGTGAGGTTGTCGAAGAGCACGAGATCCGCGCGGTAGCCCGGCGCGACGGCGCCGTAGTGGCGGATGCCGTAGGTGTTGGCGGTGTTGATGGTCGCCATCTGGATGGCCTTGATCGGGGGAATGCCGTTCGCGACGGCGCGGCGCACGATGTAGTTGATGTGTCCCTCCTCGCGGATGTCGGCAAGGTGCTTGTCGTCCGTGCAGAAAGACATCCTGCGCGTCGGCAGGTGGTTTTCGGCGATCTGCTTCATGATCGATTCCACGTTTCGGTTTGCCGAGCCGAGCCGCAGATGGATGCGAAGGCCGTCCCGAAGTTTTTCGAGCACCTCGTCGTAGGTGATGCACTCGTGATCGGTGTGCGGTCCCGCGACGCAGTAGGCGTTGAGCGCGTCGCCGGTCAGCGTAGGCGCGTGCCCGTCGATCGGGTGGTGCCGGAAGAGATGCAGTTTGTCGAGCATCTCGCCTTCGCCCTCGACGGTTGCGACATAGTCCATCACCTCGCCGAGGCCCAGCACGCGCGGGTGGTCGATGAAGGCTTCGAGGTCGCGCGCCGTCAGTTTTGCGCCGCTGGTTTCAAAGGCGGTCGCCGGAACGCAGGACGGGACCATAATAAAAACGGAAAGGGGAAGCCATTCCGTTTGGTCGAGCATGTATTGAATTCCGTCCGAACCGCATACGTTGGCAATCTCATGCGGGTCGGCGATGATGGAGGTGGTGCCTTTTTCGAGAATGACGTTGGCAAAACGGGAAGGATGCGCCATCGAGGATTCGATGTGCACATGTCCGTCGATGAGCCCGGGGCAGAGATATCCGCCTTTTGCGTCGATCTCCACACGGCCGGTATACGACCCGACGCCGATGATAATGCCGTCGCGCATGGCGACGTCCGCTTCTATGATTTCTTCGGAGAAAACGTTGACGATCTTTGCGTTTTTGATGACCAACGCAGCGTTTCGATTGGCCGCGTTCAGGATGGCGGCGCGTAGACGTGACTTTTGCATAATGCTCACCCACCTTTTTGTTAGTATAGCACAAAGATTGTTAGATGCAAATACTTTGCAATCAATTTTTCCTGTGCTAAAATAATGATAGGGATCAGTTTTTGCAGGCGTTTTCCCGTCCATCCTGCGTTTTGCAGGGAACGAGCGGACGCATCCCCGACCGACCAACCCATTCGAAACAGCGACGGCCGGCGAAACCAAAACGTGCATAAGGAGGCGATTCACCCATGCGAACCCTCATTCAAAACGGAACGCTCGTGCGCAGCCAGGGCATCGAGCAGGCGGACATCCTCGTTGAAAACGGCTTCATCAAACGCGTCGCGCCGAAGATCACCGAGCAGGCGGACAACGTCATCGAAGCCGGAGGCAAGCTCATATTCGCGGGGTTTATCGACACGCACACGCATTTCGACCTCGACCTCGGCGTCACCGTCACGGCGGACAACTTCGCCACCGGCACGCGCGCGGCCATCCTCGGCGGAACGACCACGGTGCTGGACTTTGCCACACAGGACCACGGCATGACCATGCAGGACGCGCTGGACCTCTGGCACAGAAAAGCCGAGGGGTCGAGCTGCAACTACGGCTTCCATATGGCCATTTCGGAGTGGGACGGCGAGCGCGCCGCCGAGGTGGAAAACATGGTTGCGCAGGGGGTCACTTCCTTTAAGATGTATATGGTGTACGACGCCATGCGCCTCAACGACGGCGAAATCTACGCCGCGCTCAAGCACATGAACGCGCTCAACTGCATCAGCGGCGTGCATTGCGAAAATTACGACGTCCTCAACGAGCGCATCCACGAGCTTAACAGCATCGGCATGCGCTCCCCGCTGGGACATCCGCTTTCGCGGCCGAACGCCGTGGAGGCGGAGGCGGTCGCGCGGCTCATGCGAATCGGCGAGCTCGCGGACGCGCCCGTCTGGGTGGTGCATCTCTCCACGCACGAAGGGCTCGAGGAGGCGCGGCGCGCGCGGGCGCGGGGGCAGGAGGTCTATCTGGAAACCTGCCCGCAGTATCTCGTGCTGGACGACTCGCGCTACGGCGAGCCGGACGCGGAGAAATTCATCATGTCTCCGCCGCTTCGCAAACCCGAAGACGAGGACGCGCTGCTTTCCGCGATGTCCTCCGGCGAGATCGACGTCATCGGTACCGACCACTGCTCGTTTACGATGAGCCAGAAGGCGCTCGGCGAGGGCGAGTTTTCCAAAACACCCAACGGCGGCGCGGGCGTGCAGAACCGCGCGCAGCTCGTCTATACCTACGCCGTGCGCACGGGGCGCATTACGCTCCAGCAGATGGCGGCGCTGCTCAGCGAAAACGCGGCGCGCATGTTCGGCATGTATCCGCACCGCGGCGTGCTGCAGGAAGGATCGGAGGCGGACATCACCATCTACGATCCGGCGGGCGAAAGCACGATTTCATACAAGACCAACGCGCACCACTGCGACAACTCGCCCTACGAGGGCATGAAGGTATACGGCTCCGTTTCGGACGTGCTGCTCGGCGGGCGGCATGTCGTTCGGGACGGCCAGCTGGTGAAAGAGGGCAAGGGCCGGTTCGTATTCCGCAAGGCTTCCGGCAGGTATCGCGCGTGAAGATCGGCTGCGCGCTGCTCGCGGCGGGCGCCGGCGTGCGTTTTGGCGGCGGCAAGCTGCTCCACGAAGTGGAGGGCGAGCCGATGATCGCAAGAGCGCTGCGGCTCTTCGGGTCCGTCCCGTTTGCGGCCCGCGTGTGCGTCACGCGGGCGGAGGCGGACGAAATCCGGCGCATGGCGCAGAGCGGCGGCTTTTTCGTGGCGGTCAACCCCGACCCGGGACGCGGCGTCGGCACCAGCGTCTCCCTTGCGACGAACGCGCTGCGCGCCGTCGAACCGGCGCTGGACGGCATCCTCTACGCCGTATCGGATCAGCCGTATCTGACGAAGGAAAGCGTAATGCGGCTGTTGGATGCGTTTGAAGAAGAGCCCGAACGCATCGTTTCGCTCTCGTCCGCCGGCACGCGCGGCAACCCTGCGATATTTCCCCGCGCGATGTTTCGGGAGCTGACCGAACTGGCGCAGGACGTCGGCGGCGGCGCGGTGATCCGGTCCCATCCGGAGCTGCTGCGGCTCGTCGAGGCGGGCGCGGCGCGCGAGCTGACGGACATCGATACGCTCGAATCCATCTGACCGCAGACAGTCTGCGGAATGCAAGCAAGGAAGTAACGACATGACGGAACAAAAGAAACCGCTGACCCTGATCAAAGGGCACATCATAGAAGCAAAATCCTTCTCGGACCCCGTGATTACGGAAAACGGCTGGCTCGCCGTCGAGGACGGCGTTGTGCAGGGCGTGTTTTCGGCGCTGCCGGAACGCTACGCCGGCGCGCCGGTCGAGGATTATTCGGACAAACTGGTGCTGCAGGGCTTTTCGGACATGCACCTGCATGCGCCGCAGTACCCCATGCTCGGCATGGGCATGGATCTGCCGCTGATGGAGTGGCTTAAAACGTATACGTTCAAGACAGAGGCGCGCTTTGAGGACACGGCGTTTGCGCGGGAAGCGTATCTGCGGCTTGCTTCGGAGCTGGTAAACAACGGCACCACGCGCGTCTGCATCTATTCTTCGATTCATACGGACGCGACGCTGATCCTCATGGAGGAACTCGAGCGCGCCGGCGTCGGCGGCTATGTCGGCAAGGTGAACATGGACCGGAACAGCTGCGAATGCCAGGAGAGCACACTGCAGAGCAAGCGCGAGACGCTCCGCTGGCTGGACGCCTGCGACCGCTTCTCGCTCGTGCGGCCGATTTTGACGCCGCGCTTTACGCCGAGCTGCACCGACGAGCTCATGCGCTGGCTCGGCGAGACCGCGCGGGAGCGCGGCGTGTTCGTGCAGTCTCACCTGAGCGAGAACAAGAAAGAGATCGCGCTGGTCAAAGAACTGCACCCCGACTGCGAGCAGTATTGGCAGACCTATGACAAATTCGGCCTCTGGACGGATCACACCATCATGGCGCACTGCGTGCACTCCGACGAGCGGGAGCAGCAGGCCATGATCGACCACAACGTGCTCTGCGTGCACTGCCCGGATTCCAACATCAACATCTGCAGCGGGTTTGCGCCCGTGCGTCGGATGAAAGAGCGCGGCGTGTGGGTTGCGCTCGGTTCGGATATCGCCGGCGGCGCGCAGCTGCCCATGCTGCAGGTGCTCACGTGCTGCCTTCGCATGTCGAAGGCGCGCGCCATCGCAACCGAGGGACTGGAGCCGTTTCTCACCGTCGGCGAGGCGTATTACCTCGCGACCAGCGCGGGGTCACGCTACTTTGGGGACCGGGACGGCTTCGCGCCGGGCAATCCGCTGCATGCGGTGGTGCTCGACGACGCGGCGCTGCCGCCGAGCGCGCGGACGCTGACGGTGAAGGAACGCTTCGAGCGGGCGGTGTATCTGGCGGACGATCGATCGATCGCGGCGGTGTACGGCTCCGGCAGGAGAATCAAATAGCAAAAGACAGCGGGCGTTCGCCCGCTGCTTTTTATCGAAACCGGACTCGCGGCCCAGAATAGTTATGTTATATCACAACCGCGGAGAATTGCATGTGACACTATTACGGAAGAATTTGTCAAATCATTATAAAATTCGTTCACAAGGATGGCAGGGAAACTCCATCATTGTATCGAATAATAAAAGCAGGCAGAGTACAAAATAGTTTGCCGAAGAAGGAGTGGTATCATGCGTATTTCGATTACAGGGAAAAATCTCGAGATCTCCGATTACCTCAGCGACCTTGTCAACAAAAAGGTCGGCAAGCTCGAGCGTTATTTTCCGCAGGATGCCGAGGTGTTTGTAACCCTCGCCGTGGAAAAAAACCGCCACATCGTCGAGGTAACAATCCCCTATGACGGCGGCATCATCCGCGGGGAGGAGATCACCGGCGACATGTACGCCTCCATCGACAACGTGCTCGACAAGCTCGAAAAGCAGATCATCCGCCATCGCACCAAGTTGGAAAAGTGCCTGCGCTCCGGCGCGCTCCGCGAGATGGAGTCCGCCCTCGGCGGCGTGGAAGACGAGGGCGAGGAGGAAGGGCCGAGCATCGTCCGCGTCAAGCGCTTTGCAATCAAGCCCATGAGCGAGGAAGAGGCCATGCTCCAGATCGAGATGATCGGGCATTCGTTCTACGTATTCCTCAACGCGGATACGAATCAGATGAACGTGCTCTATAAGCGCAAGGACGGAAACTACGGTCTCATCGAGCCGGAAAACTGAGAATCGTCCTCCAACTTAGAGTCAAACAACAGCCCGGCGCATTTGCGCCGGGCTGTTTTGCATGCAAAAGATGCGACGAAGGATGCGTTACTTGAGGTTTTCGGGGTTGAGGCAGTCCAGCTCCGGCAGGACGAAGCGGCCGTCCTTGCGGATGAGCACGTCGTCAAACCAGATTTCGCCGCCGCCGTATTCCGGCGTCTGAATCAGAACGATATCCCAGTGCTGGCTGGACTTGTTGCCGTTGTTGCAGTCGTCATAGCAGCTGCCGGGCGTGAAGTGGATGCTGCCGGCGATCTTTTCGTCGAAGAGCGTGTCCTTCATCGGGAAGGTGATGTAGGGGTTTACGCCGATGGCGAATTCGCCGACATAGCGCGCGCCTTCGTCGATGTCGAGCTGCTTGTTGACGCGCTCGGTATCGTTTGCGCTGGCCTCCACGATCTTGCCGTCCTTGAAGGTGAACTTGATGTCCGTAAACGTAAAGCCCGCCTCGAGCGAGGGCGTGTTGTAGGCGATGGTGCCGTTGACGCTGTCTTTCACCGGCGCGGTGTAGATTTCACCGTCCGGAATGTTCATATGCCCGGCGCACTTGATGGCGGGCAGACCCTTGATGGAAAAGCGCAGGTCGGTGCCGGGGGCAACGAGGCGCACCTTGTCCGTGCGCTCCATGAGCGACTTGAGCGCGTCCATGGCTTTGTCCATCTTGCTGTAGTCGAGCGTGCAGACGCTGAAATAGTAGTCTTCAAACGCTTCGGTGCTCATGTCCGCAAGCTGCGCCATGCCTGGCGAAGGATAGCGCAGGATGACCCACTTCGTCTTCGGCACGCGGATTTTGCCGTGCACGGGCGTCCAGTAGTATTTCATATAGTCGTTAAACTTGTCGCCGGGCACGTCCGAAAGTTCGCTTGCGTTCGCGCCGCCACGCACGCCGATATACGCCTGCATCTGCTCCATGAGGGATGCGTCCACCTTGGCGCGGCGTTCGAGTTGTTCCGGCGTGCAGCCCAGCATGAGTTCGCGGTCGAACCTCTTGTCCCCGAGCCAGAGGAACGGCACGCCGCCCGCCTTGTAGACCGCTTTGATGAGCGCGCGGGCGAGGTCGTCGTTTCCGCCGATGCTTTCGATCAGCACGTTTTCGCCCGGCTGTACCGCGCAGGAAAAATTGACCAGGCCGTCGGCCAGCTTGAGAATTCTCGGATCAAACATGTTCACGCCTCCTGAATGGCTGATTTGTTTTATGGCTGTGCCGAGTTTGGTTCGACACCGATCTTATTATGGCATACCCGGAGAAAAAACGCCAGAGCGGAACGCCGGCGTTTTCGATAAAACTTTGCATATTGCGTTGGGGCATGCATTCGCGCGGCCGGTTTTTCGCCGCCGTGCGGACGATCGTCAGGCGTTGACGTTGTATATCTTCTTGACGTGCTCCCGGTTGGGCAGCAGGATGACAAAGACAGACAGCAGCGTGACCGCCATGCTCGCGGCGATCACCCAGCGGATGGGCAGCGTGTCTCCGACCGCGCCGGCGATGAGCTGGCCGATGATGGTACCGAAGATGACGAGCATCTGAAACAGCCCGTTGAAGCGGCCGCGCATTTCGTTCGGCAGATAGTTCTGCGTGCTGGAGATGCGGATGTTGTAGCTCGTGACCCCCAGCATGCCGTCGACCAGCATGAAGACGAGCATGAACCAGAAGGGGAAGAAGAGGTACGATCCGTCGATGAGGCAGATGGAGATATACACAAACAGCGCAATGGTAAACTTTTTTTGCGCGGGATAGCGGAAAAAGTAGTGCACGCTGCCGCCGATGAGTCGGCCGATCGTGTTCGCGCCCATCACGAAGGTATACTGCATGACCCCGTCCACGCCGCTGAGCCCCTTAAAGTAGGGCAGCGCGAGCGTCATGCAGACGGAGCTTGCAAGCATCATGACGAAGAAAAACCACGTGATGGCGTTCAGGCCGCGTTCCCGCCGCAGGTAGGAAAAGCCTTCTTTCAGATCACGCATGAACCGGGAGCCGTCAAAGCGCTCGCCCGTGCGCTGCTCGGCGTGCGTTTCTATGGTCTTGATCTGCGTCTCCGCGATGGCGGCGACGAGGAAGGTCCCCGCGTTGAACAGAAACAGCGGCGCAAGGCCGATGGTTCTGTAGCAGAACCCCGCGATGGGCACCATGATGGCCGTGCTCAGCGGATAGATCAGGCTCGATACCGAGTAGGCGCGGGTATAGTTTCCCTCGCTGATGAGCAGGGGATAAAAGCTGTCGTAAGCCACGCTGTACACGCTGTCGATCGAACCGATGACCATGGAGAGCAGCAGATACGCCGTGTAGTTAAAATATCCTCTCAGCAGGAGCAGGAAGAACACGGTGTAGAGCGCTGCGGAGAGAAAGTCCAGCGAATAGATGACGCGCTTTCTGGAAAATCGGTCCAGATACGGCCCCGCGATCATGGGCAGCACGATGCGCGGCAGGCTGTAAAAAATCATGAACACGGCGTAGAGCAGCACGGAGTCGGTCTTGTCCAACACGAGCAGCCCGATGGCAAAGCCGGCGACGGCGTTTCCGAGCATGGAGACGACCGTGCCGAGCGTGAGAATCGTGAAATCCTTCGTCCAGAGCTTCTTTTTTACCTCGTCCATGTCGGCTAATATATCATGTACCGCCGGCACTTGTAAAGAGACAATACTATCATATTTTTTATCGCCTGCCGCAGCGATGGATGCGCCTTAACGACCTGCCAAGACGGATGAAAACATCCGCTCCGGCGGGTTGACGTTCGGCGCGCGGTCCACTATCATGGTATAAAGATAGGAATATGCGCCCGCTTGCGTATAAAACGCGCGGAAAGCGGCGCATATGCAGAATTCCTGAAAAAGGGGGCAATGTGATTTGATTCGTGAAGAAACGGCGCGCGCGGTTCTGGCGGAAGCGCAGAAGAGCGGCGCGGACTATGCCGAACTGTTTTTAGAGGACAACGAGAGTACGCGCATCGAGATGATCGACGGCAAGGTGGAGTCCGCCAACTACGCGCGCATCTGCGGCGCCGGCGTGCGCGTGCTGCTCGGCACCAAGAGCGCCTATGCGTACGGCGCGGACACGAGCGAGCGAGCGCTGCTCGAAATCGCGCGCGCGGCAGCCGCCGCGCTTGGCGAAGCGAAGGCTGCGCCGGGCGGCGAGGTTTCGCTCCCGCTGACGCGCTTTACCACGCCCGTCAGGCGGCCGTTCGACACGATCGGCAACGCCGAGCGCGTGGAGGTCATGCGAACCGGCGCGCGCGTGATGAAGCAGACGTCCGGCGAGGTGACGCAGGCGCTGGTGCGATATCTCGACCAGGTGCAGCGCGTGACCATCGTCTCGACGGACGGCGTGTTCGTCACCGACGAACGCCCGCGTACGCGCATCTTTCTGCAGGCGGTCGCCATGAACGGCTCCGAGGCGCAGACGGGCTATTCCGGCCCGGGCTGCTGCCGCGGGTTTGAGGCGTATGAGGACGTCATCGACGTGGAGCAGCACGCAAAGATCGCCGCGGACATGGCGGTGACCATGCTGCACGCGCCGGAATGCCCCGCAGGCAATCTGCCGGTCGTCATCGACGGCGGGTTTGGCGGCGTCATCTTTCACGAAGCCTGCGGCCATTCGCTGGAGGCGACGGCGGTCGGCAGGAACAACTCCGTCTTCTGCGGAAAGCTGAATACGAAGATCGCGGCGGATTGCGTCACCGCCGTGGACGACGGCACGCTGCCCGGCGAGTGGGGGTCCATCAATGTGGACGACGAGGGCGGAACGCCGCAGCGCAACGTGCTCATCGAAAACGGCATCCTCAAGGGGTATCTCATCGATAAGCTCGGCTCGCGCAGAATGAACCTGCCGAGCACGGGTTCTTCGCGTCGGCAGGGGTATCTGTTCGCGCCGACGTCGCGCATGACCAACACCTTCATCAGCCCGGGATCGGACGACGACGAGGAGATGATCTCCGGCATGGCGGAGGGCCTTTACGCAAAGAAGATGGGCGGCGGCTCCGTGAACCCGCCGACGGGCGAATTCAACTTCAGCGTGGCGGAAGGCTACTGGGTGAAAAACGGCAAGATCGTTTCGCCCGTGCGCGGGGCGACGCTGATCGGAAAGGGCAGCGAGATACTGCTCAAAATCGACCGCGTTGGCAAAAACATGTGGATGGCGCCGGGCATGTGCGGCTCGCTCTCCGGCTCGGTGCCGACCAACGTCGGCCAGCCGCGCATCCGCGTTTCCGGCATGACCATCGGCGGCAAAGGAGGTGCGATCGAATGACGTATCGCGATTTTTCAAAGCAGGCGATGGCATACGCCGCATCGATCGGCTGCTCGGCCTGCGAGCTGTATTTTGCAAGCGGCGAGTCCTTCGAGGTGAACGCAAACGGCGGCGAGATCGACCGCTACAGCGTCAGCCGCGATGCCGGCGTGTCCGTCCGCGTTTCCATCGACGGTCATGAAGGATATGCGTATACCGAGCGCATCGACGAACCGGAAAAGCTCGTCGACCACGCGGCGGACAACGCCAGGTGCATCGAGAGCGAAGACGAACACCCCATGCAGACGCGCCAAAGCTACCGGAGCGTAACGCATGTCGATTCGGCGCTGAAAGGGCTGAGCGAAACGGAGCGCATCGCGCTGGCGAAGCGTATGGAGGAAGTGTGTCTCGCCGCGGACCCGCGGGTCAGGCGCGTCGTTTACTGCGCCGCGGAATACGGCGCGGGCAGCGTGATCATGGAAAATTCGCTCGGCCTTCTTGCGGAGCGCTCTTCCGACACTTCGGCGATCTACGTCATGCCGTCCGTGCAGGAAGGGGACGAGGTGCAGACCGGCTTTGCGTTTCGCATGGGCAAAGAGGCGGCGGACGCCGACGGCTGCGCGAAAGAGTCGGTTGCGGAAGCGCTCGGCAAGCTCGGCGCGAAACCGGTCGCGTCCGGCTGCTATCGCGTGCTGCTCAGGCCGTTTGCCGTGTGCGACCTGCTCGCCGCGTTTGCCTCCATGTTTTCGGCGGACGAGGCGCAAAAAGGCTGCTCCCTGCTGGCTGGGAAGGAAGGGCGGCAAATCGCCAGCGAGCTCGTCACGCTCTGGGACGATCCGTTCGACGAAGTCGCGCCGCGCGCGTTCGATGGCGAGGGCACGCCCTGCGTGAAAAAGGCGGTCATCGACCGCGGCGAACTCAAAACGCTGCTGCATAACCTCAAGACCGCGAAGAAGGCGGGCGCGCAGACCACCGGCAACGCCAGCCGCAGGAGCGCGGCGGCGACCGTCGGCGTCGCGCCGACGGTGTTTCGCATCCAGCCGGGTGAAAAAGCATATGAGACGCTGCTTTGCGAACTGGGCGACGGGCTCGTGATTACCGATCTTGAAGGGCTGCACGCGGGCGTGGACGCCGTCTCCGGCGATTTTTCGCTCAAGGCGGCAGGCTTTCTCGTGCAAGGCGGCGAAATCGTCCGTCCGGTGTCCAACATCACGGTCGCGGGCAACTTCGTTACGATGATGAAGGACGTCACGGCGGTTGGAAACGACTTCCGTTTCGGCCTGCCGCAGGGCGGATTTTTCGGCTCGCCGAGCATGCTGGTTTCCGGATTGACCGTTGCGGGGAACTGATCGGCCGAACAGCCGACCCGCCTCGTCATAGGGAAGGAGTGATTCGCCATGCAAAGGGCTCTGATTGACAAGATCGTGAAGGCGACCGGCGTTCAGGCGGGCGAAACCATCCTCATCCATTTCTGGGGCGAGGATGCGGATGTCGGGCTGATGCACGATTTCGCGTCCGCCGTTGCGGGGCTCGGGGCGACGCCGCTCGAGCTGCAGCAGTCTCGAAAGGGAAACTACGAAAGGTTCTCCGCGCTGACGCGGCAACCTGATTCGGATGCGTATTTCGAGCGCTTTAAAAATCTGGACGGCGTCATCGACGTATTCAACCATCGGCCGGTCGTTTTGGATCGACAGCTTGAAGAAGCGCAGTTGGGATTGTACCGGCAGTATATGGCGTCCCTGTTTCGCGCGCTGATGAGCGCAAAGCGATTTTCGCAGATTCGGCTGCCGAGCGAGGAAAACGCCATTGAAAGCGGGCTTTTGCCGCAGGAGTTTCGCGAACGCATGCTGGCGGCATACGACGTGGACTATGACGAGATCCGAAAAACGGGCCTTGAACGCGCGGACGAGCTGGCCCGCTCGACGTCCGTTACGCTGCGCACAGGATGCGACTGCCGGCTGAACTTAAGTTTGGAGGGCAGAACCTGGCACGTAGACGCCGGGGATGGAGACATGCCTTGCGGCGAAGTATACATTGCGCCTGTTGAAGAGCGCACCAACGGCGAAGTGTATTTTGAAAAACTCTTTGCCGAAGAACTTGGCGTCTATGAAAAGATCGTGCTGCGCATTCAAAACGGCGTGATCGAAAAAAGCGGTGATTCGCGGTTCGACGAGCAGCTGGCAAAATTATCACAGGCCGACAAAACGATTGGCGAACTCGGCTTTGGCATCAACCCCAGCATCAAGTCTCTCTGCGGCTATATCGCGCTGGACGAAAAGGCGCAGGATACGTTTCATATCGCCATGGGCGCTAACACGATGTTCGGCGGAAAAAACGAGTCGGCTGTGCATATGGATCTGGTCGGCAGAGCGGAGATTCTGCTCCAGCATGCAGGATGACGGCGCAAAAAAAACGACCGCCTGTCCCTGCGTTGAGATCAACGGCAGACTGAATAAAGAAAAACCGCTGAAAAACATAGAAAACCAGAAAGATTTGATTGACACGGCCCCTTTGTTATGGTATCTTTTGAAGGTGCCCCGCAAAGGGGCTCGCTTTATGATGTTTTGACCGAATTAACGGAGGGTTTCACCATGGCAGCAGATGCACGAGTAAAGATCACCCTGGCCTGCACGGAGTGCAAGCAGAGGAATTACAACACCTACAAGAATAAGAAAAACGACCCCGAAAGGCTCGAGTTCAGCAAGTATTGCCGTTTCTGCCGCAAGCACACCACGCATCGCGAATCCAAGTAACGGACGCGACGAAAGAGGAACGATATGGCACAGAATCTCAGCAAACCGAATCAGGATGTTAAGAGCGCGGACAAGAAGGCCGTCAAGGCCGATCCGCATGCGCGCAGCGCGCATAAGAAGCCGTTCTGGAGCGCAAACTCCAAGAAGTTTCTTGTTCCCATCAGCATCCTCTTTACGGCAGGCGGGCTTTTCCTCGCCGCGTACAACATCATGCAGATGGTCACGCCCGACGAGGCGTATCTGCTCTCGACCGGGCTGAAGGTGGCAAGCGCGCTGCTCGGGCTGCTCATCGTCATCTCCGGCGTGATGGCCCTGCTCAGGCGCAAGGGCAAGACGCTCATGACGCTCGGCTCGCTCGCGCTCGTCTACGCCATCATCATCCTGACCGCAACGACCAAGATGGGCGTCGTCGCGCTGGTTTCCGGCATCGTCGCCGTCGTGCTTTCGCTGCTGTTCATCATTGCGGTGGACGGCATGTACGACGTCGGCCTGGTCCGTTTTCTGCGCGAGATGTTCGGCGAAGTGAAAAAACTCACCTGGCTCTCCGGCAAGGAGCTCTTCAGCCATACGCTGGCGGTTCTCGTCTTCGTGCTTGGCATGGCGCTGATCATCTACGTTCTTGACCTCGTCTTTTCGAGCGGTTTCGGCGCGCTGAGCAACATCAACATCGGGTAAGGAGTTTTGAGCGTGCAGGAAGCAAAATGGTACGTGGTTCATACCTACTCGGGGTATGAGAACAAGGTCAAGGAAGACCTTGAAAAATCCGTGGAAAACGCAGGGCTTCAGGATATCATCCTAGAGGTGAAATACCCCACGGAGGAAACCATCGAGATTTTGCCCAACGGAAAACGCAAGGTCACCCAGAGAAAAGTATTTCCCGGTTATGTCATGGTGAAAATGCTCGTGGACGTGGTCGAAAAAGAGCGTCCCGCGGAGCAGGGCGGCGGAAAATCCGTCGATCTCGTCATGAACCCGCGCGCGTGGTACGTCGTTCGCAATACCCGCGGCGTAACGGGGTTCGTCGGCCCGGGCAGCAAGCCCGTGCCGCTCTCGGACGAGGAAGTCACCCCCATGGGCGTCGAGCGGATTCCGATCGTGCTCAATATCGAGGTTGGCGAAACCGTCCGCGTCGTCTCCGGTCCGCTGGAAAACTTCACCGGCCGCGTCGAGGCGCTGGACGCCGAGCGCCAGAAGATCAAGCTCACGGTGTCCATGTTCGGGCGCGAAACGCCCGTCGAACTGGACTTCGTGCAGGTTCAGAGGCTGTAAAAAAGCCTTGCCGCATCGCATGCGGCGAATCAAGTTGTCTGTAACGCATCCATGCGTCTATAGAGCGTGGGAGGGGGAGGCACCCCGCTGACCACAACCATTTTTAAACGGAGGGAACTGCAATGGCAAAGAAAATCCAAGGCTATGTAAAGCTGCAAATTCCTGCGGGCAAAGCGACGCCCGCGCCGCCGGTCGGCCCAGCGCTGGGCCAGCAGGGCGTAAACATCATGGGGTTCTGCAAAGAGTTCAATGAGCGCACGCAGAAGTCCGCCGGGCTCATCATCCCGGTCGTCATCACGGTCTATCAGGACCGCTCGTTCTCGTTCATCACCAAGACGCCTCCCGCGGCCGTTCTGATCAAGAAGGCCTGCGGCATCGAGACCGCGTCCGGCGTGCCGAACAAGACCAAGGTCGCCACCATCTCCAAGGCGCAGATCCGCGAGATCGCCGAGCTGAAAATGCCCGACCTCAACGCGGGCAGCGTGGAAACGGCCATGTCCATGATCGCGGGCACCGCCCGCAGCATGGGCGTCATCGTCGGAGACTGAGGAGGAACGAGAGTATGAAACACGGCAAGAAATATACCGAAAGCAAGAACAGCATCGAAGCGCAGAAGCTCTACGATGTTCGCGAAGGGCTCGATCTCGTTCTGACCACCGCCAAGGCGAAGTTTGACGAAACCATCGAAGCCTCCGTCCGCCTCGGCGTCGACCCCCGCCATGCAGACCAGCAGGTCCGCGGCGCGGTCGTCCTGCCGCACGGCACGGGCAAAAAGGTCCGCGTCCTCGTGTTCGCCAAGGCCGACAAGGCCCGCGAAGCGCAGGAAGCCGGCGCCGACTATGTTGGCGACGAAGACCTTGTCAAGAAGATTCAGACCGAGAACTGGTTTGACTTCGACGTCTGCGTCGCAACGCCGGATATGATGGGCGTCGTTGGCCGCATCGGCCGCGTGCTCGGCCCGAAAGGCCTCATGCCGAACCCGAAGTCCGGCACGGTCACCATGGACGTCGCCAAAGCCGTCGCCGACATCAAAGCCGGTAAGGTGGAGTACCGCGTCGACAAGACCAGCATCGTGCACTGCCCGATCGGCAAGGCTTCCTTCGGCCCGGATAAGCTGGAGGAGAACCTCACCACGCTGATGGACGCGATCGTCAAGGCAAAGCCGTCCGCGGCAAAGGGCACCTATCTCAAGAGCGTTGTTATCAGCGCCACGATGGGCCCGGGCATCAAGTTCAACACCCTCAGATTCTAAGTTCGATCGATCGTCTCGGGAGGGCCTTAGCCGGCCTTCCCGGGCGAATAATCCGTTACCGGACAGTTGTTGACAAACGCGTTTGCGTATGGTAATATTCTCTCCGGTAACAAAATCGCCCAAGACAGCCGGCAGCGGGAAACCGCGCAAGTCCTGCCGAGGTGATGCGTACAAAACCCTGATTTGTTTGTATGCCATCCTTCCGTCTTGTTCTGGGCGGAAGGATTTTTATTTTTCTGGTTAGCAGATACAAGGAGGTGAAACAGTAAGATGGCAAACGTTCAGAATATCGAACGCAAAGCGGAACAGGTTTCTCTCGTCGCCGAGAAGATCGCAAAGGCGCAGAGCATCGTCGTGTTCGACTACCGCGGCATCACCGTTGCGGAGGACACCGAGCTGCGCGCAGAGATGCGCAAAAACGGCGTAGAGTATGTGGTCATCAAAAACCACATCGTGGAGCGCGCCTGCGAGGTCGCCGGCATCGACGCCAAAGAAGCGGAAATGCTCAAAGGCCCCAGCGCATTCGCGTTTGGTTATGACGACGTCGCCGCCCCGGCTCGCATCCTCAAGGCGTTCATCAAGAAGGCGAAGAAGTGCGAATTCAAAGGCGGTATCGTCGAAAAGAGCGTTCTCAACGCAACGCAGGTGGAGGCAATCGCCGATCTGCCGAGCCGCGAGGTGCTGATTGCAAGGATGCTTGGTTCCATGATGACCCCGATTTCCAAGTTCGCAATCGTGCTCAACGAGATCGTCAAGAAGCAGGGCGGAGCGGAAGCGTAACCCGCACGAACAACAACGACAAATATGCGGGACTTCCGCAATAAAAATGTATGGAGGAAATTATGGATAAGGAAAAACTGATCGCTGATATCAAAGCGATGTCCGTTCTGGAGCTGAGCGAACTGGTTAAGGCGCTCGAAGAGGAATTCGGCGTATCCGCCGCCGCGACCGCCGTTGCCGTCGCAGGCCCCGCCGCCGCCGGCGCCGCCGAGGAAGCGGAAGAGAAGACCGAATTCGACGTCGTGCTCAAGGAAGTCGGCGCCGAGAAGATCAAGGTCATCAAGGTCGTTCGCGAGCTGACCGGCCTCGGCCTCAAGGAAGCCAAGGACGTTGTCGACGGCGCGCCGAGCAAGGTCAAGGAAGGCGTCAACAAGGAAGAAGCCGAGAAGATCGTCGCGGCGTTCAAAGAAGTGGGAGCAACCTGCGAAATCAAATAAGGGATTTGTTCCTTATCAACCAGCCCGAATCTCCGGGCTGGTTTTTTGTTACGCACATTTCCGGTTAAAATGACGGTGTGGGAGCAACCTGCGAAATCAAATAAGGGATTTGTTCCTTATCAACCAGCCCGAATCTCCGGGCTGGTTTTTTCATGCGCTCAATTGCCCAGCTTTCCCAATAACCGCTTCCCATGCATTGCCAACGTCCCCCGTTTCATGGTACACTGACACAAATCAAGCGAATTTGATTTTGCTTAGCCCCACTTTATCATTGGAGTGATTGCCATGATCATCGTCGGCATCTGCGGCGCGAGCGGCAGCGGAAAGAGCACGCTCGCCAGGCGCATCAAGGACTCGCTGGCGTGCAGCTGCACCATCATCGGGCAGGACTGCTACTATCGAAATTTTCCGGATATGCCGTTTTCCGAGCGGATCAAGCTCAACTACGATGAGCCGGAGATCTTCGATTTCGACGAGCTGCTGCGCGATATCGAACAGCTTGAAAGCGGGCAGCCGATCACCACGAAAGGGTACGACTATGTCAACTACCTTCGCGCGGATACGCCGGAGGTGTTGATTCCGCCGCCGGAGGTGCTCGTGCTCGAGGGCATCCACATGTTTTACGACAAGCGCCTCTGCGAGCGCATGGCGCTCAAGGTGTATTTGCATGTGGACGTGGACGTGTGCCTGCTTCGGCGCATCAAGCGGGACATCAAGGCGCGCGGCCGCTCAATCGACAACATCGCCGAACAATACATGGAGACGGTCAAGCCGGTGTATGAAAAATACATCGCAAACTACATCAACGACGCGGATTTTGCGGTCATGCGCGGCGGCAAGAACAAGATGGCGATCGACGCCATCTCCGCCTATCTGACCACCAAGGTGCTCGCAGAGCGGTTTGAGGAACCGGAGCAGCGGCCGGCGGAAACGCCGCCGCCTCTGGACGAACTGGAGCCGGAAGAGTAACAAAAACCGCGCAGCGCCGTACAGGAAAGGAATTACGCTATGGAACACAGAGACTTTCATCCGCTGGCGCCTCCGGAACACGGCGGCCGCCATGCGCATGGCCCGCGCGACGCGTCCCGCTGCGGCGCGGGTAGGGTGATCGCATACTTTATCACGCTGATCGTACTCAACGTGCTGCTTGCGGTCTACGCGCTGTATATGCTCGGATTCGCGCTTGCGTTCGACTGGTCGATTCTGAAGAGCGGCACGCTGCAGGTCATCCTTGAGAGCGCGCTTCAGCTGCTGCTGTTCTTCTCGCCGGTGATTTTGACGATACTCCTCAACCGCCTTTTGTACCGCGCGTTTCGCGGGCGCAGGCGATTCCCGCGCGGGACATGGTTTTTTGCGCTGCTGGCGATCGTCGTCATCCAGGCTGCAACGGTCTTTACCATCTTCAGCTATGGCTATGTGGACGGCGTAAACGGGCTCAGCATCGAGTCTATCTCGGCCCAGCCGCTCGACTGAATCGCGCGGCGCACGCGGCGAAAACAGCTCAACGGTGAATCCTCATGTGCAGGGGAATTTGTCTTCTCCTGCACATTATTCTTTTTTTGCATTCATACGCGCGGTATGTTACAATATTTTTACTATTACTTGACGGAGTTCCTGCATGAAACTGCTTCTAAGCAACGACGACGGGGTGTTTGCCGCCGGTCTTCGCGCGCTGGCCGAAGAGCTGAGCAAAACCCATGAGATATTTGTTTCCGCGCCCGACCGGGAGCGCAGCGCCGTCAGCCGGGGTATGACGCTGAACGAACCGCTGCGCGCGCAGAAGACGCGCATACAGGGATTGCCGGATGTGCCCGCCTATGCGGTCAGCGGCACGCCCGTAGACTGCGTACGCCTTGCGCTGGGAAATCTCTTTCCCGAGCCCGAGATCGTGGTCTCCGGCATCAATCACGGACCGAATCTCGGCACGGACGTGCTCTACAGCGGCACGGTCGCCGCGGCGCACGAGGCGGCGTTGCTCGGCTATCAGGCCGTCGCGGTTTCGTGCCTTTCCTACAAGGCGGAGCATGTCGAAACCGCCGCGCGCGTTGCGGCCAGCGCGGTGGAGTATCTCTCGAAACACCCTTTGCAGTTTGGCATGGTGCTCAACGTCAACGTGCCTGCCGTGCCGTTTGAGGCGCTCAGGGGCGTCAAGGTCACGCCGCTTTCCGTCGAACAGTACGAGCTCAAATATGTCGAGCGCGAGGACCCGTTCGGACGGAAGTACTATTGGGCGCCGCGCGGCTGCACGACCTGTTCGGATGGCATGGATGTGGACGACCGCTGGGCGCGCGAAGGGTATGTGACGCTCACGCCGCTGACCTATGATCTGACGCAGCATTCCCATTTGCGCGAAATGGATCGCCATGATCTGAACTGGATTCAATAGCATGCGACACGCGGCCGGGATGGCGCGCAACATATTTTTTCGGGAGGAACGAAGCGGAATGGACGCATTGTTTTCGATGATGGAAAAGCAGTATTCCACCTTTTCCAAGGGACAACGGCGCATCGCGGAGTACATCTTCAATTCTTATGACGACGCGGCGTTTATGACGGCGGCGAAGCTTGGCGAGCGCGTCGGCGTTTCGGAATCCACGGTCGTCCGGTTTGCCTATATGTTGGGTCTGGACGGCTATCCCGCGCTGCAGGAGGCGCTGCAGGATTTGATCCGTCACCGCCTGACCAGTGTACAGCGTATCCGCCTTGCGGCGAACATCCCGCAGCAGGACGTGCTGAAAACCGTGCTCTCCTCGGATATAAACAACATCCGCGCAACGATCGACATGATCGACAACGAGAGCTTTGACGGCGCGATCAACGCGATTCTGCGCGCGCGGCGCATCTATGTGCTCGGCATTCGCAGCGCGATGTCGCTTGCGCAGTTTCTGACATATTATCTGGACTACGTCTGCGACAACGTCATGTTCGTCAACGGCGCGGTGCAGGATATCCACGAACGCATGCTGCGCGTGGACTCGACGGACGTCTGCTTCGGCATCAGCTTTCCGCGCTACAGCGCGCGCACCGTGGACGCGATGAAGTACGCCAAGTCAAAGGGCGCGACGCTGATCGCCCTGACCGACATGCCGACTTCGCCCGTCGCGCGGATTTCGGATTTCACGCTCTGCGCAAGAAGCGACATGGCCTCGTTTGCGGACTCGCTCGTCGCGCCGCTGTCGCTGATCAACGCCATTATCGTCGCCATCGGGCACGCGCGCAAGGACGAGGCGTATCAGCACCTGACGCAGCTGGAGGAAGTCTGGCACGCGGAGGGCGTCTATCTGTCCGAAACGGTCAAAGAGGAGCGTGCATGATCGTATTCGTCATCGGCGGCGGACCTGCCGGCATGATCGCGGCGGCGAACGCCGCGCGCGCCGGACACGACGTGACGCTGTTCGAGCGCAATGAAAAGCTCGGCAAGAAGCTCTACATCACCGGAAAGGGCCGCTGCAACGTCACCAACGTTGCGGACCGGGACGCTTTCTTCGAGCATGTTTTGAGAAACCCACGGTTTCTCTACAGCGCGTTTTCCCATTTTGACAACAGGGCGCTCATGGAGCGCATCGAGCGGGCGGGCATTCCGCTCAAAACGGAGCGCGGCGGCCGCGTGTTTCCCGCCTCCGATAAATCGAGCGACATCCTCCGCGCGATGGAGCGCATCGTCCGCGAGGCGGGCGTCAACGTGCGCCTGAATACGCGCGTGGACGAGGTGATCGTACAGGACGGCGCGGTCTCGGGTCTGCGCATCGGCGGGGAAATCCTGCCTTGCGGCGCGGTCGTCGTCGCAACCGGCGGCGTGTCATATCCGCAGACGGGCTCCACGGGCGACGGCTATGCGTTCGCCCGGGCGACGGGGCATGCGGTTTCGGAGCCGGTTCCCTCGCTCGTTCCGCTGGAAACGGAGGAGCTCTGGCCGCGCGAGCTTTCGGGACTGACGCTGAAAAACGTCACGCTTTCCGCCGAAAGAAACGGCAAGGCGGTGTTTTCGGAGCTGGGCGAACTGCTCTTTACGCACTTCGGCGTGAGCGGTCCGCTGGTGCTCTCGCTGTCGGGCGTGATCGCGGGCGAGCCCGCGGGTACAAAGCTGTTGATCGACCTCAAGCCCGCGCTCTCAAAAGAGCAGCTCGACGCGCGGCTGCTGCGGGACCTGCAATCGGGCGCGCGCCAACAGGTGAAGACCGCGCTGCACGCGCTGCTGCCACAGAGGCTGCTTGAAAGCGTGCTGGCGCTTGCGCAGATCGACGGTGCGCTGCCGGTCGGGGAATTCAATAAGACCCTGCGCCTGCGCCTCGTCGAAACGCTCAAAGCGCTGCCGCTGACGGTGAGCGGCGCGCGCGGATTCAACGAAGCGGTGGTCACGCGCGGCGGCGTGAGCGTGAAGGACGTCAACGCCTCCACGATGGAGAGCAAGCGCGTCGGCGGACTGTATTTTGCGGGCGAGGTGCGGGACCTCGACGCGGAAACAGGCGGCTTCAACCTGCAGATCGCCTGGTCGACGGGCGCGCTTGCGGGCGACAGTATTCAATAAAAAGTATCCTATTATATTAAGAGGCGGAATATAGCAATGGGCGAACACCTCAACATCGCGATCGACGGCCCCTCCGGCGCGGGGAAATCCACGCTGGCAAAGTCGGTTGCGCGCGAACTGCATATTCGATATCTCGACACGGGGTCCATGTATCGCGCCATGGCGCTCTATGCCATGCGACGCGGCGTGAGCGTGAGCGACGAGGCCGCGCTTGAAAAAATTCTCGGCGACGCGGATATTCAGGTGCGGTTCGACGAGCGGGGGCAGCGCGTGCTGCTTTGCGGAGAGGACGTGACGGACAGCCTGCGCACCCAGGAGCTCGGCATGGGCGCGTCCACGGTCAGCAAACACCCGTGCGTGCGCGAAAAGCTCGCCGAGCTGCAGCGCGAGGTCGGGCGCAATTACGACGTCGTCATGGACGGACGCGATATCACGACCAACGTCCTGCCGAACGCGAAGTATAAGTTCTTTGTGATCGCGACGCCGGAGGTTCGCGCCGAACGGCGGCTTGCGGAACTCCGTCTGCGCGGCAATACGGCGGAGACCTACGACTCGGTGCTTGCCGACATCAAGGCGCGCGACCTGCAGGACAGCACGCGCGCCTATATGCCGCTCAGAAGGACGGAGGATTCCGTGCTGATCGATACGACGGAGCTGGAGCCCGAAGAGTCGCTGCAAAAGGTTTTAAACGTCATTTCAGAAAAGGGAAGCCGCTGAATCATGCTTTACATCCTCGTTAAGTATCTTTTAACGCCGTTTTTCTGGCTGATCTATCGCCCGCGGGTGAAGAATCTCGGCCGGCTGTTCTTTCGCGGCCGCGCGATCCTCATCTCGAACCATTTTTCGCTCGGCGATCCGATCCGCCTCGCGTTCATCGCGCCGCGGCCGGTGCACTTCATGGCCAAGCAGGAACTGTTCGATTCGCCGATCAAGCAGTTTTTCCTGAAAGGACTGCTCGCATTCCCCGTCTACCGAAAGCAGGCGGATATGCTATCGCTCAAGCAGGCGATGAAGGTGCTCGAGAAAAACCACATCTTCGGCATCTTTCCCGAAGGGCGGCGTTCGCTGACGGGCGAGCTGGACTCGTTTGAAAAGGGAGCGGCGTTTCTCGCGCTGCGCTGCGCCGCGCCGGTCATACCGATTTATGCGGACCCAAACTGGAAAAAACGCAGACAGATTCGCGCGATCGTCGGCGAGCCGATCGATCCGAACGAGGTGGCGCAGACGTTCGCCGGACGGGGTGTGGACGCGGTGACGGACGCAATTCGCGACAGGATGCAGCTATTAAAGAACGAACTGGAGCTCATGCCCTGAAGGGCTATGCGGACGAATCATCCAATATGAGAGTTTTACTGGCAAACAACAGCGGATTCTGCTTCGGGGTGCGGCGGGCGGTCGAGATGGCCGAGCGTTGCGCGCTGGAACGCGGAATTGTCTATACCTATGGCAATATCATCCACAACGAAAGCGTCGTTGCCGAGCTCGGGGAAAAAGGCGTGCATTCGGTCGATGAACTGGACCGGCTCAAGGAAGGGGACACGCTGATCATCCGCGCGCACGGCGCGCCGCCGACCGTTTACGAGGTGTGTCAGTCGCGCTGCGTCCGGCTTGTGGACGCCACCTGCCCATACGTCAAGCGTATCCATCAAATCGTGGAGAAAGCCGCTCAGGAGGGCCGGACGGTGCTCATCGCGGGAAAGGCGAACCATCCCGAGGTGGTCGGCATTCGCGGCTGGGCCGGCGAAAACGCTTTTGTGCTGGAGTCGGACGCGGACGCGGCGCGCCTGCCGAAGATCGAGCGCGCCACGCTCGTTTCACAGACCACGCTGCCGGTTGCAACGCTGGACGCGATCATCCGCGCGCTCAAAACGGGCGAAAACGGGCCGGTCAAGCTGGAAATCCGCAACACCATCTGCGACACGACCCGCGCGCGGCAGAGCGAAGCGGAGGAGATTTCGCGCCGCGCGGACCGCATGCTTGTGCTGGGTTCGAAATCCAGCGCGAATACACAGAAACTTGTAGAAATATGCAAAAAACACTGTAAAAATACGGTAAACGTCGAATCGAGTGACAAACTTTTTCTTGATATATTGTCATCCGATGATATAATAGGTATTGTTGCGGGCGCATCGACGCCGGACCGGATGATTAGGGAGGTACTACAAGTAATGAGCGAACAGGAAAAAACGACGATCGAAACCATTGAAGCGGAAGCTCCCGCTGAGGAAGTCGTCGTGCCCCAGGCTGACCAGACAACCGAAGAGCCCGCGGCGGCTGTGGAAACGCCCGAAACCACAGCACAAGCGCCCGAAGCTGCAGTAGAAACGCCCGAAGCGGCTGCCGAAGTATCCGAACCCGCAGCAGAAGCGCCTGCGGCTGCCGAAGCTGCCGAGGAGAAGGTCGAGGAAAAGGTCGAAGAGAAGCCGGATCACGAAGACAGCTCCGACTTTGCCGCTGCGTTTGAGAAAACGATGACGCGGATTCACAACGGCCAGATTATCGAAGGCACGGTCATCTCCATTGTGGACGGCGAAGTGTTCGTCAACATTGGCTATAAGTCTGACGGCGTGATCCCCGCAAGCGAGCTTTCCGGCGACTCGGACGTCAAGGCCGAGGACCTTTTCAAGGAAGGCGACACCATCGAAGTCGAAGTCACCAAGGTGAACGACGGCGACGGCAACGTGCTGCTCTCCCGCAAAAACGTCGAAAGCAAAAAGCTCTGGGATGAACTGCTCAATCAGGAAGATATCGAAGAAAAGATCTTCGACGCGGTCGGCAAAGAGGTCGTCAAAGGCGGCATCATTGCGGACATCAGCGGAATTCGCGCGTTTGTCCCCGCGTCCCATGTATCCACAAAATATATCGAAAACCTCAGCGAGTTCGTCGGCAAGCCGATGCGCCTCAAGGTTTTGGAAGTAGATCGCCAGAGAAAACGCATCGTCGCTTCCCAGAAGCAGGTCCTCCTTGCGGAGGCCGCCGTCGAAAGACGCAAAAAATGGGAATCTCTGGTCGTCGGCAGCAAGGTCACCGGCGTCGTCCGCAGAATCGCCGATTTCGGCGCGTTTGTCGACATCGGCGGCATCGACGGCCTCGTCCATGTGACGGACGCCGCCTGGGGCCGCGTCAAGCATCCTTCGGATGTGTTCTCCATCGGTGAGGAAATCGAAGTGCTGATTCTCAACGTGGACGTGGAGAAAGAGCGCGTCTCTCTCGGATACAAGCAGCTCCAGCCCAAGCCCTGGATGCTTGCGGGCGAGAAGTATCAGGTCGGTTCCATCGTCGAGGGCAAGGTTGTCCGCATCGTTCCGTTTGGCGCGTTCGTCGCGCTCGAGAGCACGATCGACGGCCTCATCCATATTTCGCAGGTCTCCGTCCATCGCATCGCGAAGGTCGAAGACGAGCTCAAGGTTGGCGATGTCGTGCGCTGCAAGGTGCTCGAGGTCAGCCCGGAAGCCAAGCGCATCAGCCTCAGCCGCAAGGAAGCCCTCCTTGAGGAAGATCCCGAGCTTGCCGAGCAGGTTCGCGCCGAGAAAGCGGAGCGCGACCGCCAGTATGCCGAGCGGCAGGAGCAGCGCCAGCAGCAGCGTGATTCACAGCAGGCGCAGCAGCGCGAGCGTCGCGATAGCACGCCGCGCGCAGCCAGCAGCGATCGTCCCGCGGGCGACAGAAGCGATCGCGGAGACCGCCGCCGTCGCAACAACGAGGATGGCGATTATGAACTCCCGCCGGTGCAGGAGGCCACGACGTCCCTGGCGTCTCTCTTCGAGGGGCTGAAGGTGGACGACGACAAATAAGCGAATGAGCGTCAAAGAGAGCCGTCCGACCGGACGGCTCTCTTTTTGCGCGATTTTACGCGGCCAAGAAGAAGATTTGGATTGTGCGGCAAAGCACAGCTTGTTATACTGATTCCATGCGAAAACGAACGAACATCCTGCAATCGCGCGACGACGCGCGGTTGCTCACACAGGCGCTCCGATATGGCGTTGCGGCGTTTGGCGGCTTTGCGGCGGACTATGGCGCGCTGCTGCTGCTCAAGGAATGCGCGGGGCTGCATTACCTCATCGCGGTGCCGATCGCGTTTCTGGTCGGCATTGGGGTGAACTATCTCATCGGCATCTGGTTCGTGTTTCGGCGCGGCGGGCTGCCGCTGCATCGCGAGCTGACGATGTTTGTCGTAATCTCCCTGCTCGCGCTGGCGGTGACCGAGGGCAGCATGTTTTGCCTGACCGATTTATTACGTGTGGACTACCGGATTTCCCGCGTGCTCTCCGGCGTCATCACGTATCTGTTCAACTTCTTTACGAGAAGACTGCTTTTATACCGCTCACAGCAAAGCGACGAAGACGGGCAGGGAATGCCCGACTGAACGCAAGAAAAAAGGCGGAAGCAAATTTGCTTCCGCCTTTGCGCTTTGATTACGGTCCTTCGGTATGGGTTGGCGTAGGAGACGGCGTCGGCGTGGGCGTCGGTTCCGGCGTGGGGGTGGGCTTGATGCCGACCTGCTTGCGCAGCGGGTTCCCGTCGTATACGTCCTCGACCACGAAGATTTCCTCTTGCTTTTCTCCGTTGAGATAGCGGTCTATATACACGTCCACAACAAATTTCGAACGCGGCTCGGCAAGGATCTTCTCTTCGCCGATGAAGAGCTTGCTGCTCTCCGTGATGATGTCCTCGCCCGGCGGCTCTTCGGAAACCAGAACGGTGCGGGCTTTGTATTCCGTTCCTTCCGGCAGCGCTTCGCCATAGATCAGCACGGTGATGTCGCGCTTGCGGCTCGTGGCCATCTTGTTTTCCGTATAATAGGCGAAGATGTAGACCGGATATCCGGAATTATTGGTGAACGCAAAGTCGATATGTCCGGTGTCCACCGTCGCGTCCAACCCTTTCTCCACATATGTGGAGGGAATCGAGTGCGCGGAACGATTAAACTTGAAATAGGGATAGGCGTCCAGCAACGCGTTGTAGAGCGTCGTGCTGACCTGGCAGACGCCGCCGCCAAACTGCAGCGTCAGCGTATCGCCGCCGAAGATGCCGTTGGCCTCTTTCCAGCCGTTCTTTTCGGTGCGGTCACCGACCACGTCGTTAAAGCTCCAGGTCTTTCCGGGCATCACCTTGGTGTTGTTGATCGCGTCGGCCGCTTTTTCAACATTGAACGCGCGGTTGGGAATCAGCTCCCGCTGGAGTTCGGTGTCTTCAGCGGTGCCTTTGAACGAATACGTCGTCGTGGCGGAACCGATCAGCGACGTATGCGCCTGTACGTCCGCGAGCGTGACGGAAGGCTCAATGATCGTCAGAGACGGCGTCAAGGTCGCCTGCAGCTGACCGGACTCGACGGACTGCCTGATCTGTTCAACGGTGGGGGCAACCTCCAGCCCGTAACCGGCTTTTCCATCGATATACTGCGGCGTAGGCTTGCCGCTGCTGGAAAAGTCGAATGTGACCGAAGCGTCTGTCGGCGGTGCGCTGGAGGCCGCGTTGATCTCTTCGATGCGGTCGGCAAGCGCCGTGTCGTCGATGCTGATGACCGAATAGTAATCCTGGTTCGCGCCGCCGGACAGCGCCTGCTGGATCACCTCGTTGAGGTTGGAGCTGGCCTTCATGTCCGCACCCGTAATGGTTGCGCTCAGTTCGTCGCTTGCGAGCGTGATGGAGATGGAGTTAAGCCGGATGGTTTCGTTGGACTCGAGAAGATCGCGCACCTCGTCGACCGTCTTGCCGGAGACATCCGTCCAGTTGATATAGACGCCGTTGTGGAAACGGCCGGTTTCAACGTCCACGACGCCGGGGGCGGCGCAGCTGCGCGCCAGCACGACGATGGCGACGACGATGAGCGCGAGAAACGCAAAGCTCATGAGGCCCACGATCAGCTTGCGCTTGCGCGCTTTGGCGCGGCGCGCGCTCGCACGCTTGGCGGAGGCATTGCCGCCGCCGCGGTTGGGCGCCTGATAATATTCCATTTTGCCGCCGTCCGAGGAGTAAGCGCTCCTGCCGGATGCGCGCTCTGTGTTTCGGCTGCCGCCCGCCCCGGCGGGCTTGGTCGTGTCGGGCAGTCCCGAGTATTTTTCGTACATGACAGTTCCTTAACCGTAATCAACATTCTATGCGCTTTGCCGGCACATATTCCATATTATACACACTCTCGGGGATTCTAGCAACCGTTCGGCGGTTCCGGCGGGCTGACAGGCCGTTGCGAAATCGTGAACAATTCGTGTGATTTTGCGCGTGAGGCGGCAGGCGTTTTCAACAGGAAACCGTGTTGACAAAGCGACCTGGCCGCTTATAATATAAATGAACGCGTTCATTTATCATCGGACTGACACGGAGGAACACGGCGTGCGTACGAAAAAAGAGGGAAGGCGACAGGCGCTGCTGGATTGCGCGCGCCGCATCGAGTGCAGCGAGGGCGTGGATGGCATCAATATCCGCAGGCTGGCAACGGAGGCGGGCATCGCCGTCGGCACGGTCTATAACTATTTCGAGAGCAAACAGGAAGTGCTTTTCGCGCTCACGGAGGACTTTTGGAGCGGCGCGCTGGAGGAGATGCAGGACCGCGTTTCAGGCGGGCGGTTTTCCGATCAGGCGGGCCGGATGATTTCGTTTCTTCGCGCAACGATGCATGACTGCGCGGAGATCCTCATGCGCAGTCTCCACGAGGATGCGGCGGAGGGGCGTGCGCGCATGACCTCCATGCAGCGTGCTCTGAAGGGGATCCTGATAAAGCGGCTGGAGCAGGACGAGACGATCCGTCCCGACGTCTGGAGCGAAGCGTTCACCAGAGAAGCGTTTGCGGAGTTTGTTCTGGCGAACATGCTTTCCCTGCTGCGGCAGAAAGATGACGACGCCGGCGTGTTTCTGGAAGTTTTGCAAAGAATACTCTATTTGGACAAAAGAGAACTGATTGACTGATCTTTGAGGATCAATCTCCCCGTCGCGCTCACTGCGAAACGAATACCGGCCGGCGGGATGTTGATTGCCCAGGACACCCGCATACGTCTGGATCGTCGTAATAGGGCTGCAACTCTTTCGGCAATAAAAACAGGAGGAAAACTGATATGCTGAAAAAATATCTGAATGTCGCAATCGTCTACGCCGCGCTCGCCATGGCCGGCGGCGTGTTTTACCGCGAGTTTACGAAAGCCGTACGCTTTACGGGCGCGACGAACCTGTCGTTTGTGCACACGCATTATTTCGTGCTTGGTATGTTCTTCTTTCTCGCGCTCGCGCTGCTCGAAAAATCGTTTGTGTTTTCCGCGCAAAAGGGCGTGCGCGGCTGGGTTACGGTCTATCATGTCGGCCTGAACGTCACAAGCGCGTGTCTCTTTTTGCGCGGTCTGTCGCAGACGGGCGGCACTGCGCTGACGCGCGGGCTGGACGCGTCGCTTTCCGGCGTTGCGGGCATCGGCCATATCCTGCTCGGCGCGAGCATGCTGGCGCTGTTGATTCTGATTCGCCGGAGCCCGGTTTTGCAGCGCGCGGCGCAGCCGGATTGATTTGGCGAAGAAAAAGCGCGGCAGTCTTGCCGCGCTTTTTGTATGTCTGCGTCACGCTTTGTTGGATGCGGCGCAGAGGCAGAAGGGGTGACCTGCGGGATCGATCATGGTCACGAACGACTCCGCGCCGCCGCCGAACTGCGCCGCTGCGAGCCGCGCGCCGAGCTGAATTGCCAGCTCGACCGCGCGGGGAACATCCGGCACCTGAAAATCGAAGTGCATTTGTTTCTGCTGGTGTCCGTCCAGCTCCGGCCAAACGGGCGGAGCATAGTCCTCTTCCTGTACAAAGAGCAGCACGAGTCCGCTTTCGCTTGTCAGCGAAGGGCGGCCGAAGCGCACGCCGCGCTCCCAGCCGAGCAGGCGCTCATAAAACGAACAAAGCCGGTCTTCGTCGTCGCAGTCGATCATGACGTTGCCAAGAGAAATCCCTTCGATCATATGCTTCCCTCGTTTTTTGGAAATTGTGCGGCGCTTTCCCCCAGGGTCGGACTTCCACGAAGCGGCAGGAACACGATGAGCAGCAGCGCTGCGAAAATCCGAGCGGCGGCGGACACCGAGCGCACCGGCGGAGAAGAAATCCGGGCGTTGCATGCCGGTTTTAGAGCATTGCTGCGGCATGAAAGCAATCCTTTCGATCCAATCGCGTTCAATATATCACATCGTCCGCAAAAAGAAAACACGTTAAAACAACAGAATGGCCGCGAAGCGTTCATGAAAAGTTCAATATTCATAACTGCTATCGTTATCCAATGATGCTATACTGAAGTATAGTCTTTACTGGAGGAACGCCGATGAAAAAAAGAATTGCATTGCTGCTACTTGCGGCGATACTGCTGACCGGCTGCGCCGCGCCGGCGCAACCCGGCGCCGAGACGGGCGAAGCGGACGCGGCCTCCGCCGCAACGATGGAACGATATCGGGAAGGAGAACTGCGCGAGTACGAAGGCAATAAGCTCGACCCCGCAGTCGGCCCGCGGGACAACTCGATCAAGGGAATTCAATATGTAGACATCGACACATACCAGCTGACGATTGACGGGCTTGCGGACACGCCGCAGACCTACACATACGACGAGGTCAAGGCGCTGCCGAGCGAGCAGCGGCTGATTCGGATTTACTGCGTGGAGGGCTGGAATGCGAATATCCTCTGGCAGGGCGTCGCGATGAAGACGCTGCTGGAGGCGGCGACTCCTCAGGGAGAGGCGAACACCGTAATCTTCCACGCCGTGGACGGCTACACAACGTCCCTGCCGCTGCAGGAGATATTGGATCACAACCTGATACTGGCCTATGACGCAAACGGCATCGCTCTCCCGCCGGAGATGGGCTATCCGTTCATCTTTGTTGCGGAGGACAAGTGGGGCTATAAGTGGGCGCGCTGGGTCAACCGCATCGAACTTTCCTCCGACGACTCCTATCAGGGATACTGGGAAGGCTACGGTTACAGCAACGACGCGGATTTGGGCAGGCCTTCCCGCTGACGCAGAATAAAATTCAAAAAAACGTGATATAAGCCTTGACTCTGTCACAGTGTCAAGGCTTATATTGATGGTGCGATCCGGATGCGCAGATCAGAAAGGAGGGGCATTTTGTTTCGAATCGGAGAGTTTTCGAGGCTTGTTCGCGTTTCGCCGCGCATGCTGCGGCACTATGAAAAGTGCGGCCTGCTTTCGCCGGCGCAGATCGATCCCGAGACGGGGTATCGACAGTACGCCGCGGGACAAATTCCGCTTGTCGGCAGGATCACCGCGCTGCGCGACGTAGGGTTTTCCATCGAGCGAATTGGTGAAATATTGCCGCGCTTTGAAGACAAAACGTATTTGGACAGGGTGTTTCTCGAGCGGGCGGCCGAAGTGCGCCGGGATATCGAAACCGGCCACGATCGACTCAAAAAGCTCATGGAAATGAGCGGCGAACTGCGAAAGGAGCGCGACATTATGTTGTATGAAGTGGAACTGAAAAAATTGGATGCGGTCAAGGTGCTTTCTCTCCGGGGAATCCTGCCGCATTACAACGAGGAAAGCATCCTTTGGGAAAAGCTGGCCATGTACATTGCGGAACACAATATCGCCTGTCACAGCGACGGCTATTCCGTCTATTTCGACGAGGCGTATATGGAATCGAACCCCGATGTGGAGGTCGCAATTCCCGTAGACGAGCTTGGCGAGAGCAGAGGGGAGTTTGTCTACAAAGAATATCCGGCGATCGAGCTGGCGGCGACGCTGCGCTTTTCCGGCCCGTTTGACGGGGGGTATGACGCGGCGGGCGAAAAACTTGCGCGCTGGATGGAGGAAAACGGCTATGCATTCGCCGGAAATCTGCGTGGACACGTGATCGTTTCGCCGGATGAACAGCCGAACCCGGAGCATTGGCTGACGCAACTCGAAGTCCCCGTCAGAAAAATCTAAAGAAACGACGCGTGGTGCGACACACAAAAAAGGAGCCGGTTTCGGCTCCTTTTTGCGTTGCAGTTCGTCATTTCCAGATGATCAGCTCGTCCAGCGGCTGGCGCGTCTTCTCGTGGCGCGGCGGCTCCGCGCGATAGCCGAAACTCGCCATGACGGAGACGCCGAAGCGATCGGGATCGATCAGCCCCGCCTCGGCAAGCAGCGCGTCGGCTTTTCGCCGGTGAAACCCTTCGATCGGACAGGAGTCGATGCCGAGGAATGCGGCGACGGTCAGCATGTTGGCAAGCACGATATAAGTCTGCTTGCCCGCCCAGTCGAAGAGCGCGCGGTCGCTTTCGAGCAGCTCGAAGTCGTCCTCCTGAAAGAGACGGTATCGCTCGCGCCGCTGGTGCACGGCTTCGGGCGGCAGGTGGTGGATATCCCGCATCATATGTGCGATAAACTCTGCGGAATAGAGCGTGTCCGCTTTTTTGCGCGCCAGCAGGATGACGAAGCGGCTCGCGGTGTCGAGGCTGTTTCGCGCGCCCCAGGCGAAGGGGTACAGCTTTTGACGGATCGCCTCGTCCGTCAGCACGATCATCTTCCACGGCTCGAAACCGAACGAGGTCGGCGAAAGACGCGCCGCTTGGAGTATGGTATCGAAGTCCTCGTCCGAAACCGGTTTGTTCGGATCGAATTTTTTGCATGCGTGCCGAAATTGAAACACGTCCAATATGGCTTGATTCTTTTCAGGATTTCCCATTCTATTCGTCTCCTTTGGTCAATTCAGCGGCTGGCAGGCGGGGCAGAAATAGACGGCCCCGCCCATATATGCTTCCTTGACAATCGGACCGCCGCAGTGCGGACAGCCGGTCGCCAGCGTATTTTTCGAGAGTTTCGTGCGGTATCCGCCCGGCTTTCCGAACAGATCCTTCTCCGTGTCGCGCCCGCCGCGCGCCGTCATCTCCTGCAGCGTGGATATCACCGCGTCGAGCAGGCGCGCGCGCTCCGCTTCGCTCAGCGTGCCGATCTTTCGCTTCGGGTGGATACCGGCGTTGAGCAGAATATCCTGCAGCGCGCCGTTGCCGAGGCCGGGAAAGCGCTGCTCGGTCGCAAGAAACGCTTTTGCGCTCAGCGTCGGCTTGCTCTCGGAAAATATCCGCTCAAAGTGCGCCGCAAAATCGCCGGACAGCGGCGAAACGGCGGATCGGCTCGCGGTGTAATAGGGGTTGTCGTATGCGCTGTCGTGCAGTACGATGCCGCCGTACATGGCGACGGATACGGCCAGCGCGGCGCCGTCGGAAAACTCGATGAGCAGTTGATAATCCTTCGGCGTGGCGGCGACGGATTCGTACAGGCGCGGGGAAGCGCCGTCGCTGAAGTTGAGAAACAGTCCGTTGTCCAGGACGAACTCCGCGTTGCTGCCAAAGCCGTTGCCAGCAACTACGCGGCTGCCTCTCATGCGCGAATCGAAATCCGCAGGGTCGCCCCCAAACCAGGTGAACTTATGCGGTTTCGTCGGCGGCAGCACGCGAAGGACGGTTTTGCCGCTGAGCGTCTTTTTGATCTGCGTTCCGATGGTGATCGTCTCCGGGAGTTCGAGCATGGCGCTTGCCTGCCTTTCGCCGATGATGTGTCGTTCGGGTCGGGTTAAATGAGCGTATAGGACGTTTTGACGAGGACGTTGTTTTTGATTGCCAGCCACACGGGAGAGATTGCCTCCGCCTGCCGAAGCACCGCCCGCATGTCCTCGGCTGTGACGTCTTTGGACTTGATTGCGATCTGAAAATGAATCTCGCTCAGCGTCAGCGGCTGTTCGGTGCGAACGCCTTCCGCCGTTGCGGAGTAGTCGAGCACGTGCCTGCCAAGCCGCAGCAAAAGACCGACGATCGCCGTGCTGACGCAGCCGGAAAAAGCGATCAACAGCGCTTCCAGTCCCGCGAGGCCGTTTCCGCTGCCGAGCGGCGGCGTGTAGTCGAGCGGAACGACGAGATCCGGATGCGAGGCGGAAGCGCACTCGAAGTGCACGCGGTCGTCCGTTCGTTTGAGATTCACGATGAGGGGTTCCATGGTCGCTTCCTCCGTATGTATTGGTGAGAACATCCCTTAGATCAGGCTCGATTACCTCTAGTTTATAAGATTTGCCTGAATAGTCAACCGCGAATCCGGGATTCGTTTCCCAAATCAAGAAAGAAAAAATTTTTCAAAACCTATTGTCATCCAAGCTACTGCGCGTTACTATATAGCAGTAGTAAGTAGTACGTAATACTGAACCTGTTGAAACGCGAGGAGGGAATTACACTGGATAACCTGACGGAAATGCTCAAGGGCGTGCTTGAAGGCTGTGTGCTGGAAATCATCGGCAAGGGCGAAACGTATGGATATGATATCACACGGCGCCTGAACGCGCTCGGGTTTACAGATGTGGTGGACGGCACAGTCTATACCATCCTGATCCGATTTGAAAAAAACGGGCTGGTGGATATCGAAAAAAAGCCTTCCTACTTGGGCCCGCCGCGAAAGTTTTTCTCACTGAACGCCGCGGGGCGTGAAGAGCTTCGAAAGTTCTGGGAAAAATGGGAATTCGTCGCATCGAAAATCAACCAGCTGTATGAGGAGGAATAAGATCGTGTCCGAGTTTTTTGATCATTACTTCAACATCAAAAAAATGATTGAGAGCAAACGTGAATATAAGCAACAGATGGCGCGGGTGAAAGCTCTGCCGGAAGATTACCAATACGTATTCAAGAAAATTCAGGAGCATATGTGGATGTTTGCGGCAGGCTCCGGCTACGACATGATGAAGATTCATTATGACCTGATCGAACTGTTTGAAACAGGTGCGGCGGAGGGCAAGCGGGTTTTGGAGATCACTGGCGAGGATGTGGCCGCATTCTGCGACGAACTGCTGCGAAGCGCCAATACCTATACGGAAAAATGGCGCGAGTCGCTCAACCGCGACATCCTGAAAAAACTGGGAAAGCAGAAGAACGGAAAATGAAAGACATCACAATTCAGATGAAAGACGTGCAGAAGTCTTACAAAAACCTGCATGTTTTGAAGGGCGTTGACTTCGAGGCGGAACAGGGCGATATCTTTGCCTTGCTTGGCTCAAATGGAGCGGGCAAGACGACGATCGTCCGAATCCTTACTACATTGCTGAAGCAGGACGGCGGAACAGCCGCTGTCAATGGCTTCGACGTTGCAGCAAACCCCGATCATGTCCGCCGGTCCATCAGCCTGACCGGGCAATTTGCCGCCGTGGATGAGGTTTTGACAGGGCGGGAAAATCTCATTATGATCGCTCAGCTGCGGCATCTTCAAAAGCCGCGCCAGGTTGCCGGGGACCTGCTTAAGAGCTTTGATCTGACCGATGCCGCCGACAGAAGGGTTTCGACCTATTCCGGCGGGATGCGCCGAAGGCTTGATATCGCCATGAGTCTTGTCGGGCAACCGAAGGTTATCTTTCTTGACGAGCCGACTACGGGGCTCGACCCGGAGGGACGCATCGAAGTTTGGAATGTTGTGAAAGACCTCGCAGGTAACGGCACGACGGTGCTGCTGACCACCCAATATTTGGAAGAAGCGGAGAAGCTTGCGGACAGAATCGCGATTCTGCACGAAGGGAAAATTATTGCAAACGGCACGCTGGAGGAACTAAAAAAGCTGTTCCCGCCGGCAAAGGTGGAGTATGTTGAAAAGCAACCGACTTTGGAGGAGATATTTCTCTCCATCATCGGAAAGAAAGGGGAAAATTAATGGAAGCGGCCAGGAATCACTATTTCGGCGATATGGGCGTGATGCTCTCCCGCTCCATGCGCCATGTATTCCGCAGCATGGACACCATCATCACGGTCTGCCTTACGCCGATTGCCATGATGCTGCTGTTTGTCTATGTGCTGGGCGGCGCAATTCAGGCAGGCACGGACAATTATGTGAATTATCTGCTCCCCGGCATTCTGTTGATTGCGATTGCAAGCGGCGTTTCCTACACGGCTTACCGCCTGTTTATGGATCTGCAAAGCGGGATTTTCGAACGGTTTCACACCATGCCGATCGCGCGCTCGAGCGCGCTGTGGGGACATTTGCTGACCTCGCTGGTGTCAAACGCCATTTCGGTCGCCATCATCATTCTCGTGGCGCTTTTGATGGGGTTTCGCTCATCGGCGGGGGGATTGTCATGGCTTGCGGTGGCCGGAATACTTACGCTTTTCACGCTGGCCCTGACGTGGGTCGCGGCGATCGCCGGGCTGTCCGCTAAATCGATTGACGGCGCTGTCGGGTTTTCCTATCCGCTGATCTTCCTGCCGTTTATCAGTTCGGCGTTCGTTCCAACAAGTTCGATGCCTCCGGTCGTCCGCGCTTTTGCCGAAAACCAGCCGGTTACATCCATCGTTGATGCAATCCGTTCCCTGCTTGCGGGCCGGCCCGTCGGAAACGATATTGGGGTTGCGCTGGCATGGTGCGTTGGGATTTTGCTTGCTGCCTATTTTTTTGCGATGCGGGCATATAAAAAGAGGGTATAAAACAAAAATAAAGATGGATTCCGTACGGAATCCATCTTTATTTTGGTGCGAGTGCTGTTACAGCATTTTTTCAAAGAATCCAGTAATATCAATGGTTCCAAGGCAGCTGATAGGCAGTATTTACACCTAAATTCATGGTTTTAACTACCAAGGATCAACATAATGGGGGATTTTAGAATTTCATTTTGATTATTGGCATTTTAAGGTGTGCCATACCGGGCTTAGGTAATAAAAGATGTTACTATAGCTTGAATATGACAAAAGGTAGTATTGGTTAACAAATACTGCCTTTTTGATGTTGAAAATGTTGGGAGAGTGATGTAATAATATTGTAGATAAATATTTCTTAATGTTTATGTGGAAGGTGCTTTGAAAAAATGAGAAGCTATACATTCTGCAAACCCAAGAACTTTACAAATCCAATAAAACAGAAGTTATACATTTATTGCAGTCCCTACAAACATTTTGAGAAAGCAATAGATTGTATTAAAGAACAAAAAGTACACCTGTCATATTCAGATAAATTCAATGACCCGTTTGATAACATGTATCAGGGACAGTTTGCGGCAGAATGGTTTAGGTCTTCACCATGCAATATGTATAATTATATTGTTGGTATATTACAGCGCACGCACAATGCCGAAGCATCTGAAATTTTGACTGTGTTGGGTAAAGTGTCAAAAGATCAATTTGCAAATGAGTTTCCTTCAGGTGCATATATAACTTATTGCGATGCAATAAATGCAATTAACAAACTGTTACCCAATGGTAAAGAGCAGATATGTTGCAATTCTGTCAAGCAGATAATTGAGCAAAGAATGAGGGATAAAAACCCAACAATAAGTAAATCGTATAAGATTGCCTGTTTCAGCGAGCAGTCAGATTTGATTCCAATGTGGGCATATTATGCCGGCTCCCACAAGGGGATATGCGTTGAATTTGATTTCCCTTCGCTTGACAAAACAGTTGATGAAAACAAAAACATTTTGGACAGTATAACAAAAGTACAATATAGCAATATAAGACCTGATGACGGCGACCTTACTACATCCTCCAAGGAATTTTTTATAAAAAGCAATATGTGGTCGCATGAGCAGGAATGGCGCCTCGTATGCGCAACAGATGAAGAATATATTAATATCCCATGCGTGAGCGGGATATATTTAGGTGCATATTTTGATAAGAATGACATAAGAGACAAGGATCTATTTTTTGATTTGCTTAAAGGGTATGGCACTAACATCCCAATGTACAAATATTGTCCTGACCCAAATGAATTTCGACTTGTCTCACGGCCATACACACTGAATGATTATCTTTATATCGAATTGTCTTAAGGGATTTTGAGTAAGATGCAAAAAAATTCTATCACTCGCACCTTAGATGCGAGTGTTCTTACAGCATTTATTTATCGGACGAGGTAGCATTAGCAAGTAAATAGAAGAAAACGGAAGAAAAAAAGAGCAGAGCCGTCAAGTTCGACGACTCTGTGGTGGTCTGGGTGAGAGGATTTGAACCTCCGGCCTCTTGAACCCCATTCAAGCACGCTACCAAACTGCGCTACACCCAGACGGCGTTGACTATGATAGCATTTGGGCTGTAAAATGTCAACAGCCCAAAGGCCGATTTGCCGCAAAACCGCGCGCGTTCTTTTCACCGCCGCAGACAAAGCGAACCGGCCGTGCTATAATCGAACGGGCAACCGCCACGACCCATTCAAAAGCGAAACAAAGGGACTAAATATGAAGTTTTTCACGCTCTCACCCGCAGCGCAGGTCGCCGCCGTCATCCGTCGCATCTACGAGCGCGGGCTCACCACCGCTTCCGGCGGCAACATCTCCGTGATGGATGGAAACGGCGACATCTGGATCACGCCAAAGAGCGTCGATAAAGGCGGCCTGACGGAAAAGGACATCGTCTGCGTCCATCCGAACGGCACATACGACGGCCTGCACGAGCCGTCCAGCGAAATCGCCTTTCATCGGGCGACCTACCGCGCGCGGCCGGATTTTAGCGCCTTGGTGCATGCGCATCCCGTATTCTGCATCGCCTTTTCGCTCACGCGGACGATGCCGCGCGTCGATCTCTTACCGGATACGCTCCTGCGCTGCCGCAACATGCGCCTGTCGAAATACGCCATGATGGGCAGCGTTGCGCTGGGGGATCACCTCTATGCGGAGTTTTCGAAGGGCGCGGATGTGGTGTTCCTCGAAAACCACGGCGTCTGCGTCGGCGCGGGGAACCTGCTCGACGCCTATCAGCGCTTCGAAACCATCGAATATGCGGCAAAGCTGGACCTGCTCGCGCGAAAACTCGGCGTGCCGCGCGCGTTGACCGCGGGTCAGCTCAGCTTATATGAAAACCGTCCGCAGGATTTACAAGAACCGCTTATCGGCCATGTGCCGGACGCGGCGGAGCGCGCATTGCGAGAAGAACTGGTCGGGATGCTGCGCCGCGGATGCGAACACGGGTTGCTGTCCGGCGCGACGGGCGTCTGCAGTGCGCGCGTGGACGAACGCGCGTTTCTGATCGCGCCGGAGGGAATGGACAACGCGCTTTTGGAGGAGGACGATCTCGTGCTCGTTCGCGCGGGCTGCGCCGAGACGGGGAAGCGGCCTTCTTTGGAGACCGCGCTGCATGAGCGGATCTACCGGCAGCATGCGAACGTCGCCGCCGTGTGCTCCGCAGCGCCCGCAAACGTCATGGCGTTTGCCGCGTCCGGCCGCTCGTTTGAGACGTCCACCGTGCCGGAGAGCTATTTTATGCTTCGCGCGGTGCCAAAGCGCCCCTTTGAAGAACCGATCGCGAGCCCCAAAGCCGCGGCCGCACTGTTTTCCGAACGGACCCCGGTCGTGCTGTTTGAAAACAACCGTGTCGTGACCACGGGCCCGTCGCTGTTTGCCGCGTTCGACCGGCTGGAGGTCGCGGAGGCGACCGCCGCGTCGATCCTGATTGCAAAGGAAGCGGGGGATATCGTGTATCTGAGCGAAAAAGAGATTCAAGACCTGATCGATACGTTTCATCTTGACTGAACGCGCGAGAGACAAACAGAAAAGCCCGTACGGCAATTGCCGTACGGGCTTGATTTCAACAGGGGGTTATTTGAGCAGAAATTGTACGGTTTGTTCCAGCTTCATGCCGCGGGAGGCTTTCACAAGAATCGTGTCTCCGTCCTGCAGCAGTTCGGGCAGCGCCGCAAGCAGCTCATCCTGCGTGGCGAAGGACTGCGTACACAGCGGCGCGACGGCTGCGGCGCCGCGCGCCATGTGCTCGCTCATGGGGCCGACGCAGAGCAGCTCGACCCCCTTCTGCGCGGCATAGCGGCCGATCTCCTCATGCAAATCCGCGGAGGCCTGCCCGAGTTCGAGCATGTCGCCGAGGATGCAGACGCGCCTGCCTGCGCACTTTGCCAGCACGTCCAGAGACGCTTTGGCGGAGGTAGGGTTGGCGTTGTAGGTGTCGTCGATGACGGTATAGCGGGTGTGTTTATACACGTTCATCCGCCCGGGCAGCGGCTTGTACGTCGCAATTCCCTGCGCGATGTCCGAAAGATCCATGCCGAGCAGCAGCCCCGCGGACACGGCGGCAAGCGCATTATAGACCGAATGCAGACCGAGCGCGGGCACGAGCATGCGGCAGGTTTCCCCCCGATACTGCGCGGTGAACGCCATGCCGTCGAGCAGCAGGTCGTTGACCTCGATGCCGCGCACGGCGCAGTGTTCGCCGAGGCCGTAGAGCAGCGCGTTGGGAATTTGACGAAGCAGGTCGTCGTCCCCGTTGGCGACGACGCGACCGCCGGGACGCATGAATTCGAGCATCTCCGTTTTTCCGCGAAACGTGCCCTCGAGCGAACCGAAATTTTCGATGTGCGCATAGCCGACGTTGGTAAACAGGCAGATGTCCGGCTGGACAAATGCGGCAATGCGCCCGATTTCGCCGAAGTGGTTGGTGCCCATCTCCACGACGGCGGCTTCGTGACGTTCTTCCAGCGAAAAAACGGTCAACGCCGCTCCCGTCTCGTTGTTGAGGTTGCCCTGCGTTTTCATGACGCAGAAACGCGCGCCGAGCGCGGCGGCGACCATGTCCTTGGTGGAGGTCTTGCCCGCGCTTCCGGTCAGCCCGATCACGGGGATGGTAAACTTTTCACGATAGCGCGCGGCGATCTGATGCAGCGCGCGCAGCGTGTCCTGCACCAGCAGATACGGCTCCTCGTCCAGCTTCCGGTCGGAAACGACGAGGGAAGCGCCGTTTGCCCGCGCGTCGGGAATGAACGCGTGCGCGTCTCGCTTTTCGCCGATGATGGCGACAAAGAGCGAGCCGGGCCGGGCCTGCTTGCTGTCGATGACGACGCTTTCGACCGCCTGATCCAGCAGCGCGGGATCGCCAAAGTATTGTCCGCCGCAAGCCGCGGCGATTTCGGAAAAGAGATACCGCTTCATTTGCTTTCGTATCGCTTGAGCGAGAGGTTGACGATGGCTTCGCAGAGCGAGGGGTAGTCGAGCCCGTAATGCTCCGCTTCCTGCGGCAGAAGGCTCGTCGGGGTCATGCCCGGCAGCGTGTTGGCCTCCAGACAGGAGGGCTCGCCGCCCTCGGGCAGCAGAAAGTCGACGCGCGCGTACACGCCGAGCTTCAGCGCGCGAAACGCCTGTTTCGCAAGTTCCTGCACCTGCAATGTCAGTTCGGGGGATATGCGCGCGGGGACGATTTCGTCCGTCCAGCCTTTTTGATATTTATGCTGATAGTCGTAAAATCCGTGTTTGGGGACGATTTCGATCAGCGGCAGCGCCACGCAGTCGTCCGCGTTGCCGAGAATTCCCGCGGAGAGTTCGAGGCCTGAGACGTATTCCTCCACGATCAGTTCGTCTTCATAGGCAAAACCCGCCTCGACGGCGCGGGCAAGCTCCGCGCGCTCGCGCACGATGACGACGCCGATGCTCGAGCCGCCGCTGTTGGGCTTGACCACGCAGGGGATGGGAAAGTGCTCGGTATCAAACGGAATGCCTTTGCGCGCAATCGCCCAGTTCGCAGTCGGAATGCCTTCGCTGCGAAAGAGCGATTTGCTCACGCTCTTGTCCATCGCCAGCGCGCAGCCGATGGACGGACTGCCCGTGTGCCTGATTCCGCAGAGATCGAAGAACGCTTGCAGGCTGCCGTTTTCGCCGACGCCGCCGTGCAGCGCGAGAAACGCCAGATCCGCGGCGCGGCAGAGCTCGAGCACGCCGTTGCCGATCTGCTCGGAAAATCCGCTGTCGCGCGCGGCGCGGACCGATTCGAGGTCCGGCGCGATTTCCGGCACGGAAAACGGCGGCAGCATGCCGCTGATCTCAAACGCGCGTTCGACGGGGTCCGGCAGCGGGGCCATTCCAAAGAACAGGTCGACGAGGATGGCGTTATGGCCTTTTTTGCGCAGGGCGTTGGTCACCATGGTGCCGGTGGAGAGGGAGACGTCGCGCTCCGGCGAGAGGCCGCCCGCGAGGATTACGATGTTCATGCTTGTTTCCTTTCCGATTTGCTGGAATCGGTGCGTCTGGCGGATTCGCCGGCTGATCCGGCGAAACCGTTCTTATTTTTATACCATGATTTGGCTGTGAATACAATAGAAAGGGCTTTTTGCCCCGGCGTATTGCTGGGGATACCGGCTGCCAATCGCTCGGATTTTGCCTGAAAAACAACAGAGAGGGTTATTTGCAGAAATATGTCCTGGGAACGTTTGCCCGCAAAAAAGGCTGGGCAATAGCCTGGCGCGGTAGTATACTGTATCTATGAAATTTCGTGTAACAAAACGAACGCTTCTGGCGGCCGCGCTTGCGGCGCTGTTTTTGCTTGCCGGCTGCTTCGGCGGCGATTCGGTCATCCATTCGTCCGTCGCGTCGTACGACCAGAGCGCTACATATGACGCGCCGAATCTGCCGGATTCGCAGCACGAAGATGTAATGCTTTCGGACATGTCGTACGAGCGGCCGGATATCGACGGCATGCGCGCCGCGATGGACGACCTGCAGCGCGGCGTTTCGGACGGAAAACCCGCCGAGGAGATGATCGCGGCCTACGAGGCGCTGCAACAGCAGTACGACCACGCGGACAGCATGCTGTCCCTTGCGTATCTGCTCTATGCCTTCGATGTGACGGATACGTATTACCGGGACGAGTACGCCTATCTGCAGTCCGCGCTCTCCGAGCTGGATGGGGACATGCAGAGCGTTTCCGCGCAGCTGTTCGAATCCTCCAGCGAGGCGGAGCGGCTTGCAAAGGAGTCGTTCGGCGAAGGATATGTCGACGCGATCATACGCGACGAAGCGTATGACGACACGACGGTGCAGGAGCTCCTTTCGCAGGAAGAGCAGCTCACACTGGATTACGACAATCTCTCCGCGACGTTTTCCATACTGGACAACGGCCAGCGCTGGACCTATGGGGACATCGTCAGCGATCTTACGCTCGGCTACGACGAATATAACCGCCTCTACGACGCCTACTGCGCCGCGCTCAACGAAAAGGCGGGGGATGTCTTTTTGCAGCAGTTGGCGATCCGCACGCGGATCGCTTCCCGTCTCGGCTACGCGGATTATTCGGATTACTGCTACGACACCTACGGGCGGGATTATTCGCCTGCGGATGCTGGAGCGCTGCACGCGGCGGTAAAGCGATATATCGCGCCTCTGTTCATCGAGGCGAGTGAAAGCGACGACACCTACGATCTCGACGCGGCGTATTTTGACGAGGACGCGTTTTTCAGCGAACTTGCCTCGGCCTCGAATGCGTTTTCGCCGCTCCTTGGCGAGCCGGTGTCCTACCTGCTGCAAAACAGGCTTTACGACTTCACCGACAGCGCCGTGAAGATGGACACCAGCTTTACGACGTATCTGTCGGATTACCGCGCGCCGTTCATCTTTTCGCGTTGGACGGGCTCTGCCGAGGACATCGCCACCTCGCTGCACGAACTCGGCCACTTTACGAGTTATTATCATAATGCCGCGTCGGGGTACTCCGCGGGGGACAATCTCGACCTTGCTGAGGTGGATTCTCAGGCGCTGGTGCTGCTGCTGTTTGAGGATTATGAAGGGTTCTACGGCGATCTGGCGGACGAGGCGAAAACGACCGCGCTGATCGACGCGATGTATGCGCTGCTCTCCGGCTGTATGGAGGACGAATTCCAGCAGGAAGTTTACGCAAACCCGGCTATCACGCTGGACGAGATGAACGCGCTGTATCTCCGCCTTGCCGGGGAATATGGACTGGAAGAGGTCTACGGATATCAGGGGACGGAGTGGGTGCTCATCTCGCATACGTTCCAGACGCCGCTGTACTACATCAGCTATGCCGTAAGCATGGTGCCTTCGCTGGAATTATTCGACCTTGACCAGAGCGATCCCGCCGCGGCCAAGACGGCCTATTTCAACATCCTCATGCGCGACCAGTATGCGAGCCTGGAAGATGTTCTTTCAAGAAACGGGCTCGACCCGGTCTTTTCGGACGCAACCATCGAGCGCATCGCGGAGATTCTGCGGCAGTATGTCTGATTGCACCCGATACCAAGAGCGCGGCAGCTGTCGCGCTCTTTTGATGTGCAATCATCAAAAATGGATTACAGTACAAAAATTACGGATTTTGTTACTGGGTTTGTCAGTAAATTCGACTTAAAATCGAGCAAAACCGACTGTTTTGCGCCCGGAGCATGGAAACGTTTCCAAAAAACGCGCATTTTTTGCCCGCATGCGGAAAAAAGCCCCCAAATATGCGCGTGCGTGGCTGAGCGCGCGTCTTTTCATTCAAAAAAAATTATGTTATACTAGAACGCGATGCGAAAAAGAGAGGATAATTTCAGTGAAAATCGATAACATCATGGAGAGCATAGAGCTTGCGCTGAAGCAGAATCATCAGGTGTCACTTCTGGACGCAACGACCGCGCAGATGCATGATGCGTTATCCGGCGTGGTGATGGCCGCGATTGCGGAAACATGGTATGAGAGCCGTCATGCGCACGAGCGCGCGCGCGAAGCCTATTATTTCAGCGCGGAATACCTCGTCGGCAGGACCGTATATAATAATCTGTTTGTGCTGGACATCCTTACGGAGGTCAAGCGCGAGTTTGAATCCCGCGGGCTGGATATCGCAATGTTTGAGGACATCGAGGATGCGGCGCTTGGAAACGGCGGCCTCGGCAGGCTTGCGGCCTGCTTTCTGGACTCGGCGGCGACGCTGAACCTGCCGCTG